>NZ_JBQGAE010000001.1:0-1045254 GCF_056542645.1 Ruegeria sp. AB5
GCCTGCCTGCTGGCCAACACACTCACCGCCTGCTGCCGCGCAAACCAACTGCCAGAACCAGAAGGCCTAACCGCGTGATACTAAATGCCGGCCCGAATTTTCAGGGTCGGCACATATCCCCCAATGCCTGCCGGTTGCTGCGCAGGGTTGCAGAGTCGAGCGTTGAGCGGCACTGCTCACCGAAAATTGGGTTTGATTGTTCGATTTTTCGTGATACCTGTTATTTTCCAGTCGGTTACGATGTAAAGTAATGACCGTCCGAAAGAGGCCGTTTGGGTTTTGGCGGTTGATTTGTGGGTATGACGTCAAAGTTCGAAATCTTGCGCACTCAATGCACGCCGCAACGCGTGGTTGCGGGTGTTGTGTTCCTGCCTTTGCTCGCCTACGCCTTTCCACCTTTTCTGGCTGCGGACCTGTCTTTTTCTCTTTGCTTGGTATTTTGGGCCGGGGTCATGGTTCTGGCGTTGACTGCGATCTGGTTGGCTCGAAAAGTGACTTACGAAAACCGGGTTTTGATGAAAATGCCTGTGCGTGATCTTGCATATGTGGCTGTGATCCTTGCCCTGTTCACACCGTCTCTTTGGGTTTTGGCGTGGCTTTTGTTTACCTGGGACGGGCATATGGCACCTGCGCTGGCGACGGTTGCCAACTACGGGGTCTTGTTCGCGACAGGTTTGTTGTTGATACGTCGCGTCGACTGGCGCGGGGTCGAGGATGAGCCTGAGGCCGAGGCGACACCGCGCCTGACCCGCCGTCTTCCATCCACTTTCCAAGGTGAAATCTACCGCCTGACGGTACGAGATCATAACGTGGATGTTGTCACGTCCGAAGGCGTCTATACCATTCGTTCACGTTTTACTGATGCAATCGACGAGATGGAACCGGTGCCCGGTCATTGCTCGCATCGGTCGCATTGGGTGACAGATGCGGCGATTGCCGGCGTCAAGAAATCGAATGGCAAACTTTGGCTGCGTCTGGTCAATGGTGATCTTGTTCCTGTCAGCCGGAAATACAGACCCATGCTGGAACAGGACGGCCTGATCTGATCCTAGCGTGGCATCGGGATCATTTGCGGGTTTGGACCTGTTAGAATTGCCATGGCACCCGGTGCCAACAGCTTGGCCAATGCATGGTCCGAGCTGCGCAAACCCCCGGTATACGTGCCGTAGGCTGGCAGAATCAATTTTTGCTCATCCAGTAAAAAGGCCGGTCGGGTGATGGCGCGACCGCGGACGCGCAACGTGGCCTTTGGATGGTAGTGCCCGGACACCTCGCCCTGCCTTCCCGATCCTGAAATGTGGCGGAAGGTCAAAGCCGCGCAGGCCCATTCGGCCAGATGCATGCCACCCAGTTCTATCGGAGCGGGATCGTGATTTCCTTCTATCCAAATCCAACGCCGGCCTGCTTGTAGGGTTGTAATACGCAGTTTCTCGGAGGCTGTCAGCGACAGGGAGGCGTCGAGATCATCGAAACTGTCACCCAGACAGACGACGGTCTCAGCGACTGTTTGGTCAATGTCGGCGGCCAGCTTGTCCAGCGTATCAAGGCTGTCATATGGGGGCAGGATTGCGCCACCGCGCCGTGCCATCCGTTCGGACTTTCCAAGATGCAGATCCGACACGCACAGCAACCGCTGTGCCGGCCACCAGAGCGCACCTGAGGACAATGCCCTCAGAAGCTGCCCGGCAAAGGAAAACTCGATACTGTTCATGGTCCGTTCTTCGCGTGTTTTTGACGTCTGCGCAAGATGGATCAGAGCGCATCCAACCCGGCGCTCTGCAAAAGCCGTGTACTTTCTTCGGCCAGCAACCGTTCTTCGGCCGCGCCCTTTACAGGTATTTTCCCGACTTCCAGAAACAAAGGCGCCGCCAGCGGTGAAACGCGGTCCAGCCTGACCAGATCAATTTGGTCTCCGATGCGTTTGACCATGTCTTCTATCCGCCCAAAATCGACCAATCCACGCATGGCTTCTTCGCGGGTGATCTGCATCAGCAGATGGTCGGGATCGTATTTTAGAAGGGTGTCATAGAGGATATCGGACGAAAACGTTGCTTGCCTCCCGCTTTTGCGTTGTCCACCCATGTTGCGTTCGATCAATCCTGCGATTGTCGCAGAGGCACGAAAGGTGCGTTTCATCACCGCATTGCCTGCCAGCCACGTGTCCAACCCCTCGCGCAGCGCTTGCAGACGGAACAGGGGGGAAGGATCCGTGACAGCATCCAGGCCCCAGATCAATGTAGCGTAGTCCGTCGCAACAAAGCCCAGCGGAGCAAGACCCGTCTCTTCCATCCGCTTGGTCAGCAACAGGCCAAGCGTCTGCTGCGCGTTGCGCCCCGCGAACCCATAGACACACAGATGTTCGCGCCCATCATTTGGAAAACTCTCGATCAGCAGTCGATCTCGCTGAGGCAGCCGGGACATATCCCGTTGCAACGCCAGCCATTCAGCGGTGTGACGCGGCAATTGAGGCCAGTCCGGCTGGGTAAACATGCGCAGGATACGGTCGCTCAGTTGGGTGGAGGTTGCGAATTTTGTGCCTGCGAAAGTGGCGATCTTGGGTTTTTTGTCGGCCCGGCTGCTGACTTCGACCACCATTTCGCGCAGCCCTTCGTAGCGCACGATCTGACCGCCAATCAGAAATGTATCCCCAGGAGAAAGAGAGGCGGCAAAGGCTTCCTCGACCTCACCCAGAGGTTTGCCGCCCCGGTTGCGCTTGAGCCGGACCTTCAGCGTATCGGTGTCCTGAATTGTGCCCAGATTCATACGGACGCGAGCAGCGGCGCGAGGGTCCCGCAGCTGCCAAAAGCCATCGTGGCGTTGTTGCAGTCGCTGCCATCTGTCATAGGCGCGCAGGGCGTATCCGCCGGTTGCGCAGAAATCCAGACAGGCGTCGAATTCCGGACGGGTCAGACCGGCATACGGCCCTGCAGATGTCATTTCCAAGAACATGGTATCGGCGTCGAATGGTCCAGCCGCAGCGCCAATCAGGATATGCTGGCACAACACGTCTCGGGGGCCTGGGCCGCGCGGATCACCGTCCAGCTCATGGGCTTTCGCAGCCTCCAACGCTGCGACGCATTCTACCACTTCGAACCGGTTCGCGGGCACCAGCAGTGCTTTTGAGGGCGCGTTGTAGCGGTGGTTCGCGCGACCGATCCTTTGCACCAGCCGTTTGACGTTTTTGGGCGCACCGATTTGAATCACCAGATCGACATCGCCCCAGTCGATACCCAGATCCAGAGACCCGGTGCAGACAATGGCGCGCAGATCGCCGCGAACCATGGCGGCCTCGACACGTTCGCGCTGTTGCCTGTCGAGACTGCCGTGATGAATGCCGATAGGCAGGCCGTCTTCATTGGCAAGCCACAGATTATGAAAGAAAATTTCGGCCTGCGCGCGGGTGTTGTGGAAAATCAGGGTTGTCTTGTGTCGCCGGACTTGGTCCAACACCGCCGGAATTGCATAGGCCGCACCACCGCCTGACCACGGGGGCATTTCGGCTGTTTCCAGCATTGCAATGTCCGGGTCGGGTCCCGGATCGGCCTGAATGATCTGACACGGGTCCGGGTGCCGTGCCAGAAAGCGCGCGATGGCTGCCGGATCTTCGACCGTGGCTGAAAGACCGACCCGTCGAAGATCGGGACACAGGGTTTGCAATCGCGCCAGTGCCAGCATCAACTGATCCCCGCGTTTGCTTTCCGCGAGCGCGTGAATTTCATCCACAATCACGCGCTGTACCCCGTCAAACATGCGCGGGGCGTCTTCGTACGAGGTCAACAAAGCCAGACTCTCAGGCGTTGTCAGCAAGATGTGGGGCGGGTCGGCCCGCTGGCGTTTCTTTTGTGTGGCCGAGGTATCGCCGGTGCGGTCCTCAATACGAATGGGCAGACCGATCTCTTCAACAGGTGTCCGCAGGTTGCGCTTGATATCTGCCGCCAGCGCTTTCAGTGGCGAGACATAGATCGTATGCAGCCCGTTGTGCTGGCCCTCGGACAGTTCAGCCAGAGATGGCAGAAATCCGGCCATCGTCTTGCCGCCTCCGGTTGGGGCAATCAGAAGGGTTGCCGGGTCTGTTGCCCGGTCGAACATGTCCTGCTGATGGGGGTGGATGGACCAGCCCTTGGCACTGAACCAATTGCTGATCCGGGCGGGAATCTGCGTCATGGGCGCAGATTAGCCGTGTTGGCACTAAATTGGCACAGCGTTATTTGACGATTTTCTCGTCCTTGACGAACATGTTGGCCCAGGCTCGGTCAATCAGCTCAGGACTCATCTGATAGGGGATACCTTCGAATTCGCAGATCGAGATCATCTGATCGATCAGGAAGATCGGTTGATAATTCGCATAGATGTTGTCGATGGTCGGGTATTTGACCTTCAAGAGGTGAACCAGAGCGGCCTCTTCCAGTGGCATACCGCGCTTGCGGGCCACCATGGCAAAGATTTTCAGGAAGTTCTCCTGATTGGGGCCATCGATCTTGATCTTGAAGAAAATCCGGCGCAGGGCCGCCTGGTCGAAGATTTCATTCGGGTGGAAGTTGGTCGAGAAGATGACCAGGGTGTCAAAGGGTACCTCGAACTTTTCACCTGACTGCAGGCCAAGGATATCCTTGTTCTCTTCCAGCGGAACAATCCAGCGGTTGACCAGCGCCTGTGGCGGTTCGGCCTGTCGGCCAAGGTCGTCCACGATAAAGATGCCACCGGTCGATTTCAGCTGCAGCGGGGCCTGATAGGTCCGCGCGGTAGGGTTGTAGACCAGATCCAGCATGCTCAGTGACAATTCACCACCGGTCACCACGGTCGGGCGTTCACACTGAACATAGCGTGTGTCGAACCGTTTGCGGCGGCGCAGGCTGTTGGGATCGTCGGCCTCTTGTTCGATCGCATTATGCACGATCGGGTCATAAACGGTGATCACCTGGCCGGCATATTCAATTGCGTATGGGACATAGACATTGTCACCCAACGCATCGCGGATACCGTTCGAGATCGAAGATTTACCATTGCCCGGAGGGCCATACATCAGGATCGACCGGCCCGCGCTGACCGCGGGACCCAAGTGATCCAGAAGGCTGTCTGGCAAAACCAGGTGCCCCATCGCACTGACCAACTGATCGCGCGTCACCTGAATGTTGCGGATCGACTGGCGTTTTACCTGTTCGCGATACACCTCTAGCGGCACCGGCATGGCGCCAAAATACTCAGACTGGCTTAACGCATCCAAGGCTCGTGCCTTCCCGGCATCGGTGAGCTGATATCCCATCTCATTGCCACTATTGGCGTTCAGTGTTCCGGTCGCCTCGAGCAGTCTCTGCTCGCGTGCCATGTCGATCAGTTCCTGCGTAACAGCGCCGGGCAGACAAATGGCCTCGGCGACTTCGCTCACAGTGCTGGCATTCTTGCGAAAGATGGTCTTCAGCAGAATATCCCGCATCATCACCAGCGGGAGCTTCATTTCACCCAAACCCTTCGGGGCAGGGGGTGCCATAACGGAGGAGGTCTGCATATTCATGAGCGCGGCTCGTCTGTCCAAATGTCACACCAAATGCCCTGTGACGGGCAACTTGTGGGAAATCTGGCGCAGCTTTGTGGCGGGACCAAGGCAGCGGCAAGGCGCGCTGATGATAGTTTACGATCCGAGAACAGTACCTAGAATCAGATACATGGCCAACGTACCGGACAGTGTCAGTCCCATGGGGAACTTCTTTCCCCTGTCCCAGCTTTCCCAATGTGGTGCGATGGTGCGCAATCGGGTGTACTTTGCCAGACGATGGGTTGCGAAGGCGCCCAGAAGACAGGCTGTCAGAATAGCCATCAGAACCATGGTGTCCTGCAACCAGACAAACGGCGCGGCTGCAGCCAGAAACTTTGAATCACCGGCCCCCATAACGCCCGCAGCATTCAGCACGATGCCAATCAGCAAAACGATGACGATCTGCAAAACCTGCCAAACATAGATTGGTAGGGCGACCGACAGCGGTCCGATTTTTCCGCTGATCAACCCGGTCGACCATGGCGGCAGGACAAAAAGCCCAACAACGACGAAGACTGCCACCAGCGCCATCACGGCGTGGTTCTTGATCTTCATCTCACGCAGATCCGTGAAGGCGACGTAAAAGCAGATTGGCAGCACAAAGGGCAGAAACCAGGCCGCCGCAAACGCCGGAATGGCCATGACCATCTGTTAGCTTTCCTCAAGCGCGCGCAATGAGCGGACTGCCTCATCATAGTGTTGTGGATGGGTCGAGATCGCTTCGCGCAGCAGGTTCTTTCCCGTCGTGACATCGCCCTGTTTTACGGCAGATATCGCCATCGTATTCAACAGGCGCGCGCGTTCGACCTGGGTCATGGGAACCACCGGCAAGCTGTAATTTCCCTGTGCGGACCGGGCCAGAACCAGATTGTTCTTTGCCGTAAACAGCGTTTTATCCTGTTGGATCGCTTCTGTGAACAGTCGCTCTGCGTCTGCATATTGGCCACGAGTCAGCTTGGAATACCCCCAGTTGTTCATCACACCGCCTGGGCGTGTGGTCAGACCAACGGCGGTTTCATAGAAGTGATCCGCCCGTTTCCAATCCTTGCGAGAATCCGCGACAACAGCTTCAAGCCGGTAGCGCTTGAACGTTTCAAAAGTCGGAGGAACCGAATCCAGAACCGACTTGGCCTTGTCCCAATCGCCGTTGCGCACCAGTGCGTCGGCGTATTCAACACGGTCGGCTGCATTTGTACCTTCCATGGTTGTGACCCGCTTCCAGGCAGTTGCTGCCTCGGTGGTGCGTTTGGCCCGCCCCAACGAGATTGCCAGCCCGCGTTGCAGATCGATCCGGTCCGGATTCTTCGCGGCTGCATTGTGGAAATAGGTGACGGCCTCATTTGGGTCGGCGGCGGTCAGAAGCACTTCGTTCAGGTTTGTTTCGTCAATAACGTTTACTTCCTGAAAGGTGCGTTCGACCTTTTCCTCTTCGGTTTCTTTCGCGCAGGCAGAGAGGATCAGCCCGGCGGCAACGAATGATGGAATCAAGAATTGGTGGCGCATTTTTGCGTCCTTTACTGCTCTTGCCTCGGTTACTGGATTTTGCGCAGCGAAAATTGCCCGTCGCCAAGCTGTTCCAGCGTATATTCTTGTTCTTGATCGGTATTATTAACAGGATTTTCCATTTTTGCGATAGCTAAGCGCAGATTGTCCCGGATTGCGTCACTTTCGCCATTGTCCAACGCAAAGGCCCGGCGAAAGACCTGTACCGCCTCGGGGTATTGCTGTGTTTCCATCAGCAGGACCCCCAGATTGTTCCAGGCGATCGGCCAGTCTGTGTCATCTTCGACGGCGCGGCGCAACAGGGGTTCAGCCTGGCCCAGGCGCCCCAATCCCAGGTTTGCGGTGCCCAATGAAGTCAGAACCTGCGGTGTCATCCCCTGATCCAGTGCGGCGCGGGTGAAACTGTCCAAAGCCAACTCGTACTCGCCAGCGGCCATCAGGCGATTGCCGACGGTGATGCTGTCTTCGGCCTGCGCATTTGGATCAATGCCCGGCGCGTCAAGATTGTCTGACAGACTGCCTTCAGTGCAGGAAGCCACCATGGCAAAAACCATGATGGCCTGAAACATACGGCGAAGCCCGCAAGGGGCGCTCCGGCCGGTTAGCGTCATCGATCTTACATTACCCTCCGAAAGTCGAAATGACGTTCGCAGACGGTCCCACCAGGATAATCAGAAGCGGTGGCACTGTCAGCGTCATTGTGACCAGAGTCATCTTGGTGGGCAACTTGTTTGCTGCCTCTTCCGCGCGCATCACGCGCTTGTCCCGCATTTCCGCAGCATAGACCCGCAGAGCTTCGGCAATGGATGTACCAAATGTCGCCGACTGGATCATTACAGTCACGAAAGCGCTCACATCCTGAACTCCGCACCGTGTCCCAAAGTCGCGCAAAACGGTGTCTTTGTCTTTGCCGGCTTTCATCTCGTAAGCAACGATCTCGAACTCTTTGGAAATTTCAGGGTACGAGCTTTTCATTTCCGAAGCCACACGCACGATCGCCTGATCCAGAGATTGCCCGGCCTCGACACAGACCAGCATCAAGTCAAGTGTATCCGGGAAGGCCGAGGTTATGGCCTCTTTCCGTTCTTCGACGCGGCGAGTAATCCAGTATTTCGGGATGAAATAACCAACTCCACCGGGGACGAGCACACGGATCAGAAGCTGGGTGCCGGTAAATTCCTGACCACCAGAAAACACAGTCACCCAAAGAACGCCGAGTAAGAGACCGATGATTCCCAACGCAAACTGAGCAAAATGGTAGAAACGCACCGCGTCCTTGGATTGATATCCAGCCTGCCGCATGGTCAGCTGAACCGCTGACAATTCCTCTTCGTTCTTTGGCTCAAGGAATGTTGCGAACTTTTCGAGCTGCTCATTCCGACCGCTCTGGCGCAGTTGGTCTTTTTTTGACTTTTTCTGTTTCTTGGGCGCTGCATTGTTGCGTTGTAGCTTTTTCAGTGGGTCCTCAGGCTGGTTGACCATCATGAGGATCGCAACAGCGACCATGATAACACCCAACACCCCGACCACGATCAGGGGGCCGAACTCTCCTAGGTGCTGTGTTAGCAAATCGTTGATAGGGGCAAGGAATTCCATAAGACCGACCTCAGACCTTGATGTTGGTGATGATCTTCATGACGATCAGGTTCAGCGTCAGCATTATGCCGACAACAAAACAGGCCGGAATGAACCACGGGTGGTCCAGAACCTCGTCATAATAGTCTGGCGATTTTACCAGAATGAAAATCAAACAAGCGACGGGGAAGCCGGACAGGAACTTACCAGACCACTGTGCTTCGGCGGTGATGGCCTTTACACGGCGGAACAGGCGGAAACGGGCGCGGATCACCTGGGCAAGACCCGCCAGAATCTCGGCCAGATTGCCGCCGGATTGCTGCTGGATGCCCACGGCAACCGCAAGGAAGCGCATATCCTGCATATCCAGTCTTTCGGCCATTTCCTTGAGCGCCTCACCAACGTCACGCCCGTAGGCGCATTCGTCGGCGATAATGCCAAACTCGGTGCCCAGTGGATCCTGAACCTCGTTGGCTGCGATCTGAACAGATGACACAAATGGGTTGCCGACGCGAAGCGACCGCACCATCAGTTCAACGGCATCAGGCAATTGTTCTTCGATCATGTTCATGCGTTTGCTGGCTTTGCGGCTGACCCACAAGAAAACGCCACCAATCCCCAACGCAACCGAGATCGCTGCGCGCAAAAGCGGGTCCGTGGCGGTGCCTATGCTGAGCCCCAGAAAGGCCATAGCCGAAACAAGACCCATGATCATGATCAGTTGTCTGGGAGAAAACGCAATGGCCGCCTTCTGGGCCTTGTCGGCCAAAAGCGAGTACAGAGGAATGCTCTGCGACTTCATATGCTGCTGCATTTCCTTGCGCAGCTGTTCCAGAACCTGCTCACGACCTACGCCTTTGTCGAGCATATCCAACCGGCGGTTGACCCGGCTGTTCAGGCTGATGGATTTGCCAAACGCCACAAGATAGATGCCTTCCACAAGGGCCAGGACACCTACGAAGATGGCGACATAAATCAGTGCCTCTGTCGGCAATTGCATGTCTGACTCTCCTACATTGTGGTTGTGTCGTAGATGGACGAGGGCAAGTCAAAGCCCCACAGACGGAACCGCTCGGAAAAGTGGCTGCGCACGCCGGTGGCGGTAAAGTGACCAATGATCTTGTTGTCGGGCGTCAATCCAACGCGCTGAAATCTAAAGATTTCCTGCATCGAAATGACATCGCCTTCCATACCCGTGATCTCGGTGATCGATGTCATGCGGCGCGAACCGTCCTGCAGGCGGCTGGCCTGCACGATCAGGTTCACAGCGCTTGAAATCTGACTGCGAACCGCCTTGATCGGCATCTCGATCCCGGCCATCGCGATCATGTTTTCCAGACGTGAAATTCCGTCGCGGGCCGAGTTGGCGTGGATAGTGGTCATCGAGCCGTCGTGGCCTGTGTTCATGGCCTGCAGCATGTCGATCACCTCGGCGCCGCGCGTCTCGCCCACGATAATGCGGTCGGGACGCATACGCAGAGCGTTTTTCAGACAGTCACGGGGACTGACCTCGCCTTTGCCTTCCACGTTGGGCGGGCGGCTTTCCATTCGTCCCACATGGGTCTGCTGCAATTGAAGTTCCGCCGTATCCTCGATCGTCAGGATACGCTCGGCGTCGTCGATAAAGCTGGACAAGGCGTTCAGAGTGGTCGTTTTACCGGACCCGGTACCACCCGACACGATAATGTTCAGTCGGGTTGAAACAGCAGCTTGCAGATAAGCGGCCATTTCTTCGGTAAATGCCCCGAAGTTCACCAGATCGTCTATACCAAGCTTGTCTTTCTTGAATTTACGAATCGAAACCAACGACCCATCAACGGCAATCGGCGGAACCATCGCGTTGAAACGTGAGCCATCGGCAAGGCGGGCGTCCACATATGGGTTGGATTCATCAACACGACGACCTACGGCGGATACGATCTTGTCGATGATCCGCATCAGGTGCTTTTCATCTTTGAACGTGACGTCGCTGATTTCCAGCTTGCCGGCGCGTTCCACAAAGATCTGCTGTGGTCCATTCACCAGAATATCGTTGACGCTGTCGTCCTGAAGCAAAGTCTCAAGGGGACCGAGTCCTGTGACTTCGTCATACAGTTCCTTGTTCAGCTGAGTCCGGTCTTCACGGTTCAGGACAATGCTTTTAGCTTCAAGGACTTCGCTGGCAATCGCGCTGATCTCGGCTCTCAGCTCTGCTTCGCCGGCATTTTCAAGCGCCGCCAGATTCAGGTTTTCCAGCAATTCGCGGTGCAGCTCAATCTTGATCTCACCCAAACGTTCTTTGCGCTTGCGGTCCCGGTCCGATCCGGCGGCCTCGGCTGACTTTTTCTGGCTGGGTTTTCTGGCTACAGCTGTTGCAGTGGGCGCGGCCGGAGCAGCAGTTTGTTCGGCCTCGGGGGCTTTGACCGGTGCCTGAACCGGCTGTGCATCAGGCTGTTTTTTGTATCTTGAAAACATGACGGCTCCCCCCTCGGGATGATGTTACGCGGCCTCGGCGTCGTTGCTGCCAAGGCTATGCAGCGATTTCGCAAGCTTGGCGATTTCACGACGCAGCGGGTTTTTAGCCGCTGAACTGGCCAGTGGCAGACCATGATCGCCGCTTTGCATCACCGGCTTTCCACCATCGGGCAGGAGCAGGTCGATTGAGATACCAAGGCTTTCGCCCATACGTTTGACGCGGCCCTTGCCATTCAGATCAGTGAATTTCGGAGCCCGGTTCAGGGCAAAACGCAGTTTGTTGAACGGAAGCTCTTCGGCTTGCAGCGCGCGCTTGAGGCGCAACGCGTTCTGAGCCGAGCGCATATCCAGTTCAATCAACGCAAAGTAAACGTGCGCGGCTTGCAGCACGGTTTCCGACCACAGCACCAGCGTTTTGGGCATATCCACAATCACATAGTCAAAATGCGTCCGCGCAGTGTCGATCACGCGCTGAATGTCCTCTGGTGTGATCAAATCCAGTGGAACCATGTCGGATGGTGCGGTCAGGACCTGGAGCTTTTCCTCAAAGGTTTGAAGGGCTTGCGAGAAAACCTCGTCATCCATTGACGCTGTATCAGACAGCATCTCAAAAACGGTTTCACGACGGGGCAGATCCAAATACGTTGAAACCGTTCCGTATTGAAGGTCCAGATCGATCAGACAAACGGATGGCGTCTCCTTCTCTGATACGTTGGCAAGTTCCCAGGCGAGGTTTACCGCCAATGTGGTTGCGCCTACGCCTCCGGCCAGGCCCTGAACAACAAACAGCGCGCCTTCCTTTGATTCGCCCCCGGCCAGTGTTGCTGCGGCTGCAGCTTGCGCCGCGATAACAGGATCAGGTTTGTTCATCCGGTCAATTGCTTCCTGCAATTCACCTTCCGGCAGGGGGTAGGGGACAAATTCATCCGCGCCTTTGCGTAGCAACTGGTGCAGCGAGGCCGGTGTCACGTCCTCGGCAATCAGTACGACCTTGATACTCTTGTCCTTGGCCTGAGCGATGATCTCTCCCATCAGAGAAAGATTGTCTTCGTCTTCTCCATCAATGGCCAAAGCAACAAATTGTAGTGAATTTGCTTCGGGTTGGCTGAAGAAAGCCAAAGCTTCGGCGAAACCCAGATCGCCCCAACGCTCACCCAATACCGCTTCCATGTCTTCGATCAACAGATCGAAATTCTGGACATCACGGCTGATCGTGCAGGCCAGAATGGCGGAGTCGTTGTCTTGCGGCGTCGCGCTGCTCATAAACACAATCCTCGTCGAAAGGGCCTGGCATTTCATGCGAACGCAATACGCTCGGGCAGATTTGCTGTCGCCCTATTGCGGTCAATTCAGGCCGCAGGTCACCCTATTGTTCACAATGTCCAATGGAACTTGGGCGAGAATTTGGCGCAAAAGAACCAATTGTAGGGAAACGGGCGACGATGTCGCCCGTTACATGGTGATTATCCACCGGCATCCTGAGCGGTTACTGCCTGAATCTGTGCAGCAGTCGTCGCGCTTTGTACGTATTCGCGGTAGATGATTCTGGCGTACTTGCCGTCAAGTGTTTGTGGCGCACGACCGACGAAGCCGGAAACTTCGGTTACGGTTCGCCGGTTGCGCCGATCGCGGTTCTGTGTCGCAATCAAAGGCTGGCTCTTGCCGAAGGAAACAACGGCCTCCAGACGTGAGCGTGATATGCCTTGCTGTACCAGGAAGGTGACAACAGATTGCGCCCGACGCAGGCCGAGGCTCTTGTTATAGCTGACCGAACCGACCGCATCAGTATGGCCGTAGACACGGAACCGCGCCTCAGGAAATTGTTTGATCCAATCCGCCTGCTGCAACAAGATTCGTTGAGCGGATGCATCCAGCTGAGAACTGTTGAACGCGAAATTTACCTGGCTTGGCACCTCAGCGGCGAATCTTCGGGTGAGAATCTGCGCGTAGGTCAATTCACCGTTCATGACCTGCGCATTGTTAAGGGTCGCGTTGCCAAAGGTCCCGGCATCGATCTCGTACCCGGCCTCACGTGTACAGGCGGCGACAGCGACCGAGAGACCTAATGTGAGTATCCACTTGTTCATTGGTCCTATCCTCCTCATCAATCCAGGATGTAGCCGTAGGAACTGCCAAAGTCCTGTCTGGCCACTTCGGATGCACCACCTGCACCCGCACGTTCCGTCCGCGCAACCCTACCGTTGATGAACAGGTCAAATTCGCTGGGCGGTTTGACGCGATCAGTTGGCAGGGCAAGCGTTTCCCCACGGGTTGGCGATACCAGATGTGCGGTAATGATGATCACAAGCTCGCTTTGCTCTCGCTGATATTCGGCACTGCGGAACAGTGCGCCCAGAACCGGGACGTCGCCCAACCATGGAACCTGATTGCTGAGGTCCGTAAAGTCATCCTGGATCAAGCCAGCGATGGCAAAACTTTCTCCATCGCGAAGTTCGATGGTGGTTGTGGTTTGGCGGGTAATGAAGCTCGGGACAGAATCGCCGTTTATCGTAAAGTCTGACGACGTGTCGATGCTTGAAACCGCAGTTCCCAGTTCAAGGTTGATCAGATCGCCATCGACCACGCGCGGGATAAAGTCAATTTCAACACCGAATGCTCGGTATTCGATTGCGACAACCCCGTCCTCAGCGGGAACCGGAATCGGAACTTCGCCACCTGCCAGAAATGTCGCTTGCTGACCTGAAAGTGCCGACAGGTTGGGTTCGGCCAGACTGCGGGCAAGTCCTTTGGTCTCAAGGGCTTCCAGAAGCAGTCGTACCTGAGTGGACCCGGCGCCAAACCCAAACAGGATTGCGCCTGTATTGGTTTGCGTGACCGGTATATTGTTGGCAAGAGCGTTATTCAGAGAAATCTGATTGTTCAAGCTATTGAAGCCTGCCGTCACGTCTCCGCCACCGAAACCCAGCGAAGCCGACAGGCTTTTTGCCACTGACCGGTTCATTTCGGCAAAGCGTACTTTCAGCATCACTTGCTGAACTCCACCAACCGACATCAGGTTCGAAACCCGTTCAGGCGCGTAACGTTCTGCGAGCTCTAGTGCTCGGGCCAGTTTGGCTGCGCTCGAGATTGTGCCGGACAGCACAATACCATCATTGGCTGTGCGCACCTCGATAGGTTCGTTGGGTAGAATCTGACGCAGACGCTCTTTGAATTCGGTCACATCAGGCGCGACGCGTACGCGGACATTCGCCAGCAGCATGCCGGCCCCGTCAAACAGCGTCAATGTGGTCAGGCCCGGGGCCTTGCCAAGTACATAGATTGTTCGGTCTGAAAGTGAAGAAATGTCGGCGATGCCAGCATTGGCAATGCTCAACTCAGCAAACGGCTGTTCGCTTTCAACCACAATTGCGCGATTGATCGGCACGTCCAGTGTTTCCACAGTGCCTTTCTTAACCACGCGAAGAGTTTCAGCCCAGGCGGCATCGCCGACCGGGCCCACAATAAACGACAACCCCAGCAGGGTTGCGCTGATCCAGGAACGTATTGTCATGTGACCTGCCTCTCCGATCACGCCTCGTTTTTACGGGTCTTATGCCCTATGGTACGGAACACTGCGCGAAAACCGATTTTATTGCAATAATCAAGGGTTTCTGGAATTTTCCTTATGTGGGCAATTGGCAACATTCAAAAACAACTGAGCCGCGCTTGGAGCGCGGCTCAGACCTCGTAACACTCTGAATTGGCGTCAGTTTGTGCAAGCAATCACGCTGTCTGCGATCTCACTGCCGCCGCGGCGAATGCGCGTTTTGCAAACCGGTTGTTCGATTTGTTGCGGGACCGGGACAGCGTCTTCAACCCCCAACAGCGCGCGCTGGTCAATTTCGATAACCTCGGACGCCACCGAGTCATCCTGAATGCCGACAAGGGCAAGGGTCAAGCTACCTGTCTTCTGGCCCTGTGTAAGGACGGCAACCTGTTCTCGCGAGACGGCCACCGTGATGGTTCTGGCAATGGTTGCCCCGGTCAGATCACTGCCGGCGATCTGGTCAACAGCGATGAGTTGCACTCTTGGCTGGATCAAGCGGGTAACTTCACCATCTGCTCCATTTCCGGAACCGCGACGGGATCCAGTCCAGTAGACATCGACAAAATCTCCTGGGCGCAAGAACCCTGAAACTCCCGATGCGACGTCGACGCGAATGGCAAAGGCGCGCATACCTTTCTCCAATTGCGACGTCAGTCCAGCCCCTTTTCCTGGCTCGGTAATCTTGACGGCCATCAACGCCTCATCTTTTTCCATGGCCCGCAGAACAAAGCGATCTTTGTTTTCGTCTTCCGGGAAGAGGACGGATATATCGGTAAAGCTGCCTTCTGGAATGGCGTTTTCCGGCCAGTCCACAACACGGACATCGTCTTGGTTCAGCTTTTCACCATATTTCAGAGACCGATTGGACACGATCACGCTGACGGTGGGGATCACCTCTACTTTTGCATTCTCAAGGGCCGCAGCGGCAGCTTGCCGTTCTCGGGCGAGCTCTTGCTGATATGCTGAAATGTAATTGCGCGCCATGTAAACAGCGCCCCCGGCCAACGCGACCCCGACAATCAGGACAAGTCCGAAAACCGCTCGCATGCATACACCTCGTACTAGTTTGTTGGTTCAGGCCGTGAATGGCATCAGAACTATTGTGAAACAGATTTTTTGGTAAACCAGAATTGTGTCGAAAAATGGGACAAATCCTTGATTTTTTCTACGTGCGACCGGTGGACCTTGCTACAGAAAAAGTGCCGAG
Source organism: Ruegeria sp. AB5 (assembly GCF_056542645.1). Lineage (NCBI taxonomy): Bacteria > Pseudomonadati > Pseudomonadota > Alphaproteobacteria > Rhodobacterales > Roseobacteraceae > Ruegeria > Ruegeria sp. AB5. The sequence goes on from NZ_JBQGAE010000001.1 coordinate 15,820, forward strand.
CCAGAGGCTGGGCACTTAAAAACACCAAGAGTCGATGCTAAGCGAAAAAGCTCAAGTGGAAGGCTACGAAGTTCAGAGGAAGATTAACTAGTCGCCAGCCGTAGGTACCGCGCTTACATTGTACGAGGAAAGGGCACTGTTGATAGAGCCACCAAGTTCTTCGTTGCCATTTGCCAGAGTGACATAAATTGCACCTGAAAGACCTATGACTGCAGCAGACATCACTACCCAATCAACCGTTACAGCCCCGGCTTCGTCGCTTAAAATATGTCTAATGTAATGTTTCATGCTTTACCTTTGGGGTCTCGATAAACTTTCACGGCCTGGATTTGACGGGCGTGCCGATCAGCTATTGTCTTTCAAAATTGATACTTCCTGTGCGTGGCGCAATTGAGGCGTCAACTTGCCAAGTTCGCCTAAATTTCTAGTTTTTTTGACTAATACAAGGGTAAGCGCCAAGTTTTTTATTCGCCAATTTCGTTTGAGGGGGGTAAGTTGAAATGCCGCCGCTTTTCAAATGAAAAGCCACGCCCAAAAGGGCGCGGCTCGATCCAAATTGATTGGATTTGGAAAGTCTTAGCGTTCATACACTCAACTTAAGGAGTGGTATTACCAGTACCAGCGGTACCACCAGTACCACCAGCGCCTGGCAGAGTGATTGTTGCGCCGCTCAGTGCAGTGTTCACGTCGCCTGCCAGATCGCTGGCACCGCTTTCAATCTGGTTGTATGCAACGGCGGCCAGGCCGATGACTGCTGCGGTCAGAACGACCCAGTCAACTGTTACTGCGCCGTCTTCGTCTTTGCGGAAGTTCTTGATGAACTTGATCATGTTACGTCCCTCCTAAAGGATCTAAAAAAGTCTTCTAAACCTCGGCGTCTTCCAGAGCTTTCTCTCTCAGTCCGCTCCCGATCGTCTCGGTATGGCACTATGTTTGCCTGTTGTGCGTGGCAGGAATTGGGCCAAACGGCGATTTTTTTTCTGTACACTTAACTTTTTGGTCACGAATTCCGTAACACATTGAAAAATAACGTAAATAAATCAAACCAACCGATCCGCTCTACGCCTTGGCGATGCAAATTTACGGCAAATGAGGCAAAATTGCCCCATTTCGCTTTGTTTTTCTGGTCTTGCGGGAAGATTCGGGTTTCAAATCTCCTAAAACGAAAACAAGAGGCAGGCAAAATGTATCTCCGGGACGCACTTAAATGCGCCGGCGTATTGGCGTTTCTCACATGCGCACCAGAAACAGTGCAGTCCGAGGCATTGGAGCCACGCGGCGTGTATAAACGGATCAAGGCCCCTCAGCCGGGTCAGCGCCCCCGCATTACCATCCAGATATCTCCGGAAGAGCATGCTGCGCGCCCCTTTGCGCCCAGCACCGGCACAGAATTGGTGGTGCCAGAAATCATTGCCAGAACCAAGGTACCCCCGGCGAATGCGCCCGAACTCGCCGCCAAGGCACCGCCGAAAGGCGCGCACACGGCGTTTTGGGACAAAGTATCGCCGGAGCTTACGCAAGCTGGTCCAGGGCGCCTGGAGGCTGCAATCAATGCTTTGGCCGCGACCAGTGTCTCGACCCCGCGTTTACAAACCCTGCAGGGTATCGTTGAGGATCAGGGGCGGGAAATCCTGCGCTCGACAATTGGCACCAATGTCTCACCCGCCCTGGTTCTGGCTGTTATCTCGGTTGAATCCGCCGGGCGTTCGAATGCGGTCAGTTCAGCGGGTGCGCAAGGATTGATGCAGCTTATGCCTGCAACGGCCGAGCGATTTGGGGTGCAGGATAGTTTCCAGCCGTCCCAGAATATTTCGGGCGGGGTAAAATACCTCGACTGGCTAATGGGAGAGTTTGGCAATGACCCCATTCTGGTTCTGGCTGGCTACAATGCCGGAGAAGGCGCAGTGCGCAAGCACAGCGGCGTACCACCTTACGCCGAGACGAGGGACTACGTGCCCAAGGTCCTGGCTGCTTTTCAGGTCGCGCGCGCGCTTTGTGCGACGCCACCCGTATTCGTTTCAGACGGGTGCGTCTTCCAGACTCTGAACTGAACAGGGCCCGCCACGTAAGGCCGACCCTGCCAATCTCGGATCAGTTGACGATCGTCGCCTCGGTCGCTGCGCGAATCTCATCTTCCGTGACGCCTTGCGCGATCTCGACGATTTTCAACCCGCCCTCAACCACGTCCAGTACGCCCAGATTGGTAATAATGCGGTTGACGACCTTCTTGCCAGTCAACGGGAGGGTGCATTTCTTCAGCAACTTGGACTTTCCGTGCTTGTTGGTGTGGTCCATGACAACGATCACGCGGCCCACACCGGCCACCAGGTCCATCGCGCCGCCCATGCCTTTGACCAGAACGCCGGGAATCATCCAGTTGGCAAGGTCGCCTTCTTCATCCACTTCCATCGCGCCCAGAACGGCGGCAGCAATCTTGCCGCCCCGGATCATGGCGAATGAGGTGGCACTGTCGAAATAGGCAGTGCGGGACAGTTCGGTGATCGTCTGCTTTCCGGCGTTGATCAGATCGGGGTCTTCTTCGCCTTCGAACGGGAAGGGGCCCATACCCAGCATCCCGTTTTCGGACTGCAATGTAATGTCCTTGTCACCCACGTAATTCGCCACCAAGGTCGGAATGCCGATCCCGAGGTTTACATACATGCCGTCTTCCAGTTCATCTGCCGCGCGTGCGGCCATCTGATTGCGGTCCCAAGGCATTATGCGTCTTCCTTCTTGCGGGTGGTGCGCTGTTCAATGCGCTTTTCGTGATCGCCCTGAATGATGCGATGCACATAAATACCGGGTAAGTGGATCGCATCCGGGTCAAGTGAGCCGCGCGGGACGATTTCTTCAACCTCGGCCACACAGATCTTGCCGCAGGTCGCAGCAGGCACGTTGAAGTTGCGCGCGGTCTTGCGGAAAATCAGGTTGCCGGTGTCATCTGCTTTCCAGGCCTTCACAATGGCCAGATCGGCAAAGATGCCTTCTTCCATGATATAGGTTTCGCCGTTGAAGTCCTTGTGCTCTTTGCCGTCGGCAATCACCGTGCCAACACCCGTCTTGGTATAGAAGCCAGGAATACCGGCGCCACCGGCGCGCATGCGCTCGGCCAGAGTGCCTTGCGGGTTGAACTCTAGCTCAAGCTCTCCGGCCAGGTACTGACGCATGAATTCCGCATTCTCGCCGACATATGAGCTGATCATCTTCTTGACCTGCTTGGTCTGCAGCAGGATGCCGATGCCGAAATCGTCAACGCCCGCGTTGTTCGAGGCAAAGGTCAGGTCTTGAGCGCCGGAGTCTTTGATTGCGTCCAGCAACAGTTCTGGGATGCCGCACAGGCCGAAACCACCTGCGGCGATCATCATGCCATCCGTCAACACCCCGTCGAGCGCTTCGGTGGCATTGGCATAGATTTTCTTCATGGAAAACTCCCCCAATGACATGGTGATGGGCCGGTTTTGCCGACACGCCAAGGGGAAGTCAACGAAAGGGTAGGGGGCTGGTATTTCTACCTAAAGACAAAAGCCCGGCGTAGCGCCGGGCCTTTCCGCTACTTTGTCGCGGCCTTTTTGGTTGTCTTCTTGGCCGCAGGTTTTTTCCTGGCTGCGGCTTTCTTTTTCGTCCCCGTCTTGGTGGCGCGTTCGTTGACCAGTTCGATGGCCATTTCCTGCGTCACATCTTCAGGTTTGATGTCCTTGGGAATGGTGGCGTTGACCTTTTCCCATTTTACATAAGGACCATAACGCCCGTCGAGAACCTGCATTGCGCCGCCATCAGGATGCGCGCCAAGTTCCTTCAAGGGTTTCGCGGCGGCGCGGCGTCCACGCCCAGGGTTGGCACGCTTTTCCGCCAGCAGTTCAACGGCGCGGTTCATGCCGATTTCGAACACATCGTTGGGATCTTTGAGGTTGGCGTAGATCGGTTTCGCCTCATCCGGCAATTGGTGCATCAGGTAGGGGCCAAACCGCCCGAAATTCGAGCTGATCATGCCACCCTCGGGGTGTTCGCCGATCTGGCGGGGCAGGGACAGCAAGGTCAGCGCTTTTTCCAGGTCCATGTCGTCCTTGCTCCACCCGCGAGGCAGGGACGCGCGTGGAGGTTTCTTGTTCTCAGGCGTGGGTTCCCCTCGCTGAACGTAAGGTCCAAAACGACCTGACTTCAGCCAAATCTCATCGCCCGCGTCCTCGCCCAGCAGCCGTTCGTCGCCTTCCGCGCCTTCCCCGGCGATGGGGCGGGTATAGGTACATTCGGGATAGTTGCCGCACCCAACGAAACCGCCGGTGCGAGAGGTTTTCAGATGCAGTTGCCCAACACCGCATTTCGGGCAGATACGCGGATCAGACCCATCCTCGCGGGGCGGATAGAGTTGTGGGGCCAGTGCCTCGTCCAGCTTGTCCAGCACTTCGGAGATACGTAGCTCGGACGTTTCCCCAATTGCAGCCGAGAAATCGCGCCAGAACTTGCCCAGCAAGTCCTTGTAGTCACGACCTCCGGCGCTGACGTCGTCCAGCTCCTCTTCCAGATTGGCCGTGAATTCATAGCCGACATACTGCCGGAAGAAATTCAGCAGGAAGATCGTCACGATCCGCCCCTTTTCTTCGGGAATCAGGCGATTTTTGTCTTTGCGCACATATTCGCGATCCTGAATCGTGGTCACGATCGAAGCATAGGTCGAGGGGCGCCCGATCCCAAGCTCTTCCATCCGTTTAACCAGCGTGGCCTCGGTATAGCGTGGCGGAGGTTGTGTGTGGTGTTGCAACGCCAGAACGGATTCGTTGTCAGACAGGATCGCAGCCTTGTCGTCTGCTTTCGCAAACTGATCCTTCAGCGAGGTCTTGGCAAAGGGCGCTGGATCGCCCTGCATGATCTGCGGCAGGCGCTTTTCGTCATCATCGGCCACGTCATCGCGGCCTTCCTCGTAGACACGCATGAACCCATCAAACAGAACCACCTGACCTGTCGCACGCAGGCCGACCTGACCATCATCGCTGCCGATCTCAACTGTGGTCCGTTCCAACCGGGCCGCGGCCATCTGACAGGCGATGGTGCGCTTCCAGATCAGATCATAAAGCTTGCGCTGATCCTCATCGGTCACTTTCAGCGCCTTGGCATCGCGCGACATGTCAGTGGGGCGAATACACTCATGCGCTTCCTGCGCATTCTTCGCCTTGTTCTTATACATGCGCGGGCTGTCGGGCACGTATTCGCTGCCATAACGTTCGGCGATGGCGTCGCGGGCCGCAGCCACGGCTTCGGATGCCATGTCGATGCCGTCGGTACGCATATATGTGATGTAGCCGGCCTCATAGAGACGCTGCGCCACTTGCATCGCGTGGCGGGCACCCATGCCGAACTTGCGGCTGGCCTCTTGCTGTAGGGTCGACGTCATGAAGGGTGCGCTGGGATTGCGCGCAGCTGGCTTAGCCTCGACCGAGGCCACGCTGAGCGCACGGCTGGTGATCGCTTGAACCGCCAATTCAGCCTGCGTCACGTTGGCCAGATCATGCTTGTCCAGCTTTTTCCCAGCTAAAGTGACCAGCCGTGCCTCGTAGGTTTGACCGCGCGGCGTCTCGAACAGAGCCCTGACCGACCAATATTCCACTGGCTTAAAAGCTTCAATTTCCATTTCGCGTTCGACGATCAGGCGCAGGCAAACCGATTGCACCCGGCCCGCGGATTTCGCGCCGGGCAGTTTGCGCCAGAGAACCGGAGACAGGTTGAACCCAACCAGATAGTCCAGCGCCCGGCGGGCCAAATACGCTTCGACCAGGGGCATATCGACCTGACGCGGGTTCTGCATCGCTTGGGTTACGGCCTCTTTGGTGATCGCGTTAAAAGTCACCCGGCTGACCGGGGTATCCTTCTTGATCGAGCGGCGTTTGGTCAGTGCTTCCTGCAGGTGCCAACTGATCGCCTCGCCCTCACGATCAGGGTCGGTGGCGAGGATCAGGGCGTTGTCTTCCTTGAGTGCGTCGGCAATGGCTTTGACATGCTTGCGGCTGTCGTTGCCAACTTCCCATTTCATGGAAAATTCTTGGTCCGGATCGACCGATCCGTCCTTCGGAGGCAGGTCCCGCACATGGCCGTATGAGGCCAGAACCGTGTAGTCCGGGCCAAGGTATTTATTGATCGTTTTTGCTTTGGCCGGAGATTCTACAACAACTACGGGCATTTATGGGGAATCCTCGCTCGACGGACTTTGCGCTTTGTATGGCCGTGCAAAATGTGTGCGGCAAGATCGAATTGTCAATGCGTTCCTTTGAACAAACGGTTCGAGGGCGAAACATGCCCACATTTGCGCCGGCACTGTCTGGGTCAACTGGCCAAAGAAAGCAGTCCACCGGGTTGGCGTTGTATCCGCCCATCCAATTCCAGATCAACCAACACCGGGCCGATTTCACCTGCCGAGGCCGCGATATCACGGATCAATTGATCTTCTGCAATGGGGGACGGGCCAAGACGCATCAAAATCTCATTCTGTAGCGCTTTGGGTTGCGCAATTTGTGCAAAGTGAGTGGAGGTGGGTTCTGGGGGATCCATCGCATCCTGTTGTTGCAAAGGTAGCGCGTCGATCACATCTTCTGCCGACCGCACCAAGGTTGCACCGTCTCGGATCAGAAGGTTGCAACCTGCCGCGCGCGCATCAAAAGGGTGGCCGGGAACAGCCAACACCTCGCGCCCCTGATCCAAGGCATCCCGGGCGGTGATCAGACTGCCCGATTTTGCGGCCGCTTCGACGACGATGACGGCCTGCGCCAGCCCAGAGATTATCCGGTTGCGACGGGGGAAATGCCGTGCTTGCGGTGTCACACCGATTGGCTGTTCCGAAAGCCGAAGGCCTTTTTCGCTGATGCTGCGCGCCAGATCTGCATTTTCGGCTGGGTAGATCACGTCCACGCCCCCGGCCATCACGGCAATGGTTCCGGTCTCGACCGAAGCCAGATGCGCGGATGTATCAATGCCGCGTGCCAGCCCCGACACGATGACAAACCCCTGTCCACCAAGCTCCTTTGCCAGCCCACGTGCCATACGAGCCCCCAGGGATGAGCAATTCCGGGCACCGACCAATGCAATCGCTGTGCGCTGCAAGACAGACGTGTCGCCTATGGCCCATAACATCGGCGGCGCATCAGTGAGGTCATGCAATGCTGCCGGGAAATCCGCGGACCCAAGGCACAAAAGTCGCGCTTTGGCGGCTTTTGCGGCCTTGAGTTCCGCCTCGATCACACCGGGGGGGCAGATTTCATACCCTTCTATTCCGGCAGCGCGTGCCATTTCAGGCAGCGCGGCCAGCGCGTTCTGCGCCGAGCCATGTTCACGCAGAAGCCGACGAAACGTTGCCGGTCCAACCTTGCGCGAACGCAACAGACGGAGCCAGGAAAACCGGTCCTCTTCCGTGGTGGGTGGGAGTGGGGGGTGATTGGAAGAAAGCTGCTCTTCGGTCATCCGATGCTCCGCCTGATTGCAGAACTGGTTTACGGGTGTCGGGGTTAACAGCCTGTAAATCTTGGAAAATTAGAGGAAATCTTTTTGCGTTTCAGAAACTTGAACCCAACTAACACTTTGATTTTGATATGAAAAATTTTCCTCCAAAATGCGACTTTGCGAACTGACGCCTTCAGGGCAAGCGCAGAAAAAAGGCGCAGCGTTAACCCTGCGCCTTTCGATTTTTGACGATTCCGACTCAGGCGGCCGAGCCTCCTACTGTCAGCCCGTCCATGAGAACGGTCGGCTGGCCGACGCCCACAGGCACCCATTGACCGTCCTTGCCGCAGGTTCCCATCCCCGGGTCCAGTGCCATGTCGTTGCCCAGCCCCCGGATACGCTTTAGCGCGGACGGCCCATCCCCGATCAGCGTTGCACCCTTGACCGGAGCACCTATCCTGCCGTTCTCAACCCGATAGGCCTCGGTGCATGAGAAAACGAACTTGCCGTTGGTGATGTCGACCTGGCCGCCACCAAACCCTACGGCCCAGATGCCGTCCTTGATGTCTGCAACCAAAGATGCAGGATCGGCATCGCCACTCAGCATCACGGTATTGGTCATCCTTGGCATCGGCTTGTGCGCATAGCTCTGCCGCCGTCCGTTGCCGGTGGGGGCGACGCCCATCAGGCGCGCGTTCTGACGGTCCTGCATGTACCCCGTTAGAATGCCGTCCTCGATCAGTACCGTGCGTGAACTGGGTGTGCCCTCGTCATCCACAGTGATCGAGCCCCGGCGGTCTGCAATCGTACCGTCATCCACCACGGTCACGCCTTTCGAGGCAATCTGTGTGCCCAAAAGACCGGCAAAAGCCGAGCTGCCTTTGCGATTGAAATCGCCCTCCAGCCCGTGGCCGATGGCTTCATGCAACAAGATACCGGGCCATCCGGGGCCGAGTGCGACCTCCATAATACCAGCAGGGGCCGGGACGGCCTTGAGGTTGACAAGCGCAATCCGCAGCGCCTCTCGGGCTTTGTCCTGCCAATCGCCGGGATCAATCAATCCACTCAGACCCACGCGGCCGCCGCCACCAGCCGATCCGCTTTCGCGTCGGCCATCCTGTTCGACAATGACCGATATGTTTAGGCGGGTCATGGGGCGTACATCGCGGACCAAAACACCATCGGGACGCAGAATTTCCACTTCCTGAACCGCAGCGGTGATCGATGCGCTGACCTGCACGACCCGAGGGTCCAGATCACGGGCAAAGGCGTCTATCTCTCGCAGGGTTTCGACTTTGACCGGGAAACCAGCAGTCTCGATCGGATCTTCATCCGTATATAGGCGTTTGTTGGTTGGCATGGGTGCCTCGGCCAAGGTGCCACCGCCATCCCCAACGGCCAGTCGCGCCGTCTCGGATGCGCGCTTGAGCGCCGGGATGGAGACCTCGGTGGAATGCGCATATCCGGCGACCTCGCCCTGCACAGCGCGCAGGCCAAACCCTTCGGATGCGTCGTACGAAGCAGTCTTCAGACGCCCGTCGTCAAAGACCAGAGACTCGGATTTTCGCCGTTCTACAAACAGCTCTCCGTCCTCGGCTCCGGCGGTGGCTGCCTGCAGAATGGCCAGTGCTTCATCATGCGGCAGAGCGCTTTCAAACGGGCGAAACGGGGCTTGAGACATGGGTTGCGGCCTTTCCGGTTTGATCCAGATCAAAAATAGCGTCTGTTTGACGCAAGCATTTTGCTTTATCTACCCGCAGGAATATGGTTTTTAACGCGGCCAAAGACAACGGGTGAGGTGTGACCGATTCACACCTTTTCGCCAGGGACGCAAAGATCAAACGATCAGGACAGAACATGAAGAATGCTTTGATGCTTTCGGGGTTTATGACAGCCCTCTCCAGCCTTCCCGCCATGGCTCAGGAGCTTGAAATTATTGGTAAGCCGGTCGATGGCGGCCTGGGCTTTCAGCCCGCAGCCACAAGTCTGGCAGAAGGGATTCACCGACTGGACGCCATGATTCTGGTGATCATCACCGCGATCTGCGTTTTCGTTGCGGGCCTGCTGGTCTACTGCATCGTGCGCTACAACCGGCGCGCCAACCCCGAGCCCGCGCGATTCTCGCACTACACCCCGGTCGAGATTGCCTGGACCCTTGGTCCGATCCTGATTCTGGTTTTCATCGGGGCGTTCTCGCTGCCGGTTCTGTTCAAGCAGCAGGAAATTCCCGAAGGTGACGTCGTCATCAAGGTGGTGGGCAACCAGTGGTACTGGACCTATGAGTATGTCGATCATGATTTCGCGTTTGACAGCTATATGCTGGGCCACCCGGCGACCTTGGACGAAGGGTCTCGTCCCGCGGATGCCGACGTAAGTCCATTTGTTCTGGACGACGCGATGCGCGCAAAACTGGCGGATGCGGGTTACAGTGACGACGAATGGCTGCTGGCAACCGACACCGCTGTTGTCGTGCCGGTCGGCAAAGTCATCGTCATGCAGGTCACTGCGTCGGACGTGATCCACTCGTGGACCATCCCGTCCTTCGGCGTAAAGCAGGACGGTGTGCCTGGACGTCTGGCCGAACTGTGGTTCGAAGCGGATCGTGAAGGCATCTATTTTGGTCAGTGCTCGGAACTTTGCGGCAAGGACCATGCCTATATGCCGATCACCGTGAAAGTGGTCAGCGAAGAAGCCTATGAAGAATGGTTGAAAGGCGCGATCGACGAGTATGCAGGCCTGCCGCAAGGCTATCAGGTCGCATCGAATTGATCACACTCCAGGCGGCGCATGCTGCCTATGATGGAAAGCAAGCTGCGCGGGCAATCGCGCGGCTTTCGCCCCAGAAGGACCGGACATGACAGACGCAAGCATCAATGCCAGCTCAGCGCCCGCTACGTCATACGCGGACGAGGCCAGCTTTGGCGATTATTTCGCTCTGCTGAAGCCACGTGTGATGTCATTGGTCGTGTTCACGGCCCTGGTCGGATTGCTTGCGGCTCCGGTTGCTGTGCACCCTTTTGTGGGGTTCTGCGCCATCCTGTTCATCGCCATCGGCGGCGGAGCATCGGGGGCACTTAACATGTGGTGGGATGCCGATATCGACGCGGTGATGAAGCGCACCAAGCGCCGCCCGATCCCGTCGGGCAAGGTTGAGCGTGGCGAAGCACTGGCGCTGGGTCTTGGGCTGTCGGGCCTGTCGGTCATAATGCTGGGGCTCGCGACCAATTGGTTCGCGGGTGCCTTCCTTGCCTTTACGATCTTTTTCTATGTTGTCGTCTACACGATGTGGCTGAAACGGCTGACACCGCAAAACATCGTGATCGGTGGCGCGGCCGGAGCCTTCCCGCCGGTTATCGGATGGGTCGCTGCGACAGGGTCGATGTCGATCGAGCCCTGGTTGATGTTTGCTCTGACCTTTATGTGGACGCCCCCGCATTTCTGGGCACTGGCCCTGTTCATGCGGTCTGATTACGATGATGCGGGTGTACCGATGCTGACCGTCACCCATGGACGCCGGTCAACCCGCCGGCATATCCTGATCTATACGGTTTTGCTGGCTCTGTTGGCTGTGGGCACCGCATTCTCGGGCATTGGCGGTCCAGTCTACCTGACGGTTGCAGTTGTCATGAACGCGCTGTTCCTGCATGGCGCGTGGCAGATCGCGCGGCGGACAGAGGACGACTCGGAAGCTGACGACTTCAAGGTCGAGCGCAGCTTTTTCAAGCTCTCTCTGCTGTACCTGTTCCTGCATTTCGGCGCCATTCTGGCCGAAGCACTGTTGAAACCCTATGGCTTGGGGGGCTGGTCATGAGCCTGCGCAAAAGCCACGAATTGCACCAGCGCCGTTTTGGCCGCAATCTAGGCGTTGGCCTGACGCTGGCGGCGTTCATCGTGATCATTTTTGGCCTGACGGTCGTGAAAGTGTCGGGCACTGACTTTGGCATGGCGACTGAGGAGGTACAGAACTGATGGCATTGACGGGTCCGCAGAAGACAGTTGCGCAAACGGTGGGTGTGGTCATCCTGATGGGCAGTTTGGCCTGGGCGGCCGTGCCTTTCTATGACTGGTTCTGCCGCGTTACCGGATTTGGTGGCACAACCGGTGTGGCCGAAGAGGCCCCGGACGATATCCTGGACCGCGTCGTCACCGTGCGCTTTGACGCCTCAAAAGCCAAAGGCATGGCGTGGGAGTTCAAGCCCATCGAACGCGAAATGGACGTTCGCATCGGCGAAACCGGTCTGGCCTTCTACGAAGCCTACAACCCGACCGACCGGCCCATAGCCGGGCAGGCCTCCTACAACGTAGCGCCGTATTCGGCCGGAGGATATTTCCAGAAGATCGCCTGTTTCTGCTTTGAAGAGCAGGTGTTGCAACCGGGCGAGCGGGTTGAGATGCCCGTAAGCTTCTTCGTAGACCCGGAAATGGTTGAAGATCTGGAAGCCAAATATGTGCATACGATTACGCTGTCGTATACATTCTACGAAATCGACCTGCCCGAGGGCTTTGCCGCCCTTGAGACGCAGGCAGATACAAACACGAACTAACGCCTGTAGGTGAGGGACGCTGATGGCACACGCAAAAAACCATGATTATCACATTCTGGCCCCGTCGATCTGGCCACTGATCGGCGCGATTGGCGGCTTTGTGATGCTGTTCGGAGCCGTCCTTTGGATGCACGGTGTTACGCCGTGGATGTTCTGGGCCGGGCTTGTCGCAGTCCTTTACACCATGTTCGCGTGGTGGTCCGAAGTTGTGGTGGAAAGCCGTCAGGGCGATCACACGCCAGTTGTGCGCATCGGCCTGCGCTATGGCTTCATCCTGTTCGTGATGTCCGAGGTGATGTTCTTTTTCGCCTGGTTCTGGTCGTTCTTCAAACATCGCATGTACCCGATGTACGAATATGCTGGCACCGAATACATCCAGCCGAATATTCACGCAGTTGACCCGTTCCATCTGCCACTGATCAACACTCTGGTCCTGCTGCTGTCGGGCTGTGCAATCACCTGGGCGCACCATGCTCTGGTGCATGACAATGACCGCAAGGCCCTGATCAACGGTCTGGCCATTGGTATTGTTCTGGGTATTCTGTTCACCGCGCTGCAAGCTTATGAATACTATGAGTTGCTGGCCCATGAAGACTGGGTGTTTGGTGGCGATCAGTTCTATTCGAACTTCTTCATGGCAACGGGCTTTCACGGTGCGCATGTGATCATCGGAACCATCTTTCTGTCGGTCTGTCTGATCAGGGCACTGAAAGGAGATTTCACCCCCGAGAAGCATGTCGGTTTCGAAGCCGCAGCCTGGTACTGGCACTTTGTCGACGTTGTCTGGCTGTTCCTGTTTTTCGCTGTCTACATCTGGGGACAGGCACCGTTCCTGTAAATCCTGAGGGTGAACCCAATTGCAAAAGCCGCCCTTTTGGGCGGCTTTTTCTCTATCCGGGGCGCAAGATTGCGCCCCATACAATTGCGTGGTTGCAATTCGGGCCACACCCCCCTTAACAAGACGCCGGTTCCTGCAACGAGGTTTCTACCACCCATGCGCCGCATTGTGTTTCTACTGATCTTCGGGCTCGCCGGTCTGGCCATATTGCTGTCTCTGGGTCTCTGGCAGGTGCAGCGTCTGGCGTGGAAGCAGGGCGTCCTGGCCGACATAGAAACCCGCATCTCTGCCGAGCCGGTTTCCCTGCCGCAGCAGGTTTCCGAAGCAGGGGACAAATACCTGCCGGTCTCGGTATCGGGTGAGATGCAGCCCGGCGAGATTCACGTTCTGGTTTCGGTCAAACAGGTCGGGGCAGGGTATCGGATCATTCAACCGTTCCAGGTCAACGATCGCACCATATTGGTGGACCGGGGGTTTGTGCCAACGACCGCCAAACGCACCGAACGCCTGACCGGCCCGATGGAGGTCACTGGAAACCTGCACTGGCCTGACGAGATTGACAGCTATACGCCCGCGCCGGATATCGATGAAAACATCTGGTTTGCGCGCGATGTGCCGACACTCTCGGCTGCGCTGGGAACCGAACCTGTCTTGGTGATTGCCCGCTCGCAGACCGACCCGAATGTGACGCCTTTGCCAGTGGATACGGCGGGCATTCCAAATGATCACCTGCAATATGCAATCACCTGGTTTGGTCTTGCTTTGGTCTGGGCCGCGATGACCGTTTATTTCCTGTGGCGCAGTCGCGCCAATTCTGAGAGTGAAGCGCAATGAAATATGTCTCAACCCGTGGGCAGGCGCCCGAACTGAGTTTTGAAGAGGCGATGCTGACCGGGCTGGCCCGTGACGGCGGCCTGTATCTGCCTGCTGAAATCCCTGTGATGAGCCAGGATGAAATCGCCGCGTTGGCCGGTCTGCCGTATGAAGAGATCGCCTTTCGCGTGATGTGGCCCTATGTCAGTGGGTCCTTTGGCGAGGATGAGTTCAAGCAAATCATTGCCCGCGCCTATGCAGGCTTTGGCCATGACGCCCGCGCGCCGCTGAAGCAATTGAACGAGAACCATTTCCTGTTGGAACTGTTCCATGGGCCGACGCTGGCCTTCAAGGACTTTGCCATGCAGCTGATCGGTCAGTTGTTCCAGGTGGCGCTGAAACGGCGCAATGATCGGGTGACCATCGTGGGCGCGACCAGCGGCGATACAGGCTCGGCGGCCATTGAGGCGTTCCGGGGACTGGACGCGGTGGATGTGTTCATCCTGTACCCGCATGGCCGCGTGTCCGAGGTGCAGCGCCGTCAGATGACCACGCCTGCGGACAGCAATGTGCATGCCTTGGCAGTGGATGGCGATTTCGACGATTGCCAGGCCGCGCTGAAGGATATGTTCAACGATTTCGACTTCCGTGATGGGGTGAAACTGGCCGGGGTGAACTCGATCAACTTTGCACGCGTGCTGGCGCAGATCGTCTATTACTTCTCAGCAGCCGTCAGCCTGGGTGCGCCGCATCGCAAGGTGAGCTTTACGGTGCCCACCGGCAATTTCGGCGACATCTTCGCGGGCTATCTGGCCAAGCGTATGGGTCTGCCGATTGACCGGCTGTTGGTAGCGACCAACCAGAATGACATCCTGCACCGCTGCTTGTCGGGCGAGGGGTATTTCAAGGGCGATACGATCCCTTCGATCAGCCCGTCGATGGATATTCAGGTCAGCTCGAACTTTGAGCGCGCGCTCTACTATGCCTATGATGAGGATGGCAGCGCCGTCGCCCAGCTGATGGATGAGCTTAAGACGGGCGGTTTCAATATCAGCCAGGGCGCGATGGAAGCGCTGCGCGAAAGCTTTGACTCGGGCCGCGTGTCCGAAGAGGAAACGCTGGCGACGATCACCTCCACCCTGGCCCATAGCGCCGAACTGGTCTGTCCGCATACGGCCGTGGGCATCAAGGTGGCCGAAGATCACCGCGCCGCAGATGTGCCGATGATCACCTTGGCCACCGCGCATCCGGCGAAATTCCCGGCTGCGGTTGAGAAGGCGAGCGGCGAACATCCGCCTCTTCCCTCTCGCATGTCTGATCTGTATGAACGTCCGGAACGGGTGACCCGCATCGCCAATGATCTGGGCGCCCTCGAGGATCATATCAAAGGGCATATCGCCGAGTGACTGTCAGACAAGACCAACTGAAGAACGGATTCCGTATCGTCAGTGAACATATGCCGGGGCTGCAATCTGCCGCCATCGGCATCTGGGTGACCGCCGGTGGGCGGCATGAACGGATCGAACAGAATGGCATTGCCCATTTCCTGGAGCATATGGCGTTCAAGGGAACCGAGCGCCGTTCCGCGCTGCAAATCGCCGAAGCGATCGAGGATGTCGGCGGCTATATCAACGCCTATACCTCGCGCGAGGTGACGGCCTATTACGCGCGTGTTCTGAAAGACGATGTGGCGCTGGCGATGGATGTTATCGGCGACATCGTTCTGAACCCGGTTTTCGACCCGCGCGAGATCGAGGTCGAGCGCGGCGTGATCCTGCAGGAAATCGGTCAAGCCTATGACACGCCGGACGACGTGATCTTTGACTGGCTACAAGAGCAGAGCTATCATGATCAGCCCTTGGGCCGCACCATTCTGGGCCCATCCGAACGTGTCAGCGCATTCTCGCGCGAGGATCTGTCGGGTTTTGTGGCCGAACATTATGGGCCCGAACAGATGATCCTGTCGGCGGCTGGTGCGGTTGATCACGATGCACTGATGAAAATGGCCGAAGAGATGTTTGGCCATCTGAAGCCGCGCAAGGGGCTGATCCCCGAAGCGGCCCGGTTTACCGGTGGCGAGGCGCGGCAAGAGAAAGAGCTTGAACAGGCGCATTTCGCGCTGGCGCTGGAAAGCCCGGGCTATCGCGACGACGCGATCTATACCGCGCAGATATACTCGACCGCTTTGGGCGGGGGCATGTCCTCGCGCCTGTTCCAGGAAGTTCGGGAAACGCGCGGCCTTTGCTATACAATCTTTGCGCAGACCGGGGCCTATGCGGATACCGGCACGACGACGATTTATGCTGGCACCTCTGCGGATCAGGTTGCGGAACTCGCCACCATCACAATTGATGAGATGAAACGTGCCGCCGACGATATGAATGACGAAGAAGTGGCTCGGGCCCGTGCCCAGATGAAGGCCGGGATGCTGATGGGGTTGGAAAGCCCCTCGAACCGCGCTGAACGGTTGGCACGTCTGGTGCAGATTTGGGGCCGGGTGCCCTCTCTTGAGGATACTGTGGCAAAAATTGATGCGGTTTGCACCGAGGACGTCCGCGCCTTTGCCGAAGAGATGGCCGTAAAAGCCCCGGCGGCGCTGGCATTGTACGGCCCGGTCTCGGGTGCACCTTCGCTGGCAACGTTGCAGGAGAGGCGCGCGGCGTGATGCTTCTGGGTCGACGCAAGCTGAAACTCGAAACCGAGCGCCTCAGTTTGCGGCCCCCCGTGCATTCCGATTTCAACGACTGGGCGGCGCTGCGGCGCGCGTCAAAAGAATATCTGACCCCGTGGGAGCCGATCTGGGCCAAGGACCATCTGAGCCGCAAGTCCTTTACCAATCGGGTCTATTGGGCGCAGCGTTCCGTTGCCAGCGGTACCGCGATTCCGCTGTTTTTGTTCCGCCGATCCGACGACGTCCTGCTGGGCGCGATCACCCTGGACAACGTGCGCCGAGGCCCGGCGCAGGCGGGAACGCTGGGGTACTGGACCGGACAGGCGTTCGCGCGCAATGGCTATATGCGCGAGGCCATTGGCGCAGTCGTTCATTATGCCTTCACCCGATTGGACCTGAGCCGGGTTGAGGCCGCCTGCCTGCCGGAAAACGCCGCCTCGCGCGGGTTGCTGGAAAGTTCGGGTTTCAAATACGAAGGCGTGGCGCAATCCTATTTGCAGATCAACGGGCGGTGGCGGACGCATGTTCTGTACGCCAGCTTGCGGTCAGACCGGCGCGGTAAGACCGACGCGGGGTAGGGCAATGGCGCAGGGTAAGAAACCGATAGTATGGCTCAGCTTCGCAATGGCCAGCGCGTCCAGCATAAGAGGCTTCAAGGCAGATGTTGTGCTTGAAAACATGGATCGTGCAGTCGACGCGATGAAAAGGAGTAACCTTGGCGAACCTTTGCCGGCGGACCGTTTCCCGAAGGAAATGTATGCTAAGTACAAAGACAAAAAGGAAAAAAACAACCCGATATTTTTAATGCCGGTGGAACTTGGACGGTTTCCGCCGCCTGCGCAGAGGTTTTGCTCCAGTTTGATCTTGGAAAAGGCAGTCTTTACCCTGTCAAACTCTTTCAACATGATCGAATGACACCTGTGGAAGGCGAATACTACAGTCTCAATTTTGGTGCACAAAAGACAGCGGTGCTGATGGATCAGTGCAAACGCATCAGAAAACCGTATGAAGATTATGACATTTGGGAACCGCCGATGGCGGCTCAGGATAATGATGTCACCGTGGCCGCGTCCGCCCTTGATGGACCGGACCTTTGGATCGTCACGCAAATGCGTCGCGCGTTTTTCGTGAGTGATGCGCTGGCTCAAGCGCTGCGTGAGGCAAAGGTCTCGCGCCCGTTTAAGTTGCGCAAGTGTGTCGTGATCTAACGCACTAATCAGGGATTTGCCGCTGTTGCCTCAGTCCGCGGTATCCGGAACGTGACATATTCGTTTTCTGCGCTACACTTCCCTCATGCGCTGGGTCTTTGCGGCATTGATGGTGATTTCGGGCGGGGCGGCGGCGCAGGAGCGGCAACCCAGCCATTGCATTGCAATCGCAGACGCAGCACCCGGAATCGAGTACATCCAAAAAGCGTCCTGGCAGGACCCGGTGCCAGAGTTTTCGGTGCGGATCAGCTACATCGCGCATGCGTCTTTCCTGATCCAAACGCAGGGCGGGCTGAACGCGGTCACTGATTTCACCGGCTTTATCGGCAGCGCCGATCTTATCCCGGATGTGGTGACGATGAACCACGCCCATAGCACCCATTGGACGGCGCACCCGGACCCGGCCATTCCGCATGTGCTGCCGGGCTGGGGAGAGTTCGGGCAGGGTATCGAGCATCATTTGGATTTGGGTGAATTGCTTGTTCGCAATGTCTCGACCGATATCAGGTCGGCTTATGGCGGGGTCGAGGAAAAGGGAAACTCGATTTTTGTGTTCGAGGTCGAAGGCCTGTGTATTGGCCACCTGGGTCATCTGCATCACGTACCCTCGGATGAGCAGTTCGCCGCGCTGGGGCGGTTGGATGTAGTCATGGCAGCTGTGGATGGCGGGACGACCATGCCTTTGCCCGAGATGATCTCGGTGCTCAGGCGCCTGAAAAGCTCGGTGATCATCCCGATGCACTGGTTTTCCAGCTTCTCGCTGGATCGCTTTCTGGCGGATATCCGCAATGACTTCCCGGTCGAGCGCGACGGGGTGTCCGAGCTGACAGTCTCACTGAGAACACTGCCGGACCGGCCCACCGTGGTCGTGCTGGAGCCGCAATACCTGATCGATCCGGAATAGGGCTTGCCGGACGGATTTGGGTTGGGCAAGGAAGGGCTATGCAACTGAACCCAGCCGATGATCGATTTGCCGATGCAATTCATACCGCTTTGGGACGTGACATCCTGCGCCCGGTCGCCGAGCGTTATGCGGAAGAGCCGCGCAACCGCTTTGTGGGCCACATTGGGCTCTTGGCCTTGCCGCGCAGTGTCGAGGAGGTGGCAACGCTGATCCGGCTCGCCTTTGACGCACATGTGCCGGTCGTGCCGTACGGGGGCGGCACGGGCCTAGTGGGCGGTCAAGTCATGCCAGATGGTCCCGTCCCCCTGTTGATTTCACTGGAGCGGATGACAGCCATTCGCGCGGTTTACCCCACTGAAAACGTTCTGATTGCCGAAGCGGGGGCCATTCTTGAAGATGTGCACGCAGCCACCGAGGATGCCGACCGTTTATTTCCGCTTTCTCTGGCCGCACAAGGGTCGTGCCGGATCGGTGGAAATCTTGCGACCAATGCCGGGGGCGTCAACGTTTTGCGCTATGGGAATGCGCGGGATCTGTGTTTGGGGCTTGAGGCAGTTCTGCCCAACGGTGAAATATGGCACGGGCTCAGCCGCTTGCGGAAAGACAACACGGGCTATGATCTGCGCAATTTGCTGATTGGGTCCGAAGGAACGCTGGGCATCATCACCGCTGCGTCGCTGAAGCTGTTCCCGCGCCCGGCCAGTGTAGGCACTGCGATGTTTCAGGTGGCTTCGCCCGAGGCGGCGATCGATCTGCTGGCCATGACACGCGATCTGGTGGGCGAGACGGTCAGTTCTTTTGAGTTGATCCACCGGCAGGGGTTCAACTTCCTGACCGAAATGGTGCCGGATGTCCGCCAGCCTTTTGACAGCCCGCCTGAATGGTGTGTGCTGGTCGAACTGGGATTGGCGGCGGGGCAGAATCCTTCCGAGGCTTTGGAATCGATTTTTGCCGCCGCTGAGACATCCGGCTTTGTCAGCGACGGCGTGATCGCTCAAAGCGAGGCGCAACGTAGTGATCTGTGGGCCGTGCGTGAACGCATCCCCGAGGCAAACCGTCTGATCGGTTCGGTCTCAAGCCACGATATCTCGGTGCCGATTTCAGCGATCCCTGAGTTCATCCGCCAGGGGGCCGAGGTTGTCGGCGCGCTTGGTCCGTTTCGGATCAATTGTTTTGGACATTTGGGTGACGGCAATCTGCACTACAATGTGTTCCCCCCGAAGGGGCAGAGCCGCGAAGATTTCGTGGATCGTCGTGCTGCTGTAAAACGGGCGGTGCACGACTTGGTGCATTCTTTTCACGGGTCGGTCAGTGCCGAACATGGCGTCGGGCGGTTGAAGGCCGATGATCTGGAACGCTACGGCGATCCGGCCAAGCTGCGGGCTATGCGGGCTATCAAGGCTGCTCTGGACCCGAAAGGGATCATGAATCCCGGAGCGGTTCTCAAACGGTAAACACGGCCCAGAACATCCGGGCCGTGCCCAGTAGTGCTTACGAGGCGGGCAGAATGACCTTGTCGATCACGTGGATCACGCCATTGGATGTCTCGATATCGGCTTGAACGACGTTGGCGTCGTTCACCATAACACCAGAATCCAGATCGATTGTGATGTCCCCACCTTGGACGGTCGCTGCGGTCATGTCATCGGACAGGTCGCCCGACATCACCTTGCCCGGCACCACGTGGTAGGTCAGCACGGCCACCAGCTGATCCTTGTTCTCGGGCTTCAGCAATTCGGCCACTGTACCTTCGGGCAGGGCCGCAAAAGCCTCGTCTGTTGGGGCAAACACGGTGAACGGGCCATCGCCTTTCAGCGTATCGACCAGTTCGGCGGCCTGAACGGCGGCGACGAGCGTTTCAAAGCTTCCGGCTGCGACGGCAGTGTCAACGATGTCCTTGCCATGGCCATCCGCCATGGCCGAGGTGCCCAAAAGGATGGTTGCGACACTGGCGACTGCGAGTTTGCGGAACATGATGTAATCTCCCAAGTTAGAAATGCTTCAAGCAGCATCAACCGGGATACGGCGGGCGGTGCATACGGATCACGCAGGGCGTGCAAAGAGTTTCATTGAAATGCACCTGACCCGCGCTAAGCTCGCGCAGATTCAGATTTCAACTCAAAAATATGTGAATGTTACGGGATCAGAGGCCTTCGAACTCACACAGGACATGAACATCCATCCCCATGTCCTCCAGCACTTTTCGACCGCCCAGTTCCGGCAGATCAATGATGAAGGCGCAAGAAATAATCTCACCACCCAGTCGTTCGATCAGTTTGATGCCAGCGCCAGCGGTTCCGCCAGTGGCCAGCAGATCGTCGACAACCAGAACCTTCTCACCCGCTTGAATGGCGTCATCGTGGATCTCGACAATCGCTTCGCCATATTCCAGTTTGTAGTCCTGACTGATCGTGGTGCCGGGCAGCTTGCCCTTTTTGCGGATCGGTACAAAGCCCACACTCAGCTGGTGCGCAATGGCCCCGCCCAGAATGAAACCACGTGCTTCGAGGCCGACGACCTTGTCGATACGCTCACCGGCATACGGGTGCAACATTTGGTCGATGGCCATACGAAACCCGCGCGGATCGGCAAAAAGGGTGGTGACATCGCGGAACATGATCCCTTCGTGGGGAAAGTCGACAATGGTTCGGATGTAATCCTTGACCGAGTTGTTTCTGGACATGCGGCACCCCTTTTGGCGTCAGAACACGCCGGGGTGTTTGGCCCATCAGGGTCACGCATGCAAGGATAGAATCCTGTCCAGCTTTACTTGCGCCGCGTCGGCACGGCCTTCGACAACCCGTAATACCGATATAGCGAGGCAGGCAGCCACGACAGGTGAGGTTTGCGCCAATTGCGCTGGTCGCGCAAAAGAAATGCCTGAGCAGCATGAAGGTTCATTGCCATAATCCTTTTTTTGTTGTTAGGTGCCCGATATCTACAACTTCTATGCTATGTATATACAATGCATCGCTAAAGGAATCAAGGGACTGACAGGATCAATTCACGTGGCAAAGAAAGACGGCAAGGGTTCTACCAAGAAAAACAGCCAGTTGGTGTTGCGTCTGGACAAGGATGAACGAGATGCCTTTGTTGAATTGTGCAAAGAGCTGGACACGTCGGCAGCACGCGAAATTCGCCGCTTTATCCGCGGGTTCATGAAAGAGAATGCAGACGATTAGGCAGGTCGCCGCAGAACTGCAGTGGCAACGCCCATTCCAATCAGGGCCAATCCTCCGAACCGTGTCATCGCGTTGATAACGCCCGCGCGTCCGATCATCACGCGAAGCCGGTCCGCAAGCAGGGCATAGGCCAGCGCGTTCAGCCATGCGAGGCCCACGAAGGTTGCAATCAGAATGACGAATTGCGGGCCCAAGGGCTCGGCCGGGCGCAGGAATTGCGGGACGAAGGCGATAAAGAAGGCAATGGATTTCGGGTTCAGAGCAGTCACGGCTGCAGCATGTCCGAATACCCCGCGTGCAGTGACATCGCGCCCGGTTTCAATCGGATTCAGCCCACCAGACGGCGCACTGCGCAACAGTTTGATGCCCAACCAGACAAGATAGGCCGCTCCGACCCACTTCAGCACTGTGAACAGGGTCGCGGATGCAAGAACCAGAGCGCCGAGTCCCAGCAGTGATGCCGTCATCGCAATCAGATCGCCGACGGCGACGCCTGTGGCCGAAGACACTGCCACGCTGCGCCCTTTCGACAGCGCGTAGCTGAGCACCAGCAAAACGGTCGGACCTGGGATCAGCAGCAATGCGGTCGACGCGGCCACAAAGGCCAACCAGAGTTCAAAAGACATCGGGTATCCTGTTCTTATGCGTCTTGCAGCAAGCCCCGACCAGACGCGGGGGTCAAGCGCTTTTGGCCCCCTTCCGAAATTCTTAAAGCAAGATGAAGTCGGGTTCATCTGTCTTGAACCCGACGCACAGACCCCCAAACTAATAGGATCGGAGTATTGATCGGAGGCCCCAATGGTGCAAAGCGAGAGCCTGGGACAAGGCCGCAATGGTCGGTTGACCAAAGCCGTCATCGTTCTGATCGCAGTGATCGGGGCGCTCTATCTGCTGGCCGTTGGCTATATGTACGTCAATCAGCGCGATTTACTGTTTAAGCCGATGGGCGTCCTGCCCGAGCCTGCCGCAGTTGGTCTGGCGGATGTCGAAGTCCTGTCGCTGCCCATGTCCGATGGCACCGAGGTGACTGTGTGGTCTGCGCCGGCGGTTGCCGAGGGGGCTCCGACTGTCCTGTTTTTCCACGGGCAGAGCGGCAATCTGGCTGACCGCGCCGAACGCTTCCGTGAGATTCTGAACAGCGGCTATGGGCTTTTTGCCCCAAGCTATCGCGGATATCCGGGTAGTGCAGGTGCCCCGTCCGAAACGGCCTTTGTGTCAGACGGGATCGAACTGTTCGATCGGCTGGACGCTCAGGGCGCATCCGTTGTCCTGCATGGTCAAAGCCTTGGAACCGGCGTCGCAGCAGCCGTCGCCGTACAGCGCCAAGACGCCGCCATGCTGGTGCTGGAAGCGCCCTTTACGGCAACCGTCGATGTTGCAGGCGAACGCTATCCATGGTTGCCGGTCTCTCTGCTGATGACGGATCAGTTCGCCACTCGCGACATTATTGGCGGCATAGATGTCCCGACGCTGATTTTCCATGGTTCAGCGGACACAGTCGTGCCGCCGCACCACGCCCAAGCCCTTGCTGATCGGGCCAGTGCTGCGCAGCTACATATGATCGATGACGGCACTCATGATGACCTTTGGGCACATGGTTTGTGGCAGGTGGTCCAAGACAGCCTGCCACAATCCTGAGCCTAGAGAATCCGACCCGCCACTGCGTCCAGCTTTGCAAGTACGGTCAGGTCACGCTCTTCCGGGGCCGTCAGGATTGCGTATTCCAGCGCCCGGTCACACCCGTGCGGGCAGGGCGCTCGCACCGGACCCAGCAGCGCAGGCAGGCCTTTCACCAGTGCACGGCCTTTATCGGCATTGCCGGTCAGAGTGGCGATAATTGCGGTCACATCGACCTCTCCATGATCGGGATGCCAACTGTCATAGTCGGTGACCATCGCGACCGAGGCATAACAAAGCTCGGCCTCGCGGGCGAGTTTCGCCTCGGGCATATTGGTCATGCCGATCACATCGCACCCCCATTGCTCGCGATACATCTTGGATTCAGCCAAAGTTGAAAACTGAGGCCCCTCCATCGCCAGGTAGGTGCCGCCGCGATGAACGGTGATACCGGCGCCGATCCCCGCTGTTTCACACGCGTCCGACAGGCGCGGGCAGGTCGGATGGGCAACGCTGACATGAGCCACGCAGCCGGTTCCGAAAAAGCTTTTCTCGCGCGCGAAAGTGCGGTCGATGAATTGATCCACGATCACGAAATCTCCGGGTGCCATGTGCTCGCGAAAAGATCCGCAGGCAGAGACCGAAATCACGTCTGTCACGCCCAGCCGCTTCAACGCGTCGATATTGGCGCGATATGGCACCTCGGTCGGCGAATGAATGTGGCCGCGCCCATGACGGGGCAGAAACGCCATTTCGACCCCGTTCAGCGAGCCCGTCAGGATTTTGTCGGATGGTACGCCCCACGGCGTTTCAACCCCAACCCATTCCGCATTTTCCAGCCCGTCGATGTCATAGATGCCGGATCCGCCGATAACGGCAATTTTCGTTTGGGTCACGCTGGGCCTCCGCAGGTTTTTTGTGCATCAGATTTCTGGGCGTCGCAGAGGAAATTGGCAAGTGCGGTCAACCGTTTGTTTTGCCATTGGGCCTATTTCGTGATGAGGCATGCGCACAGCGCATATCAGGGTCCCGCCAGGTGCGGTATCTCGCGG
The DNA here is from genome assembly GCF_056542645.1 of Ruegeria sp. AB5. Taxonomy (NCBI): domain Bacteria; kingdom Pseudomonadati; phylum Pseudomonadota; class Alphaproteobacteria; order Rhodobacterales; family Roseobacteraceae; genus Ruegeria; species Ruegeria sp. AB5. The sequence goes on from NZ_JBQGAE010000001.1 coordinate 40,074, forward strand.
CCGGTTTGACAGGTAGAAGGCCCCCTTTCGCGCGACCATAAAGACCCATAGGACCGTTTCATGCCCCGAGCCATGCTGGCAAGCTTTGCCAACCGTATCGCCAAGCCCGATCTGCGTTGGATGCCCGACGAGGGTTTGACCGTCTCGCGCCTGCGGATCGAGCTGCTGTCAGGGCTGACCGTTGCGCTGGCACTGGTCCCAGAAGCAGTGGCTTTCGCGTTTGTGGCCGGTGTTCACCCGTTGGTTGGGCTCTATGCGGCGTTTATGGTGGGTCTGATCACGGCACTGATCGGTGGTCGCCCCGGCATGATCTCGGGTGCAACCGGTGCGCTGGCGGTGGTCATGGTGGCCCTGGTGGCGCAACACGGGGTCGAGTACCTGTTCGCGACCGTGGTCCTTATGGGGGTTTTGCAGGTGATTGCGGGTGCAATGCACTGGGGTCGCTTCATTCGTCTTGTGCCGCATCCTGTGATGTTGGGCTTTGTAAACGGGTTGGCGATCGTGATCTTTCTGGCCCAAATGGGCCAGTTCAAGGTGCCCGGGACCATGGAAAACACCGGCCACGGGATGAGCGGTGGCGAGTGGCTTTCGGGTCTGCAACTGTATACGATGCTTGGCCTTGTGGGGCTGACCATGGCCGTGATCTGGGTAATGCCGCGTATCACGCGGGTTATTCCCGCACCATTGGCCGGTATTCTGGTCATTGCTGCGTTGGTGATTGGCTTTGGTTTGGATGTGCCGCGTGTCGGCGACCTCGCTTCGATTGAGGGCGGCCTGCCCGCGTTCCATATCCCGATGGTTCCGCTGAACTGGGAAACCTTCGAAATCATTCTGCCCTACGCCGTCATTCTGGCCGCCATCGGCCTGATCGAATCCCTGCTGACCTTGAACCTTGTGGGTGAGATCACGGGCAAACGAGGCGGCGCGTCGCAGGAATGCATCGCGCAGGGCGTCTCGAACGTGGCCACCGGCTTTTTCGGCGGTATGGGCGGTTGCGCGATGATCGGCCAATCAATGATCAACGTGAAATCCGGCGGTCGCACCCGAATTGCGGGTATCGCAGCGGCGTTGTTCCTGCTGATCTTCATCCTGTTTGCCTCTCCTCTGATTGAGCAAATCCCGCTGGCCGCACTGGTCGGCGTGATGTTCATGGTGGTGATCGGCACCTTCGCCTGGAATTCGTTCAAGATTATGCGCAAGGTGCCGCTGATGGACGCTTTCGTGATCGTTCTGGTGACCGTCGTGACAGTGATGGAGGACCTCGCGGTTGCGGTGGTCGTGGGCGTGATCGTCTCGGCCCTCGCGTATGCCTGGAACAACGCAAAACGCATCCATGCGGTTACGCGCGAGTCGGAGACCGAGAAAGGTGCCAAGGTCTATGAAATTCAAGGGCCATTGTTCTTTGGCTCGTCCGATGGGTTCGTCGAAATCTTTGACGTCGCCAACGATCCTGAGACGGTGATTGTGGACTTTGCTGAAAGCCGGGTTGTGGACCAGTCAGCCCTTCAAGCCATCGAAAACGTAGCCGCCAAATACGAGGCTGCGGGCAAGCGCGCGATGCTGCGCCATCTCAGCCGCGACTGTCACAAGCTGCTGAACAAAGCCGGTCACCTGATGGTCGATAGCGACGACGACCCGGACTATGGTCTGGCCGTGGATTACTCGGTTCGTACCGGCATTCTGGGCGGTCACTAAGCGAACAAAGGCGACCTTGGGGTTGCCTTTTGCTAGAGTGCAATGCGCTCTAGTGCGTCAATATCACCGGCTAGCAGGGCCTCTTCGGCTTGGGCAATCCGCTCGACTGGCCAATCCCACCATTTCAGTGCAAGCAGCCGGTCCACCACGTCCGGCGCAAACCGGAACCGTTGAACTTGGGCGGGGTTCCCCATGACGATGGCATAGGGCGGGACCTTGCCGCGCACGACGGACCCCGCACCGACAATGACCCCGTCACCGATCTGCGCGCCCGGCAGGATCAACGCACCGTAGCCGATCCAGACATCGTTGCCGATCACCGTGTCTCGGGTGTCCGGCTGATAGCCCAACAGGTTTGCCGGATCGAAGATCGGGAAGGGATAGCACGTTATCCCGTCCATCGCATGGTTGGCCGATGCCGTGATGAAACGGACACCATGAGCGATCTGACAGAACCTGCCCAGGACCAGCTTTTCCCGAGAGAACGGGAACAGAAACGGTGCCAGCCGACTGGCCCAGTCCTGCGGCGGTTCAAAGTCCGAGGCATAGCTGTAGTCACCGGCCTGAACCCGCGGATGGTCAATGGCCTGAGACAGGAACACCGTGCCGTCGTGCTCAGAGCCGTCGGGCAACGTTATCGGATATCTGCGTGCGGCGTCGGGCAGGGGCATCAGTCGTCCGGTCTGGTCAGGCTAAAGACTTCGGACACAACGGCGTAGTCGCGATACCCAAGGCGCGACAGCGGATTGAAACTGGTCACGTCGAACTTGCCGTCGCGGATATGATCGTCATGCAGATGAATACCTGTGACTTCACCAAACACGACCCGGTTGGCCACGCCCGGCAGGGTAACGATCTTGGTCAGCTTGCACTCCAGCGCGGCGGGGGCCCCTTCGACTCGCGGACAAGGAATGGTGTCGCATTCAACGGGCGTCAGACCAGCATGAGCGAACTCATCGATATCCTTGGACAAGCCTTCAGAACTGGCGTTCATGGCATCCCGATGTGCGTTGGCGACGACATTCACGCAGAACACACCGGTTGCTTCGATGTTGGCGACGCTGTCCTTGCCGCCATCCTGATCGTGTTTTGCGCCTGTTGAGGCGAACATGACTTGCGGCGGAAAATACGCAACTCCGTTGAAGAAGGAATACGGCGCCAGATTGTTCACCCCATCCGTGCTGCGGGTCGAGATCCATCCAATCGGGCGTGGGGTGATGATGGCATTGAACGGGTTGTGCGGCAGGCCGTGGCCGTCTTCGGGGCGATAGAACATTCACATCTCCAAGCGTTTGCCCAAGGCGTATCGAAGTGCTAGGGCGAATGCCAGCAAGGAAATGAGGGCCGGGGTGCAGCAGTTCGAGATCAGGCCGGAAGAGCCGGAGGATTGGTGGGAGGTCGAGGCCCTGTATGACCTGTGCTTTGCACCGGGGCGCGAGGCGCTGTCCTCGTACCGGATGCGCGACGATGTGCCCCCGGTCGCTGGTTTGTCGATGGTGGCGCGCGACGGGCAGGGCATTCTGGCAGGCGCCATTCGCTTCTGGCCGGTCCATGTGGGTCATCATGATGCTCTGTTGCTTGGGCCGGTCGCGGTTCACCCGACGCATCAGGGTGAGGGTTTGGGCGGATATCTGATTCACTCAGGCGTCGAGGCAGGGCTGGAACAGGGGTGGGAGCGGGTCATGCTGGTCGGTGACGCGCCATATTATGCCCGGTTCGGGTTCCTGTCCTTGCAGGGGGTCGAGATGCCTCCACCGACCAACCCGGATCGCATCCTGGGTATGGCTTTAGCCCCCGGAGGATGGGACGAGGTCAAGGGTCTTGTGAAACGCTGGACGCGCTGAACTATTGAAACGCAGCCCAGAAATGCCGATCTCTATGGGAACGGAGGGTTCGGATGCAGGATGTCGTGCTTGTAGACAATGTGGACGCCGAGGCGGAATTGGATCGGCTGGCCGAACATTACCGCTCGGCCGGTGGAGCTGGTGTCAAACTGCTGAACGCGCTGGGCGGATCAGCGGAATCTCTGCTTGAGCAACTGCCCGAACTGATACGCAACGGCCTGACCGGCGCGACTGAACAGGCCCTTTGGGTCGCTATGGGGGCTGCTCAAGGATCCCGGCGCGCGGTGCCGGATCAGGCCCCCTGGGTCAATACCGCCGTCACAACAGCGATGGGTGCCGCAGGCGGTTTGGGCGGGTTGTCCACGGCATTGGTCGAACTGCCTGCCACCACGACCCTTTTGCTGCGCTCGATTCAAGGAGCTGCGGCGCGCGAAGGCTTTGATCCCGCTGAGGAAAATGTGAAATTCGATTGCGTGCGCGTCTTGTCCGCCGCCGGGCCATTGTCGCATGACGATGGGGCCGATCTGGGGTTCTTTTCGGTGCGCCTGACGCTGACGGGGCCCGCGATGCAGAAACTGATTGCAGCAGTGGCGCCTCGGCTGTCGGTTGTTCTTGGTCAGAAACTGGCGGCGCAATCCGTGCCGGTTCTGGGTGCGCTGGCCGGTGGGGGCACGAACTATGTCTACACCAGATATTACCAGCAGATCGCGCATGTGCATTTCGGCTTGCGCAGGTTGGCGATGGACGCGAATGTTTCGCACGAGGCGTTGGTGCGCAGGCTAAGCGCACGGATGTAGATCGGCCCGGAACAGACCCTCTGCTTGGCTGAATTCGCATCATGTGGTATGGTAAATTTGGCCAACCGCAATATAGAACCCAAAAACAAGCGGTACGGCGAACAGGCAATGACCCGATACGGAAGGTGTGCGAGGCAATGAAGGCACGGCAGCAATCCCTTTTGATTGCCGGAACCGACCAACTTCCGGTTGTGCCCCAATCTGCGGCCCTGTGTTATCGGTTCCAGCACGGTCGACCGGAAGTTCTTTTGATTACGACCCGCCGTGCAAAGCGCTGGAGTGTCCCAAAGGGCTGGCTGATCGATGGGTTGAGCGCTTCGGAAACCGCCATGCAGGAAGCATGGGAAGAGGCTGGCGTGGTCGGGAACTGTGCACCGACGCGCGTGGGTCGGTTTTCCTTGGTCAAAACATGCTCTGTACGGGGGCGTGTGCTGTGCTCAGTGGATGTTTTTCCGCTGCATGTAACTGCGGTGCATGGTCAGTTTCCAGAGAAAGGTGAACGCAAGCGCAAATGGTGCGCGATTGAAAAAGCTGCCCGGAAAGTCGCCTCGCCCGAACTTGCTGAAGTATTGCGCAGATTTGCGCCTCGTGTACATTAAACTTAATCTGGAAAGACTTGATATTGAAGTTGTCGTCGGTATCTATTCGCCAACCGACATTTTGGACGGACCATGATTCAGTACGCATTGAAGTGCAGCAAGGACCACAGATTTGACAGTTGGTTCCAATCTGCCGAAGCATATGACAAGCTTTCTGCCGCGGGTATGGTGACCTGCGCGGTCTGTGGCTGTGCGCATGTGGAAAAAGCAATCATGACCCCGCGCGTGCGGCCTGCCCGGTCAGCACAAAAAACCACGGAAAAACCTGCGCCAACTTCGGAAGAGATCAACGTGACCAGTGCGCCCGCAGATGTCGAGCGGGTTCTGGCCGAGCTGCGCCGCAAAATCGAAAAGACCTCGGACTATGTGGGTCCCCAATTCGCCACTGAGGCGCGCAAGATGCATTTGGGCGAAGCGCCCGAACGGTCGATTTATGGCGAGGTCAATCCTGACGAAGCCAAAGCCCTGATGGAAGACGGTGTTCCGGTTGCTCCGCTGCCCTTTGTTCCCAGTAGAAAGACGAACTGACCCATGCATATTGTGATCACCGGAGCCAACCGTGGTATCGGACGGGCTCTGGCAGATCGGTACCGCGCGCACGGTCACAGCGTCACCGGAACCGCGCGAGACGGCAGTGCCGAAGTACAACTGGATGTGGCAGACCCGGTGCAGCAAGCCGCCATGGCGCAACAGTTGCAGGGCCGACCTGTCGATCTGCTGATCTGCAACGCCGGGGTTTATCTGGACAAAGGTCACAGCATTGATGGTTATCCGGCCGAAATGTGGGCGCAAAGTTTTGCGGCCAATGTGACCGGCGTGTTTCTGACGATCCAATCCCTTCTGCCCAACCTGCGGACAGCACAGGGACGGATTGCGATCATGTCATCGCAGATGGCGTCGCACACCCGCGCGCCCGGCGGCAGCTATATCTACCGCGCGTCCAAGGCTGCGGCGTTGAATCTGGGGCGCAATCTTGCAAGCGACCTGAAAGCTGATGGCATCGCCGTCGGCATCTATCATCCCGGTTGGGTGCAAACCGATATGGGCGGAACTGCGGCTGATATTCATGTCGATGAGGCTGTTGCAGGCCTGATTGAGCGATTTGATACGCTTTCACTCGACACCACGGGCTGTTTCGAAACCTATGACGGTCAACCGCACGTCTATTGAGTGTTCAGCGCGGCTTTGGGCAGTTCATAGACTTCGCCGGGGTCGATGAAAATTATCATCAGATCACCGCGTTCTTCATAGTTGATCGGCGAGGTTGAGCTACTGGAATCAGGGATGCCGTCCGTGAAATAAATATTTCGCACATCGCCGGTCGGCAGCAACACGGCCAGAGTGGTGGTGCCATCGTCGCGGCGGCGCAGTTCGGCGTTGCAGCTTTGCAATGGGGCCCCGGAAATTGCAGCACACGGAACCGTTCCAAGCGCGTTCTGGCCGTCTGTTCCAGCCAGGCTTGCGACCTGCGCCAACGCAGGGGACGAGAAAAGGGCAAAAGCGATGGCGAGACGGAGCATAATAACCTCTTGGAATAGCTGTGCGCTCTAGGCTGACACTGTGCCCGGGCAATGTAAAGCGGCCCAGGGTCGCAGCATGGTTCCGCTTGCACCTCTTGCCCTTGCGGCCCCCCTCGCATATGAGGCTCGCAACCTCAAATCCAAGGCGCGGAGACGACTGCCCCCATGCCCGTACTCGTGATGAAATTCGGCGGCACATCTGTTGCCAATCTTGACCGCATCCGCCGCGCCGCAAAACGCGTGGGTGTCGAGGTGGCCAAAGGGTATGACGTGATCGTCATCGTCTCGGCGATGTCGGGCAAAACCAATGAGTTGGTTGGTTGGGTTGATGAAACTTCGCCGCTATATGATGCGCGCGAATACGATGCCGTGGTCTCATCGGGCGAAAACGTCACCGCAGGGCTTATGGCGCTGACGCTCCAGGAAATGGATGTTCCCGCGCGCAGCTGGCAGGGCTGGCAGGTTCCCCTGCTGACCAATGGCGCCCATTCCGCGGCCCGGATCGAGGAAATCCCGACGGACAACCTGAACCAGAAATTTGGTGAGGGCATGAGAGTGGCGGTTGTTGCAGGCTTTCAGGGCCTCAGCCCCGAAGGTCGGATCACCACGCTGGGCCGGGGTGGATCGGACACGACAGCGGTCGCCTTTGCGGCCGCGTTCGAGGCCGAGCGCTGCGACATCTACACCGATGTGGATGGTGTCTACACAACAGACCCGCGCATCTGTGAAAAGGCGCGCAAGCTTGAAAAGATATCGTTCGAGGAAATGCTCGAACTGGCCTCGCTTGGGGCCAAGGTGCTGCAAACCCGCTCGGTCGAGCTGGCGATGCGCTACAAGGTGCGCCTGAGGGTGCTGTCCAGTTTCGAAGAACAATCCGACAATGCAGGCACACTGGTCTGCCACGAGGAGGATATCATGGAATCCAATGTAGTGGCCGGTGTGGCCTATTCCCGCGATGAGGCCAAGATGACCGCTGTTTCGGTGGCAGACCGTCCCGGCATCGCCTCGACCATTTTCACAGCGCTCAGCGATGAGGGTGTGAATGTGGACATGATCGTGCAGAACATCTCGGATGAGGGGCGCACGGACATGACCTTTTCTTGCCCCACCGATCAGGTTGCGCGGGCAGAAAAGGCGCTGCTGGGTATCAAGGAAGCTGGCGAACTGAACTTTGCCGAACTGGTTGCGGATACCGATGTCTGCAAGGTCTCGGTGGTTGGGATCGGCATGCGTTCGCAATCGGGTGTTGCGGCCAAGATGTTCAAGGTACTCTCGGATGAGGGGATCAACATCAAGGTCATTACAACCTCTGAGATTAAAATTTCCGTTCTTGTTGACAGGAAATACATGGAACTTGCGGTTCAGGCACTGCATGATGCCTTTGAACTGGATAAGGCGGCCTGAGCTGATCGGCCAAGGGTTTCGTCTGACGCACTGATTGGGTTGGGCCATGGCGGACGGTACGGAAACAGAATCCCGCAAGCTGCTGGTGCGGCTGCGCGAGGAGATGGCGAGCGAGGCCGCCGGTCAGGAGCGTCTTGACCGGATTACGCGGCTGATTGCGGATAGCATTCGCTGCGAGGTGTGCTCGATCTATCTGTTCCGGGACGAGGAAACCCTTGAACTTTGCGCGACCGAAGGTCTGTCTCAGGAAGCGGTGCACCAAACGCGGATGCGGTTGGGCGAAGGTTTGGTGGGGCGGGTCGCCCAGTCCGGTAAAGTGGTGAACACGGCGGATGCCCCGTCCGCCAAAGGGTTCCGTTTCATGCCGGAAACCGGCGAGGAACGCTATTCCTCGTTCCTTGGGGTTCCGGTGCAGCGGTTGGGGCAAAAACTGGGCGTTCTGGTTGTCCAGTCGCGCGACGCACGCGAGTTTTCGGCCGATGAGATATACGCGCTGGAAGTCGTCGCCATGGTTCTGGCCGAAATGGCCGAGCTTGGTGCATTCGTTGGCGAAGGGGCGGCCTTGTCGCCCTTGCACCAGCAGTCGGTACAACTGTCTGGGGGACCTGCGCAAGAGGGCTCTGCCGAGGGTCATGTCTGGTTGCATGAACCGCGTGTTGTCGTCACCAATCCGATTGCCGAGGATCCCCACCGCGAACGTGAGAGGTTGGTCGAAGCGGTTGAGGAACTGCGCGTCGGCGTCAACAAGATGCTCGAAATCTCGCAGGGTGGCGACAAAGAGCAGCTGCAGGTTCTGGAAGCTTACCGCATGTTTGCCAATTCCAAAGGTTGGATGCGGCGGATGGAAGAAGACATCGGCCTGGGCCTAAGCGCCGAAGCTGCGGTCGAGAAGGAACAAACCCAGGCCCGTGTCCGTATGGGTCAGGTGAACGACCCCTATTTGCGCGAACGTTTGGCGGATTTGGACGACCTCAGCAACCGTCTGCTGCGCATCCTGACTGGGCAGGGCAAAACCGACAGCGCCGATTTGCCGCCCGATCCCATTCTGGTGGCGCGCAACATCGGGCCCGGCGATCTGCTGGAATATGGCCGGTCGCTGAAGGCCATCGTGCTCGAGGAAGGTTCTGTCGGCAGCCACGCCACCATCGTGGCGCGCGCGTTGGCGATCCCTTTGGTCGTGCATGTGGGACGGATCACGACAGAAGCGCTGAACGGTGATCATATATTGGTTGATGGGGATCAGGGCGTGGTGCATCTGCGGCCCGAAGATACCGTGGTCAGTGCCTTCCGTGACAAGATCGCCATGCAGGCCAAAGCGCAGGAGCGCTATGCCTCGATCCGGGAAACCCCGGCCGTGACGCAGGACGGCGCGCGGATCAATCTGGTGATGAACGCAGGGTTGATGGCCGATTTGCCGTCGTTGAACAATTCCGGGGCTGAAGGCGTGGGGCTGTTCCGGACCGAGCTTCAATTTCTGGTCCGCAACCAGATGCCCAAACGTTCGGAATTGGTGACGCAGTATCAACGCGTTCTGGATGCGGCAGGCGACAAGCGCGTTGTCTTCCGCACCCTGGATATCGGGTCGGACAAGGTTCTGCCCTATATGAAACACGTGGCAGAGCCGAACCCTGCCTTGGGGTGGCGCGCGATCCGGGTGGGTTTGGACAAGCGCGGCGTGATGCGAATGCAGCTTCAGGCCCTGTTGCGTGCCGCGAATGGCCGCCCGCTGACGATCATGTTCCCTTTCGTGGCGCAGGCCGACGAATTCCGCGAGGCCCGATGGGAGGTCAACAAGACCATCGAGCGGGAAAAGCGTCTGGGCCATCTTCTGCCCGAGACACTGGAAGTCGGAGCGATGCTGGAAACCCCGTCGCTGGGTTTTGCACCGCAAAAGTTCTTTGACGAGGTCGATTTCATTTCGATTGGCGGCAACGACCTGAAACAGTTCTTCTTTGCAGCCGACCGCGAAAACGAACTGGTTCGCCGTCGCTATGACACGTTGAATGTCAGTTTCCTCAGCTTTATCGAACGGATTGTCGAGCGCTGCAGCATCTCGGACACCCCGCTTAGTTTCTGCGGCGAAGATGCGGGTCGCCCGGTCGAGGCGCTGTGCCTTGCCGCGATGGGTATCCGCACCCTGTCGATGCGCCCTGCCTCAATCGGGCCGGTCAAAAGCGTGCTGCTGCGCGCGAACCTGCAAGAGCTGCGCAAGATCATCGCAGACGCCCGCCATCGCGGTGAACAATCGGTGCGTCCAGCCGTGATGGAGTGGCTGCGCGGTCAGGGGTAGCCCCTGAATCGGACGAATCCGGCGATTCTATGCTTGATTTATTCGCCTCGGCTTTCTATTTACGCCATGAATGTTAGCGATAACAATTCTTAAAAAGCGTCTCATGCCGCTGGGTGTGGGACCCGCAAGCTGCCATGCTAAGTTAAGCTTGGCGCATTCGACAAAAGGAAACAGACCATGGTGTCACGCGTTATTCCGGTAGATCCGTTCGACCTCGTGTTGTTCGGCGCGACCGGTGATCTGGCGCAGCGCAAGATTCTGCCGGGGCTGTATCATCGGTTCCAGGTTGGCCAGATGCCGGAAAACGCGCGCATCATTGGCACGGCGCGATCAGACATGGACAGCGACGGATTTCGCGATCAGGTGCGCGCCTCGATGCGGGAATTCGCGCCTGGCTTCAAGAAAGATACGCTGGACCAATTTCTTACCCATGTCGAATATGTGCCCGTCGACGCGCTGGGTGAGGCCGGTTGGGACGGGCTGAAAGCTGTTTTGCGCGGCGATGTGGTCCGGGCCTTTTACTTGTCCGTTGGACCAAACCTATTCGCCGGTATTGCTCAGCGTCTGCAAGATAGCGGGTTGGCGACACCCGACAGCAGGATCGTGGTTGAAAAACCCTTTGGCCATGATCTGGCCTCGGCCAATGCTTTGAATGCCGGTCTGCGCGCCTGTTTCGAAGAACATCAAATCTATCGAATCGATCACTATCTGGGCAAGGAAACCGTGCAGAACCTGATGGCGCTGCGCTTTGCCAATTCCTTGTTCGAACCGCTCTGGAATTCCACCCATATCGACCACGTTCAGATCACCGTCGCCGAGACAGTGGGCGTAGAAGGGCGCGGTGCCTATTACGATCAATCCGGCGCAATGCGCGACATGATCCAGAACCACCTTGTGCAGCTTCTGTGTCTGACCGCGATGGAGCCGCCGTCGAAATTTTCGCCCAACTCCGTCCGGGATGAAAAGGTCAAGGTGATCGAGGCGCTGGAACCGGTCGAAGCCCAGGACATCGCGCGTGGTCAGTATCGCGCGGAAAAGGGCGATGATGGGTATGTTGATCATGTTGGCAACCCGGCCAGCCGCACCGAAAGCTTCATTGCGTTAAAGGTCCATCTGGGCAACTGGCGCTGGGCTGGGGTGCCGTTCTATCTGCGTACAGGCAAGCGACTGCGTGCCCGCGAATCCGAAATCGCAGTCTTCTTTCGGGACCCGCCGCATACGATCTTCCCAAATGTCGGACCGTTGCGCGGCAACGTGCTGGTGATCCGCCTGCAACCGGATGAAGGTATCACGCTGCGCACCACCATCAAGGATCCGGGGCCGGGCGGTTTCCGTCTGTCCGACGTATCACTGGACATGAGTTTTGCAGACGCTTTGGGCGACGATGCCAGCGCTCCGGACGCGTATGAGCGGCTGGTGATGGATGTCATCCGTGGCGACCAGACCCTGTTCATGCGCGGGGACGAAGCCGAAGCCGCCTGGGCCTGGGTCGACCCCATCATTCAAGGCTGGGAACAGCGCGGCGATCGCCCCTCGCGTTATGATCAGGGCAGTTCAGGCCCGGAAGAAGCATTGATGCTGATGCATCGCGATGGGCGCCGTTGGCGTCAGATCGGAGGTTAGTCATGGTTCATTCAGTCATCACCAACGTAACCCAGCGGATCATTGACCGCAGCGCCGACCTGCGCGGCCCACATCTGGAGCGGATGGATCAGGCCAAATCCAAAGGTCCCGCGCGCGGGCATTTGTCCTGTAGCGGTCAGGCTCATGCCTATGCGGGCGCAGGTGAAGACCAGCAGTCGATGGCGACCGGCAGTGCGGGGAATCTGGGCATTGTCACTGCCTACAATGACATGCTGTCCGCCCACCAGCCGTTTGAGCGCTATCCCGAACTGATCCGTCAGGCGATCCGCATCGCGGGTGGCACGGCGCAGGTTTCAGGCGGGGTGCCCGCCATGTGCGATGGCGTGACCCAAGGCGAGGCCGGGATGGAGTTATCGCTGTTTTCGCGAGATGTGATTGCCCTTGCTGCTGGCGTATCGCTCAGCCACAACACCTATGATGCGGCGGTCTTCCTGGGGGTCTGTGACAAGATCGTTCCCGGGTTGGTTATCGCCGCGCAAAGCTTCGGTCATCTGCCCGCAGTCTTCCTACCTGCTGGTCCGATGACCAGCGGCTTGCCAAATGACGAAAAGGCCAAGGTACGGCAGCAATTCGCGGCTGGTGAAGTGGGGCGTGATGCGCTGATGGCTGCCGAAATGGCCGCCTATCATGGTCCGGGCACCTGCACGTTCTACGGAACCGCGAACACCAACCAGATGCTGATGGAATTCATGGGCCTGCACCTGCCGGGTTCAAGTTTCATCAACCCCAACACACCGCTGCGGGACGCGCTGACCGAAGAAGGCGCACGCCGCGCCCTGTCTCTCAGCGCTTTGGGAAACCATTACACGCCCGTTTGCAAGGTTCTGGATGAACGCGCTTTTGTGAATGGGATCGTTGGTCTGATGGCCACGGGTGGATCGACGAACCTGCTGATCCACCTGATCGCAATGGCGCGTGCCGGTGGTATCGTTCTGGATTGGCAGGATTTTTCGGACATCTCCGCTGTCGTCCCTCTGGTGGCACGCGTCTATCCCAACGGTCTGGCCGATGTGAACCACTTCCACGCGGCGGGTGGTCTTGGGTATACGATCAGGACTTTGCTGGACGACGGCCTGTTGCACCCCGATACCCTGACCGTCGCAGGGCAGGGCCTGCACCACTATACGCAGGACCCCAAACTGATCGACGGCGAGTTGGTCTGGCAGGACGGTACAGACTACAGCCTGAACGAAAAGATCGTCCGTTCGGCCAAAGACCCGTTTCAACCCACTGGCGGCTTGTCTCGCCTGACAGGCAATTTGGGAACGGGCGTTATGAAGGTCTCGGCCGTAGCGCCCGAACACCAGGTGGTCGAAGCCCCTGTTCGGGTTTTCCAAGATCAGGCCGCCGTCAAAGCGGCGTTCAAGGCTGGTGAGTTCACGGATGACGTTATCGTCGTCGTCCGTTTCCAGGGCCCCAAGGCCAACGGTATGCCTGAACTGCATTCCCTGACCCCGATTCTGTCGATCCTGCAAGGGCGTGGACAGAAGATTGCACTGGTCACCGATGGGCGCATGTCGGGGGCCTCTGGCAAGGTGCCGGCCGCGATCCATGTCTGCCCCGAGGCACTGGATGGTGGTGCCATCGCCTATCTGCAAGACGGTGATCTGCTGCGCGTAGATGCGGTAAAGGGCGAGTTGGAGATCCTTACGCCGGGCGTACTGGATCGTGCCCCGGCAACTGCCGATCTCTCGGCCAACCAATATGGTGTCGGGCGGGACCTATTTGGCACCTTCCGCGCCAATGTCGGCTCTGCCGATAGCGGTGCCAGTATTTTCGGAGTGTAAGAGATGTCCAAAACCCAACGTACCCGTGAGATCTGCGCGCTGGCTCCGATCGTTCCGGTTCTGGTTGTCGATGATGCAGGGCACGCGCGCCCGTTGGCCGAGGCGCTGGTTGCCGGGGGGTTGCCCGCGCTTGAGGTCACTTTGCGCACTCCGGCAGCCTTGGATGTCATTCGCGCCATGTCCGAGGTCCCCGGAGGTGTCGTTGGGGCAGGTACGCTTGTGGCCCCCGAAGATGTGCGCGCCGCCAAGGCGGCAGGCGCGCAGTTCGGTGTCTCTCCGGGCGCAACTGACAAGCTGATCGCCGCCAGCGAGGCCGAAGACCTGCCTCTGCTGCCCGGTGCGGCCACAGCCAGCGAGGCGATGGCGCTGCTGGAAAAGGGCTACGACATGCTGAAATTCTTCCCGGCCGAGGCCTCGGGCGGCGCGCCAGCCCTGAAAGCGATCGGAGCACCGCTGCCTCAGATCACGTTCTGTCCGACGGGTGGAGTCTCACCGACGAACGCCGGCGATTATCTCTCGTTATCCAATGTCATTTGCGCGGGCGGCAGCTGGGTCGCGCCCAAGCAAATGGTGCAGGATGGCGACTGGAGCGGGATCGAAGCACTGGCGCGGGATGCGGCCAGGCTGATGGATTGACGCCGTCTGCCGTCACGCTAGGGTAGGGGCAATTCAAACAGGTTGCCCCCATGACAAATCAAAGCTCGCTCGCGCACGGGCGCGAGTATCTGGCCATCCCCGGCCCTTCGGTCATGCCGGACGCGGTGCTTCAGGCGATGCACCGCCCATCACCCAACATCTATGACGGTGCGTTGATCGAGATGATGCCCGCGCTGATCGGCGACCTGAAAAGGGTGGCCCGAACCCAGCATGATGTCGCGATTTACATTGCCAACGGTCACGGGACATGGGAAGCCGCCTTGTCCAACGTGATCGCCCCGGGCGAAACCGTTCTGGCCCCGGCCTCGGGCGCGTTTGCGCATGGCTGGGCCGACATGGCAAAGGGGATCGGAGCCAAGGTTGATCTGATCGATTTCGGCCCGTCTGCCCCCTGGAATTTTGAGCAGATCGCCGATGCCCTGCACGCGGACACGGCGCATCAGATCAAAGCCGTTCTGGCCGTGCATGTGGACACCTCAAGCTCGATCCGCAACGACATTGCAACCTTGCGTGCCCTTCTGGACGAGTTGAACCACCCGGCACTGTTGATGGCAGACTGCATCGCTTCATTGGGCTGCGACCGGTTCGAGATGGATGGCTGGGGTGTCGATGTCGTGGTCACGGCCTGCCAGAAAGGTCTGATGACGCCGGCAGGTGTTGGCTTTGTTTTCTTCAACGACAAGGCGCAAGCCAAACGTGCGGCCATGCCCCGTGTGTCGCAATACTGGGATTGGCACCCGCGCGCGAATCCGGATCTGTTCTACCAGTATTTCAACGGCACCGCGCCGACCCACCACCTTTATGGGTTGCGCGCTGCGCTCGACATGATCCATGGCGAGGGGATGGAAAAGGTGTGGTCCCGCCATGAACACCTTGCCAAAGCCATCTGGATCGCTTGCGAAACCTGGTCCCAGGATGGGGCCTTGAGCCTGAATGTGGCCGATCGTGCCCATCGCAGCCGCGCCGTAACCGCCCTGCGTCTGACGGATGGGCGTGGAACGCCACTGCGCAACTACACCGAGTCGCAACTGGGTCTGACCCTTGGGATCGGCCTTGGGATGGATGATAGTGACGGCTGTTTCCGTCTTGGCCATATGGGACATGTGAATGCCCAGATGGTCATGGCAATGTTGGGCAGTGTCGAAACCGCAATGGCCGCCCTCGACATCCCGCGTGGCGCCGGTGCCTTGGACGCAGCCGCTGCGGTGCTGGCCGACCCGGACCCTTGATCCGTACCAATCGTGGTCACACGTCCTTTTTCAGGGCATAATGCTACCGGCGCGGTGTGAACAGATATTTTTGCAGGCTCATCTTTAGATCGGAGTCAAGCTGGACCCTGACCCGCCAGCGCCTTTGGCAACGCTGCCGCAAATGCCTCGAGATCTGCGTCATTTCCGCAGCTTATCCGAATGCACCGATCCTGCGGCGCAACAAACGGCATCCGCACGAATATGCCTTGTGCCACCAACGACGCCAGCACAGCTCTGGCGAAATCCCCATCCTGACTGCAGTCGATGGCCACAAAATTGGTGGCGGACGGCAGAGGTTCCAACCCGTGTGCACGGGCAATCTCGGCGATCCGTTCTCGGGCTTTGGCGACCCGCGCCTGAACGTCTGCAAGCCATGAGTGGTCCTGCAGCGCAGCCAGCGCCCCGGCCTGCGATGCACGGTTGACGCCAAAGTGATTGCGCACCTTGTTGAAGGCCGCAATCAGTTCGGGCGCGCCGAGCGCGTAGCCAATCCGCGCCCCGGCCATGCCGTATCCTTTCGAGAATGTCCGCATCCGGATCACCCGTGGATCATCCGCTGCGACCGGCGCCGCCGTGCCTTGGGGTGCGCATTCCACATAGGCCTCGTCCAGCACCAGCAGACAGCCTTTGGGCAAGGTCTCCATCGCCGCCACGATATCCGTGCCACGGTGCCAACTGCCCATCGGGTTATCGGGGTTGGCCAGATAAACCAGCTTGGCCTCCACCTCGGCAGCCTTGGAAAACAGCGCCGCCGGGTCCTCATGATCAGCGACATAAGGCACTTTGTGCAATTCTCCGCCAAAACCGGCGACATGGTAATTGAAGGTCGGATAGGCCCCGTCCGAGGTCACAACCGTATCCCCCGGTTCGATCATAAGCCGCACCAGATAGCCCAGCAGCGCATCAATCCCTTCACCGACGACGATGTTCTCGGGCGCCAACCCGTGATGCTCTGCCAGAGCGTGCCGCAAATCGTAGGATTCGGGATCGCCATACATCCAAACCTCTGCGGCGGCCTTCTGCATCGCTGTGACCGCGCGGGGCGAAGGGCCAAATGCGTTTTCATTTGCGCCCAGCCGCGCTGCAAACGGCGCGCCGCGCTGACGTTCTTGCGTTTCAGGTCCGACAAACGGAACGGTTGCCGGTAGGGATAGCGCGAGCGGTGTATATCGAGGGCCAGTCATATCCGCAGATAAGCCCACCGGAAGGGCGCGGGCAAGCCCGACCTCTGACAACCTGCCTTGACGTCGCGGTGGAACTGGACCCGCATTCAGGGCAGGGTTGCAGCAAGCAGACCACAAGGAGAACTGCACATGGCCCGCGTATCCGTTGAGTACAAAGACCACATCGCCCATGTTACGCTGACACGCGCTGACAAGATGAACGCGTTGGACGAAGCGATGATCAAGGCGCTGCTGGCGGCCGGGCAAGAGGTCGCGGCCTCGGACGCGCGTGCCGTTGTCTTGTCGGGCGAAGGCAAAAGCTTTTGCGCCGGGCTGGATATGGCGGGCTTTGCCAAAATGGCCCATACGGACCCGACCGAATGGTTGATGAACCGCAGCCATGAGGATGCCAATGAGATGCAAGAACTTGCCCTGATCTGGCGCCGCGTCCCTGTCCCCGTGATTTGTGCCATTCAGGGTGTGGCTTATGGCGGTGGTCTGCAGATCGCGCTGGGTGCGGATATCCGCATCGCGCATCCCGAGGCCAGATTGGCCGTGATGGAGATGAAGTGGGGCATCATCCCCGATATGGGCGGTATGGTCCTTTTGCCGCGGTTGGTCCGCTCGGACGTGTTGCGTCTTTTGACTTACACCGCGCGGCCTATCGGTGCGCAACAGGCGACCGACTGGGGGCTGATCACCCAGCTGTCGGACGATCCCCTGACCGAGGCCTTGGCGTTGGCTGAAAACATCGCGTCACAAAGCCCCTCGGCCATCCGCGCCGCCAAGCGCCTGATTGAGATTGCAGAATCCAAACCCCGCGCCGAGGTGTTGCTGACCGAGTCCGCAGAGCAGGTCGAGTTGATCGGAAAACCAGACCAGATGGAGGTCGTTATGGCGCAGATGCAGGGTCGCAAGCCCGAGTTCAAGTGATCAACGCATAAACGCGCGCCGCGCGTCGCGGGCCATGTTGAAGCGCATCTCAAGATCGGCAATCCTTGCCATTGCGGCTTTGCGGGCCGCAGGTTCGGACAGCGCAGCATAGTCTTGTCGCGCCGCATCCAGCTGTTTCTTGATATCGAACTCTTCTGGCAACACTCCGGCCTGCGCCATGATCCGGTGGCCCGCAGCAATGGCCGGATCTCCCTGCGCCTCACCCGAGCGGTCTGGCAGAGGTGCGCCTTGGCCTTCAAGACCCTGCAGCTGGCCCTCGGCCTGCGCCTTTTTGATCTGGCGTTCCACCAGTTTTCCAAGCGATCCGAACATGTGACCAAAATAGCAAGGCTCGTCGCCTAGTGAAAGGGATCATCGCACGCGGTTAGACGCCAGATATGCGATACCGCCGGCCAAAAGCCCCCAGACGGCCGCACCTAGACCGAATACCGTGATCCCCGAGGCCGTGATGGCAAGTGTCAGGATCGCGGCCTCCCGCTCGGCGGACACTTCCAGCGCAGCAAAGATGGCGTTGGCCATCACACCTATCAGGGCGATGCCGGTCAGCGTTCCCATCAGCAGCGGGTCGGCATGGGCGGCAAAGCCTGTGATTGCCACAGCGAAGACTCCAAACAGACAATAGAACACCCCGCCCATTACTGCCGACCAATAGCGCAGATTGCGGTCCGGATGACTGTCCTCGTTCGAGCACATCGCGGCAGTGATGGCGGCAAGGCAGGTGGCAGGTGCGCCGAAGGGTGCCGATAGCAGGCTGGCTGCACCAACCGACGAAAACAGCTTTCCCGGCGCCGGGGTGTAACCATAGCTGCGCATGACTGCGATGCCGGGAATGTTTTGAGTGGCCATTGTCACCACAAACAGCGGCAGGCCAATTCCAATGGCCGAGGCCACCGAGAATGTGGGCATCGTCCAGACCGGTGCCGCCAGATAGTGTTCGGGGCGCACGGACGTACCCTCTGCGCTGAACACGACAACCAGCGCGGCGGCAACCACGGCGGCGGGGACGGCGAACAACCGGTTAAGCCGCCCTGCAACGAACCACGTCAGGATGACAGGCAGGGCCTGCCAGGGAAGTTCGACCGCTGCCTTGAACGGGATGATACACAGAGGCAGCAAAACGCCTGCCAGCATGGCCTGAGCCAGCGTCGTCGGGATCGCGGCGGCCAAGCGTCCTAGCGGTTTCCAGAGCCCAGCAAGCACCGTCAATGCACCGGCGCAGAGGAAAGCTCCGACTGCACCAGAGAAACCTTCTGTCGGTGTTGCGGACACCGCAAGCACAGCCGCGCCAGGCGTGGACCAGGCCACACTGATCGGTTGACGATAGCGGACACTCAGGAAAATCGCGGCCAACCCCATGGCAATGGCCGCACTCATCAGGCCCGAGGCCGCCTCGGCCTTGGTTGCGCCCATCGCGGCAAGCCCTTGCAGGACGATGGGGAACGAACTGAAGAACCCGACGATGGCCACAACCAACCCGGTTGAGACGGTCTGCATCGGAGGAAGGGGCTGCGCCATCGGGGCCTCGGAGGATTGTGTTGCCGAACTGCTAACAAGTGTGGGGTGGCGCGAACAAGGGGGAAAGCTTTGAGGGCAAAGAAAAACCTCACCGCTGGTTTGTGCGGTGAGGCTGGGTTTTCGCCGACTGAAACGCCAGAAAGATCAGGCGATTTCGGCCAACCGGGCAAGGGCCTCGTCCAGTTTCGCCTCTTCCTCCTCGCGGGCAGCGAGGTTGGCCTTTGCCTCGGCGACGACCTCTTCCGGGGCCGAAGCCACGAATTTCGGGTTGTTCAGACGCCCGCGCAGTCCACCCAGTTCCTTGGCCAGCTTACCTTTGGCTTTTTCCAGCCGTTCTTTTTCAGCACCAATATCAATGATATCCGCCAGCGGCAGGCCGAAACTCGCGCCGGGGGCGGCGATCGAGATGGTGCCTTTGGGCAGTTCATCCGCCTTGGTCAGACTGTCGATCCGCGCCAGACGTTTGATCAGCGCCTCATTGCGGTCCCACGCGGCTTGGCCGTTGGCGTCGATCTCGGTCACCAGCATCGGTACGTAGAGGCCAGCAGGCACCCGCATCTGCGCCCGGGCTGAGCGGGTGTTTTCGATCACCGAGATTACCCAGTTCATCTCGCGATCCGCATCCGCATCGACAAGTTCGGTGCCGTATGTGGGCCAGTCGGCGTGAACGACCATCTTCGCGCGGTTGCCAGTCAGGCCCCAGAGCTCTTCGGTGATGAAGGGCATGATCGGGTGCAGCAGGACCATACACTGATCCAGAACCCAGCGCATGGTGGCGCGGGTCTCGGCCTGCGCCTCGGCGTCGTCGCCCTGCAGCAGCGGTTTGGAGAGTTCCACGTACCAGTCGCAGACCTTGCCCCAGACGAAGGCGTATAGGCCGTTGGCGGCGTCGTTGAAACGATAGCTTTCCAGCGCCGCGTCGACCTCTTCCCGCACGCGGGCGGTTTCGCCGATGATCCAGCGGTTCACGGCGGCTTTGGGCTTCAGGTCGGCCACATCCAGTTGCGGGACGGCGTCGGTGAAGACCTCGTTCATCTCGGCAAAGCGTACGGCGTTCCAAAGCTTGGTGCCGAAGTTCCGGTAGCCGGTGATGCGCTCGCGGGACAGTTTCAGCACTCCGCCGATTGCCGCCATTGAGGCGTTGGTGAAGCGCAGCGCGTCAGCACCGAATTCGTCCACGATCTCCAGCGGGTCTATGACGTTGCCGGTGGTCTTGGACATCTTCTTGCCCTTCTCGTCGCGGACAAGCTGGTGCAGGTAGACGGTGTGGAACGGAATCTGATCGACCACGGCCAGTTGCATCATCATCATCCGTGCGACCCAGAAGAACAGGATATCGAAACCGGTAACCAGAACGTCCGTCGGGAAGTAGCGCTCCAGTTCCTCGGTCTGCTCGGGCCAGCCCAGCGTGCCAATGGGCCAGAGGCCGGAGGAGAACCATGTGTCAAGGACGTCGGGGTCGCGGAACAGGCCGATTTTGCCCTCGCGAATGAGAGCGATAGCCTCTTCTTTAGAAGAGACTTCAGCGATTTCTATGCCTTCGTAGTAGTCCTCAATGTCCGCCCGAATTGCATCAAAAGACGAGCCGCAGAAAACCGCAAACTCTCCTTTGTTGTGTTTTTCCATTCGGGCGATGCGACTAGGGTTCGGCGCCAGTCCCGAGCACTTCTGCTGAGGCCCATACCAAACCGGAATCTGATGCCCCCACCACAGCTGGCGCGAGATGCACCAAGGCTCAATGTTTTCCAGCCAGTGGTAATAGGTCTTCTCGCCGGACTCGGGGATGATCTTGACCGTGCCGTCTTTGACCGCATCCAGCGCGGGGCCGACGACCTTTTCAGCGTCCACGAACCACTGGTCGGTGAACATCGGCTCGATGACCACTTTTGAGCGGTCGCCAAAGGGCTGCATGATCGGTTTGCTCTCGACCAACGGGACCAGAGCCGGGCTGAAGCCCGGCCTACCGTCTTCGTCTTCCGTAGACCGGGCTTCAGCCCGGCTTTGCCCCAGACGCGGATCATCCGGGCTGCACATTACGGCAAGACCATCGGCAGTGATCTCTTCTACCACCTTCGCGCGCGCCTCGAACCGATCCAATCCGCGCAGGTGATCGGGGACCAGATTGACCGCGTCGATCTCGTTCTCGGTGAACGCGCGACCACGCGCATATTCCTGCGCCAAACCCGCCGCTTCCGCATAAGGCGCACCATCACCCCGCATCGCGCCTTTGGTATCCATCAGGCGATACATCGGGATGCCGCCGCGCTTGGCGACCATGTTGTCGTTGAAGTCATGCGCGCCGGTGATTTTCACCGCGCCCGAGCCGAACTCGGGATCTGGATAATCATCGGTGATGATCGGGATCTGACGGCGATGCTCTTTCGGGCCAACCGGGATTTCGCAGAGTTTCCCGATGATTGGCGCATACCGCTCATCTGACGGATGAACCGCAACCGCGCCATCGCCCAGCATGGTTTCGGGGCGTGTGGTCGCGATCGAGATGTAATCGCGCTCTTCCTCAAGCACGATATTCCCATCCTCGTCCTTCTCGACATAGGTATAGGTCTCGCCCCCGGCCAGCGGGTATTTAAAGTGCCACATATGGCCCGCGACTTCGATATTCTCGACCTCAAGATCGGAAATCGCGGTCTCAAAATGTGGGTCCCAGTTGACCAGGCGCTTGCCGCGATAGATCAGGCCCTTTTCGTACATCTCAACAAAGACTTTGATGACCGCGTCATGGAAATTGGCCGAATTCTCGTGCCCGGTGCGCGGATCACCCGGCGCGCCTGCCATGGTAAAGGCATTGCGCGACCAGTCGCAGCTGGCACCAAGACGCTTGAGCTGATCAATGATCGTGCCGCCATATTCACCCTTCCATTCCCAGACTTTCTCAAGGAATTTCTCGCGCCCCAACTCGCGCCGACCGGGCTGCTGGGTCAGCATCAGCATCTTCTCAACCTGCATCTGTGTTGCGATGCCTGCGTGGTCCTGACCGGGTTGCCACAGCGTGTCAAAACCGCGCATCCGGTGCCAGCGGATCAGGATGTCCTGCAGTGTGTTGTTGAAGGCATGGCCCACATGCAACGCCCCCGTCACGTTGGGCGGCGGGATCATGATGGTAAAGCTATCATCGCGCGAGCGGTTTGCGCCGGCCTTGAAGGCTCCGGCCTGTTCCCAGGCCTCGTAAATGCGGGCCTCGGCCTCGGCCGCGTTGAATGTCTTTTCCATCGCCATGGGTGCGTCCTGCGTCATCGAATTGAGGGTCAGCGCTTGCAATAGCGAAAGGTTTGCAAAAGGGGAAGGCTTTGCCGCCAATTCCGCGCGTGGCTTGGTCCACTGCAACCGTGAACCAAGCCACAGACAAGGGAAACCGGGATCGGCTAGACTGTTGTGGTGCGGTCACGGGACGGCGCGACCCGGCAAGATGTGGCTGAGCTGCCAGTTTCGTGATCACTCGCCAATTGGTTTCAGGAATTTTGCAATGTCTTTGAACTTTCGTAATATATTCAGACATATGGTGGTTGGATTGATAGGGCCGCACAGGGCGAGGGGCTTGGTCATGATGATGCCCAAATGGCAACCTAGGCTGGATTTGATGGTGCAGCGGCTCACGGTTTCGTTGGACGCCTTGCCCGGCAGGCGCAGGATGCCCATCATTGAGTGTATGCCGTTGCCGCTCTTGCCGGAGGTCTCTCAGGTGGCCGCCGGAAAGTGTTGCGGAGGTCGGATATCGGCGCATGGGCCTATTGTGCAAATGCGCCCTGAGATAAGGGGACGTGCCATGCTGAGACGCTCGCGCACCCTCACAGAATACAGGAGTGACTGAGATATGGTTTGGTCGCGGCTAAGCAGAAAGGTACTGGGATGGCTCGGGCGGCCTTTGCGCTCCGAGCACTCAGCCGAGGCGCTGCGCCGCGAACCGATCAGCCATGTTGTCATTCTGGACGGCACCATGTCGACGCTGGAGCCCGGGTTCGAAACCCATGCAGGGCGGACTTTCCATCTGTGCCGCGAGATGGGTGCACAGGTGTCGGTTTTTTACGAGTCCGGTGTGCAGTGGGACAGCTGGAAATCCTCGCTTGATGTTATGATGGGGCGGGGCATCAATCGGCAGATCCGTCGCGCCTATGGCTATCTGGCGTCGCGGTACAGGCCGGGTGACCGAATCTATTTCATCGGCTATTCGCGGGGTGCGTATGGTGTGCGAAGCCTTGCGGGCGTGATTGATATGATCGGGTTGCTAAAACCCGAACATGCGACCGAGCGGAACATCAAACAGGCCTACCGCCACTATGAATGTAACCCCAGCGGCACGGCCGCCCGCGATTTCCGCCGCAATTTCTGCCATGAGGATGTGGCGATTGAGATGATCGGGGTCTGGGACACCGTCAAGGCTCTGGGCTTGCGCCTGCCGCTGCTCTGGCGCTGGGCTGAGGACAGGCACGCGTTTCACAACCATCAGCTTGGCCCCGCAACGCGCCATGGGTATCATGCGATAGCATTGGACGAAACGCGCGAGGTTTACGAGCCGGTTTTGTGGAATTGTACGCCAGAGTTCAAAGGCCATGTCGAGCAGGTTTGGTTCCGGGGCACGCATGGTGATGTGGGCGGCCAGCTGAACGGATATGACGCGGCGCGCCCGCTGAGTAACATTTCCCTGATATGGATGCTGGACAAGGCCGAGCGGCATGGGCTGCCGCTGCCGGATGGATGGCGCGAGCGGTTTCCGATTGATGCGCATGCACCTTCGGTCGGCACATGGCGCGGATGGGGCAAGATTTTCCTGCTGCGCAAGCATCGCACCGTAGGTCGGGATCAGTCCGAGCACCTGCATGCCTCGGTCTCGCCCGAGGAATTGCCGGGTTGGGTACCGGACCCGGAATTGCCTACGCATCCGGCGCAGTAAGGTTTAGTCAAACATCGTTGGCGCCGCGTCCGAGCGAGCGGCCTGGAATGCGTATTGGATGTCCTGTTCCAAGTTTCGACCAAGTGACAAATCGGGCAGCGCGTCCAGTGCATGGAAAGCAGCCTCACTTGTTTCTTCGCCTGCGGTAGGGTCCGCTTGACCGGCTTCTTCGCACAGAAAGAACAGCTTGTAGAAATCCCGTACGTCCGGTGGATAGGCGTGCCGCGCTTTGTGGCGCAAGGCATATAGCCGCGTTGCTCGGACTTTCAGTCCGGCTTCTTCCAGGACCTCACGCTCGATATTCTCAGCCGGCGAACTGCCGATATCCGCAAATCCGCCCGGCATCGACCATTTTCCATCGCTGCGCTCGCGCACCAATAGAATTCGCCCCTTGCGGATCACGGCTGCGCGAAGGTCTATACCCGGTGACGCGTAACCGCCCGCATGTTCGCAAACCAACCCTTCGATCCGCGATAGAGGTACATCGCCCAGATCTGCAAGTAGCGCGCGCGCAAGTGCTGCGACCTCTTCATAGCGTTCGCGATCAAAGGGATCTTGAGTAAAATGCTGGCCGGTTTCGGCCAGC
This sequence comes from Ruegeria sp. AB5, assembly GCF_056542645.1. Lineage (NCBI taxonomy): Bacteria > Pseudomonadati > Pseudomonadota > Alphaproteobacteria > Rhodobacterales > Roseobacteraceae > Ruegeria > Ruegeria sp. AB5. The sequence goes on from NZ_JBQGAE010000001.1 coordinate 64,688, forward strand.
GCAAGAAGTCGCTTGGCCCGCGATAGCCAGGTATCCTCCAACGCGGTCGGATCCTGGCGCACGGATCCTACCGCCGCCGATCGCGCCGCGAGCTCATGGGTTGGAAGGCTACGCCCACATGCGCCTCGCAATAGGGTTTGCCGGGCTCCACGGGCAGGCCGCAAAACCAGAAATCCTCGGTCGCGGGGTCGCCGACCGGCCATTTGCAGGTCTTTTCGGTCAGTTCCATCAGCGTAAGCTTCTTCGCCTTTTTCTCGACTTCGTTGACCTTGGCCAGTGCCTCGGGGCTGATTTCGTTGGCCGATGGCTGCGGCGGCAGCGGCTGACCGGCGGGTATAATCTGACGGCGTGCAGGGATGGCGGGTTTGGCCTCGGCAGCCGGGGTAGGGGCCGGACGTGCCGGTTCGGTCTTGGGCGCGGGTTTGGGCTTGGCTTCGGCCTTGGGCGCGGGGGCCGGCTTTTCCTTGGGTTCGGACTTGGCCGGGGTCGATCCGGTTGCACGGTTCGATAGGCCCAGACGATGCACCTTGCCAATCACCGCGTTACGGGTCACGCCGCCCAGCTCTTTGGCGATCTGACTGGCCGACTGGCCCTCGCCCCACATCTTTTTCAGCAGTTCTACGCGCTCATCGGTCCAGGACATGGGTTGCCTTTCAAAAAACGGGAAAGCGGCCCCGGATTCGGGCCGCCTTGGGAATTCGTGTCAGCCCCCTATTCTAATCACTGCGACCCGAGTTACAAGCGGTCTTCGAATCAGTTTGAGGTCAGATGATGCAGATTTCCGCACAGCAAAGCGAACGCCGGTTCGGACGGGTGAACTGGATGGGCCTGTACACTCTGGCACAACGCGAAACGCTGCGCTTTCTGGCGGTATGGACGCAGACCTTGTTGGCCCCGCTGGTCACGGCGGGTCTGTTTCTGCTGATCTTCAACATTGCCATCGGGCCCAGCCGGTCCGATGTCATGGGCGTGCCGTTCCTGACGTTCCTGGCCCCCGGCATCATGATGATGACGGTGATTCAGAACGCTTTTGCGAATACGTCGTCCTCGATGGTGATATCCAAGGTACAGGGCAATATCGTCGACACGCTTATGCCACCGCTGTCGCCTTTGGAGATTCTGCTGGGCTATCTGGCTGGTGGCATCGCCCGGGGGGTCCTGATCGCCTTTGTGGTCGCGAGCGCCCTGGCTTTGGTGCTGGGTATCGTTCCGCAACACCCGCTGGTGGCATTGGTCTTCGTCATCCTCGGTGGAGCGTTTATGGGCGCTCTGGGGCTGTTTGCAGGTATTTTTGCCAACAAGTTCGACCAGATGGCTGCAATCACCAACTTCATTGTCACGCCTCTGGCTTTTTTGTCGGGGACCTTTTATTCGGTCGAGGCATTGCCGCCGGTCTTGAACAAGATCAGCCATGTGAACCCGGTTTTCTATCTGATCGATGGCCTGCGTTATGGGATGATCGGGGTCTCGGACAGCGCGCCTGTATTGGGGTTTGTGGTCTGTTCGGCGGCGACCCTGGCCGTATGCGCGCTGACTTGGCAGATGGTGCGTACAGGTTACCGGCTTAAGGCCTGACGCTGCCGCGCTTCCCGCCAGACCAGGATCAGCGCGCCGGTCAGGATGATCGACGAGCCGATGACGCTGACTGTGTCCGGAACCACGCCAAAGATCGCAAAGTCATAGCAGGCTGCAAAGATCAGGGTTGCATAGCTGATCGGAGCCACGAACGAGGCATCCGCCCGTGCCATCCCGTTGACGAAACAGGCTTGCGCGCACGCCATCAACCCTCCGATCGCGGCCAGAGCGACCCATTGTGACATCGTTGGCGGCTGCCAAACAAAGACCACCGCAACCGAGGCAATGACCAGCCCCAAGGAATTGTTTATCAACAGAATTTGGATCGGAATCTCGCGACCCGAGAGTTTCTTGATGAAAATCAGTTCCATCCCGATCACCATTGCCGCGGTCAATGCCAACAGGGCTGCCGGTTGGAAGCTGGCCGGGGTGGGCCGCAACAGGATCAGTGCCCCGACCAGGGCCACAAATGCCGCCAGCCAGCGCCAGGGTCCAACACCTTCCTTCAACAGCGGAATCGCAAGAACCATGGCAAAGACGGGGTTGAGGAAAGAAATCGCAGTTGCGTCTGCAATCGGGATATAGGCGACCGAGGCAAACATCAGCGTGATCCCCAGCCACCCGAAACTGGTACGTCCGATATGCAGCCCCCAGTGCGGACGCTTCAGGGGCGGGCGCAATACGGCCACCGCGCCGACGATCACCGCAAAGGCAAACAAAAAACGACCATGGCTGATTTGCATCGGGTGCAGCGGAGGGCCCAAAGCATGCGTTCCCAAAGCCTTTGCCAACAACGTCGTTCCGGCCAACAAAGCGCTGGCAGCAAAGATCAACAGGGCCGCAAGGGACGGGTTTTGGCGGGCAGGCGTCATGCCCCAGCGGTGCGGTACGCAAGGGCAAATGACAAGCGCCAAATGCGTCGCATGGTCGATCCAGCGCAAAATTTCACGACGACGCAAATTAGAGGGTTCCCAGATCGGACCAGCCCCGCTATACGACCGGCCATGATCAAGACTGCACATATACTGCGGCTCCGACGCCGACGCCTGACCGCGTAACCGGCCCGTTTGATCTATTTGCGCTGTCCAAATCCGCGCAAACTCCACCAAATCAGTTGACGACCATGGCTCTCGTGTATCACTCACAGGGCTCAAGCTATTCGAAAAGGATGATCCGATGATCCCGTCCGTTCTGCCGACCTATAACCGCGCACCCCTGACTTTCGTGAAGGGCGAGGGCGCCTGGCTGACCGAGGCGGATGGCCGACGTTTTCTGGACCTCGGCGCGGGCATCGCGGTGAACGCGCTGGGCCATGCCCACCCGGCATTGGTGGCCGCACTGACCGAGCAGGCACATGCGCTGTGGCATGTTTCGAACCTCTACAATATTCCGCAACAGCAGGCGCTGGCCGACAAGCTGGTCGAGCACACATTCGCCGACACAGTGTTTTTCACCAACTCCGGCACAGAATCCTGCGAACTGGCCGTGAAAATGGCGCGCAAGTATTTCTATGACAAAGGCCAGCCCGAAAAGGTCGAGATCATCACATTCGATGGCTCTTTCCATGGCCGCTCCTCGGCGGGCATCGCTGCGGCTGGCTCTGAGAAGATGACCAAAGGCTTTGGCCCGCTACTGCCGGGCTTCGTGCATCTGATCTTCGGCGATCTTGATGGCGTCACCGACGCTATTACCGACCAAACAGCCGCTATCATGATCGAGCCCGTTCAGGGCGAAGGTGGCATTCGCCCGGTGCCCGATACCGAACTCAAAGCCCTGCGCCAGATCTGCGACGATCACGGCTTGCTTCTGATTCTTGATGAGGTGCAATGCGGTGTGGGCCGGACTGGCAAGCTTTTTGCGCATGAATGGGCGGGGATCGCACCCGACATCATGATGGTCGCCAAAGGCATCGGCGGAGGGTTCCCCCTGGGGGCTGTTCTGGCCACCGAAGAGGCCGCCAGCGGCATGACCGCAGGCACTCACGGCTCTACCTACGGGGGCAACCCGCTGGGATGCGCCGTTGGCTGTGCGGTGATCGATCAGGTGGCAACACCCGCCTTCCTTGACGGCGTCAACCGCAAGGCCGGCCTGCTGCGCCAGAAACTCGAAGGTTTGGTTGCCGAACATCCAGAGGTATTCGAAGCAGTGCGCGGTTCCGGCCTGATGCTTGGTCTCAAGTGCAAGGCACCCAATCTGGATGTGGTCAACGCGGGCTATGACAACGAGGTTATCACCGTCCCCGCCGCCGACAACGTGATCCGCCTGCTGCCACCCCTGACCCTGACAGAGGACGATATTGCGCAAGCCATGATCCGCCTCGACAAAGCCGCAGCACAAGTCGAGACCCATCTTGCCACGGCATGATCGTCATCTTTTCCAATTGCTTGGCAGTGGGGGTCGCCCCTACTGTCCAAAAGATAAAAGCGAAGCAAAATGAAACACTTCCTCGATATCCACAAAACCGATGCAGGCGAATTGCGGGCCATGATCGATCAAGCCGCTGCCATGAAACAGGCGCGGCAGGGTCGGCCCAAGGCCGCGCCGGATGATGACCGGCCTCTCAGGGATCACATGGTCGCGCTGATCTTCGAAAAACCCTCGACCCGGACTCGTGTGTCATTTGACGTGGGCGTGCGTCAGATGGGCGGGCAAACTATGGTGTTGTCGGGCAAGGATATGCAATTGGGTCACGGTGAGACCATCGCTGACACAGCCCGCGTGCTGTCGCGCTATGTCGACATGATCATGATCCGAACCTTTGATGAAACCATCCTGACCGAGATGGCGGAATACTCGGACGTACCCGTGATCAACGGCCTGACCGATCGTACCCACCCCTGTCAGATCATGGCCGACGTGTTGACCTTCGAAGAACACCGGGGGCCCATCGCAGGCAAAAAGGTGGTGTGGACCGGCGACGGGAACAATGTGTGCGCCTCCTTCCTGCACGCGGCCGGCCAGTTCGGATTTGACCTGACGTTCGCCGGCCCCGCGCAGTTCGACCCAGAGGACGAATTCATCGGTCTTGCGCGCCAGAAAGGGTCAAAGATCGTTGTCGAACGCGACCCGTTCAAGGCGGTCGAAGGCGCGGATTTGGTGGTCGCCGACACATGGGTCTCGATGCACGATTCCCAATCGGCCAAAGAGCGTCGCCACAACCTGTTGCGCCCCTATCAGGTCAACGCCGAACTTATGTCGCACGCCAAACCTGATGCGCTGTTCATGCATTGCCTGCCTGCACATCGCGAAGAGGAAGCAACCTCGGAGGTCATGGATGGCCCCAACTCGGTGATCTTTGATGAGGCTGAAAACCGCCTTCATGCGCAAAAGGCGGTCATGCGGTGGTGTCTGGGCGTCTAACGCCGGACCTCCCAAACCCGCATCCTGGCGAGCGTACCTGCGCTTGCCAGCAGCACCAGCACACAAAGTGCGGTCTTGGTCATGATCTCCATAGTGCCTTCGATCAGCATCGCATGCACGACGCAGCCAACAATCGTCACGGTCGCCAGGCTCGTGTGCGTCAAGCGCCAGAGGCGAAACCGCAGGCTTAGCCGCTGCCGGTAAAGTCCCAACAGCGCCACCGCAAACGCGGCCCACATGGCAATCACACCCCAAGCAGAGAACGGCGTCGGTGACACGAACAGCAGGGCATCCACAACATCCGGTGGGCTAGTGACCCACAACCCGCCGACATGGATCAGAATCGCCACAATCAGCGTAAGGCCGACCCATCGATGCAAGCGTCGGCTGGTCATCGGGGACAGACCAGGCAGGTCTTTTGTCGCCAGCAACGGTTGAAGCAGCAGCAACCCCAAGCATAGAACCCCGGCAAACCCGGACAAAATGTAGACAGGGTCACGCCAAGCCAGCAGTGGGCTCAACATCGCTGCCGCCAAAGGAATAAACATGGCGGCACCGATGGCTGCCCAAATGCCCAGACTGCGGAGCACTTGGATCAGACTGGTTGCAGCACGAAATGCGCAGCCAGTGTTTTGTCTTTCGAACTGGACATGACGGGCCGCAGGAACACCGTTTCGAAGTCGCCGCTGTCATAGGCCAGATGGCCGTGCGGCTGCCCGAACGCGGGCACGATCTGCGGCATTTCCAGCCGGAATTCGCCATTCGCATCCGTCAGAGTCGCCCCATGACTGCGCTGATCCCGCTCGTGACCTTCGGTGGTATGTGCCCAGATCTGGATGCGTTGGCCGGGCAGGGGGGCTCCGTCGCCCGCGCGCCGCACCGTTCCTGTCATCCAGAAACCGCCCTCGCCGATCCGCTCGACAATCGGAGCGCCGGGTCGGTAGTTGTTGGAGCCTCCGCGCATCGACGGCGTGGGCGCCACCCCGCTGGCCCGCGCAGGAACCAACACACCGGAAGCACCCGTGACCAAAGCGGCGCTACCGGTGACGATCAGCGAACGACGAGAGACCTGGGTCATGCAACTCTCCTTGAAACCACGATCCATGCGCCCGGTGCCTACCTGACGCCTCCCTTCAATATAGTATGATTGTCGCGCATTCCGAGACCTTGTTGGCCAAGCGTTGATGGGGATCGGAATCCTTTGACGCATTGCGCGCGCAGTGCAATCGTCAGGCCCTGAGGCCCAATTCGGAAAGGGATGGCAGATGACAGACAGGCCCCTCGTGTCAGTGGACGACATCGCAGCCTTTCAACGCGATGGAGCCGTCGTGCTGCGATCAGTTTTCCCGGACCATTGGCTTGCGTTGTTGCGGGACGGTATCGATGCCGATTTGGCCGATCCCACCGAAAATTTCACACGCCACACCAAGGACCCGGACGCACCTGCCTATTTCGAGGATTTCTGGGCTTGGAACAAAATCCCACAATTCAACGATTTTGTCCGAAACTCGCCCTGTGCTGCACTGGCTGCTGACCTGCTGGGCGCGCCTTCGATCAATCTGGTTATGGACAATTGGTTCCTGCGTGAAGCCGGATCGACCTCACGCCCGCCCTTTCATCAGGACCTGTCCTACTTTGATTTCGAAGGCACAATGTGTGTCCTTTGGTTGCCATTGGAGCCTGTCTCGAAAGAAAACGGCATTGCGTTCGTCAAGGGCTCGCATCTTTGGGGCAAGCTGTTCATGCGGGTGCGGTTTGCCGATGGCCATCCCAGTTTCGAACCCACCGAAGTCGCAGGCCATACCTATCACCCGCCCCCCGATGTGAATGCAAACCCAGACGCCTATGATCTGCTGCAATGGGACTTGGAGCTTGGGGATTGCATTTTCTTCGATATGCGCACTCTTCATGGTGGTCTGTCTTCTGTAACGCCAACCGAAACGGTGCGCCGTTTTACGCTCAGAATGACCGCCCCGGACGGAATTCTCCGTTACAGGGGGGATTGGGCCAAGGACGAGCGCGCCCAGTTCGAGGCGGCAGGATACAATGAAGGCGACCGCATCGACGGAGCTTTCTTTCCCCGACTCTGGCCGTAACTGAAGCTGTTGAGACAAAGGTATGTCCATCACTGGATAGCGGCGCACTTTTAGTGTGCGGTTTTGGGGATGTGAATGCGTGTTTTCGCCCTATATCCTGCATCAGTGAACCGAAGCACCGGAGATTAGGTATGAGTTGGAACCCGACCCACAGCCCCGAATGCAGCTCGCAGGACTCAGCGCTTGAGACATTGATTATCCCTCGCGCCCGGGATCTGGGCGGTTTCGAAGTGCGCCGCGCCTTGCCCTCGGTCGACCGCCAGTTGGTAGGACCTTTTATTTTCTTCGATCAGATGGGCCCTGCCGAGTTCATTACCGAGGGCGGGATCGATGTCCGCCCGCATCCCCATATCGGGCTGGGCACCGTCACCTATCTTTATCAGGGCGAATTCGAACACCGCGACAGTCTGGGCACGCATCAAATGATCTACCCAGGCGAGGTCAACTGGATGGTGGCCGGGCGCGGTGTCACCCATTCCGAACGCACAAGTGCCGAGACCCGGGCCCGAGAAAACAAACTGTTCGGCATTCAGACCTGGATCGCATTGCCGGAAGCGCATGAGGATATGGCCCCTGACTTCGAACACCACAAAAATGGTGCGCTGCCTCATATTCAGGACAAGGGCGTTAGTGCCCGGCTGATCCTCGGTTCGGCCTATGGCGAAACCAGTCCAGTGACGATGCTTTCCGAGACTTTCTATTTGGACGTCCAACTGGACCCCGGTGCTTCCTTCCCGCTGCCGGAAGATCATGAAGATCGCGGTGTTTATGTCACCCAAGGCTCTGTCGATATCGCAGGAGACACATTCGACGAGGGTCGCATGATGGTCTTCCGCCCGGGCGACAAGCTCTCGGTCACGGCAGGTCCATTGGGTGCGCGGCTGATGCTGCTGGGGGGCGCGACCCTGAACGAGGATAGATATATCTGGTGGAATTTCGTGTCCTCGTCGAAAGAGAAGATCGAGCACGCCACGCGGGAATGGAAACAGGCCGACTGGGCCGATGGTGCCTTCCACCTGCCGCCCGGCGACGATCAGGAGTTTATCCCGATTTCTCCGGAGCTGGAGCGCACCAAGCCTCGGTTGGCGCGTTCAACGTGACGTCATAGAAAGTCCGGCTTGTCCGGACCAACTATTCCGGTGATCCTTCTTCAAGCGGAGGGTTCACCATGAAGATCGTCATCGCTGGTGCAGGCAGTATCGGGTGCTATTGCGGCGCATTGCTGGCCAATGCAGGGCACACGGTTACATTGCTGGGCCGGGCGCGCGTGTTGGATCCGATCCGGGCGCAGGGCCTGAGCGTCAGCGATTTCTCGGGCCTGCGCTGCACCGTCCCTGCCGCGTCGCTGGACCTGAGCGAAGACCCGACCTGTATGGCCGGCGCCGAGGTTGTGATTGTTGCCGTAAAGTCCGGGGCCACCGCTGAAATGGCTGATCTGATCGCGTCACATGCTCCGACCAACGCCCCCATCCTGTCCTGGCAGAACGGAATGGAGAATGCGCGAACCCTGCGCGATGCTTTGCCTGACCGTGATGTCCGCGCAGGCATGGTGCCCTTCAACGTCGTGCCAACTGATCCGGCCAGCTATCACCGGGCGACATCCGGTGAAATCGTCATTCAGGCCGGTCCGGGGGCGGTGGCGGGGCAGTTGAGCAGTACAAACCTGCCCATAGCGGAAAGTGAACGGATCGAAGCCGTGCAGTGGGGCAAACTGGTCATCAATCTCAACAACGCGCTCAATGCACTGTCCGGCCTTACGCTGCGCGCTCAACTGATGGACCGTGACTGGCGTCGCGTGATGGCCGATCAGATGGCTGAGGCGTTGTCTGTCCTGAAAGCCGCGGGTCGCCCCGTGGTCTCGACGACTCCGCTGCCCGCTTGGATGATGCCGCATATTCTGCGCCTGCCGACACCGCTGTTCAAACGTATCGCTGCGCGGATGTTGACCATTGACCCCAGTGCGCGGACTTCAATGGCGTACGATTTGAGCGCAGGCCGCCAAACCGAGATTGATAGCCTTCAGGGAGAGATTGTGCGTCTTGGGCAACAGACAGGTGTCCCTACACCGATCTGCGCCCATATTGCAGACCTGATCCGAAAGGCCCCGGAAAACCCGCTCTCACCGGATCAGACCCGTCCCTGATCACCGGCTCAGGTAAAGGCCGTCAGCAACCAGAAAATCATCGCTGACATCGTGGCCGCAGCGGGGACGGTGATGACCCAAGCAGCCACGATGGTCATAAAATGCGACCGTCGCACCAGCATGCGCCGTTGATGTTCTTCCCGCGCCAGGCGTTGTTCCGGCGGACGTTGGCGGTTCGACCGGTTCCAACGCTTGTCCGAATGCCATTCGCGGTAGAACCCGACACCAAACACCGCACCCACGGCGATGTGGGTCGAACTGACCGGCAGTCCCAGCCAACTGGCCACAATCACGGTGATCGACGCCGACAGAGCGATGCAGAAGGCCCGCATCGGGTTCAGCTTGGTGATCTGGCTGCCAACCATGCGGATGAGTTTTGGTCCGAACAGGAACAGGCCAAAGGATATGCCAAACGCTCCGATCACCATGACCCAGACAGGAATCGACACTTTGGCGGCAAATCCTCCGGATTCGGCGGCATGGACGATGGCAGCCAAAGGTCCAACCGCATTTGCCACGTCATTGGCACCATGCGCAAAGCTGAGAAAAGCGGCCGAGATGACCAATGGCAACCCGAACAGTGTCTTCAGCGAACGAGTGCGGTTTTCCAAACCGGCGGATTTGCGACGGACCCAGGGTATGGTCACAGACCAGGCCAGCACACCCGTGCTCAGCCCGATCAGCAGCGCGATGTCCAGCTCGACTTCGACGATCTTTTTCAACCCTTTCACGGCCAGATATGTGGCGAAGGCCCCTGCCATAAGACCGACAAGGATAGGAACCCAGCGTTGGGCGGCGGCAATCTTGTCTTCCCGGTACTGTATCTTTGCCTTTATCAGTGCCAGAAACCCGGCTGCAATCACCCCGCCCAGAACCGGCGAGATCACCCAACTGGCTGCTATCGCGCTCATCGTGCCCCAGCTGACCGCGCTCAGACCCGCTGCGGCGATGCCCGCGCCCATTACACCGCCAACCACCGAATGGGTGGTCGAAACCGGAGCCCCCACCCAGGTCGCCAGATTGACCCACATGGCGGACGAGATCAGCGCCGCCATCATTGCCCAGATGAACACATCGCTGTTCTGGACGGATACAGGGTCGATGATCCCTTTGGAGATCGTGGAAACAACGTCGCCCCCGGCCAGTAGCGCACCCGCGCTTTCGGCTACGGCTGCGATGGCAATTGCACCACCCATGGTCAGCGCGTTTGCGCCAACCGCAGGCCCCATGTTGTTGGCAACGTCATTGGCGCCGATGTTGATTGCCATATAGGCACCAAATGCTGCCGCCGCGACGACGATGAACGCGCCGTCCATCTGCCCGAACAGCACCGCGGCTGTCAGCCCGGCCAACGCCATGAAGGCCAGCGCAAGGCCCGGCGCCAGCAAAGGACGGGCCACATGCGCATTCGCTGTCTCGACGCGCGAGATGCGATGCAGGTCACTGTCCAGCGCCTGCCAACGGGGTTTTGAGTGCGAATTCGCCATGGTCTTGATGTCGTTCCAGGGATACGGGCTTGGCGGCTATCGGTTTCCCTGTGCAAGGGCAACCCAATAGTCCTGACATTGTCGTGGGGCCCTTACATATCCCGCAAGAGGGCCTGCAATTCCGGCTCGTTCACACGTTTGGCGGCGGTTTTGGGGGGCACCCAGCTTCGCTTGCGCTCATCCATCTCGGGATAGTCATCCGACAACTCTTTGACACGAAGGCGGTACACGCTGGTCAAAACAGGTTCTGCCGAGCCGTCCTTGAGTATCTTGTCATACGTGAAATGCCCGACTGGGTCCTCTTCGGCCACGGCTTTGCGTACGCCAGCCTCTTCCCAGGCCTCTTGCAAGGCGGTTTCTGCGCCGTCCAGCCCGTCAATGGGCCAACCCTTGGGAATAATCCAGCGCCCGGTGTCGCGGCTGGTGACAAGCAGAACCTCTTCACCGGATCCGGCCTTGCGCGTGCATAGCGCAGCAACCTGCACCCGCTTGGGGCGCTGGACCATGGGTCGTCCGACCTCGTCCCAGATTTTCTGCAACTGTGCTTTCATCTGTCGGCTGTCTAAGAATTGAGCATACTGAACGGTTGATGACATAGTTGTGGGAGGCACCTTTTGCAACGCGAGCTGCACAGATTGCCGTTTTGGTCAGAGTGTTTCGGCAATTATACCGCAAAACCCGCGACGTTCCGCAGTTTCGCCCAAAAACAGGCTACCTACTAGACCGGCCTGCGTTTTGCCCGCAACGTTGGATCAGCCTGTGTCGGGTCTTCTGGCCATGGGTGTTTGGGGTATTGCGCCCGCATATCCTTGCGCACATCCGCATAGGAGCCTGCCCAGAACCCCGGCAAATCACGGGTGATCTGGATCGGGCGACGTGCGGGCGATAGCAGCGTGACCTTGAGAGGTGCGCCCCCCACGATCGGATGCTGCGTGACGCCAAACATTTCCTGCAGACGCACCGAAATCTCAGGCGCGTCAGCGCCATAGTCTATCGGTACTTTCCGTCCCAGCGGCGTGATGAACGATCCCGGTGCGCGTCGGTCCAGCTCTTGCGTCTGGGTCCAGTCCAGCCGCGCCCGCAACGCTGGCAGCAGGTCGAAGCGCTTCCAGTCGTCGGCGCTGCGTACGCCCGAGAGCATCGGCAACAACCAGTCATCCAGTGTCTCCATCAGCCCCTGATCCGAGAAATCGGGCAGGTCGACGCCATCACCGCGCACCAGCTGCACCCGCGCGGCCAACCGGGCCGCAGCCCCACTAAGCCGCAGCCCCAAATCGCGCACACCGTCCAGCATGGCCTGGGCCACCACATCATCCGGCACGTCCTTCCAGACGCGATCGTCCAATGTGATCGCTCCGAACAACTCCTGTCGCCGCGCGATGACGCGCCGCTCGCGCTTGGACCAGGCGCATCTGTCTTGCCAGCCGATCTGATCCGAAAACAGGTCTCGGATCTCCCGTTCCGAGATTTGTGCAGCCATACGCGCCCTGGCCTCGCGCGGGTTTCCATCCGTATCGACGACCACCAGATAGGGTGCGCCCGCCAGCGTATCGCTGGTGTCCAGCACGACGCCTTTGCCCCCCGACAGCACATAGCGCGGAGCATCTCCCTTGCGCCGTTGCCCGATCCGGTCGGGATACGCCAATGCTGCCATGGCCGCGTGGCTTTGGGTTTCGGTTTCGCCTCCAGCTTGCGCCCGCAGGCGTTTTGTCTCGGCCTTGACCCGGTCCAGCACGCCCATGTTGACTTGCCAGACCCTGTTGCGTTGAAACGCCCGGGCGTCCCGTATTGCTTCAAGGCGCAATGTCAGATCAACCGGGGCGCCCTTCAGCGGATCGCGCTCGGCCATCAGGGCCGCCAATGACGCCGCCTGAGGTCCGGCGGAAATCAGCATATGCCCCAAACGCGGATGGAGCGGCAACGCCGCCAGGGCCCGTCCGTGATCCGTGATCCGCCCCTTTTCGTTCAGCGCCCCCAGCATGGTCAGCAGCGCCCGCGCTTCGGCCAAAGCGCCTGCGGGCGGCGGGGTCAAAAAAGCCAGATCTCCGACCTCGGCCCCCCAAAGGGCCAGTTCCAGTGCCAGACCTGTCAGGTCAGCGGCTTCGATCTCGGCAGGCGGGTAGGCGGCCATTGCGCCATCTTCACCCTTGGACCACAGCCGATAGCACACACCTTCCGAGACACGGCCCGCCCGCCCTGACCGCTGCGTCGCCTCGGCCCGCGTCACGCGTTCTGTCACCAGTCGCGACATACCCGATCCGGGATCGAACCGTGCCCTTCGCGCCTGACCCATGTCGACCACGATGCGAATATCGGGAATGGTCAGCGATGTTTCTGCAATCGAGGTTGCCAGCACCACCTTGCGCCCGCTCTCGACTGGCGCAATCGCGGCGCGTTGGGCGTTGAACGGCATTGCACCGAACATGGGCCGCACAGCGCAATCCTTGCGCAAACGTCCGGTCAGGGCGCCTTCGGCCCGGCGGATTTCCCCTTCGCCAGGCAGGAATACCAATATGCCTCCGCCCGAAGCCCGAGTTTCACGCTCGGCCTGAACAACCAGATCGATCAATGCATCCAGCCGTCGGGCCTGTGCACCCAAAGGCCGATCCAACCACCGGGTCTCGACCGGATAGCTACGCCCAGCCGAGGTCACGAGCGGGGCTCCCATCAGCTGTCCCACCGGGTCTGCATCCAGTGTCGCGGACATCGCCAGCAGGATCAGATCGTTCCGCAGCGCGCCTGTCACCTCAAGACATAGTGCCAGACCCAGATCGGCATTCAGCGACCGTTCGTGGAATTCATCAAAAATCACCGCGCTGACGCCGGGCAGGTCAGGTTCAGATTGCAGCATCCGGGTCAGGATACCTTCGGTGACCACCTCGATCCGGGTGGATTTTGAAACCCGTGCATCGCCGCGCACCCGATATCCAACTGTTTGACCGGCCTGTTCGCCCAGCGTCCCGGCCATCCGCTCGGCCGCGGCGCGGGCCGCCAGTCGCCGGGGTTCCAGCATCACGATCCGACCCTCGCACAGCCCTGCCTCAAGCATGGCCAGCGGCACCCGCGTGGTCTTGCCTGCACCGGGCGGGGCCTGAAGCACGGCCCTGCCATGGACCTTTAGAGTATCCAGCAGCTCGGGGATTGCATCGTCTATCGGCAAACGGGTCATGCAGCCTTATCGCCAAAGCACGACCCAAGGTCCAGAAGCACCGCAGCAAATCCCGCTTGGACCTCTGGACAAACACCACGCGGAAAAGTCATCTAGGGCAAACTCGAGAGGGACCGCACGAATGAACATTGCTGACCTGGGCGACAGGATCCTAGAAGGCGAACGCCGGGCCCTCGCGCGTGCAATCACGTTGGTCGAAAGCCGGAGAGAAGATCACCGGGCGCAAGCGACCGAGTTGTTGACCCATCTGGCGCAGTCCGGGCGGCAATCCCTGCGCATCGGATTGTCGGGTACGCCCGGTGTCGGCAAATCTACTTTCATCGAAAGCTTTGGCATGATGCTGATCGGGCAGGGGTTGCGCGTGGCGGTTCTGGCTGTTGATCCCAGTTCGGCCCGCTCGGGCGGATCGATTCTGGGTGACAAAACCCGCATGGAACGCCTGAGCCGGGAAGCCAACGCTTTCATTCGCCCTTCGCCCAGTCAAAGCCATCTGGGCGGCGTCGCGCGCCGCACTCGTGAGGCCATCGCCCTGTGCGAGGCGGCAGGCTACGACGTGGTTCTGATCGAAACCGTTGGCGTTGGTCAATCCGAGACAGTGGTCTCGGAGCTTTCGGACCTGTTCTTGCTGCTGCTGGCGCCCGCAGGCGGGGATGAGCTGCAAGGCGTCAAGCGCGGGATCATGGAGATGGCAGACATCATCCTGATCAACAAGGCGGACGGGGATCTTAAGTCTACGGCAACCCGCACCTGCGCCGACTATGCCGGGGCGCTGCGTCTGCTGCGCAAACGCCCGCAGGACCCGGAAGGGTTCCCAAAGGCCATGACCGTCTCGGCTGTCGAAGAACATGGGCTCGACACCGCCTGGACCGAAATCCAGACCCTGACCGATTGGCGCCGCGAGGCGGGTCATTGGCACAACAATCGCGCGGCCCAGGCTCGATACTGGTTCGATCAGGAGGTGCGCCACGCGCTGCTTGCCCGCCTTGAAACCGCTCAGGCCAAGGCCCAGATGGCGCGGCTGGATGCCGAAGTGTCCCAAGGCCGCCTGAGCCCGGCGATGGCCGCACAACAGATGTTGGCTACATTGAGCTGACACTTGTTTTTTCTTGCGGAAAACACCCGCAGGGCAGGGCCCTTCCCGCATGGGACGGTATGGAAAAGAATTCGCTTTGTCCGTCTTGACCCTCAGGGCGATTCCAACTAAACGCATCCAACCAGTTTTCGGGCGCGACTTCGGGTTGCGCCCCTTGTGATTTGGCCGCAGGCGTTTTGCCGGGCCTCCAGAAACAAAGGAAGAAACCATGTCGCGCCGTTGCGAACTGACCGGAAAAGGCCCGATGACTGGCAACAATGTCAGCCACGCCAACAACAAAACCAAGCGTCGTTTCCTGCCGAACCTGAATGACGTTACCCTGCAGTCCGAGACTCTGGGTCGTGGCGTCAAGCTGCGCATCTCGGCGGCTGCTCTGCGTTCTGTCGACCACCGTGGTGGTCTGGATGCGTTCCTGGCCAAAGCCAAGGACGATGAGCTGTCTGCGAACGCTCTGAAAGTGAAAAAGGAAATCGCCAAGGCACAAGCCTCGGTCTAAACCTTTACACATTTAAACTTACAAGCCCCGAGCCCGTCCGGCTCGGGGCTTTTGTTTTTTGGAAACGATTTTTGTTGATTGTTGCCAAAGGCGAAATAAAATATCTGCTGTGTGATCTTGTTCACAGACGAGTTGATGTAAATTGACGTAGCGTTAACTTATCCAGCGGCGAGGGCTTTCCCATGTCATTAAAGAGTATATATTTTTTTCAAATATTGAACGCATTGGCTGGTAGGACGATTTCGGCGTGTTCGCGGATGCAACGCAGGGTTAACCGGACGCATACCAGCCTGACCAAGGGCACTGTCAAGCGGCCAGGAATGGACTACTGACCCGGAATTAGAGTGCGACCGTTTCGCGCTTGAAGCCCATTCAAACCAAGGCTTATATCGACGCCAATATGAGACGCGTCGTGCATCAAGTTGTGCCTGTTCTGCTGTCCCTGCTGGTTGTACTGACTGGACAGGGTGTTGCGGCGTCCCGTGGTATCGACAACGCTGTGGGACAGATGGTGCTGTGCACCGGTACAGGTCCTGTCGTTGTCTACATGGATGCGTCAGGTCAACCGACTGCGCCTCCGCATTTTTGTCCCGACTATGCCCTGGCACTGTTGGGAGCTGTTTGCGCGGCACAGCCACCTGTGCCGGAGGCCCCGCAGCGAACGCTGCCCCAACCGGCGCGCCAGGTGGACAGCCTGATTGCCTTGCCGTTGCCCAGTCAACCAGCGCGCGCGCCGCCTTTGTTGGCCTGAAACCCCTCCGAATTCCCAGTTTTTCTACAATGGAGAGGCATGATGTCCTTCAAATCGACTCTGCTCGCAACCCTGGCCACCTGTGCTCTGGCCCTTCCCGCAATTGCAGACAGCATCATCGTGGTTGATGATGCCTATGCCCGGTCGGCGGGTAAATCAGCCAAGGCAGGCGCGGCTTTCATGGTGATACAAAACACCGGAGACACCGAGGATCGCCTGCTCAGCGCGACCTCGGATGTGTCTGTGCGCGTTGAATTGCACACCCACAAGATCGACGATGCCGGTATAGCCAAGATGGTACAGGTCGAGGAGGGCTTTGCGATTCCAGCAGGAGAGAGCCATGTGCTCAAGCGTGGTGGCGACCATGTGATGTTCATGGGGCTGAAGCAACCGTTCGAACATGGCGCCACAGTGCCGGTCACGTTGGTCTTCGAAAATGCAGGTGAGGTCCTGATCGATGTCCCTGTTGATCTGGAACGCCAGGACAAGCATGGCCATGGTCAGGGCAAACAGGGGTCGCATTCGAACTAAGGCGACGCCTGTCTTCGGGCCGCGATGCGGCCGTCATCCATGCGTCAGGCCGGGCTTTGCCCGGCCTGTTGTGCCTTGGGGTTCAGGGTAGCGACCTTACTTTACCGGGTGATGTTTTTCATACCGACCCGGTCATTGGCACTGCGCAGGCGCGAAGTCAGCCAGAACATGACGGCGGCAATGGCGAGTGCCGAGAAAGCGATGGCCCATCCCAGCGCCACCAGTGCAATGGCTGGCCATATCATCAGAACCAATCCAATGATAAGCGCTGCAAAGCCCGAGCCGCGCATCGAGCCGCGCTGCGGGTCTTGTTCGCGCATCTGCCGGGCGGCCGCCAGTGAGCCGATACCAATGATCAGCGCCCAAGCACCCAACAGGAAGAAGGCCAGCTTGACCGTGCCCTCGGGCCAGATCAGCAAGACGAGGCCAATCAGCACTGCGCCAATCGCGGCACTACCCAGAAGCCCCCGCCGTCCAACACCAAAGAGCGTCAGGACGCCATCGAGGACCAGCAATGCGCCGACCAGCCGCAGCAGCAACGCAATGCTGCTCGAAGGCCAGAACAGGGCCGCGATGCCAACAGCCGCGGCCAACACACCGCGCAGCAAGAAAGTCCACCAGAGGCTTGCCAACTGGGCGCTCAACATGTCCCGGTCGGCCATACTGCCCTCATCCAAAATTTCACCGGTTTGCGGGTTTTGGTCTGTCATGGCGTGGTCTCACTTTGTGTTTTGGTAACCAATCGGTCTATAGGGGCGCAGAATTCGTGCGCTGTCTGCCCTTTTATGATTGCATTTGCAGAAGTCGGTTGACCCATAGTGGCACGGTTTCGGTCGCGTTGCCCAGCAGGCGGTCATCAAAACCACCGTTCGTTTGCTCAAGATTGATTTCTATGGTTTGCGCACCAGCCGCCTGTGCCTCATGCACAAAGGCGGCCGCCGGGTAGACCTGGCCAGAGGTGCCGATCGCGGCAAAGATTGATGCTGTGGCAAGGTGATCGAAAATCTCGTCCATGTGATAGGGCATCTCGCCAAACCAGACCACATCGGGTCGCGCGGTGGGGGCGAGGCACAACGGACAGGGTTCTCCGACGGCCATTTCGAGCGGGGCAGTCCAGCGGTGACCGCAAGACGCACAAAGCGCGCCAGACAAAGTGCCGTGCATATGGATCACATGCCTGGCGCCTCCGGCCTCGTGCAGCCCATCAACGTTTTGTGTGACGATCACGACTTCTCCGGACCAGTCCCGCTGCAGGTTGGCCAATGCCTGGTGCGCTGCGTTCGGCTGAACAGTGGCGGCCTGTGCACGGCGCGCATTGTAGAACCCCTGTACCAAGGCGGGATCACGCGCGAAGCCTTCCGGCGTCGCGACATCCTCGATCCGGTGTTGCGCCCAAAGGCCCCCTTCGTCGCGGAATGTGCCAAGCCCGCTTTCGGCGGAAATTCCGGCCCCGGTCAGAATGACGATCTTTTCCATTTGCCCCTCGCGCGTTACACATTGGCCCATGACGCACCGTATCCTGTTTGTTTGCCTGGGCAATATCTGTCGCTCACCCGCCGCCGAGGGCGTTTTTCGCGCGCAGGCACCGCATCACGGCGCAGATAGTGCGGGCACCATGGGTTGGCATGCAGGCAACCCGCCATACGGCCCGATGCAAAAGGCTGCCAAAGCACGCAACTTCGATCTTGGCGATCTGCGGGCGCGACAATTCTCGGCCGAGGATTTTGACCGTTTTGATCTGATTCTGGGAATGGATGCCGAGAACATCAAAAACATCGAGGCCCTGCGTCCGCCCGGAAACCAAACCCCTGTGCGTCTGTTGACGGATTTTGTGTCTGGATCCGACGCGGATCACGTGCCCGACCCCTATTACACACGAGACTTTGACGGAGCCCTCGACCTGATCGAAACCGCCGTCCAGGGCCTGGTCGACCATTTGGATCGTTAGGTATCCATGATCTTGAACTGTCCGCTCAGCCAAGGCAGCTTTGCCGTGGCAGGATCGATCATCTGGCTTTGCATCAGCCGACGCATCATGCCCGCGACCTCCTGCGGGACCTGATCCGACCAATCAGTCCGGGTGAACAGCGAGATCGTCCGTGAAAACGCACCGAAGGGGCAGGGATGGGCCTTTAGATCGTCATGAAACCGCGCCGCGCGCATATAGCCCAAAGGCGTGGTGATTGCCCAACCCAGACCGCGTGCGACCATCGCCATCAGCGCCAGATGCGAGCCAATCTCGAACCGTTCCTCGAACTCCATCTGTTGCCGGGCGACGTGAGATTCGATCTGGCGGCTGATCAGCTGTTCGCGCGCATAGCGCAGGAACGGCAGCTTTTCTACGGCCTCGTCCGCATCACCAACGCTGCTTGGGGCCACCAGAATGAACGGGTCCTGAACCAGAGGGTATTCGACCACCCCTTCCAGCACCTCGCCGCTATGGGCGGAAACCGCCATATGCAGGCGCTGGGCTTCCAACTCGGCAAACAGGTCCAGACTGGGCAGCGTGATCAGCTTGAATTTCGACCGCGTCAGGCTGTCAGCCAACAGGGTCGCCAATCGCGGCGTCAGGTCATTGTCAAAATCGTCGATCAACCCGATTGCGAGCGTGGTGAGATGCCCCAGATCCATTACGGTCAACTCGCTCTGGGCCATTTGCAGTTCGGCCAGAACCGCCTCGGCCCGCGCCAGAAAGCTGCGCCCGGCCTGTGTCAGTCGCATGGGTCGCCGCCCGTGATCGACCAGATCTGTGCCTATCGCCTTTTCCAGATTGCGCAACTGTTGACTGACCGACGGCTGGCTGAGTCCCGTGATCTCGGCGGCCTGCGCCACCGAGCCTGTCCGCGCCAGTGCCTCGAACACTTCGAGCCCGCGCAGCGTCAGCCCTTTCATCACCATGCAAAACCCCTCTTGTTGCGCCTTTTCTGCGGCGCAGCCGAGGTCAGGTCAAGCGTTCAGATGGTGCGTCGGATCAGCGACAGATTGCCTGAGCCAGCTGACCAAAGTTCTGATATCGATCCCACAACGCATCATCGCGCGCGGTTTTCGACATCTTCAACTCCTGCGCCTGATGCGGGTCGGAGAACCACTTGGCGACGGTTCTCTGGTCGCCATTTGTCAGCGTGTCATTGGCCACGCCCTGAATACATCTGCACCTTTGCCGGGTTGCCGCCGCCCGATCAGATGCCAGACACGCTCGCTTGATCTGCGAGGCCTCAACGGCCTGAGGCGCCACTGCCGTGATCGACGTGGCGCAGAGTGCGATTAGGAGGAACTGTTTCATGCTCATGCCTCGTGTTTGCCTGCCCGGACGGGTCTTATGCCCCTCTCGGTCTCCGCGGAAGTATGAATCAAAGTGGATTTGGGATCAATTGTTTTGACAGTCAGATCAAACGGCGTTGATTTGACCGGGACAAAAGCCGCGCGTCGGGATGCGCCGCAAGCGAATTAGATCGGCGTATACAAGGGATAGGGCAGTGATTTCGATCAAAAATCTATTTGTGTCAGCTGTAGTTTGGTTTTCTCCAATTGCGGCCTTGTCGGAAGTGCCCCCTTTGCAAGGCGAAGACGCGCCGGAATTCAAGGAAACGGTTCAAGCTTGGTTGGATGGCGAAGATCTGGTCGCGTTGCGAAGCCTCTCTGAGCAGGCGCAAAATGGGAATCCAGCGGCTCAAATCCTTCTGGCGAGCATCGCACTTAGAGGAAACATGCACAAGCACGTATCCGTCGATCTACCGCGTAAAGAACGGATTGCGCTATTTCGAAAGCCAAAAGGGCTGTCCGGTCAATCTTGGTTGGTTGAAGCATCGGAAGCGGAACCTCTGGCGGTTGCATTGATGCAATCTAAGGAAATGGGACAACGAGTGCCTGCGATTGCGGCACTCGTAGAACTAGGCGAGCCATTAGCTGCGTTACTTGTAACTGAATTCTTGCTTACCGAAGGTAGAGCGGATGAGGTGATTGATGCCTTACAGGGATTAGAAGGCGAATTGCCAGAAGAGGCAACGCCCTTGTTGATTTGGGCAAAGTATCAAGTCGCTAACAAGAACCGATACCCCTACGCAGGACATCACCGCGTAGCTTCGCAGCTCTTGGCAGATAATCGTTTTCGCACTTCTGAACTAGCTTGGATTGCACCCGGACCGTTTGAATTGTCGGAAAACAAAGACCTCTTTAGGAAAACGTCTAAACTAAGTGCTGATGTTTCAAATTGGGCCCCGGTGCGTAAGTTTTGTACTGAGAAGTGCGCAAACGAAGTTAATGATTGTACCACTCTTGGTGCTTCATTCTTATACTACAATGGGAATTTGCCGTTAAGGAGCCCGTTAGAGCGCGTGATTTCCAATGAGGTTTATTGGAACAGCCGAAGGATGGAGGGAGATATGATGAGGCTGATCCCTGATATGCAGCATTTGGATTGGAAAACCTTACAACCAGCTAACGCATGTGTTGTCGAGGCCGTCATCGAGTCTCAGGCTGGTCACGGTTTCGGAGTTGGAACAAAGCGGATTGGTTCGGATTGAACACGTAAGCTTTACGCAAATACCTATTCGGTCCTTGCGAAGTTCACTACTCAGGCTCCGTATCATATCTCAAATAAGCAGTCGAACTATAGTGAATCCTTTGACGACCGACCATTGACCACAGCCCATTTCCGACGCATATCCCCAACCCATGACAGACCTCGCTCATATCCGCAATTTCTCCATCGTCGCGCATATCGACCATGGCAAATCCACCCTTGCTGACCGGCTCATTCAAGAGACCGGAACGGTCAAGGATCGCGACATGAAGGAACAGCTGCTCGACAGCATGGATATCGAGCGCGAGCGTGGCATCACCATCAAGGCCAACACGGTTCGCATCGACTATACCGCCGATAATGGCGAGCAATACGTGCTGAACCTGATCGACACCCCCGGCCACGTGGACTTTGCCTATGAGGTCAGCCGGTCGATGCGCGCGGTCGAAGGCTCGCTGCTGGTTGTGGACTCGACACAAGGGGTCGAGGCGCAGACGCTGGCGAACGTGTATCAAGCCATCGATGCCGACCACGAAATCGTGCCGGTGCTGAACAAGATCGACCTGCCCGCGTCCGACTGTGACCGCGTCGCCGAACAGATCGAGGATGTGATCGGGATCGACGCCTCCGAGGCCATCCAGGTCAGCGCCAAGACGGGGCAGGGCATCCACGAAACGCTGGAAGCCATCGTCACCCATCTGCCCGCGCCCCAAGGCACTCTGGACGCGCCGCTCAAGGCGATGCTGGTGGACAGCTGGTACGACGCCTATCTCGGTGTCATCGTTCTGGTCCGCATCATGGACGGCACGCTGAAAAAGGGGATGCGGGTCAAGTTCATGTCGAACAACACCCTGCACCATGTGGACCGCGTCGGCGTCTTCCGGCCCGAAATGGAGATGGTCGACAGCCTCGGCCCCGGTGAGATCGGCTTTCTGACCGCCTCGATCAAACAGGTCCGCGACACCCGCGTCGGCGACACGATCACCAATGACCGCAACGGCACCGAAGAGGCGCTGACGGGCTTTAAACCCGCGCAGCCGGTGGTGTTCTGTGGCCTCTTCCCCGTCGACAGTTCCGAATTCGAAGACCTGCGCGATGCGATCGACAAACTGGCGCTGAACGACGCCAGCTTCAGCTTTGAGATGGAAACCTCGGCAGCACTCGGCTTTGGCTTCCGCTGCGGCTTCCTTGGCCTGTTGCACCTTGAGGTTATCCGCGACCGCATCGAACGCGAATATGATATCGAGCTGATCACCACCGCGCCGTCTGTGATCTATCACGTCTACATGAAAGACGGCGAAATGATCGAGCTGCACAACCCCGCCGATATGCCCGACCCGTCAAAGGTCGACCATATCGAGGAACCGCGCATCAAGGCGACCATCCTGGTGCCGGACGAATTCCTGGGCGACGTGCTGAAACTGTGCCAGGACCGCCGTGGCATCCAGATGGACCTGACCTATGCGGGCAGCCGCGCCATGGTCGTCTATGACCTGCCGCTGAACGAGGTTGTCTTTGACTTCTACGATCGCCTGAAATCAGTGACCAAGGGCTATGCCTCGTTCGACTACCAGATGACCGGCTATACCGAGGATAATCTGGTTAAGATGTCGGTGCTGGTGAATGACGAGCCCGTCGATGCGCTGTCAACCATGGTTCACCGCGACCGGGCCGAGATGCGGGGCCGGGCGATGTGCGAAAAGCTCAAGGACCTGATCCCGCGCCACATGTTCAAAATCCCGATCCAGGCCGCCATCGGAGGCAAGGTCATCGCCCGCGAGACCCTCTCGGCGCTGCGTAAAGACGTGACCGCCAAATGCTACGGAGGCGACGCCACGCGGAAACGCAAACTGCTGGACAAGCAGAAGGCGGGTAAGAAAAAGATGCGTCAGTTCGGGAAGGTGGATATCCCGCAGGAGGCGTTTATTAGCGCCTTAAAAATGGACAGCTAGCGGCTGGCTGTATTGCGAAGGTTGGTTGCAATCTCTCTTCTCTTTTTGGGGAGAGGGTTCATTGAAGGCCCGCCAAGTTAATGAATTCGGTACCGTGTTTGGGGCTTGAAACTTTCAACCGGCTAAGGCTGCTGTTGAGCGAAATCTCAAAGTTTAGGGTCGCATTTTCATTAGCTGCCCATCGATCAATCGTTTGAATGTTCTCATACTCAAAAAACGCAATGAAATCGTTATTGGCATCGATAGTTTTCTGCAGTCTTTTCTTAGCTTGTTTAATGATTTTCTCTAGAGATTTGTGTTCCTTTAGAGACATTTGTTGAATTTTGAGGAAGGTGGCACTCTTGTCACTCCCAAAGTTGGCCACGGAAAAAGCCTGTATCTCTTTTTCGCAATCTCTCGGATGCCTAAAGGTGCTCTTTACTGCAGTATGCCCTGACACAGAGCCAATTTTCTCTTCATAATGATCGGATACTCCCGATGAGGACACTGTCGCAACCCCTGAGCGGATGTTGCGCTTTCGTGCAACAGACAAATAACCATTTGACATTTCGCCTCGAAGGGCTTGTGCGATTTCAGGACATTTACGTCGAAACTCAAGCCATATGTCACGGTGTCTCACGGATTGTTCGTGCGCTAACAAGAGTTTCTCAAGAATTTCGGGAACTTTGTGGAAGTTTTCCTCGAGATACTTGATCCTCGCTTCCTGTCTCTGACGGTCTTTGAAAGCTCGGACTTCCCTATCCCATCGATCATAGATCCGTTTGCCACATTCCTTACCGATGGCCCGTATGCACTTTTCGCTAGGGAACCAAACAAGATACCCCGCAAGAAATTTGGGTGATCGAGGGCTGCAAATCGGACAAGGTGCTTCATCCAGTTCTGGCCGCTTCTTTCGATTGACCTGAAACTCTGTCAGGATCATCGCGTCGTCAAGCTGGGTTGCCTCGGTGGTAGTGATCCTTGGAAATGTCTCTGGACTGCCGGTGGCACGGACATGCTCTCTAAATTCTTGGATTTCAGCAAGAGTGGGCTTTTCACGTAGAGTGAAAAGCCTGAGGTCGTTTTGGTAGCTACGGGCCGTATTATCCAAATTGGAACTTTCCGAGTCTAAATGGCGAACAAATCAACCTTTCTCTGTTTGTTCCTTGCCGTCTACTTCGCTTCCTAAGTATCAATGTAAGACTAAATGCGCCGCGTTGTCAATAACAATCGTATGGGCATCTACTGCTCATGGTAGGACGATTGTCAGCGGCAACCATATATTGCTGCGTAAGGTCGTTAGAGCTTTTGCGATCTTCGTTAAACTCAACCCTTCCGCCCGGCGGCACCGTCGGGCCGCGACGACCCGCCCCGTCAAACCGTAGGTTTGCCTCCGCAAATCGGGCGGCGCGTTTGCGCCCCGGGGCTCCGCCCGTTCGAAAGCGAAACCATCCCCCGGATGGTTTACGGGGAGCTTTCTCACTCCACTGGACGAATTCCAAGACGTCGCTCACTCTGACCCAGATCAAAGACTTACCCGGCCTTTGACCCTAGCGTCAGACGAAACTGAGTCCCTGATATGAGGCCCCCATGCTTCCCCTGATGTTGATCGTGCATATCTTCCTTGGCTCTACCCTTGCCGGGTCCGCTGTGATTGCGGTTCTGTCGATGGGGTATACGACGTTGACCCCAATCCTGATCGCCGCGGGCGTCGGATTCGTGGCGGCGTTCCCGGCCTCGTATCTGGTGGCGCGCAAGATCTCGAGCTAAGGGCCGGGCGGGGACGCTTGTGCCCCGCTGTTCTGCGCCGATCCCACTGTCCTGCTGAGGTGCCCCTGACGGGGACGTCAACACGAGGCCCAGTTGCGGTCGTGCGTGCCCCCGATCCTCGCCCTCGGGTCAGGCTACGATTGCTGCGATTTCAACGGCGGTCTGGCAGAAGGCACCGGGCGTTGGCCTTGATCTTCTGATCGTCGCGACGCAATCGGTCGGGGCTGATCCGTGTGTGAAGCAATCATTAAGCCTTGTTTAGAAAGCTTGTAAGCCGTCGGGGCTCTTCCAATCTGTATCCCACAGCAACGGTGTTCGCTTTTGAACTCCAAAGGGTCGCATTCAGGAGGATAACCCATGACCAGATACATGACTGCCGGAGCAGCCGCTCTGGCCACGAGCCTTACTCTTGGAACTGCGGCATTGGCCGATACCACACCGGATTTGCGCGGCACGTGGACGGGCAGCTACACCACCGTTGGCCCGAACAGGACCACAACCGGCGATGCGCCGCGTTTCAACAGTGCCGAGTGGGTGCTGGACATCCAGAAGCAGAAAGACAACGTGTTCTGGGGGCCCAGCAAGTGGCGTCCGAATGCGGCCCAGGGATGGCGCGTCATGGATGCCACCGGAACCATCAGTGTCGATGACCCGACCCGCATCAGCATCGTCGAAAGCTCGGCCAATCCCGAGATCGGTGTGAATGCCCTGATCGATGCCCGGTATCAGGATGGCAAGATTTACGCGGATTTCCGTAGCCTGCGTCGCGGGACGACCTACAGCACCGTTCTGGAACGTCAGGTGAACTGAAGCGTTTCCGGCTCGGGCGGACTGTAGGGGGTACGTCCTGTCGCACGATTGTTCAAGCGGCAGAGTAGTAGGTAACCCGGCCGGGTCGGAACGCTTCTCAAGTCGATCCCACCTCCTTTGCACAGGAGGAGGTGGGACATGCGGCCCTCTCACCGTCAGCGGACCGCCGGGCAAGAATGCGTGGTTTCTGATACGGATGATGTCCCCGAGTGCGGATTTTCGCTTGGAGGACAGACCGCGCCAAATGCGTGCAGGCCCAGGTGAGAATGCAGTGTATTTTGCGTCGTCCCTGATTTGTGCGATTCGTGTGCTTTGGGGTCCGAGCGTCGAATTTTTTGTCCCAACGGCCCGAAACTCACCGTGGGCGACCTTTGCACCTGCAGCATTCCCGGGTTTTCCGCTAAAATTCTGCTTTCTGGAGTTTTCCGATATTAACCCTGCGCAATTTTCAGGAAATCCCGATTTATCCACAGCGCTCTCCCGGCAGATATCAACAACTTATCCCCGTCTGATTTTCATGCTGCAGTGCTATTTTCTTGCCCGGTTTCAGGCGGAATGTAACAGTGACGACACCGCTGGCGTTCCTCGGAACAGACGGCGGGATGCAAAGGCCAAGGGGGTCTGAGCGGGGAAAGACGATCTTAGGATTGTTATTCTTTTGCAAAGGCTTACCGGTAGACGATACGTCACTCTTGGGCCCTCGGGCCTTGGGTTGAAGGATCGGTTGCTTTAACGGTCTTTGTGCGTCGCGGCGGCCTTCGGGTTCAAAGCGGCAGCCGTGGTCCTTTCGGGGGCCGGGGCAACTGGATCGAGGTGGTCTTCGGGCTGCGTCGTCCGGGTAAGGCGTCAGGGGTTGCCCGCAAGGGCGCATGCAAAGACCGCGTCTGCGCACCTGACGCCTTTTCCCTTGCCAGTTTCATTCAGGCTACCACGCACCCCTCTTCCGAAAGGGAGCGGGGCTCTTTCGCATGTGCAAAAGAGCCCCGTATTTACGTCAGATGATGCAATGCCGCGTCTATGCACCTGTAGCGGCACACTAGCGCATCCCGCAGGGTACATCAACTATATATTGCGGCATGTGCGTCAAAGGCCGCAAAATGCAGGTGCGGATCAGATGTTTTCCTGCACATCGGTGGCTGCGCTCTGGATAGCGTCGCCTGCTTTTTCGATGTCTTTACCGGCGCCTTTGGCTGTTTCACAGGCGGTCAGGGCAAACAGGCTCAGGCCGACAAGAATTGCGCGGATCATGCTTTTCTCCTTAATGCTCGATCTGCCTTTCGGTAGCATTATCCTGGTGGGCGGGCCAGTACCTAAGACATGGGACACGCGGCATCTGCGTAACGTTGGGAAATCACCCGGTCTATTTCGTGTCATCGTTGCTGCAAAAAAGCTCATACACAACTTCCAGCATTCGGCGCGGGCGGTCGTCTGCCAGACGGTAGTAGATTGCTTTGCCTTCCCGGCGCGGCGTGACCAGACCTTCCAGCCGAAGACGCGACAGCTGTTGTGATACGGCGGCCTGGCGCGCGGACAGAAGTTCTTCCAGCTCAGTTACCGATTTCTCGCCGGACACCAAATGGCACAAGATCATCAGTCGCCCTTCGTGACTGATGGCCTTTAGAAAGTTCGACGCGCGGGCGGCATTTTCCACCATGCGATCAAACTCGTCCGGCGACATGTCTCGGTTCAACTGGGGGAGAGTCATTTTATCTTCCTTGCAAACCCGTTGATCGGGTGTTGTGTCCATCATTGTGGCTGCCATCAAGTCAGGCCGTTTCGTTACATGTTTTGCGCATTTCTTTCCATATGCATGAATCAAAATACTGTGATGAGAGATGCACAGCGCTGGCCGGCAACCCCGATTTCCAGAAGACCGGAAATCAAATGGCGCTACATTCGTGTGAAGCGTGTGACCACAATAGATCACCGTTCTGATCGGCCCCCCTTGCAGCCCCCCGGTGGCGACACTAAGACTCGGGTAACTCTTGTTGGGATATCGTCCCGATCCATAGCAAAGCAGGCAGGTTCCGAATGTTCGATCCAGTAGATACCTATATGAATACGCTCGTGCCCATGGTCGTTGAGCAGACCAGCCGGGGTGAACGCGCTTATGACATCTTCTCGCGCCTGCTCAAAGAGCGGATCATTTTTATCAACGGCCCAATCCACGACGGGATGAGCCATCTGATCGTGGCCCAATTGCTGCACCTTGAGGCGGAAAACCCGAACAAGGAAATCTCGATCTACATCAACTCGCCCGGTGGTGTCGTCACCAGCGGTTTGTCGATTTACGACACAATGCAGTACATAAAGCCGAAATGTTCCACATTGGTGATCGGTCAGGCTGCGTCGATGGGGTCGGTTCTGCTGGCCGGTGGTGAGACAGGCATGCGCTTTTCACTGCCCAACAGCCGCATCATGGTCCACCAACCCAGTGGCGGCTATCAGGGCCAGGCGAGCGATATCATGATCCATGCCGCTGAGACGCAAAAACTGAAAGATCGTTTGTATGACATCTATGTGCGTCATACAGGGCAGACCAAGAAGGCGGTTGAAAAGGCTCTGGATCGTGACAATTTCATGAGCCCCGAAGAAGCCAAGGATTGGGGACATATTGACGAGATCGTCGAAAACCGTGCCAAGATGGATACGGAAGAGGCCTAGGACACAGACCCCGCGCCCCGTGCGCGGGGGTCATTTTGAGATTGTAGCCGCCAGAGCGCTGGCCTAAGCTGCACGAACATGCGCAAGCGCGCCCTGTCAGATGGGGTGCATGGACGAAGCCCGAAAGGTAAATCATGGCGACGAATTCAGGCGGTGACGGCAAAAACACGCTCTACTGTAGCTTTTGTGGAAAAAGCCAGCATGAGGTGCGCAAGCTGATCGCGGGCCCGACCGTTTTCATCTGCGATGAGTGCGTCGAGCTGTGCATGGATATCATCCGCGAGGAAACCAAAGCCAGCGGGCTGAAATCCTCGGATGGCGTGCCGACGCCCAAGGATATCTGCGAGGTTTTGGACGACTATGTGATCGGGCAGGCCACGGCCAAGCGTGTGCTTTCGGTTGCCGTGCACAACCACTACAAACGTCTCAATCATGCTCAGAAAGCGGGCAGCGACATTGAGCTGGCCAAATCCAATATCCTGCTGATCGGCCCGACCGGTTGCGGTAAAACTCTGTTGGCGCAAACGCTGGCACGGATTTTGGACGTTCCGTTCACTATGGCGGACGCAACCACACTGACCGAAGCCGGTTATGTGGGCGAGGATGTCGAGAACATTATCCTCAAGCTGCTTCAGTCCAGTGAGTACA
Organism: Ruegeria sp. AB5; assembly: GCF_056542645.1. Lineage (NCBI taxonomy): Bacteria > Pseudomonadati > Pseudomonadota > Alphaproteobacteria > Rhodobacterales > Roseobacteraceae > Ruegeria > Ruegeria sp. AB5. Next base: position 93,734 of record NZ_JBQGAE010000001.1, read on the forward strand.
ATGTCGAACGCGCACAGCGCGGTATCGTCTATATTGACGAAGTCGACAAGATCACGCGCAAATCCGAAAACCCCTCGATCACCCGTGACGTGTCGGGCGAAGGGGTGCAGCAGGCGCTGCTCAAGCTGATGGAAGGCACTGTCGCAAGCGTTCCGCCGCAAGGGGGTCGCAAGCATCCCCAACAGGAGTTCCTGCAGGTTGATACAACCAACATTCTGTTTATCTGCGGTGGCGCATTTGCGGGCCTCGACAAGATTATCGCGCAGCGCGGCAAAGGCTCGGCTATGGGCTTTGGTGCTGATGTACGCGACAATGATGACCGTGGCGTGGGTGAGATTTTCAAGGAACTGGAGCCCGAAGACCTGCTGAAATTCGGTCTGATCCCGGAATTTGTCGGCCGCCTGCCGGTCCTGGCAACGCTGGAAGATCTGGACGAGGATGCCCTGGTCACAATCCTGACAAAGCCCAAGAACGCCTTGGTCAAGCAATACCAACGCCTGTTCGAACTGGAGGATGCAGAGCTGGCTTTCACCGACGACGCGTTGAAGTCGATAGCGAAGAAAGCGATCGAGCGCAAAACCGGCGCGCGCGGGTTGCGTTCCATCCTGGAAGACATCCTTCTGGATACGATGTTCGAGTTGCCAGGCATGAAGAACGTGACCGAAGTTGTTGTGAACGAAGAGGCCGTGTCTTCCGACAAGCAACCGCTCATTATCTATGCAGACGCAGCTCCGGAATCGGCGTCAGCTGGATAGCGGATACCAAGATCACCACAGCCCTTGGGTGAAGCGGATTTTGCCTCAACAATGGCAAGCCGCATATCCCTTGGGTGTTGTTGGCCAGATGATACAGGGATCCAAAACTTCATCTGGCCCTAAGTATCCCGGAGCGCGAGGCAGAGCCTCGCTGGAATCCAAAAGGCTTTTCAAAGAGTTGGTGTGGAGGTTTGGGGTTTGACCGCAATCAAACGACTTTCTTCAGGCGGTGAATTCGAAGCCACGGTCGGTTATTGCCGCGCCGTGGTCGCTGGCGGTTGGGTTCATGTGGCCGGTACGGTTGGGCAGGGCGAAACCGTGGTCGAGCAATGCAAGTCGGCTCTGACAATCATCGAAAAAGCCTTGGTTGAAGCAGGCGCAACTTTTGAAGATGTTGTCCGAGTTACCTACATGTTGCCGGACCGGGCAGAGTTCGAACACTGCTGGCCCATTCTGTCCGAAACCTTCGGGGCGAATCCTCCGGCTGCGACGATGATCGAATGTGGGCTGATTGATCCGAAATACCGGATCGAGATTGAAGTCACCGCCTTTTTGCCGGAGTGACGCAGTCACACGGGTGGCACTGGACCTTGGCGCGCCTTTGGTCCATATCATTGCAGGACCGAATTGCCGGAGGCGGATAATGGGTATCCTAAACACTCTTTTGCGGGCTGTTACCTGGTGGAACGGGGCAACCCTGAACACGCAAATCTTCACGGCGCGCAATGGTGTAAAAGTGGGAGAGGACGATGAAGGCAACGTCTTCTATCGCAATGCGGATGACAGCAAACGCTGGGTGATTTTCAACGGCGAGGCAGAGGCCAGCCGGGTTGATCCCGAGTGGCATGGTTGGCTGCATCGCACCTGGGATGAGCCACCGACGGACCGGCCGCTCAAACACAAGTCCTGGGAGAAACCGCATCAGGAGAACCTGACAGGCACTGCCCTCGCGTATACGCCAGCAGGATCTCTGCGTCGGGCAGAGCCGGTCGAGCGCAAGGACTACGAGGCCTGGAGCCCGGAATAGAAGAGGCGAGCAATGTCGACCCACAACTGGACCGAAGTATTTGTCGGCGGTGCCGTCCTGGCCTGCGCCGTCGCATTTGGTGTTTATGCCAGCCAGTCCACCGGCCTGTCCCAGAGCAGAGCCGGCTATGAACTGGGTGCGTCTTTCCGATCGCTGGAAGGTGTGAGCGTGGGAACTGACGTGCGCCTTGCGGGTGTCAAGATCGGCACCGTCACGGATGTAACTCTGAATTCTGACACCTATCGCGCCGACACCACCTTTTCGGTCGCGGATGGTGTTCTGGTCCCGGATGACAGCGCGGTCGTGATTTCCTCAGAAGGTTTGCTGGGTGGAAACTTTGTTGAGGTGATGCCAGGTGGGTCTCCGTTCTACTTTGAGCCCGGCGATCAGATCGAAGATACGCAGGGCGCGGTCAGTCTGATCTCGTTGCTGGTTAAGTTCGTGGCCGGAGACGGCGGCGAATGATACGCGCGCTGACAGTTGCACTGGCATTGATGGCCACATCCGCGTCGGCGCAACAAAAGGTCCAGTCTGGACCCGGGGCGATGTTGCGCGGTTTGGACAAGGTGAACGGTCAGACTGTGGATGTTGAACTGAAAGCCGGTGAAACACAGGCCGTCTTTGGCTTGGATGTCGCGTTGGGGGATTGCCGCTATCCGGTGGACAACCCAACCGGGGATGCGTTTGCTTTCCTGACCGTCTGGGAACAGGGTAAGGCCGATCAGCTGTTTGACGGCTGGATGATCGCGACCTCTCCGGCGTTGAACGCCTTGGATCATGCGCGTTACGACGTTTGGGTGATCCGCTGTATCACGCCGTCCGCGGACTGAGCCAGCGGCGCCGTGAAATCCGCACTGGCGTTGATCGCGTCGTCCAAGATTTTCCGATAGTCACTGCGGGGGATTTCAATCGCCCCGAGCGAGGCCAGATGGCCCGTCAGGAACTGCGTATCGAACAGCTGAAACCCGGTTTGCCGAAGCCGATCCATCAGATAGGCAAGCGCAATCTTCGACGCGTCCGAGCGGCGCGAGAACATGCTTTCCCCAAAGAATGCGGCCCCTAGAACCACACCGTAGACTCCGCCGACAAGCTGCTCGCCCTCCCACACTTCAAGAGAGTGCGCGTGGCCCGCGCGGTGCAGCTGTTGGTACAGGTCGCTTAGTTCAGCGTTGATCCAGGTGTCGGCGCGGTCGGCGCAACCATCGACGACGCCGGCGAAGTTTTGATCAATCGAGACCGAGAACCCGCATTTCCGGAGTCGTCGCGCGAGACTGCGCGAGATATGAAAGCCATCCAGCGGAAAGACACCCCGGAATTTGGGGTCCACCCAGAACAATTCGGGGTCATCACGGTGCTCGGCCATCGGAAAGATGCCGATGGAATAGCCATGCAACAAAAGCTCAGGGGACAGGCTCATGCGAAACACCCAAGGGCCGGGGGGCAAAAGCCAACCGGCCCCATGTTTTAGTCGGCCATATTCTCCGCAAGCCAGTGCTCCAGCCAGTGGATGTTGTAGTCGCCTTTGTGCAGATCGGGTTCTTGCAGCAGGGCATGGAACAGAGGCACCGTGGTGTCGATGCCGTCAACGATCAACTCACCCAAAGCCCGTTCCAGACGCGCCAGCGCCTCGGGCCGGTCACGGCCCTGAACGATCAGCTTGGCGATCAGGGAATCGTAGTAGGGCGGGATCGAATAGCCGTCATAGAGCGCGGAATCCATTCGCACACCCAGACCACCCGGAGCGTGATACGCGGTGATCCTGCCGGGGCAGGGTGAGAAATTCGGCAGTTTCTCGGCGTTGATACGGACTTCTATCGCGTGACCGTTGATCTCAAGGTCATCTTGTCCGAAGGACATGTCCTCGCCTGCAGCGACGCGGATTTGTTCGCGCACCAGATCGACGCCAAAGATACCTTCGGTCACCGGGTGTTCCACCTGCAAACGGGTGTTCATCTCGATGAAATAGAACTCACCATTCTCATAGAGGAATTCGATGGTTCCAGCGCCGATATAGTTGATCTTGGCCACCGCGTCGGCGCAGATCTTGCCGATCTTGGCGCGTTCTTCGGGGGTGATTGAGGGGCCGGGGGCCTCTTCAAACACCTTCTGGTGGCGGCGTTGCAGCGAGCAGTCGCGTTCGCCCAGATGGACCGCCTTGCCCTTGCCGTCGCCAAAGACCTGAATCTCGATATGGCGCGGCGTGGTCAGGTATTTTTCGATATAGACCTCGTCATTGCCAAACGCGGCCTTGCCTTCGGCCCGCGCGGTCATGAAAGCGCTTTCCATCTCATCGGCGCTTTGCGCGACTTTCATACCCCGCCCGCCGCCACCGGCGGTGGCCTTGATGATGACAGGATAGCCGAATTCCTCGCCGATGCGCTTGGCATCCTCCAACGTGGGAACGCCGCCGTCCGAACCGGGCACGCATGGCACACCCAGATCCTTCATCGTGTCCTTCGCAGTGATCTTGTCGCCCATGACGCGGATATGTTCTGCGGTGGGGCCGATGAAGGTGATGCCGTGGTCTTGGACGATCTGCACGAACTCGGCATTCTCGGACAGGAAACCATAGCCCGGATGGATCGCCTGTGCGCCGGTGATTTCACAGGCCGAGATGATTGCTGGGACGGACAGATAGCTTTGCGGGCTGGGCGGAGGGCCGATGCAGACCGACTCGTCGGCCATACGCACATGCATCGCATCGCTGTCTGCGGTGGAGTGGACGGCAACCGTCTTTATCCCCATCTCGCGCGCTGCGCGGATCACGCGCAGGGCGATCTCGCCGCGGTTGGCAATCAGGATCTTGTCGAACATGGGCCCGCCTTACTCGATAATGACCAGAGGGGTGCCGAATTCCACAGCGTCGCCGTCGCCAACCAGAATGCGTTTCACGGTGCCCGACTTGGGTGCATGGATGTGGTTCATGGTTTTCATCGCTTCGACGATCAGCAGGGTATCGCCTTCGGACACGGATGCGCCTACCGAAACAAAGGCAGGAGCGCCCGGTTCGGGCTGCATATAGACCGTACCGACCATGGGTGACGTGACGGCACCGGGATGGTTGGCGGGATCATCCGTCTCGGCCGCAGGGGCAGCGGGCGCAGCAGCTACAGCAGCAGGTGCCGCTGCTACAGGTGCAGCGGCCGCAGCCGGAACGGCAACATGAACCGGAGCGGGGGCGGCCTGCGTCATGCGGCTGACGCGCACGTTCAGGCTGTCTTCTTCACCGTATTCGCGTTTGACCTGCAACTCGGTCAGGTCGTTTTCGCGCAGCAATTCGGCCAAGGCTTTGATGAACGCCACATCCGCATCGTGTTTGGTATCTGTCATGAGTATCCTCGAAGGTTCCCCTATGGCCCGTCTGTTTGCGCGGGCTTTGGTCTGATTACGCAGCGTTATACGGCAAGCGCGCGGTCATGAAAAGCGCCGTTTGGCCCTGAAAAACAGGGGGTTTCACAGGATTGGGGCAGGGCAAGCCGGTCACAGGGGCATGCCTGACAGCTTTGCCACCAGCTCGGACAGTTTTCGGGCGCTGAATTTCTCGAGCAGACGGGCCCGGTAGGCTTCGATCGTGCGATAGCTGAGCCCCAATTCCATACCGATCTCTTTTGCCGACAAACCGCGGCATGACAGGATTGCCACTTCGCGTTCGCGAACCGTCAGTTCGACCAGCGGGCGTTCTTCGGAGATGTCGGAAAAGCTCCAGATTCCGTGACGAAACGGGTCGTCCGGTGTCAGCGAGCGTCCACGGGCGCGGCACCAGAACAGGTCTCCGTCCCGGCGGCGCATGACCCGTTCATCGGTGTAGTATCCGGTGTCCCGCATGACCTGCAGACTTCGCTGTCCGATTCTTTCCCAGTCCGCGACCGAGGGATAAAGATGCAGCAAAGGCATGTTGCGATATTCGGCTTCGTCGCCGCCAAAGGTCCGCGCGAACTGAAGGTTGCACCGCCGGATAATGCGGTTCTCCAATTCGACCAGTCCGATAGGTGCATATTCAAAAGCTGGATCGCTCATCCGGTCATGGTGACGGCAAATGCGATGAATTAGAAGGGGCGATGCGCAGCCTGGCTACTTGGTCCGGGGCGAAATCGGGTGAGACGTGTTGTCAATGCTGTTAACTATATCTGAAAACTGGTGTATAACTATCAGAAAATGATAAGATAATCTGAAAACTGAACCAGAAAATCCTTCCAAAGGAGACTGAGGGCCTACGTCATGCGTGATTTGCTAACAGGTAGCCGAATACGGGAAAGACGGCAGATTGCAGGGCTGCGGCAGGCCGAATTGGCGCGTCAGGTTGGTATTTCCGCCTCCTATCTGAACCTGATCGAACACAACCGCCGCCGGATCGGAGGCAAACTTCTGGTCGATATTGCCGGCGCACTGGCAGTAGAGCCGTCGCTGTTGACGCAGGGCATCGAGGCGACGCTGATCTCGGCGCTGCGAGAGGCTGCGATAGACGCCGTGGGGCAGCAGGCCGAGATTGAAGTGTTGGAGGAATTTGCGGGTCGATTCCCGGGCTGGGCGGGTGTGCTGGCGCAGATGCACCGCAGGGTTGTGTCCCTGGAACGTAAGGTCGAAACGTTGTCGGACCGGCTGACGCATGACCCTCATCTGGCCGCGTCGATGCACGAGGTACTGTCTACCGCAGCGGCGATTCGCTCGACCGCAGGAATTCTGGCAGACACACAGGACATTGACGCCGAATGGCAGGACCGGTTTCATCGCAATTTGCATCAGGATGCCGAGCGACTGGCGGAAAGTTCCAAGGCCTTGGTAACCTATCTGGATGAAAGCGATACCTCGAACGATCCGCGTGCGGCGCCGCTTGAGGATGTCGAGGCTTTTCTTGAACAGCGCGGCTACACCATTGCGGAGTTGGACGCCGGGCAGGGCGTTGAGACGGTTGCGCTGGATGGGCTGAACACCGCAGCCGCGCGCAGTCTTGCTCTTGACTGGTTGCGGCAGTGCGCGGCTGACGCGCGGGCGATGCCGCTCGATCAGGTAACCACCGCTTTGAACGACGCTGACCCCGATCCCATGGAGTTGGCGCGCAGGTTCGCGGTAGACGTGCCAACCGTGCTCAGACGGTTGGCCTGCCTGCCCGAAGACCTGTCGCCACGAGCGGCGGGGTTGGTGATCTGCGATGCCTCGGGCAGCATCCTGCTCCTCAAGACGGTGCCCGGTCTGTCAATCCCGCGCCACGGCGAAGCTTGTCCGCTTTGGCCGTTGTTTTCTGCATTGAGTAGGCCTCTGGTGCCGATCCGAAAGCGTGTTGTGCAACTGGGAAGGACGGCGGCGGCATTTGATTGTCACGCCTATGCGTGGCCTCACAGCGTCTCTGACTACGATCAGGAACCCGCCTATCGCGCCGTGATGCTGGTACGCCCGGTCCTGGACGCTGACCCCGATACGGCTGTCACGCCAGTTGGGTCAAGCTGTCGCGTATGCCCGAGTACAGAGTGTGGATCGCGGCGCGAGCCGTCGATTCTCAGCGAAGGCTTTTGACAGGTTCCGGGCCAAGCGCTTAGTCTGGCGTGGACTGGCCCCGGGGTGGAGACCGGTCATGGGGAGGACAGACACATATGAGCCGTAAGGTTCTGTTAATAGAGGATGAGCCCAACATTGCCGAGGCCATCCGGTTCCTGCTGACCCGCGAGGGGTGGCACGTAGAAACACATGGCGACGGGGCGGATGCGCTGCAGGTCATCCGGGGCGCACAGCCCGATCTGGTTATTCTGGATGTGATGCTGCCGGGAAAAAACGGTATGGACATACTGCGTGATCTAAGGGAACTGGACGAGATGCAGAACTTGCCCGTGCTGATGCTGACCGCGCGCGGCCAGTCCCGGGATCGGGAAATGGCCGAGAATGCGGGGGTGAGTCGCTTCATGACCAAACCGTTTTCGAATGCCGAGGTGCTGACCGCCGTGCGGGACCTGCACGCGCAGGCGACACGGTTATGAGTGTGGATGAGGGTCAGGAATCCACATCGCGCGGGGCGCGGCCCTCACTGTTTCTTGAACGGCAAAGCTATCGCCGACGCAGGTTGACAGATGCCGCTCGGGTGTTGCCGTTTCTGGGCGCGGCGCTTTTGGTGCTGCCGTTGCTGTGGCCGGATCACGGCGTCGAGGGCGGAGGAGTGCCGTTGTCTTCGGCCATACTCTATATTTTCGCCTGCTGGATCGGTCTGATTCTTGTCAGCCTGATTTACGGGCTGGCAGCCCGGCACATGGGGGCAGGTGAAGATCCCGACTCGGATGGCGACTGATGGCAACGCTGAATATCCTCATCCTCGTCTGTCTGGGCTATGTGGTGCTTCTGTTTGGAGTGGCCTTTGCAGCTGACCGCCTGGCGGCGTCCGGGCGTGGAATGTGGTTGCGGTCACCTCTGATTTATACGCTGTCTCTGTCGATCTATTGCACCGCCTGGACGTTCTACGGCGCGGTTGGTAATGCTGCGCGTTCAGGTCTGGAGTTCGTGACGATTTATCTGGGGCCAACACTGGTGATGATCAGCTGGTGGTGGGGCTTGCGCAAATTGGTGCGCATTGGGCGCAGTCAGCGGGTGACCTCGATCGCCGACCTGTTGTCGTCGCGCTATGGCAAGTCGAACACGCTTGCGGTCTGTGTGACGGTCCTGGCGGTGCTGGGCGGCACGCCGTACATTGCGCTTCAACTTCAATCGATCACGTTGTCTTTCTCGATCTTTGCCGAGGCCGACCTGTCGGGCCTGTATCGTGAGGGGTCGAGCGTGTTCTGGATGGCCGCAGGGCTGGCTGTGTTTGCCATTCTGTTCGGCACCCGCAACCTGGACGCCAATGAGCGTCACCACGGTGTCGTAATGGCAATCGCGGTGGAATCGGTTGTCAAACTGTTTGCTCTGTTGGCTGTTGGTATCTTTGTGGTCTGGGGCGTGGCAGGCGGCATTGGCCCAATGATGGAGCGGATCGACGCGTCTGAGATCGGGCAATGGAATGTCGATGGCGGGCGTTGGACGACCTTCATTTTTCTGTCCGCCGCGGCCTTTGTCTGTCTGCCGCGGATGTTTCAGGTGATGGTGGTCGAGAATGACGACGAAGGTCATCTGCGCACCGCCGCCTGGGCTTTTCCACTGTATCTGTTGTTGATGAGCCTGTTCGTTGTGCCCATTGCCGTTGTGGGGTTGGACCTGTTGCCTGCGGGATCAAACCCCGATCTGTTTGTCCTGACCGTGCCTCTGTCGCAGGGTAAAGACGGGCTGGCGATGCTATCTTTTATCGGAGGGTTCTCCTCTGCCACGTCAATGGTGATCGTCACCGCGATGGCCTTGTCGACGATGGTGTCGAACCACGTCGTGATGCCGATCTGGCTGAACACCCATGAACGGGCGGGGTCTGTCCCCGGTGATGTGCGCAATATCGTTCTGATGGCACGCCGGGTCTCGATCGCTGTGATCATGGCGCTGGGTTACTTCTACTACCGTCTTTCGGGTGGTGGTGCGGCCTTGGCAGCAATCGGTCTGGTGGCCTTTGCCGGTATCTCGCAAATCCTGCCTGCTCTGGTCGGTGGCTTATTCTGGCGCGGGGCCACGAAAGCCGGCGCTTTGGCAGGGTTGACTGTGGGCTTTTTCCTGTGGATCTACACGCTGCTGCTTCCGGGTATGGGCGGGGCTTGGATGCCTGAAAGCGTTGTGCTCAATGGCCCGTTTGGCATTGGCTGGCTGCGTCCGCAGGCGCTGTTCGGGATCGAGGGGATTGATCCCATGGTGCATTCGGTCATGTGGTCAATCTTTCTGAACGCCGTTGTGTTCTGCGTGGTGTCGCTGGCGAGTTTTCCCAGCCCGTTGGAACGATTGCAGGGGGCGCAATTCGTCAACGTCTTTGATCATTCTGTTGCTCCGCGCGGCTGGACGGGCTCGGTGGCGCAAAGCGAGGACCTGATGATCATGACCCAGCGCATTCTGGGCACGGTCCCTGCACAAGAGCTGTTCCAGCGCGAGGCCGAACTGCAAGGCGGGCGCACACGCCTGCCGGAGCCCACACCGGGTTTCTTGGCGCGGCTTGAACGAGAACTCAGCGGTTCGGTCGGGGCGGCGACGGCGCATGCGATGATCGGACAGATCGTGGGAGGCTCTTCGGTGTCCGTCGAAGATCTGTTGGCGGTGGCTGACGAATCGGCGCAACTGCTTGAGTATTCCGGTCAGATGGAGCTGAAATCCGCCGAACTTAGCCGGACCGCACGACAACTGCGCGAAGCGAATGACAAGCTGACGCAGATTTCGGAACAGAAGGACAGTTTCCTCAGTCAGGTCAGTCACGAGTTGCGCACACCGATGACCTCGATCCGGGCATTTTCGGAAATCATGCGCGATACCGAAGGTCTGAGCAGTGAAGAGCAGACCCGCTATGCCGCCATCATTCATGACGAGGCGCTGCGCCTGACGCGCCTGTTGGACGACCTGTTGGACCTCAGTGTGCTTGAAAGCGGGCAAGTCAGCCTGAACCTGGGCGATGACAGTCTGCGCTGGGTTCTGGACCGATCTGTCTCGAGCGCACTGGCCGGAACGGATCAGAGGTTGACCGTGCGACGGAGCAAAGTGTCCGAACGCATTTCGCTTCTAACGGATCTCGACCGGTTGGGGCAGGTCTTCATCAACCTCATTTCCAATGCGCGGAAATATTGCGATGCCGATGAACCTGTTCTGACGATTTCCGCGCATGATGTGGGCGGTCAGGTGGTTGTCGATTTCATTGACAATGGCAGCGGTGTTCCACCCGAGGCGCAATCGATGATCTTCGAGAAATTCGCAAGGGTTGGCGGGGACAAGGCCGGCGGCGCAGGGTTGGGGCTGGCGATCTGCCGCGAGATCATGCATCGCTTGGGCGGTGACATCACCTATTTGCCGGGGCAGGGCGGGGCAGGCTTTCGGGTCAGCCTGCCTTTGGCCTACCGCGAAGCAGCGCAATAGCAAGGTTTAAAGAAGTTCGTAACCTTCGCCGGGTTAAACCATGGTTCGGAAAGGGTACGGACGCCATGGCACACACCGGCAGCGCCGTTTTGGCGCAAAAACTGAGATTGGGGCAAGGGGATCAGGGTGATCGCCCGCGCTCGGTATTGCGAGCTTTGCGACTTGGTTTTGCGCGTGCCGCAGGTGATCGATTGAACCTTCCACTGACAGTCATTGGCGCCAGACAGGCAGATCGGGCACAGGCGGATATTGGTGAAGCACTGGATGATGACTGGCTTTTGCTCAAGTTTTCAGGAGATGACGGGGTCGCGGCGGCTTGTCTGGACATAAACTGTGTCTCGGCAATCGTGCAGACCCAAACCATCGGAGAGGTAACGGCTGATCCCCCGCCTGTTCGGGCTTTCACGGATACTGACGCAGCCATGGCCGCCCCGCTGGTCGAGGACGCATTGACCCGGGCCGTCAACTTGGTCGATTCGGCAGATCAATCGATTTTGTCAGGCTATGAATTTGCGTCACGCGTGACAAACAAACGTTACCTGATACTGGAGTTGATTGCCGAGAGCTATCGCGTCTTTGACCTGACAGTTGAACTGGCCGGTGGACTGCATCAGGGGCATATCTCGGTCTTGCTACCCGAGGGGGTGCGCGCGGACGGGACAGAGTCCAAAAGCGACGTGAACACTGGTCCCAGCCTAGAGCAATCCTCCGGTGTGGTTCGGGCCGAACTGAACGCCGTGCTGTGTCGCATGTCGTTGCCATTGGGGCATTTTTCAATTCTCGAGGTTGGGGGGCTATTGCCCTTGACCGGGGCGCGGCTGGACCAAACACAGATATTGACGATTGAGCGCACGCAAGCTGCCCGTGGACGCTTGGGTCAATCCGGGGGTATGCGGGCCGTTCGGCTGAACGAAACCACACCACATGCAATGTTGACCGAGCAGGACACGACGGAATTCATTGCAAGCAAACCCGCTGCTGCCTCGCCCGATCTGTCCCGGATCGGTGCTGACAAGTTGGTCGAGCCTTTAGATATCTCTTCGGCAGCGCAAGATATTGAGCCCATCGACAGTGATCTGAGTCTTGTTGCGCCCGATCAGATGGCTGCCGAAATCTCGCAGTTGGCCGGCCTTGACGGCCCGGAGGATGGGCTGGACTGAGCTAGCCAGAAGTGTTGCGCAGTTGATCCAGTGCCGGGCGTAGGCCGTCCAGCTGATACCCGGCATTGGTGGTCGCGGTTAGAATCTCATCTGTGCTCATGTGGTTGCACTGTCCCAAAGCCCATACGACGGAACAGCGGGTGCCCGAGGCGCAATAGGCCAAAACCGGCCCCGAGCAGCTTTCGGCCATATCGCGTTGCCGGGCGACGTTCTCGGGGGTCATTGTCTGGTGGGTGAGTTCCAGTATCTCGTATTCCAGACCGGCGGCACGCACCGCTTCACCGATGGCGTCGGATTGCAAAACCTCAGGCACCTCGGCATTGGGTCTGTTGCAGATGACCTTTACGAAACCGGCCGCGGCAATGGCGGGCACGTCCTCGACAGTGATCTGGGGGGACACGGCGTAGCGGGGTGTTATTGGTCGAATCTCCATGGCAATTGCTTAGGCCGGGTTTGCCGTCCTGTCCAGTTGCGCGCGCAATCCTGATGACAGTCGCATTCCGACGGCCATCGCCAACACAGAAACAGCGCTGCTGATCCCGCCATAGGACAGCGCCGCCATGGCCGGACCGGGACACAGCCCTACCAGCCCCCAACCGGCACCAAACAGGATCGAGCCCACGATCAAATCGCGATCAAGCTGGTTGCTTGCCGGGCTCGGGAAGATGCCCCCGATCAGCGGGCGTCGGTGTTTGGTCAGCTGCTAGGCCACCAGCATGGGAAGGATCGCGCCGCCCATCACAAACGCAAGCGTTGGGTCCCATGCCCCGAAGATATCCAACCATTCCTGAACTTTACGGGTATCGGTCATGCCCGAAAGCAGCAGGCCCGCGCCAAACAAGGCACCGGCTATCAAGGCGATTAGAAGCCGCATCAGATTAATCCCAATCCATGCCGCAATATTGCCAAGACCAACACTCCGGCCCCGATGTAAAAGACCGCGGCGACGATCCCGCGCGGCGAAAACCGGGATATCCCGCATACCCCGTGGCCCGACGTGCAGCCATTGGCCAGACGCGTTCCGACCCCGACCAAAAGCCCGGCCACGATCAGCAGACCAAGGTTCTCAGTCAGGTGGGTTTTCGGTGGTTGAGTCATGAACCGGCTTGGAACCAAAGGCTTGCCAATCAGCCCAATGGCAAATGCCAGATTCTCTCTGCGCCCGTTGCAGTCGATCAGGTCGCCGAGGATGCCGCTTGTTCCCATGATGCAACCGTTTCCCAGCTGGTACAGCGCGGCTCCCGAGGCCGATCAGTACGCCGCCAGACAGGCCTCGCATCCTGTCCGGGTTCATGTCCGTTTCATCCTTTCCCGACTGTGCGGGTCAAAGCTTGTTGATGGGCAATTTCAGAAACACATCGCCCTGTTCATCCGCCGGCGGCATCCGACCGGCACGCATGTTGACCTGAAGCGAGGGCAGGATCAGTTTCGGTTTGGCAAGGGTCGCATCGCGCGCGTCGCGCATTTTAACGAACTCTTCGATACTACGCCCTTCCCCGATATGGACGTTCAGCGCCTTCTGTTCACCCACCGTGGTTTCCCAGGCAAATTCATCCCGTCCTGGAGCCTTGTAGTCGTGGCCGACGAACACACGGGTTTCATCCGGCAGAGTTAGGATTTTCTGGATCGAGGCAAAAAGTGTCTCGGACGATCCGCCCGGAAAATCGCAGCGCGCGGTGCCGAAATCCGGCATGAACAGCGTGTCGCCGACAAAGGCAGCGTCTCCGATGACATAGGTCAGACAGGCAGGAGTATGACCCGGCGTATGCAACACATCGCCCCGCATCTGACCAACGTGAAAGCTGTCGCCTTCGCGGAAGAGAGCGTCAAACTGGCTGCCATCCCGTTGAAACTCCGTGCCTTCATTGAAGATCTTCCCAAACGTCTCCTGCACCTCGACGATTTGAGCCCCGATGCCGATCTTTCCGCCCAATTCCTGCTGTAGGTAGGGTGCGGCCGACAGGTGATCGGCATGTACATGGCTTTCCAGTATCCACTCGGTCTTCAGATCATTCGACCGAATATAGTCGGCAATCTGATCGGCCGATGTGGTATCTGTCCGGCCCGAGGCGTGATCGAAATCCAGAACACTGTCTACAATTGCACAGGCGCGGCTGCTCTCTTCGTGCACGACATAAGACACCGTAAACGTCTGATCGTCGAAAAACGCTTTTACTATTGGTTTCATGGTTTCCTCCGCTCAGATGACATTTATGAAATTCAGAATGTGGCGCAAGTGCCGGGTTGTTTTTGATGCCGGTCAAGGCATTGCAGATGAAATTCGATTAATCTTTAGCCGAATCGCGCAGAATTGCCGAATGCGCTGCTTTCTCAGGCAAGAATCCGCGCGCGTGTCAGTTATGATCTTAGGGTCTTATTCCCGTTACCTATATCAAGGATACTGGCACAATCTGGGAGGATCGAAATGATGACGAAAAACCTCTACTCCGAAGCTGAGCAGCTCGAGAAAAAACTGCAGGACGCGTGCCTTGATACGCGCCTGGCGCTTCAGCCCAGTTTCAGCAAGATCGTTGATCGGATGCGGCAGCAGGGTATGCATGTGCCGTCCCGCATGCGCCGCTTGGATGCAGCCTTGTGCGAAGATGCAATGGAAGCGCGGTTTGACAATCTGCCTGTCTGACCTGCTTGGTCATCCGAAGGAAATGCCAAGGATGACCAGCATCAGCCCGATCACAGACAAAAACAACGAGGCCAGGTTCCAGGGCAAAACGCCCTGAACCACTGCGCGCAGTTCATCATCCGAAAGCCCGGACTTGCGTGCTTTCATCACACGCAGAATGCACCAGACCAAACCGGCAAGCCCGGCCAGAGACAGGGCAGCCCCGCCCCAAGTGATGAATTCGAACATGTTTTCCTGCCTTTGCTGGTGTCCCGTTCCCGCGCTTATCGGATCGGGGTTCGCCGCACAAGCCTGCCCTCTTGGAATGGGCGCTTGCGACCCGGACAGCACCGATGTATCCGACATCAATCTTGATGTCTCAGCATCGCAAATCAGCCTCTGGGAGAGACCTAAATGGAAGATATGACCGAAGATCAGGCCGCCGCCAACTACCGCGTGACAGCAGGTGAGCTGCGCCAGTTCGTCGAACGGTTAGAGCGTCTGGATGCCGAAAAGAAAGACCTGGCCGAACAGCAGAAAGAGGTCATGGCCGAAGCTAAAGCCCGCGGCTACGACACCAAGGTCATGCGAAAGGTGATTGCTCTGCGCAAGCGCGACAAAGACGATATCGCCGAAGAAGAAGCGGTTCTTGAAATGTACAAGGAAGCGCTGGGCATGTAAGGTGATGCGGCCCTGCGCTAGGGCTGCAGAACACTTACCCCCGGCATCGACCGGATTTTGGCTAAATCCTGTTCGTAGATTTCCGAGAATGCACCGACCAGATCAGCATTCCACCCCGGCAGTTCCAGCTCTTCCTCGATCTGCGCGGGGTCGGCATGCTCGTCGAACAGATGCGCCAGACTATTCCGAAGCATGTCCCGATCTTTGCGCCCGATTTGGTGAACAAGTTGGGCCAGTTCGGCCCGTCCGGTATCGGTCAGCAAAGATGCGAGAAACGCGTATTCATGCAGCACCGTTGCGTCTTCGGGCAAGCCCGCAAGCGCGCGCAAGATATCGCCCCAGATCAGGGGGGTGTCTTCATTGGCCCAAAGGGTCAGCTGAACGTCGGGTGCCTGATCGCGCAGATCTTCGATCATGTTCAACCAGCTGAGACAGCTGATGTCGGTATTGTCCAAAACCGCCTTTCGCCGGTCCTCGGGCAAGGACATCAGCGTTTTCGAGATAAAGGTGGCCGGGTTCATCACCCCAAAAAACAACTCTATTTGTTCATCATTCAGAATGCGATCCACAAAGGCCGTCCGTTCTCCGGCGAGCGGATAGAATTGCCCGTCAAGAATGGCGGTTCTTCTGGGGCCAAAAGTCTTGTCGCTTGACACAATCACACGATCGCAGGCCGTGCGATCCGGCAGAACGCACTCTAGTTGGTCCTGGACCTCAAGCGGGTTTTTGCCACCTGCCATTGCATCCGAGGCTACTTTGACGAACTGTCGACCCTGCGCGAGGTCAAGCGGAACGATCCGTTGTTGCTGCAAACCGTCTGCATTTGCCAACAGGGTTTCGATCAGGCAGTCATTGTCGGAAAAAGCGACGCCAGCGTGGATAACAACCTGCATTTTTGTCCTTTTGCTAACGCGCCTACCTGAATGTGTTACAGCCTGTACGGGCATCGGTAAATGCCGCAACGGATCATGTTTGGATTTGTGGTCGCGGCAGGAAAAATGTTCCTCTTGATCATCAGATGAAAATTGAGGCTTGCAGTCCCTTCTTGGAGACAGTAATCGACTGCCAGTGCCCCTATAGCTCAGCTGGTAGAGCAACTGATTTGTAATCAGTAGGTCCGCGGTTCGAGTCCGTGTGGGGGCACCAAAACGCTCAGTTTCTCCCTTAACTGTCTTGAAAATGTTTGTGCTAGGTACTTTCCGTGACACAACCGCAGACCCGTCTTGGAGATACTTTGGCTTTGATTGCGAAACGATCTGTTTGACTTCGCGACAATCGTTGACGTGTTTGTCTGGCGCTAAGTGATCAGAAACGCTTGGGGTATTCACCAGGACAAGGCTATGAGAAGTTGAATTTCCAGTATTTTTTGATGCTAGAAGATGGTGGGCGACCCTGGAATCGAACCAGGCGTGCGTCTCCGCGAGGGAGTTACAGTCCCCTGCCACACCTTGCGGCCTGTCGCCCACTGTCAGGCGTTGCACCTGACGTGGAGGCGTGATTACTAGCGCACCAAAGGAGCGTCAACAGGAAAATACCGCTTTGACGCAGGAAATCGAATGCCCGGCCCGGAGGCCCAGAAAATGAAAAAACCCAAGTGGGTCGTCGAGAAGGAACAGGCGCGAAAAGCGGCTGCTGCGGAAACGGTTTGGCTGTTTGGCCTGCATGCGGTGCGTGATGCGTTGATGAACCCAAGACGGCAGAAACTGCGTCTGATCGTGACCCGAAACGCCCGGGACAAGTTGGCGGAAGCCATTGCTTTTGCAGGGGTCGAGGTGGAAATGGTAGACCCGCGCAAGTTCACGGCTCCGATCGACCCGGGGTCCGTCCATCAAGGGGCGGCGCTTGAAGTCAAGCCGTTGGACTGGGGTGGATTGGCAGAAAACTGTATCGGGCGCGAACACCCGCGGGTCATCCTGTTGGACCGAGTAACAGACCCGCACAACGTGGGTGCGATTCTGCGTTCGGCCGAAGTGCTGGGAGCCAGTGCGGTGATCGGTACGCGGCATCACTCTGCCCCTGAAACCGGAGCTTTGGCGAAGACCGCCAGTGGCGCTTTGGAACGGCAGCCCTATCTGCGGGTGCGCAACCTGGCGGACTCAATTGTCGAACTGCAAAACATGGGTTTTCTGGTTCTGGGTTTGGATGGCGAAGCTGAACATACAATCGAAGAATCTATCGGTGAGAAAAGGGACCGCCCTGTGGCATTGGTGCTGGGGGCCGAGGGTCCGGGTCTGAGGCAGAAAACTAAGGAAACCGTTGATCAGCTGGTGAAAATTGACGCAGCAGGAGGGTTCGGGTCCTTGAATGTCTCAAATGCGGCGGCTATCGCCTTATATGCATCTCGGTATACAGAATAGGAGAGTGCTATTTCCGGCCCGTCGAAAATTGCCACCTGCTGCTATTGCGGGACTCGCGCAGCGCTTGTCCTGAAAGGCAAGCAGCGTCATGAGCTCAGCTGTTCCAGCTGCGGCGCGCCTCTGCATGATCTCAAGATGTTGCCCAAACGCAAGGTATCCGACGGCAGGCCCAAAAGACATGCGGTGTCTCATACCGTGCCACCAAAGTCCAAACGCAGAAAAAAGAAAAAAACTCTGTTTTCACGTGTGATGGACGAGGCCTGGGACGTGATCGAGGACATCTTCGACTGACCCAAACTTCCCACGCCTGTTCACAACCGCGTCAACGGGGGTGCTACACGGCAAAAATCATTGCAGTTTGATACCCTGTGTTCATGATTCTGTAGTCGCGATGCTGACCCGAAGCTCTCTATTTGGCGCGTTGAGCGCTGTTTTTCTTGCCTGTGCCGCTCACGCGCAGGACACGCCCGTCTACTTTGCCCCTGACGGTATGGCGATGGGGGGCTATGACCCCGTATCCTATTTCGAAGGCGATGTGCCCGTGCAAGGTCAGCCTGAGATTTCGGTGATGTGGAAAGGGGCAGAGTGGCACTTTGCCTCTCACCAGAACCGCGAGTTGTTCGAGGGCAATCCGCGGGCTTTTGCCCCTCAGTTCGGTGGATATTGTTCCTACGCCATGGCGCATGGGGTGTTGAAAAGCACCGATCCAAGTGCTTGGCGGGTCGTGGATGGACGTCTGTATCTGACCCATTCGCCCGAGATCGAGCAAATGTGGCGTCAGGATCAGGGTGAATACATCCAGCAGGCCCGGGAATACTGGCCCGAGATATTGTATCGCGAATAGGATCGCGTCCGCTTTTTGTGAAAAGTCATCACAAAAATGCGCGCCCCCTCTTTTTTTCGCCGAGATCATGCCTAAATGTCACAGTGACCGCGGAACGGAACTGCCGCGGGTCATTTCACTGTCCCTCGTTCCAACAACTGGCGCCCAAGGCTTCTTGGGCGCTTTTTTCTTTTCTGGCCCCTGTCTATGGTGCCCGACATGCCAGAGTATTCAGACGATCACCTGAAAGCCATTTTGCAGCGCACCAAGACCGTCGCTGTTGTTGGCGTATCCATGAACCCGGTCCGCCCCAGCTATTATGTGGCGCGCTACCTGTCTCTGAAAGGCTACAGGGTTCTTCCGGTCAATCCGGGCCATGCGGGCAAAGAACTGTTTGGTCAGAGGGTTCGCGGTAGTCTGACCGAGATCACGGAACCGGTTGATATGGTGGATATCTTCCGCCGGTCAGACGCGGTTCCGCCCATCTTGGATGAGGCGCTGCAGACTTTTGCCGATCTGCGCACGATCTGGATGCAGATCGGGGTTGAGCACCCAGGCGCGGCTGCAAAGGCCGAGGCGCGCGGCATGGATGTGGTTATGAACCGGTGCCCAAAAATCGAGTATCAACGCCTGTTTGGTGAACTGCGTATGGGTGGGTTCAGCACCGGGATCATTTCGTCCAAGCTCTAGCGTCACTGTGCAACGTAAGGCTTGAGGCGCGCGACCTGCTCCTGTCTGCGACTTTCCAGAACCACCTCACGTGGGAGCCAGTCATATCTTGTGTCCTCGACCAGAGGGGACCAAAAGAGAACCCCGCCATAGCGCCAGGGGTCCAGAACAACGCCGTCGTAGAGAGACTCGCCGCGGCGGCTGATGATGGCCGTGCTGTGATCGATTCGCAGCGGATTGTCGGCATTGGCGATGGCGCGATGCATTTCCAACGTCTGAAATTTCTCTTGCTTCAACCGTCGTTCGATATCTTCGGCCCAGTGCCAGCACAGCCCGCGCGGGCGCAGACCTTTGTTGACCTTGGCGTTGTGGATCAATGGAGGGTCGGTAATCTCGTATTCCTGCACCAACTGCGCGGTATAAGAATAGGCGATGCGTGCGGCCCGGTCGGCCTCTGCTGGGTCCACATCGGGACCGAGTCTGCGGATCTCAGACGCCAGTCGCTGAACCTCGTCCCCTGTGGGGGGTGGCGGGCTCGTACAGGCCGCTAACGCCACTAGGGCTAGCAGCATGGCGAATACTCTGATCATGCGCACGCCCTTCTGTGGGTGGACCATGACATCCGATCATACAGGGCAGTGCGCCTTGACGAAACCCTTCGCTCAACCCTTTGGGCGGGATGCTTTCTCGGTGATACCGCTGATGCCCTGACGGCGCGCCAGTTCGGCCAGCACATCATCCAGGTCCACATCACGTGCGGCCAGCATGACCAACAGGTGAAAGAACACGTCCGCAGCCTCGGCCGTCAGCCCGTCCTTGTCGCCTTTGACAGCTTCGATGATGGCCTCAACGGCTTCCTCACCAAACTTCTCGGCGCATTTCTCAGGGCCTTGGGCCAGAAGCTTGGCGGTCCAACTGGACTTTGGATCGGCAGTTTTGCGCGTCTCAATGGTGACCGCCAGATCGTGCAGAATGCTCATGTCAGCCTCATCGGGATGCCCGCCGCGGCCATGTGTTCCTTGGCCTCGCGGATGGTATGTTCGCCAAAATGAAAGATCGAGGCTGCCAGCACCGCACTGGCCCCACCCTTGGTCACACCTTCGACCAGGTGGTCCAAGTTGCCTACGCCGCCCGATGCGATCACCGGCACGTCGACAGCGTCAGCGATGGCGCGGGTCAGGGGCAGGTTGAACCCGGCCTTTGTTCCATCACGATCCATGGATGTCAGCAGGATTTCCCCGGCGCCCTTGGCAACCACGGTTTTGGCAAACTTCACCGCATCTATGCCGGTGGGTTTGCGACCGCCATGGGTGAAGATTTCCCACTTGCCGGGGCTGACGGTTTTGGCGTCAATCGCGCAGACGATACACTGGCTGCCAAACTGGTCTGCCGACTCGGCGATCACGTCAGGGTTGGCGACCGCTGCCGAGTTGAAGCTGACCTTGTCCGCCCCCGACAGCAGCAGAGCGCGTACGTCGTCTTTCGTGCGCACACCTCCACCCACGGTCAGAGGTACAAAACACTGTTCTGCAGTGCGCTGAACCACATCAAACATGGTGCCGCGATTTTCATGTGTGGCGTGGATGTCCAGAAAGCAGATTTCGTCGGCGCCAGCGGCGTCATAGGCCTTGGCCGACTCGACCGGGTCGCCTGCATCGCGCAGACCCACAAAGTTCACACCTTTGACCACGCGGCCATCCGCGACATCGAGACAGGGAATGATACGGGTTTTAAGCATTGGGTATCCTCTGGTCAGGGCACCTCTACCGGCAAAGCCCCGCCGATGCCAGACTTGTGATTGCCACCCCTCTCAAACCTGTGAAACATGTTCCCAAATTCAACAGGAGATCAATGAGATGCGAACTTTCTTTTTGGCGACCACATTCATTTTCGCAGGAGCAGTTGCGGCAATGGCCGACGATATCATCAA
The DNA here is from genome assembly GCF_056542645.1 of Ruegeria sp. AB5. NCBI lineage: Bacteria > Pseudomonadati > Pseudomonadota > Alphaproteobacteria > Rhodobacterales > Roseobacteraceae > Ruegeria > Ruegeria sp. AB5. The sequence goes on from NZ_JBQGAE010000001.1 coordinate 114,708, forward strand.
AGTAGAAACCGATAAATCCGTGGCTCAGGCGCTGGACGCGCTTGAGGCTGCAGTGGGCAATGCAGGCGCAACCGTCTTTGCCCGTATTGACCACGCAGCGGGTGCCGAAAAAATAGGCACCCCCATTCCACCCAATCAGGTGCTGATCTTTGGCAACCCGGCACTGGGCACACCTGCCATGCAGATCGATCCGCGCGCAGGGCTGTTTCTGCCCCTGAAGGTGCAGGCCTATGAGGATGCGAATGGGCAGGTTTGGCTGGCCTATGAAGACCCGAAAGAGACAATGGACGATCTCGACGAGGTCGAGAATTCGCCCGTGATCGAAAAAATGCGCGGTGCGTTGAAGAAACTGACGGCTGCTGCCGCAGGATAAGGTCTATGCGCTTGCGCGATGAACCCGCGCAAGCGCGTTTCTGGCGATCAGGATGTGAAACGGCAGGATGGCGGCCAAGTACAAGCGCCCACCCAGATTGTGCCGGTGAACCCATGTGGCCAACGAAATACGGCCATTCTCGGACAATACAGAAACCCGAAAGTCCAGGTGGCTGTCGTTGAACCCTGCGATCACCTCGTTTTCATTGTCGTGCTCAACCGGAAAGATCCCGACTTTGTCTGTTGCGGCAGGCCCTGCAGTGCTCAGACCAAACGGTGCGACCAACATTCCACGCAGTCGCACCAGTGCTTTGGCCCATGCCGGAAAGTCAGTGATGATTTCAGCAGCCTGACGCGGCGAGATATCGGACGCGACGCTGAAACAATCCAGAAAATCGCCTTTTTTGATCCGCTTGTGCAGCAAGCTTCGGGCCGACAGCACCGAACGTTCTACGTGCGAATGGAACATTGAACTACTCTCTGAGCGTATTCAGAGCCTCTTTCAGATCAATCGCACCATCATACAGCGCGCGACCGGAAATGGCACCGTTCAGCGCTGCGCCACAATCGCGCAGAGCGATCAGATCCGCAATTGATGAAACGCCGCCCGACGCGATGACTGGTATGTCTACTGTTTTGGCCAGTGCTGCCGTTGCCTCAATATTGGGGCCCTGCATGGCCCCGTCGCGATTGATATCGGTGTAGATAATCGCGCTGACGCCGGCATCCTCAAAGCTGCGGGCCAGATCGGTGACCTGCACGTCTGTTTCTTCGGCCCAGCCTTTGGTGGCAACCATGCCATGGCGGGCGTCGATGCCGACAGCCACCTTGCCGGGAAACGCCTTGGCGGCTTCACGCACCAGATCAGGGTTTTCGACTGCGACAGTGCCAAGGATGACCCGCGCCAGTCCCTTGTCGATCCACGTCTCGATGGTCGCCATGTCCCGGATGCCGCCGCCGAGTTGCGCAGGAACGTCACATGCCTTCAGGATTGCTTCGACCGGGGCGGCATTGACCGGCTCACCCGCAAAGGCCCCGTTCAGGTCGACCAGATGCAGCCATTCGCAGCCTGCTTCGACAAAGGCACGGGCCTGTGCCGCGGGGTCTTCGTTGAACACGGTGGCTTTGTCCATTTCTCCGCGCAGCAGGCGAACGGCTTTGCCGTCTTTCAAGTCGATGGCGGGATACAGGATCATGTCGGGCGGCCTTATCTGAATGTTACATGGGCGGCGTATCGCACAAGCAGGGCAGGGGATGCAACGCGACGCAAAGTCAATCTTGCCCGATGCCCCGCAGCGGGCCAGACTGAACACAAATCAGGGAGGTTATCATGAAGAAACTTGCACTTTCGTTTGCCTTTGCAACTTTGGCCACTGGCGCGATGGCGGCCGATCCCGCCGACGGGCTGTGGAAAACCCAGCCGGGCGACACCGGCGGCTACCTGCATGTCTCGATCTCCGAATGCGGCAGCGCGATCTGCGGAACGATCGACAGCGCTTTTGATGGCGATGGCAACCAGCAACTGGAATACGAAAACCTCGGGAAACAGATCATCTGGGATATGGTTCCAGAGGGCGGCGGCAGCTATGATAGCGGCAAAATCTGGGCGCCTGACCGGGACAAGACCTACAACTCGAAAATGACGCTGGACAGCCAGAACCAGTTGACCGTCAAAGGCTGTGTCGCCGGTGGTCTGGTCTGCCGCGGGCAAACCTGGACCCGCGTTCAGTAACCTTTAAGGCGCCCAGGTCAGGAAATTCCCGATCATGCGCAGCCCAACATCCTGGCTTTTTTCGGGGTGGAATTGCATGCCAAGCATTGTGTCGCGGCCGATCATGGCCGTGACGTCCTGCCCATAGTCCACGAACGCCAATCGCTGCGCCGGATCAGAGACCCGGAAATGATATGAGTGGACGAAATAGACATGATCGCCGGAATTCACACCGTGGAACACCGGATGATCGCTTTCAATAACCAGATCGTTCCAGCCCATATGGGGCACTTTCAGTGCGGCGTCAGAGGGTTCTATCCGCACCACATCACCGGCAACCCAATCCAGACCATCGGTTTCGGTGTACTCATGGCCTTTTGACGCCATCAGCTGCATCCCGACGCAGATGCCAAGGAAAGGGCGGCCTTTTTGTTCGACCGCCTCGACCATCGCGTCATAGATACCTTTGTGACCGCGCAGCTCTGCCGCGCAGGCCGGAAACGCCCCGTCGCCGGGCAAAACCAGTCGATCCGCACGGGCCACAACATCCGCGTCCGAGGTCACGACAACCTCGCCCGCGTTCAGTTCTTTTGCCATGCGTTGGAACGCTTTTTCCGCCGAGTGCAGGTTGCCGCTTTCATAGTCGATAATGGCAGTGAGCATCTATAGCGCGCCCTTGGTCGACGGTATCGCGTCCGCCTTGCGCGGGTCGGTCTCAACCGCGTCGCGCAGGGCGCGGGCAACAGCTTTGAACGCCGCCTCGGCAATGTGGTGGCTGTTGAACCCGTGCAACTGGTCGATATGCAGCGTGATGCCGCCATGGGTGGCCAGCGCCTGAAAAAACTCGCGCACCAGTTCGGTGTCGAACGTGCCAATCTTGGGTGTCGGCAGATCCACATTCCAGATCAGGAACGGACGGCCCGACAGGTCCAACGCACAGCGCACCTGCGCGTCGTCCATCGGCAGGTGGCATTCGCCATAGCGCCGGATGCCCTTTTTGTCGCCCAGGGCCTGCGTCAGCGCCTGACCCAGCGCGATGCCGGTATCCTCGACCGTGTGGTGATCGTCGATGTGGTAGTCGCCCTTGGCGCGGATCGTCATGTCGATCAGGGAATGGCGCGCCAGCTGGTCCAGCATGTGATCAAAGAAACCAACGCCGGTCTGGTTGTCATACTGGCCGGTGCCGTCCAGATTGACCTCGACCGAAATCTCGGTCTCGGCGGTCTGACGGCTGATCTTTGCGCTGCGCATGGGCGAATTCCTTTTGCTACAGGCGCGCTTATAGACGGGGTGAGGGCGGTTGATCCAGACCATCCGTCGCAATCAATGCAAACTGTTGCAGGGGATTGCGCCCGCCGCCGCCGCGTGCCAGCCTTGCGGGTAATTCGAACCAACAGGGCCAGACCATGTCCACCTGCGTTTTCATCCAGATCCGCTGCAAACCCGGCACCACCTACAAAGTGGCCGAAGACATCGCCCTGCGCGAAATCCATTCCGAACTGTATTCGACCAGCGGGGAATATGATCTGCTTTTGAAGCTCTACATTCCTAAGTCAGAGGACGTAGGTCACTATATCAACGAACACCTGCTGGTGATTCCCGATATCGAGCGATCACTGACCACGATGACCTTCAAGGCGTTCTAGCCCAGTTCAAACGTCGTGACGCCGAAAACTCGGGTCAGGTCGATGTCCGGCTCATGGTCGGAATACATGCGCGCGGTTTCAAAAACTTTGTCCAGCCCAAGCTCTTCGGCCATTGAGAAAGCCGATGCGTTGCGTTGAGGCATGTCCACAAAAACGTCATGTTCTTTGTGGTCTTCGGGAATGGCAGAAAGTACCGACGCCAGCAGCGTTCTTGCTATTTCGGTGGTATCCGCAAACAAAGGGCCAACCTTGTATCCGGTGAGACAGGGGCGCAGGGTTGCATAGCCCCTGATCCTGCCATTCTCGGTACAAACCTTGGAAACATGGCCGTAGGCGCCTACCCAATTTTGCAGGAATGCGTCTCGCGCCGCAGGAAACAGCGCGCGATCATACGCTTTCAATTCGTCAGACACGCGTGTCAGATCACTGATATGACTGTCGGGGCTGGTCTCAAGCCTGGCCAGCATCCGCTGCTTCGTCCCTGCGAAACGGTAGTTATTGTAGGCAAACGTAAAACCGGATTTGCGGTAGTTGTCCTGCTGCTCGACCACACCATCCAGACCCATGTTGCGCCCCGCGCAATGGGCCAATGCATGCTGCGCGATTTCAAGCCCATGGCCGTGATGGCGAAACTCGGGTTTCACGATGTAGAACCCCAGAAAGGAAAACCTGTCATCGTAGTTCACGGCAGAGACCGATGAGATCATCTCACCGTCCAGGAACCCACCCAAAAACCCATCCGGATCGGTCGTCCGGAAACATTCGGCATCATGCACCCCCGGGTTCCAGCCTTCGCGCCCGGCCCAATCCACGGCGTATTGAACCTCGGCTGCGGTAAGGGGGCGAATGACATAGTCCGACATGAGCAAATCCCGCGCATGATTGAAATCACGGCCAGAATGGCGCAATGCCCGGGAAAGAACCAGAGTGATTGGAAGGGTTGGTATCTGGAGCGGGCGAGGCGATTCGAACGCCCGACCCTAACCTTGGCAAGGTTATGCTCTACCCCTGAGCTACGCCCGCATCAGATACGTACATGGTCCGAAGACCTCTCAATGGAGCGGGCGAGGCGATTCGAACGCCCGACCCTAACCTTGGCAAGGTTATGCTCTACCCCTGAGCTACGCCCGCGCCGTTGAGTGAGGAGGGATGTATAAACTCCCACGCGAGGCTGCAAGCGGAAAAACACAATAGTCCGCAAAAATCTTTCGACGGAATCCCGGGTCTGGTGCGTTGAAGAAGCAGAACAGGAAACAACATGAAGGGACGAGGACAGGAAATGAGAGGTATTGCCGACATGAAGATGGCGCTGCTGGCTGCGCTGATTGTGTTCGCGAGTGTTCTGTGCGCACAGGATGGCGATCAGTTGGTCGACGCTCAGCCAACCTTCCAACACGCTCCGATCATCGAGACGCAGGTTCTGATCGGGTAGACATTTTCCCCGGATCACAGCGCCAGCAAGAGATTCGCAATCGCGGCCACAAGAATGGCCGTAAATGTCAGGACCATTCCGATCTGGCGTAAAATTACGATCTGCGGGCTGCGACCGAAGCCATAAGCATGCAGCAGGCGACCCGCCAGCAGTGTCAGACCCAGAAGGTTCAACAACAACCCACCGGCCCCCTGAAGCTCGAGCATCGCGATGAGCAGCAATGCAAAGGGTGCGTATTCGACGAAGTTTGAATGCGTCCGCATCGCCTTGAGCATGTTTGTATTGCCGCCATCCCCGTAAGAAATCTTGTCGCTGCGGCGTTGGCTGATGACTTTGAAACTTAGAGCGACATACAGAATCGCCAGCAATGCGGCGTAGATTGGGGTGATGGACAGCATATTGTTCCTCCGGTGCAAAAAAGAGCCGTCCGGTTCCCCAAACGGCCCTTGTTCCTGTAGGAAGCTAAACGTCTTATTCGAGTTCGACCAGCAGGTCTTTGGCGTCGATCTGGGTGCCGGGTTGGACGTGGACGGCCTTGACGATGGCGTCGCGTTCGGCGTGGATGCCGGTTTCCATTTTCATCGCTTCGATGGTCAGCAGCATGTCACCTTCTTTGACCTCCTGTCCGGTCGTCACAGCGACGGTTGCGACCACACCGGGCATCGGGGCACCGACATGGCCGGGGTTGCCGACCTCGGCCTTCGGGCGGGCCTGTGTCGAAGATGTGACCATACGGTTGGGCACTCGGATCACACGCGGCTGTCCGTTGAGCTCAAAGAAGACTTTGACCTCGCCCTTTTCGTCGGTCTCGCCGATGGCCTGACACCGGATTTCCAGCGTCTTGCCGGGGTCGATCTCGGCGGTGATCTCTTCGCCAGGCTCCATGCCGTAAAAGAAGGTGCGCGTCGGCAGGGTGCGGACCGGGCCATAGCTGCGATGGCGGCCCATATAATCCAGGAACACCTTGGGATACATCAAATACCCGTTCAGGTCCTCGTCATCGACCTCTTTGCCGTCCAGTTGCTTGGACAGATCGGCGCGGGTGGCTTCCAGATCGACGGCTGGTACGTCCTCACCGGGGCGCGCGGTGTTCGGCGCTTCGTCCTTCAGAACCTTTTTGATGATGGTCTGCGGGAACCCTCCAGGAGGCTGGCCGAGGTTGCCGCGCATCATGTCGACCACCGAATCCGGGAAGGCCACATCCGTATCCGGGCTTTCCACGTCTGCCCGTGTCAGACCCTGGCTGACCATCATCAAGGCCATGTCGCCAACCACTTTCGAAGACGGCGTCACCTTCACGATGTCGCCGAACATCTGGTTCACATCCGCGTACATCTGAGCGACCTCGTGCCAACGCTCTTCCAACCCCAGAGAGCGCGCCTGGGCCTTGAGGTTGGTGAACTGACCACCGGGCATCTCGTGCAGATACACTTCCGAAGCCGGAGCCTGAAGGCTGGATTCGAAGGCGGCGTACTGACCACGCACCGCCTCGAAGTAGTCGCTGATCTCGCGGATGGCTTTGATGTCCAGGCCGGTGTCGCGCTCGGTATGACGCAGCGCCTCGACCACCGTGCCAAGCGTTGCCTGGCTTGTGTTGCCCGAAAAGCTGTCCATCGCACAATCCACCGCGTCCACGCCCGCCTCGGAGGCGGCCAGAATGGTGGCGCTGGCGATGCCGGCGGTGTCGTGGGTGTGGAAGTGGATCGGCAGGCCGACCTCTTCTTTCAGCGCCCGGATCAGGATCTTGGCCGATGCCGGTTTCAGCAGGCCCGCCATATCCTTGAGGCCCAGCACATGCGCGCCTGCATTGCGCAGCTCTTTCGCCATGCCGACGTAATATTTCAGGTCATACTTGGCGCGATCGGGGTCCAGAATGTCCCCGGTATAGCACACGGTGCCTTCACAGATCTTGCCGTTCTCGACCACCGCATCCATGGCAACGCGCATGTTTTCGACCCAGTTCAACGAGTCGAACACGCGGAACACATCGATATTCTGCGACGCCTGACGCACAAACTCCTGCACCACGTTGTCGGGGTAGTTGGTGTAGCCAACCCCATTGGCCCCACGCAGCAGCATTTGCGTCATCAGGTTCGGCATTGCCTCTCGCAGGTCGCGCAGACGCTGCCAGGGGCATTCCTGCAGGAATCGATAGGCCACGTCGAAAGTTGCACCGCCCCAGCATTCAACCGAGAACAGTTGCGGCAGGTTCGCGGCATAGGTCGGCGCCACCTTGATCATGTCGATCGACCGCATCCGGGTGGCCAGCAGCGACTGGTGACCGTCGCGCATGGTGGTGTCGGTGATCAGCAGCTGACGCTGCGCCTTCATCCAGTCGGCAACTGCCTGCGGGCCTTTTTGTTCCAGCAGGTTGCGCGTCCCCATCTGCGGTTCAGCCTTCAGCGCGGGCGCTTTGGCGTCTTTCAGGTCGGCGCGAGGCTCGGGGCGGTCCTTGGTCTCGGGATGGCCGTTGACGGTGATATCCGCGATATAGGTCAGTACCTTGGTGCCCCGGTCGCGGCGCTTCTTGAAGTGGAACAGGTCCGGCGTCTCATCGATGAATTTGGTGGTGTATTCATTCGACAGGAAGGTCGGGTGCTTCAGCAGGTTCTCGACAAACGCGATGTTGGTGGACACGCCACGCACGCGGAATTCCCGCAACGCGCGGTCCATCCGGGCAATCGCTTTCTCGGGTGTGGGCGCCCATGCGGTCACCTTGGTCAGCAGTGAATCGTAATACCGTGTGATCACACCACCCGCATAGGCGGTACCGCCATCCAGACGGATGCCCATCCCGGTGGCCGAGCGATAGGCGGTAATGCGTCCATAATCCGGGATGAAATTGTTCAGCGGGTCTTCGGTGGTCACACGGGTCTGCAGCGCGTGGCCGTTCAGGCGGATGTCGTCCTGGCTGGCCTTGCCGGTGGCCTCGGCCAGTGTCTTGCCCTCGGCGATCAGGATCTGCGCCTGAACTATGTCGATCCCGGTGACCTCTTCGGTGACGGTGTGTTCCACCTGCACACGGGGGTTGACCTCGATAAAGTAGAACTTGTCGGTGTTCATATCCATCAGGAATTCGACGGTGCCGGCGCATTCGTAATTCACATGGGCGCAGATGCGGCGGCCCAGTTCGCAAATCTCGGCGCGCTGCGCTTCGGTCAGATACGGGGCAGGGGCGCGTTCAACGACCTTCTGGTTCCGGCGCTGGACCGAGCAGTCACGCTCGTAGAGGTGATAGATCTCACCTTGCTTGTCGCCCAGGATCTGAACCTCGACGTGGCGGGCGCGGGTGATCATCTTTTCCAGATACCCTTCGCCGTTTCCGAATGCGGCCTCGGCTTCGCGGCGACCTTCCAGAACCTTTTCTTCCAGCTCGTCCTCGGACAGGATCGGGCGCATGCCCCGCCCACCGCCGCCCCAGCTGGCTTTCAGCATCAGCGGATAGCCGATCTTGGCAGCTTCAGCCTTGATGGCCGCCATGTCATCGCCCAGGACTTCGGTCGCCGGGATGACTGGCACGTCCGCAGCGATCGCCACCTTGCGGGCGCTGGCCTTGTCACCCAGGGCGCGCATGGTTTCCGCCCTGGGTCCGATGAAGGTAATGCCGTTCTGCACACAGGCATCTACGAAATCGGGGTTCTCGGACAACAGACCATACCCGGGGTGGATCGCATCGGCGCCACACTCCTTGGCCACACGAATAATCTCATCAATCGACAGATATGCCGCAACCGGCCCCAGTCCCTCGCCAATGCGATAGGCCTCATCCGCCTTGAAACGGTGCAGGCCCAGCTTGTCTTCCTCGGCAAACACCGCAACAGTGCGCTTGCCCATCTCGTTGGCGGCGCGCATCACGCGAATGGCTATCTCGCCGCGGTTGGCAATCAGGATCTTGGTGAAGTCGGTCATTGGAAGTCCCGGTCTTTGTGGTTTGGCCGTGTTCATAGGTGGACAATACGTGCTCGTATATCAGTCCTTCTGGGTAGAACCGGCATGTTAACGCTCGCAAACGCCGTCTGTGATCGCATTTCTCTTAACGTCGCTGCGCCGCAGCATCAATCCTCAGGGTACATTTTGGCAATCTGATCCACGCGTGCGAGGCCCATTTGCCCCATATTGGCCAACAGATCCTGCTTCAAAATGTCGATCACATGGGTCGGGCCGCGCGAACCCAGCGCCGCCAGACCATATAGAAACGCACGCCCCAGCATGACAAAATCGGCGCCCCCGGACAGCGCGCGCAGGATATCCAAACCGCCCTCGATCCCGCTGTCGAAAATTAAAGGAAGCTCAGTCGCAGAGCGTATCGCGGGCAAGGCTTCGATGCTGGCAGGGGCAGCGTCGAACTGTCGACCGCCGTGATTCGACACCCACAGAGCGTCAGCACCCAGCTTTTGCAGCCGTTCGGCATCTTGCGGGCGCAGGACCCCCTTAATGATCAAAGGTCCGTCCCAGTGATCGCGCAACCATTTCACATAGTCTTCATCCGGTGATGTGCGCAGCAGGTATCCTACATGCGCCGTCGGCGGTAGGTCGCGCGTACCGTCATTGGCGTACTTATCCAACGTGCGCATGTGCGGAACGCCCGCCCGTAGCATACCCGTGGCCCAGGCAGGTCTTTGTGCGATTTGGGCCAACAAACGCGGAGTCAATTTGGGTGGCTGTCGCAGACCTGATCGCGTTTGCCGTTCTCTGCGAGACGCGACTGGAACATCGACGGTCAAAACCAGCGTGCCGAACCCCGCCTGCCTTGCACGGGACAAAAGGTCTTTGCGAATTTCGATATCCTTGGGCGGGTAGAGCTGAAACCAGGCATGTTCTCCGACATGTGACGCCAGATCCTCTGGGCTCTGGCTGGCGACCGTTGACAGCGAGTAGGGAATTCCGGCTTTTGCCGCGGCGCGGGCCAACAAAGTCTCAGCATTTGGCCAGACCAACCCGGACATCCCAATCGGCGCGATGCCAAATGGAAGGGGGTAGTTTTCATTTAGAAAGTCTTTACCCGTATTAAACGTCAGCTCACCATGCAGGATCGATGGCGACAGCCGCACCAAATCCAATGCGTGGCGATTACGGGCCCGGGTCGTTTCTGTTCCGGTGCCGCTGTCGACATACTCCCAGACAAAATGTGGTAGCCGCCGTCGGGCACGGCGTTTCAGATCGGGAATGCCGGGATAGGTGCTGTGCAGGTCCATGCGGATTGATCCAACCTGCGCAGTGATTCGGCAAGAGCATCACGCAGCATCGGGCGTTGCGGGAATGGGCGCAGGATTTTGAATCGCCGATTTTGGCTTTGTGTCCTCGCGGGCCAATCGGACCTGGTTGCGCCCCTTGTCCTTGGCTGAATACAGCGCATCATCTGCCGCGCGCATCAGATCCTGCGGCATGGTTCCATGCGCAGGATAGTGAGAGACGCCAACCGAAATCGTGATTCTGGGCAGAGATTTTTCGCCGTAGCGAACTGAGACCGCCTCGACCGCCTGACGCAGGGTTTCGGCGCGAGTCATGGCGTCTTCGGGGGTGTTGTCTGGCAGGATCAGCATGAATTCCTCGCCGCCGATACGGCAGGCGATTTCATCCCGGTCGCAACCCTGTTCCAGTGCGGCACCGACCGCGCGCAGTACCATGTCACCCGCATCATGCCCGTGCGTGTCGTTGAATTTCTTGAAATGGTCCACATCCACAGCAATCAGGCTCAGGGGTGCGCCGGTTTGTTGGCTGCGGTTGATCCCCTTGCGCAGGGACTCGGTCATGTGGCGGCGATTGAACAGGCCGGTCAGAGGGTCCCGCACCGACTGATCGTGCAACTGATCGCGCATCCGCACATTGGCAATTGCCATGCTGATCTGCTCGGCACTGAGTTGCGCCAGTTTTTTGCTGGCGTGAAACTCTTCGCTGCAATCCTCATGCGCACGCAGATGCAGCAAACCGACGGTTTCACCATGCGCCAGAATCGGAAAGCAAAAATAGGGCCGGCCGTCATGCGGCTCGGCATGTTCGCAGACAAAGTCGATCTCTGAGGCGCCGAATTCATACGTCCGCCCCCGCCGCAGGCCCCAGCAGCCCTCGGGGTGGATGTGCGCCTTGTGCGTTCCGCCGTTCCAGCTGGCGCAGCCATCCAGCACATCACGTGAATTGGAATAGACATAAACACTGCCCTCGGCCGCAGGCAGGATATGAGTCATGAAACGTGAGACCATGTCGAACAATTCGTCCAGCGAGCGGCTGGATTGAAGCCATTCATTTAGCTCGCCCAACAGACGGACTTCGCGCGCAAGCCGCAGCTGTTCATCCATCAGTTCCCGTTCTTTCAGCGCCCGGTTCTTAACGCTGCGCAGCTGTTGTCGGTTGCTGCGAAAGACCACGGCTGCAACAGTCAGAATCGTTCCGATCATCAGGCAGCCCACAAGCGCAAGCAGCGGTCGTATCTGCCTCAGAAAGGCAACGCGCAAGTCACTGACATCCGTGAAGAACTGGACAGATCCCAGATACGCGCCCCCATTTGTAACCGGAGCGACCGTTTCGGCCACGTCGCGAACTTGGTCAGAGCGGTCGAGCGCGGCTGTTTCCGAATGCAGCACCTCAAGTACGGATTTCTGCGATAGCGCGTAGAAAATGCGCCCCTTCAATGTTTCGCTGCGGCGGATTTCGGACAGAGCGGGCGCATGGCTGTGCGGCCCGGCCGAAGACCAGATGGCGCGTCCTGACGCGTCATAGACCTGCATTCGAAACACGTCTGTAGCGCCCAAAAACCTCTTGAGAACAGTGGCTTCGTCTGCGTTGATCTGGCCGGTCGTGAATTCGAGGTGGAAATCCGGCATCAACACCGAGATGTGACTTTCCCAAACCTCGGCGCGATGGCGCACCTCGGCCTCGATCATGCGGTCGACAAGCGGGTCTGCCCCTTTGATGGATATCCATCCCGCCAGCCCGACAACACACAACAAGCCCATGCCTGAAATCAGGCGCATAAAAAACCGCCCCTGAGTTTCTTTCTTTTGCCCATCCACCGAAACACCCCCATATTTTCTTGTCCCAAGGGTCGACGGATCTATTTGAAAATTCGTTAAGGTCCGAGCCCGTAGGCCGGACCATGAACGCTCCGTGTGCAACATTTTAGTCAAGTGTGCGCGAACAAGCCGTGAACAAACTCTTTCCCTTCGGACGCGGCTGGCGTATTTTATGCGCATGAGCAGTTTTGACGAAATGGACGCCTTCGAGGGCGCATCGCTGTCGGCAAGGGCGATGCCTGCGGCCTCGGCTGATTATCTCAACGACTTGAACCCGGCGCAGCGCGAAGCGGTCGAGCGGCTGGACGGCCCGGTGCTGATGCTGGCAGGGGCCGGGACGGGCAAGACCAAGGCGCTGACCGCGCGGATCACCCATCTGCTCAGATCTCATCGGGTGCGCGAGAACGAGATCCTGGCTGTGACCTTCACCAACAAGGCCGCGCGGGAGATGAAGCTACGCGTGGGGCGTATGCTGGGCCGCCCGGCCGAGGGGATGCCGTGGCTGGGCACGTTCCACGCGATATGCGTCAAGCTGCTGCGCCGCCATGCGGAATTGGTCGGGCTGAAATCGAATTTCACCATTCTTGACATGGATGATCAGAAGCGTGTGATTAAGCAACTGGCGGGTATGAATGGGGTCGAAGTGAGAGCTTCTACGGATCGTTGGCTGGCAGCGATCATAGACAAGTACAAAAATCAAGGCTGGAGTCCTGAGCAAGTCCCGCGCGCGCATGAAAGACTGATAGACCTCGAAACAGGACGCGAGTATTCACCTGGCGAGGCTGGAACAAGGCGTGAAGAGGTCATGTCCAGTATCGATTTTTATAAGAAATATCAGCCGCGGCTCAAAGAATTGAACGCCTGCGACTTTGGTGACCTGCTTTTGCACATGGTCACGATATTTCAGACCCATCCGGACGTGTTGGAACAATACCAGCGCTGGTTCCGCTATATCCTTGTGGACGAGTATCAGGATACCAACGTCGCTCAATATCTCTGGCTGCGCCTGCTGGCCGGGGGGCATAAGAATATCTGCTGCGTGGGCGATGATGATCAGTCGATCTATGGCTGGCGCGGGGCCGAGGTGGGCAACATCCTGAGGTTCGAGAAGGATTTTCCCGGCGCGTTTGTGGTGCGGTTGGAGCAGAACTATCGCTCGACCCCGCATATTCTGGCGGCAGCCTCGAATGTGATCCGTGGCAATGAAAGCCGGTTGGGCAAAGAGCTTTGGACTGACCGGCAAGAGGGCGAAAAGGTTCGCCTGATCGGCCATTGGGATGGCGAAGAAGAGGCGCGTTGGATCGGCGAAGAGATCGACGCGATGCAGAGCGGGACGCGTGGTGTGCGCCCGATGAACCTGGACGAAATCGCCATCCTCGTGCGCGCGTCTCACCAGATGCGGGCGTTCGAGGATCGGTTCCTGACAATCGGGATGCCCTACAAGGTGATCGGTGGGCCACGGTTTTATGAGCGGATGGAGATTCGCGATGCCATGGCCTATTTCCGGTTGGTGGTCAGCCCCGAGGATGATCTGGCGTTCGAGCGGATTGTGAACACCCCCAAACGGGGCCTTGGCGACAAGGCGCAGCAGACGATTCAGGTTGTGGCGCGGGAAAACGGCGTGTCCCTGGTCGAAGGTGCGCGGATCGCGGTCGAGAACGGGCTGATCAAAGGTAAGGGCGGTAAGGCGCTGCGTGAGTTGATCGACGGGCTGGCGCGGTGGAACGCGATGACGCGCGGGCCTCGGATCGAGGTGGATGATGACACCGTCATTGATGACGGGGTGTCTCCGATCCGCTATGGCGCGCCCGAGCATACGCATATCGAACTGGCGCAGATCGTTCTGGACGAATCCGGCTATTCCGCCCATTGGCAGAATGAGAAGACGCCTGAGGCTCCGGGGCGGTTGGAAAACCTCAAGGAGCTGGTCAACCAGCTGGACAATTTCGAGAACCTGCAAGGGTTCCTGGAGCATGTCAGCCTGGTCATGGACAACGAACAGGACGGGGACCGGGCCAAGGTCTCGATCATGACGCTGCATGCGGCCAAGGGGTTGGAGTTTCCCGCCGTGTTCCTGCCGGGGTGGGAGGACGGGTTGTTCCCGTCGCAGCGGTCTATGGATGAGACTGGGCTCAAAGGGCTCGAAGAGGAACGGCGGCTGGCCTATGTCGGTATCACCCGCGTCGAAGAGGTCTGCACGATTTCCTTTGCGGCCAATCGCCGGGTGTTCGGCCAATGGCAGAACTCGATGCCCTCGCGGTTTATCGACGAACTGCCCGAGGATCATGTTGAGGTTCTGACGCCGCCGGGCCTGTATGGCGGGGGGCAGCCCTCGGCAGGTATCGAAACCCGTGCGGCTGAGGCGAATGTCTATAACTCACCCGGTTGGAAGCGGTTGCAGGCGCGGCAGGGGCAATATGGCATGTCGCAACCAAGCGAAAGCCGCAACACGGTGATCGACGCAACCGCGGTGGCCAGTTTCACGCTGGGCGAGCGGGTGTTTCACCAGAAGTTCGGCTATGGCGCGGTGACAGGCATCGAAGGTGACAAGGTCGAGGTCGATTTCGACAAGGCTGGCGTCAAGAAAGTTGTCTCGCGGTTTTTGTCCGCCAAGGACGACGTTCCGTTTTAACCAAAAGGAATGCGCCTGACGGCGCATGCCCGATATTTTGAAAGGCGCTTTTGTGGGCGCCTTTTTCTGTGTCGAAAAACGAAAAACGGCGGTTTCCAGGGAGGAGGAAGGAAACCGCCGTTCTTTTCAACACCAGGGCAGGGAGGAGGAGAGCCCCGATGTATCCGAACCCGGGTTTGATCCCGGTATGAGGAAGACGCGGCGACGTCAGGGAGGAGGAAGACGTCGCCGCGCACTTTCAACACCGGACAAGGGAGGAGGAGATGCCCGGTGTATCCGTATCCGGCATCATGAGGCCGGTAGAAGGTGCGACAGCATCAGGGAGGAGGTAGATGCTGCCGCAGATTACAGACCCCAAAGGGAGGAGGAGGGGTCTGATCTCTTGTATTCCTGGTGCGCTTAGCGCGCGGTAAAGTCGTCGGCTGCCTGGCGAGCGATGCCCCGGATCATGGCCCGGCTAAGGCCCAAATCATTCAGTTCGCGGTTCGAGAGCGAAGACAGCTCGTGAACCGTCTGCCGATACAGGCGGTAGCGGGCAAAGCGTGTCTTTGCGGCCTCGACAAAGGTGCCGAAGCTGCCGATATGTGCGCTTTTCAGCGCAGAGGTGTTGGTTGCGACTGCCATTTCCGAAATCCGTTCATTCTTGTGTCTGCTGACCGGTGCCAGCGTTTGCTTGAGATTGAAAATAGGTGAATGCTGCGATTGCACAATGGGCGATGTCGTCAATGCTGCTATGCAGCAAATGCATAGATATCATGGAGTTGGCTGTTCTTGCCTTGGATCGCCATGAAATATTGGGCTTTGCGGCCTCGGTCGGTGCTGTGTCAGGCGTGAGCGGATTTGTTAGCGCAATCGGACTGCCTGAACTTTGGGCGGGGTTTTCTAAAGTTTGTGCGCTTTAAAGTGGGATTGTTTCAGCCGTGCTCACGGTTTTTGTTCAGAGCGGGCGTCATATGGGAATTCATGGGCGGGCGTGATTTGGGCAGTTTGGCCTTGGTTTGGAGCGCTCGATTCGTGAATAATTGCTTTGGAAACACACAGTGAGCTATCTGAATTGCGCAAATTTGGCATATTTCTGGGAAATTATGGGTAAGAGTGGGTTCCGTACAATTCAACCACATATTGGGTATGTTTCTCAATATGCGTCGATATAGTGTGTTTCAGTGGCTAAGCTCGGAGCGAATTTCCAATCACTCTTCAGTAAATCAGAGTAATACCGCAAAAAAACCTGTTGATTTCCATGATTTCCCATGTCATCCCTTATGCATCCGATGAGGACGAGGCAGCAGGGGCACCAAACGACCCCAACCAAAAATAATCAGGTTTCATACAGGCATCTCGCTTTCATCAACCAAGAGATCCGGCGCGCGGGCGAGCAGACATCCCCCCAGGTGGCGCGTGCAGCTGGACATCCCGCAAAGCGGGTCAATGCGGCGGGTTGATCAGTGGCAGCAGATCAACCCGCCGTTTTTCATCCGGGGGCGTGAATTTCAGGTGGGGCGCAAGCGAAAGGGACAGTCGTCTTGGCGCGCAGGTTTAGAGGTGAAAGCCACCACAAGGTGGATGCGAAGGGCAGGGTCTCGATCCCGGCCTCGTTTCGCCGTGTGCTGGAAGCTTCGGACCCCAATTGGCAGCCCGGTGACAATCCTGAGCTTGTGATCGTCTACGGCGACCACCGCCGCAAATACCTTGAATGCTATACCATGCAGGCGATCGACGAAGTCGACGCCAAGATCGATGCGCTTCCGCGCGGCTCGATGGAGCGTAGGATGCTCCAGCGTATGTTCCATGGTCAGTCCTTCCCGACCAATGTGGACGAAACCGGGCGTCTGGTTTTGCCCGCCAAGCTGCGCAACAAGATCGACCTGGAGGGTGAGGCCTTTTTTATTGCTGCCGGTGATACATTCCAGATCTGGAAGCCCGAGACCTATGAGGTCGAGGAACTTGCCAAGGCTGAAGAGTGGATGGACGATCTGCCGGATGATTTCGATCCGATGGTCTATCTTGATGGCGTCGGGGACGCGTGACGGCATGTCCGGCGCTGCCTCCCCTTCCGACAAACCCCATATTCCTGTTCTGCTGCGCCCGTTGCTGGCCGCAGTGGCTCCTATATCCGGCGTTTGGCTGGACGGTACCTTTGGCGCTGGCGGATACACGCGCGGCTTGCTTAAGGCGGGGGCTAATAAAGTCATCGCTGTGGATCGTGATCCACTTGCCTTTGAAATGGCCGCCAACTGGGCGGGGGGATTTGGCGACCGGCTGGTCATGCAGCCCGGCGTTTTTTCGCGGATGGACGAATACGCGCAGGATCTGGACGGGGTTGTTCTGGACCTTGGCGTATCTTCCATGCAGTTGGATCTGGCCGAGCGTGGGTTTTCCTTCATGAAGGATGGCCCCTTGGACATGCGGATGAGCCAGGAGGGGGAAAGTGCCGCCGATCTGGTCAATACCGGAACCGAGGCACAACTGGCTGACATCTTGTTCCATTACGGTGAAGAACGCGCCAGCCGCCGGATTGCCAAGGCCATTGTCAAAGCAAGAGCCGAAGAACCGATCACCACGACGCTGCGACTGTCCGAGATCATCGAATCCTGCCTGCCCCGCCCGAAACCGGGACAGTCTCACCCTGCGACGCGCAGCTTTCAAGGGCTGAGGATCGCAGTGAATGCAGAATATGAAGAGTTGTTTCAAGGCCTTATGGCGGCGGAGCGCGCATTGAAGCCGGGTGGGCAACTGGCCGTCGTGACCTTTCACTCCATTGAGGACCGAATGGTCAAGCGGTTCTTCCAGTCTCGGGCCGGCAAGACCGGCCGTGCCAATCGTTATGCACCCGAGATGGCACAGGAACAGCCGCAATTCACGCTCAAGACCCGCAAGGCCGTGGGTCCTGACGCGGAGGAATTGCAGGAAAACCCGCGCGCGCGGTCGGCCAAGCTGCGTGTGGCAGTGCGGACCGAGGCTCCGGCAGGGGATATTGATGCCCGTGCCATTGGGATGCCGCAAATTGGGGGAAGGGCAAGATGAAGAGTATTCTGTATGTGTTGACCGCCTTGTCCGTTTTTGGATTGGCCTTGTGGGCTTATCAAGAGAATTACCGCACGCAGCAGGTTGTGAAGGAAACACAGAAACTGCAGCGCGAGATCGGCATGGCGCAGGTCCGGTTGGCAGTCCTGAATGCGGAATGGGCCTATCTGAACCGACCGGATCGCCTGCGCGAACTGGCCGATCTGAATTTTGAACGTCTGGGTCTGCTGCCCCTGCGCGCGGAACAATTCGGTCGTGCGGATCAAATCGCCTATGCCGAGGACCCGGATCTGCCGATTGTCGATCCGATTGAATTGCAGGCCATCACCAACATTCAGGCTTTGGGTGAGGTGCAGGTTCCATGACACGCACGCCTCTGCGCCCTCTGGCCCGAATTCTTGACGCGCGTGCCCGGGGCGAGAACCCCAAGGCCATTGAGCGCGAAAACATTCGCCAGCGCCACGAACAGATGAAGGATCGATCCCGCGCCCGGGCCGAAGGGCGTTTGCTGGTGCTGGGCCTGTTCTTCTTTTGCGCGTTTTCGGTTGTGGGTGTTCGCATGGGCATGCTGGCCACGTCCGAGGCACAGGAACCACTGGCCAGCGCCCCCGGGGCTGCGATTGCCATGCAGCGCGCCAATATTGTCGACCGTGAGGGGCGCATTCTGGCGACCAATCTGGATACCTATTCGGTCTATGCGCAACCGCCCCTGATGATCGACCCGATTGCAGCGGCGGATCAACTGGTGGCGATTTTCCCCGATCTGGAAAGAGAGCGTCTGGTCAAGGATTTTACCGGCAATCGCAAGTTCCTGTGGATCAAGAAACGGATCTCGCCCGAGCAGAAGCAGGCGGTTCATGATATCGGTGACCCGGGCATCTTGTTTGGACCACGCGAAATGCGTCTTTATCCGAATGGCAAGCTGGCGGCGCATATCCTTGGCGGTTCGGGCTTCGGGCGCGAAGGCGTCAGTGCGGCCGAGGTGATCGGCGTTGCCGGGGTCGAGAAGAAGTTTGACGACTATCTGCGCGATCCGGCCAACGGCAACAAACCGCTGCAACTATCGCTGGACCTGACCATTCAGGCCGCCGTGGAACAAGTTCTCTATGGTGGCATGAAGATCATGAACGCCAAGGGCGCGTCGTCGGTTCTGATGAATGCCCATACGGGTGAGGTGATCTCGGCTGCATCCCTGCCGTCATTCGACCCAAATGACCGCCCACGCCCGCCGACATCAGGTTTTGATCCGTCCGACAGCCCTTTGTTCAATCGCTACGTACAAGGTGTGTACGAACTGGGTTCGGTCTTCAAGATTTTCACAGCCGCACAGGCTGTGCAGCTTGGGTTGGTGAATTCGGACACCATCATCGACACTTCCGGCCCAATGAAAATCGGTCGCTTCCCGATAGGCGAATTCAACGGCAAGAATTATGGCAAGATCAGCGTCGCAGACGTGATCGTCCACAGCTCGAACCGGGGCACCGGGCGTCTGGCCTTGCAGATCGGCTCCAAACGGCAGCAAGAGTTCCTGCAAACTTTGGGCATGTTCGAAGCCACGCCGTTCGAGATTGTCGAGGCCACAGGCGGAGCGCCGCTCAAACCCAAGAAATGGGGCGAGTTGAGCACGGTGACCATTTCCTATGGTCACGGTCTTTCGACCAGTCCAATGCATCTGGCGGCGGGTTATGCTGCGATTGCCAATGGCGGGCACTACGTGAGCCCCACAATCCTGCGTCGCAATGGCCCTCAATACGGTCCGCGCGTGATGTCCGAAAACACGGCGCGCCAGGCGCAAAAGATGCTGCGCAAAGTGGTGACCGATGGCACCGCAAGCTTTGCCGAGGTCAAAGGCTATGATGTGGCGGGCAAGACCGGCACCGCCGACAAGCCCAAACCGCGTGGCGGTTACTATGATGACAAGGTGATTGCCACTTTCGCGACCATCTTCCCGGCCTATGATCCGAAATATGTGCTGATCGTCACCTTGGACGAACCCTCTATCGTGGCCCATGGCGAAAAGCGCCGGACCGCGGGCTGGACGGCAGTGCCGGTTGCCGCCGAGTTGATCGGGCGGGTTGCGCCGCTTTTGGGTCTGCGTCCCCGTCTTGAGCCTGAGGCGGGCGCTGCTATAACCCTGACCTCGAATTAGGGTGCCGGAGAACAGGTGGGTCATGGGCGCAAGGACAAAGAAACTCAGCCAACTGGCCCTGACTGCACGCGGCGGCGCGAATCCCGATATCACCGGGCTGGCCGTTGATAGCCGTGAGGTCAAAGTCGGTACCCTGTTCGCTGCACTGCCCGGAACGCGGGTCCATGGCGGCGCGTTCATCCCGTATGCCCTGCGCATGGGGGCCGCCGCAATCCTGACCGATGCCGAAGGGGCGCAAATTGCAGCGGCTGAGCTGGCCGCGTCCGACGCCGCCCTGATCGTGGTCGAAGACCCGCGTCAGGCCCTCGCCGGGTCGGCAGCACTTTGGTTTGGTGCGCAACCACAGACCATTGTCGCGGTCACCGGAACCAACGGCAAAACCTCGGTTGCCACCTTCGTCCGTCAGATCTGGGCCGAACTTGGCCACGCTGCCGTCAACCTTGGCACCACGGGCGTCGAAGGCATTTGGACTGCGCCGCTGACCCACACCACGCCCGAACCGATCACCCTGCATCGCTGTCTGGCCGAGGCCGCCGAGCACGGCGTGACCCATGCGGCGATGGAGGCCTCTTCGCATGGGCTGGAACAGCGGCGTCTTGATGGCGTTCAGTTGACCGCTGCCGGATTCTCAAATTTCACGCAGGACCATCTGGATTATCACGAAACCTTTGAGGCCTATTTCGCGGCCAAGGCCGGCCTGTTCGACCGGGTGCTGCCGCAGGATGGAACGGCCGTCATCAACCTCAGCGATCCCAAGGGTGCGCAGGTGCGCAAGATCGCGGAAGCCCGGGGACAATCGGTGCTGACAGTCGGGCTTGGAGAGGCAGACCTTTGTCTTATGAATCAACGCTTTGACGCGACCGGGCAGGATTTGCGATTTTCCTGGCAAGGCAAAACTTTCCAAACCCGTCTGAACCTGATCGGAGGCTTTCAGGCCGAAAACATTCTTCTGGCCTGTGGTCTGGTCATCGCTGCAGGCGACGTGCCCGAACGGGTTTTCGAGACCCTGCCGCATCTGACAACGGTCCGAGGCCGCATGCAGTTGGCGGCAACACGGGACAACGGGGCTGCGGTATTCGTGGACTATGCCCACACGCCCGATGCGGTTGCCACGGCTTTGAAGGCGCTGCGCCCGCATGTAATGGGGCGCCTGATCGCCATCGTCGGCGCAGGCGGAGATCGCGACGCCAGCAAGCGTCCGCTGATGGGTCGGGCGGCAGCCAACCACGCGGATGTTGTCTTCGTCACCGATGACAACCCGCGCAGCGAGGATCCGGCCACCATCCGGTCCGCCGTTCTGGACGGTGCGCCAGAGGCGACGGAAATTGGCGATCGGGCCGAGGCCATTCTACGCGGTGTTGACGCGCTGCAACCCGGAGACGCGCTGTTGATCGCAGGGAAAGGGCATGAAACCGGCCAGATCGTTGGCGATCAGGTTCTGCCCTTTGACGATGTGGAACAGGCAAGCATTTCGGTGGCCGCTCTGGACGGGAGGGTGGCATGACACTCTGGACTGCGGCCGAGGCTGCCGACGTCACCGGTGGTCGCGCGACGACGGATTGGTCTGTGGGGGGCGTGTCGATCGACACCCGGACCTTGCAGCCGGGCGACCTGTTCGTTGCGCTCAAGGCCGCGCGCGATGGCCATGATTTCGTGGCGCAGGCGCTGCAAAAAGGGGCAGGCGCGGCGCTTGTATCCCATATTCCGCGAGGCGTGCCCGAGGATGCGCCGTTGTTGATTGTGGATGATGTGCAGGTCGGACTTGAGGCGCTGGGGCAGGCGGCCCGCGCCCGGACCGAGGCGCGCGTGGTGGGGGTGACCGGCAGCGTCGGCAAGACGTCGACCAAAGAGATGCTGGCGACCATCCTGGAAACGCAGGGCAAAACCCACGCCAGCGTCGCCAGCTACAACAATCACTGGGGCGTTCCGCTGACACTGGCGCGGATGCAGAAGGATACGGAATTCGCTGTGATCGAGATCGGGATGAATCACCCGGGTGAGATTGCCCCATTGGCGCGCCAAGCCCGCCCGCATGTCGGTTTGGTAACAACCGTCGCCGCTGTTCATCTTGAAGCCTTCGATTCCGTTGCGGGCATTGCCCACGAAAAGGCGGCCATCTTTGAAGGGCTGGAATCCGGTGGCGCGGCGATCGTGAACGCCGATATCGAGCACGCGGGGATTCTGCGCCAGACCGCTCAAGACCTCGGCGCGGGGATTGTGGAATTTGGTCGGAAAGCTGCCGATTACAAACTGATCGATGTGACCGCCGGACCTGACTCGATTCAGGCTGAGGCCGCGGTTGGTGACACGATGTTTGTCTTCGAAGTCCAATCCGCCGGAACCCATTTTGCGATGAACGCGCTGGGTGCCTTGGCCGCTTGTGTTGAGCTGGGCGTTGAACTGGAACCGGCCATTAAGGGCCTGAGTCAATGGTCTCCGGTGAAAGGGCGCGGTGTCCGAGAGACCTTGTCGCTGGCAAGCGGCGGTCAGATCGAACTGCTGGATGACAGTTATAACGCCAACCCGACCTCGATGGAGGCTGCGCTGAATGTGTTGGCCGCATCAAACGGCGCCCGCCGGATCGCCTTTCTGGGCGATATGAAGGAACTGGGCGCGCAGGAAATCGCTATGCACGCGGCCATGGCGGATGTGCACGCTATGAAGCGGGTCGATAAAGTCCATTGCATTGGTCCGTTGATGCAGGCGCTGCACGAGGCTTTGCCGGATGCCAGGCGCGGGATGTGGTTTGAAACCAGCGCCGAGATGGCTGAACACCTGCCGGACTTGATCCAAAACGGCGATACCGTGTTGGCGAAAGGCTCGCTCAGCATGGCGCTGGCCCGGGTTGTTGACCGCTTGCGGAAAATGGGGCAAGGGGGCGCGCTTGAAGGGTAACGTGCCCGTGTGCCGCGTGTGAGAAAGGTATTGCAATGCTGTATTGGTTGACGGCTCTGTCGGACGGAGGGGATTTCTGGAACCTCTTCCGCTACATCACCTTCCGCGCGGGTGGCGCATTTCTGACCGCTCTGATCTTTGGGTTTCTCTTCGGAAAGCCATTGATCAATGTTTTGCGTCGCAAGCAGGGCAAAGGTCAGCCAATCCGCGATGATGGGCCAGAGGGGCATTTTACCAAGGCCGGAACGCCGACCATGGGCGGTTTGCTGATCGTCGGCGCGCTGGTCACGTCAACGCTGATCTGGGCGCGTTGGGACAATCCTTATGTCTGGATGGTGCTGTTCGTAACTCTGGCCTATGCGGCGATTGGCTTTGCAGACGACTATGCCAAAGTGTCGAAACAGAATACCAAGGGCGTATCGGGCAAGATGCGTATGGCTCTGGGGATCATCATCGCTGTATTGGCGGCGCTTTGGGCGTCCCTGCATCATCCCGAAGCTTTGCAGAACCAGTTGGCCGTGCCGATCTTCAAAGACACGCTGGTCAATCTGGGCATCTTCTATATCCCGTTTGCAATTGTGGTGATCGTTGGGGCGGCAAATGCCGTGAACCTGACGGATGGTCTGGACGGGCTGGCGATCATGCCCGCAATGATTGCGGCCACGACGCTGGGGATCATTGCCTATGCTGTTGGGAGGGTGGACTTTACAGAATATCTGGACGTGCATTACGTGCCGGGAACGGGTGAGATTCTGATTTTCACCTCGGCCTTGTTCGGTGGCGGTCTGGGTTTTCTTTGGTACAACGCGCCGCCTGCGGCGGTGTTCATGGGCGACACCGGATCGCTGGCGCTGGGAGGGGCATTGGGCGCAATTGCTGTGGCGACCAAACACGAGCTGGTGCTGGCCGTGGTCGGTGGCCTGTTTGTGGTCGAAGCGCTGAGTGTGATCATTCAGGTTCTTTACTTCAAACGCACTGGCAAGCGGGTGTTCCTGATGGCACCGATCCACCACCACTACGAGAAAAAAGGTTGGGCCGAACCCACAATCGTTATCCGGTTCTGGATTATCTCACTGATCCTGGCGATGATCGGACTGGCAACGCTGAAAGTCCGGTAACGCTCCCGCCAGGTTCGGAGGACCTGCGGTCCCCCTGCCACCTGTTGGGCCCGGCTCGCGCTGATGCGCGAGCCTGACAGCGCCCTTGCCTTCGTGATTTTCTTCGGTGCAGTGTGGCGCCCGAATTCCGGATTAAAAAGAAGGTGGACGGCATGATCCCGGTCAAAGGTTTCTCAGGGCAAAAGGTTGCCGTTTTGGGGTTGGGTCGTTCCGGATTGGCCACGGCACGGGCCTTGCGTGCGGGTGGCGCCGAGGCGATCTGCTGGGATGACAATCCTGTTGCGAAGGACAAGGCGGAAGACGAGGGGTTTCGCTGTGTTGATCTGCGCCGCCAAGGGGCGTTTGATGGGATTGCCACGCTGATCGTCTCGCCCGGTATTCCCCATCTCTACCCACAACCCAACCCGGTGATCGCTGCTGCGTTGGAAGCCGGAGTACCCGTGGATAACGACATTGGCTTGTTCTTTCGGTCATTCGCTGGATCGGAATGGAACAATTTCGACACCCCGCCGCGTGTGATCGCGGTGACCGGGTCGAATGGCAAATCGACGACGGCCGCGCTGATCCACCATATCCTGACCGAGGCCGGCCGCAGCGCACAACTTGCTGGCAATATCGGACGCGGAGTACTGGATATCGAACCCGGTGTAGACGGGTCAGTCGTGGTGCTGGAACTGTCCAGCTATCAGACCGAATTGGCCCGTGCCTTGACGCCGGATGTGGCGGTTTTCACCAACCTGTCGTCGGATCATCTGGATCGCCACGGGGGGATGGGCGGGTATTTTGCGGCCAAACGGCGCCTGTTTGCCGAAGGGGGGCCGGATCGCGCCGTGATTGGTGTGGATGAGGTCGAAGGTGCGTTTCTGGCCGGACAACTGGCCGAGGGGCCTGCCGACGACCGGGTAATTCGTATTTCGGTAACCCGCAAATTAAACGGGCCGGGATGGCAGGTTTTTGCCCGCAAGGGGTTTTTGTCGGAGTATCGAAAGGGGCGGCAGACCGGATCGATCGATCTGCGCACCATCAAGGGTTTGCCGGGAGCGCATAACCACCAGAACGCCTGCGCCGCATATGCGGCGTGCCGGTCGCTGGGCCTGGCGCCGCGCGTGATCGAAGACGCGCTGCACACGTACCCGGGCCTTCCACATCGCAGCCAGATTGTCGCCGAGGCGGGTGGAGTGACCTTTGTGAACGACTCCAAGGCGACGAATGTGGACAGCGCGGTCAAAGCCCTGAGCGCTTTCAAAAAGATCCGCTGGATTTGCGGCGGGTTGGAAAAGGAAGGTGGAATCGCGGCCCTGAACGAGGGCACGGATCAGGTGATCAAGGCCTACGTGATCGGGCGCGAAGCAGCGAATTTCGCCATGCATTTGGCGGTCGAGGCAGAGGTCTGCACAACGATGGCCACTGCGGTCGAACAGGCAATTGCGGACAGCGAGGCTGGCGAAACGGTGTTGTTGGCCCCTGCGGCGGCCAGTTTCGACCAGTATGACAATTTCGAGCAGCGCGGGGATGACTTTACCACCCAGGTTCAAAAGCACTTGCAGCGCTAGTGCATTTGCAATTGCTCGCCGTTTACGCGACAGTCGGCGGGGTTCGGCTTGACGCCGCTTAAGAATTTGTTTTGCTTTTCGGAAATTCAACACGAGGTCATGGATATGCCAAACCCGAAAACTCTTCTGATCGTCCCGGCTTTGCTGCTGGCTGGGGCCTGCACAAATACCGGTGCGAACTACGTGCCGGTGATTGATGGACCCGTTGGACCCAACTATCAATCCGATCTGTTGCAGTGTCAGCAACTGGCAGCTTCTCAGGCGGCTGTCGATGGATCGACCGCAGGAAACGCCGCCATCGGCGCGGCCGGTGCGGCAGCAACAACGGCAATCATTCAGGACAGCAGTGACAATCTGGGCCGTGCAGCGGCGGCAGGTGCTCTGATCGGGGCCGGGGCCGACGTGATTTCGAAGAACCAGAACAAGGAAGTCATTGTGCGCAACTGCATGCGCGGGCGTGGCTATAACGTCGTAGGTTAAAGGGCGGCAATGGCCGTTCCGGCAGCGTGGCCCGAAGACCACGCCCACTGGAAATTATAGCCGCCCAGCCAGCCGGTGACATCCACCGCTTCACCAATCGCATAGAGGCCGGGGACATCCCTGGCCTCCATCGTTTTTGACGACAGATCATCTGTGTCGATTCCGCCCAGCGTGACCTCGGCGGTACGGTACCCCTCGGTGCCCGATGGCGTCAGATGCCAGTTGGACAGGGCTAAGGCGAGTTCGCTCAGCGCCACATCCGACTGGTCAGCCAGATTGCCGTTCATGGGAATTTGATGGCTGAGGTAGTCGACCAGCCGCGCAGGCAGATGGTGGGCCAACTCGGTGGTCAACGCCTTGCGACTGCCGTTTTGTCGCTGTCCACGCAGAAGATCGAGCAAAGGCAGGTCGGGGATCAGGTCGACCCGGATTGCCTCACCCTCGCGCCAGTAGGAGGACAACTGAAGCACGGACGGGCCGCTCAGGCCGCGATGGGTGAACAGCAATGCTTCGTCAAAACTGGTGCGATCATTGGACAGCCGCGCGGGCAGAGAGACCCCAGACAGGTCCTTGAACTTCCCGTCCGAAAAGGTAAACGGCACCAACGCGGCCCGCGTCTCGGTCATTCGCAACCCGAATTGTTGCGCGATGTCGTAAGCCAGACCGGTCGCGCCCATCTTGGGGATGGACTTGCCACCGGTCGCCAAAACCAGAGTCGCGCAACGCAGGCTGAGACGTTGACCCTCGCGCTCGATCTCAAGCGCATACCCGACCTCGGTCTTGCGCAGGTCCTTCAGCTCAGTACGTACCCACAACTCGGCCCCTGCGCGGGCCATTTCGTCCAGCAGCATCTGGATGATCTGCTTCGAGGATCCGTCGCAAAACAACTGGCCCAGTGTTTTTTCATGCCACGCAACACCGTGACGCCCAACAAGGTCGATGAAGTCCCATTGCGTATAGCGTGCCAAGGCAGATTTGCAAAAGTGAGGGTTGTGCGACAGGAAATTGCCGGGGGCTGCATACATATTGGTGAAATTGCAGCGCCCACCGCCGGAGATCCGGATTTTCTCACCCGGCGCCTTCGCATGATCAATCACCAATACGCGGCCACCGCAATGGGCCGCGCACATCATACCGGCCGCTCCGGCCCCAAGGATGATCGTGTCGTAGGTCATGTGCTGCGCATGGCGCGGATTTGCCCTGAACGCAAGAGCGGGCAACGCAGTTGTTCAACGGTACAAGGGGCGGCGGGATAGCGTCCCATACGATCTGGATGTACCCGTCGCCCGAGTGTTAAAATGACAACAGGTTGCGGCGTTTTGAACTGGTTTGGGACATGGTCTATGTTTCCGGCGATTCTTTGACCTCAGAAAGAAGGTTACGTTTCGGCGCGTTTTCAGATTCACGGAGTACCATTGTCATGCCAACCAACGTATTCGGAGCGTTTCGGACGGACACCGATCTGACCGCCAATGAAGTCACGTTCGACCCCACCGGCGTTGTGTTCGAAATATCCGCCTATAGTCAGATCACCGTCGGAGACGGGGCGGATGGCACAATCATCGACGGTGACGATCAAAACAACGAATTCCCGAACGATCCGACGCAATTGTTGGATGGAAATGCGATCTACTGGGACTTCACGATAGAAGTTACCGACGGCACCAACACCTACCAGATTGGCATTTTTGATTACGACATTAACGGCAACGGGAACTCTAACGTTATCAATGCGGAATCTGGGTATTTCCTGGGATTTCTGGATGGGTCCGTTCCGCCGCTGAATACGCCTCTTACCGTCAACGGGGTCATCGATAATGGACCGGATATTGATGTTGATACGGTGGTGCCGTGCTTTGTGTCCGGCACACGGATCGGAACGCCGAATGGTCCGCGTGAGGTAGACAGCCTGAAGCCCGGTGATCTGGTTCTGACACAGGATCACGGAGCGCAACCCGTCCGATGGATCGGCAAACGGGATCTGGATAGCATTGACCTGACACTAAAGCCAAAGTTGCGGCCGGTCCGCATCGCGCAGGGTGCATTGGGTCCGGGGGTGCCTGAAAAGGATCTTCAGGTTTCTCCGCAGCACCGGATGCTGGTCAGATCCTCCATCGCCGCGCGCATGTTCGCCCGAAGTGAAATTTTCATACCTGCCAGAAAACTTCTGGATCTGCCTGGTGTGACGGTTCAAACCGACGACGACACCGTGACCTATTTTCACCTCCTGTTCGACCGGCATGAGGTGATCTTCGCCGAGGGCGCGCCGACGGAAAGTCTCTTTACCGGCCCCGAAGCGCTCAAAGCCATCGGAGACGACGGATTGCAGGAACTGCAGGAGGTCTTCCCCCAACTGTTTTCAGAGACGCACAAGCCTGAAACCGCACGATTTTCTCCCAGAAAGGGACGTCAGATTCGAAACCTCGTGCATCGTCACCTCAAGAATGGCAAGCCTGTGGTTTCGGGAATTGGTGAGGTTTCGAAACGACAGTGATGTCTGATACCGGCACGCCCCGGGGATGGCCGCTGTTTTTTTGATCGGCGCGTCATTTCCCTAGCCCAAGCACCAAAATCCCTGTAGACTTGCACTCAGATCCCGAAAACGGGACGCGAGTGAGGCAGTAAGTGGCGGTATCTCATGACTGAGATGGTGTATGGCGCGGTCCAGGACCAGCGCGGGGAACCGATTCTACCCAAGTGGTGGCGGACGATTGATCGCTGGACGATGTCCTGCGTGCTGATCCTGTTCGTCATCGGGTTGTTGCTGGGGCTGGCATCTTCTCCGCCACTGGCCGGGCGCAACGGGTTTGACCCTTTCCACTATGTCGAACGGCAAGCCCTTTTTGGCGGATTGGCGCTGATTGCCATGTTGCTGACCTCGATGATGTCTCCGACACTGGTGCGTCGTCTGGCTGTGCTGGGGTTTCTGGGGGCTTTTGTGGCGCTGGCCTTCCTGCCGGTCTTCGGAACGGATTTCGGCAAGGGCGCGGTGCGCTGGTATTCTCTTGGCTTTGCATCGCTGCAACCGTCCGAGTTTCTCAAGCCCGGATTTGTGGTGGTCGCGGCTTGGCTTCTGGCGGCGTCGCAGGAAATCAACGGCCCTCCGGGACGGTTGTGGTCTTTTGCGCTGTGCACGGCGATTGTCGGCATGCTGGTGATGCAGCCTGATTTCGGGCAAGCCTGCCTGATCCTGTTCGGCTGGGGAGTGATGTATTTCGTGGCCGGAGCGCCGATGCTGTTGCTGGTTGGCATGGCCGGTGTGGTTGTACTGGGTGGTATGTTTGCCTATTCCAACTCGGACCATTTCGCCCGTCGTATCGACGGTTTTTTGAATCAGGAGGTCGACCCGACCACTCAACTCGGCTACGCGACGAACGCCATCCGTGAAGGAGGGTTGTTTGGTGTAGGCGTGGGTGAGGGTCAGGTTAAATGGTCTCTGCCGGACGCGCATACGGATTTCATCATTGCCGTTGCGGCCGAGGAATACGGCCTGATCCTGGTGCTGATCATCATAGCGCTCTATTCGATCATCGTGGTGCGTTCGCTGCTGCGGCTGATGCGCGAGCGGGACATGTTCATCCGTCTGGCCGGAACCGGTCTGGCCTGCATTTTCGGTGTTCAGGCGATGATCAACATGGGCGTAGCCGTGCGCCTGTTGCCTGCAAAAGGCATGACGCTGCCGTTTGTCAGCTACGGCGGGTCATCGCTGATCGCGGGTGGTATTGCGGTTGGTATGCTGCTGGCCTTCACCCGGTCCCGCCCACAGGGTGAGTTGGGCGATATTCTGCGCGGACGAGGCTGATGGGCAAACCCTACCTGTTGATTGCGGCTGGCGGCACCGGGGGCCACATGTTCCCGGCGCAGGCTCTGGCCGAGGCGATGCTGCACAAAGGTTGGCGTGTTCGCCTGTCCACCGACGCGCGCGGCGCGCGGTACACGGATGGCTTCCCGCATTCTACCGAGATCAGCGAGGCGTCCTCGGCGACCTTCGCGCGCGGGGGGCTGGCCGCAAAGGTTCTGGTGGGCCCAAAGATTGCCGGTGGCGTCACCAGCATGTCGGTGCAGATGCTGCGCGACAAACCTGACGTGGTCGTGGGTTTTGGTGGCTATCCGTCGATCCCGGCGTTGGGCGCGGCGACGTTGTTGAAAATCCCCCGGATGATTCATGAACAGAACGGCATTCTGGGGCGTGTGAACCAGGTATTCGCCACGCGTGTGGCCCACGTCGCCTGCGGTGTCTGGCCCACCGACCTGCCCGAAGGTGCCAGCGGTATTCACACGGGCAATCCGGTCCGGGCCGCGGTGCTGGAACGTGCCGCTGCACCCTATATCCCGCCCGGCGAATATCCAATGTCGGTTCTGGTGATGGGAGGATCGCAAGGCGCGCGTATCCTCAGCGATGTGGTGCCCGAAGCACTTGCCGCGTTGCCCGAGTTCCTGCGCGGGTTCATCCGTGTCTCGCACCAGGCGCGTGATGAGGATGGCGAACGGGTCACGGCCTTTTATGCCGACCATGGTATTCGCGCGGATGTTCAGCCCTTCTTTGACGATGTGCCGCGACGTATGTCCGATGCCCAACTTGTCATCAGCCGTTCCGGCGCGTCCAGTGTCGCGGATATCTCGGTTATCGGTCGTCCTTCGATTCTTGTTCCCTTTGCTGCGGCTGCAGGGGATCACCAAACCGCCAATGCTCGTGGGCTCGTGCAGGCGGGCGGGGCGATCATGATCCCTGAAAAGGCTCTTGACGTTGCCGCGCTGACCGAGCAAATGACCACGGTTTTAACCAATCCCGAAGCTGCTCAGAAAATGGCCCATGCCGCCTTGTCCACAGGTGCCCCGGACGCAACCGAACGTCTGGTCGCCCTTGTCGAGCAGGTGGCACAGAAGGAGACCCCATGAACCCAGCAACCAAACTGCCGCAGGACGTAGGGCCGATCCACTTCGTCGGGATCGGAGGGATCGGGATGTCGGGGATCGCCGAGGTTCTGTTGAATCTGGGCTACCGGGTGCAGGGGTCGGACCTGAAGGCGTCCAAGATCACAGACCGTCTGGCTTCGTTGGGGGCTGAAATCTTTGTTGGGCAAAAGGCCGGGAACCTGGAAGGCGCGGCTGTCGTCGTCGTCTCGACCGCGATCAAACCGGGCAACCCGGAACTGGACGAGGCGCGCGCTCAGGGTCTTCCCGTCGTTCGCCGCGCCGACATGCTGGCAGAGCTCATGCGCCTGCGTTCGAATATTGCGATAGCCGGGACCCATGGCAAAACCACAACGACCACGATGATGGCCGAGTTGATGGTGGCCGGAGATTTTGACCCCACCGTCATCAATGGCGGCATCATCCACGCCTATGGCTCGAACGCGCGAATGGGGCAAGGCGAATGGATGGTGGTCGAGGCCGACGAATCCGATGGCTCCTTCAACCGCCTACCCGCAACCATCGCCATCGTCACCAATATCGACCCTGAGCATATGGAGCATTGGGGCGATTTCGACACGCTGCGCGATGGATTCTATGAGTTTGTCTCGAACCTGCCCTTCTACGGACTGGCGGTGTGCTGCACGGATCATGCTGAAGTGCAGGCGCTGGTTGGGCGCATTACCGACCGCCGCGTGCGCACCTATGGCTTCAACGCACAGTCCGATGTGCGGGCCGAGAACCTGACCTACAAGGGCGGCGTCGCACATTTCGATATCCACCTGCAATATGAAGACAAGGTGATCGAGGGCTGTACCTTGCCGATGCCAGGCGACCATAACGTCTCGAACGCGTTGTCGGCTGTGGCCGTAGCCCGCCATCTGGGCATGAAAGCTGCGGAAATCCGCGAGGCTCTTGCCAATTTCGGCGGCGTCAACCGCCGTTTCACCAAGGTGGGCGAAGTCGATGGCGTCACCATCATCGACGATTACGGCCACCACCCGGTCGAGATTGCCGCCGTCCTCAAGGCCGCGCGGCAAGCGACCGAGGGCCGCGTCATTGCCGTCCACCAGCCGCATCGCTATTCGCGCCTGTCTAACCTGTTTGACGATTTCTGTACCTGCTTCAACGACGCTGATGTGGTCGCCATCGCCGACATCTTCGCTGCCGGAGAAGACCCGATTGAAGGTGCCTCGCGCGATGATCTGGTGCAGGGGCTGATCCGCCACGGCCACCGCCACGCCCGTGCTTTGCTGGACGAGAATGATCTGGAAAGACTGGTGCGCGAACAGGCGCGTCCCGGCGATATGGTCGTCTGCCTCGGTGCCGGTACGATCAGCGCCTGGGCAAACGGACTGCCTGAAAGACTGCAACGAAAACAAGCTGTTTGACGACTGATCTTGTTTGGCGGGCACCCAAATATATGCTAGCTGTGGTGCCAAGACCGCGAGTCCTCGGAGGGGACAGATGGACTATTCGATGATCTTTGCTGCTCTCTGGGTGATCTGCGCCACGATCGTGGCGATGTTGCCGATGCGGCTGCAGTTTCCACCAGGTATCCTTTTGCTGATCTGCGCGCCGATTCTGATAGTGTGGCTGGGTTATGATCACGGCTGGGTCTGGTCGGTGCTGGCCTTGGGTGGATTCGTGTCGATGTTCCGTAACCCCCTTCGCTACTATTGGCGAAAATGGGTGCGCGGCGAGGTGATCGAATGAGCATGTCTCTGGCGCTTGCCGCCCTATGGGGTCTTGCCGCCAATCTTTTGGCGATGATCCCCAGCAAGGACAACCACTGGACCCGCGCGTATATCCTGATCGCGGTTGGTATCCCTATTCTGGGTTACGTCACCTATGAGAACGGCCCTTGGGTTGGCCTGATCGTTCTTGTGATGGGTATGTCGATGCTGCGCTGGCCCGTGATCTACCTGGGTCGGTGGCTGCGTCGGCGGATTTGACCCCTTACACGCCAATACAGGTTGCCATATCCGCTTGAATCCGCGATCTAGCGGCTATGAATACTGTTCCTGTGCCACGTGGCAAACTGTCCGAAAACCGAGCCCTCAACGACCTGACATGGCTGCGCGTTGGTGGACCGGCTGATTTTCTGTTTCAGCCTGCGGATGTCGAAGACCTTCAGACCTTCCTGCGCGACCTTCCAGCGGATACTCCGATCTTCCCGATGGGCGTTGGGTCCAACCTGATCGTTCGAGACGGTGGCCTGCGTGCGGTGGTGGTCCGGCTGGGCCGGGGATTCAATGGGATCGACATCGAGGGCACCACCGTCATCGCAGGTGCTGCCGCCTTGGATGCGCATGTGGCGCGCAAGGCCGCGGATGCGGGCGTGGACCTGACGTTCCTGCGCACAATTCCTGGCTCGGTTGGTGGTGCCGTGCGGATGAACGCGGGCTGCTATGGCAGTTACACGGCGGATGTGCTGCGCAAGGCCACAGTCGTGACGCGGCAGGGTGAGGTGATGGACCTGACCCCTGAGCAGCTGAATTTCCGCTATCGTCAATCCGATTTACCCAAAGGAGCGGTGCTTGTCTCGGCCGAGTTCGAAGGTCTGTCTGGCGACCCGGCAGAGCTGCATGCGCGGATGGAAGCACAGCTCAGGAAACGTGACGAGACCCAACCCACCAAAGATCGCAGTGCAGGGTCGACCTTTCGTAACCCGGCCGGGTTCTCTTCAACGGGCCGGGACGACGATGTTCATGACCTCAAGGCGTGGAAGGTGATCGATGACGCCGGGATGCGCGGAGCCGAATTAGGCGGCGCACAGATGAGCCCAAAGCACTCGAACTTCCTGATCAACACCGGCACAGCGACTGCTGCCGACCTCGAAGGTCTGGGCGAAGAGGTGCGAAAAAAGGTTTACGAAACAAGCGGCATCACGCTAGAGTGGGAAATCATGCGGGTCGGTGATCCGCTGACAGAATAAAGCCCCAACCGTCAGACCATAACAGGCAAATTCAGGCGACGGATCAAAGGCATAACACAGTACGGACCACCAGATAAGGTCCGGGGACATTGAGGCGCACGAAGTGGGACTGTCGAGCAGGACAAACCCAAAAGTGGCGGTATTGATGGGCGGCCCCTCGGCGGAACGCGAGGTGTCTCTCAGCAGCGGGCGCGAATGCGCAGCCGCCCTTGTGGGAGAAGGCATTGAAGTGGTCGAACTGGACGCAGGTCCCGACCTCTACGCGCGCCTTGTGGACATCAAGCCAGATGTGGTTTTCAACGCCCTGCATGGCCGCTGGGGCGAGGATGGCTGCGTGCAGGGCCTGCTGGAATGGATGCGTATTCCCTACACCCATTCGGGCGTTTTGGCTTCGGCACTGGCGATGGACAAGCAGCGCAGCAAAGAGGCGTTCCGCGTTGCTGGCCTGCCAATCGCTGACAGTGTCATCGTTCCCAAGATCGACGTTGTGGCGGGCCATGTGATGGCCCCGCCCTATGTGGTCAAACCGAACAACGAAGGCTCCAGCGTCGGAATCTATCTGGTCCACGAAGCCGCAAACGGCCCGCCGCAGCTGGCAAATGATATGCCGGATCAAGTGATGGTCGAGCAGTATGTGGCAGGTCGCGAGTTGACAGTGACGGTGATGGGGGTCCGTGCCCTGACCGTGACCGAGATCATGACGGATGGCTGGTATGACTATGATGCCAAATACAAGCCGGGCGGCTCATGGCACGTTCTGCCAGCCGAAATCCCGTCCGAGATTTTCGAGTTGTGCATGGACTACGCGCTGCGTGCCCATGACGTGCTGGGGTGCAAAGGTGTCAGCCGTACAGACTACCGATGGGATGACAGCAAAGGCCGTGACGGTTTGGTCCTGCTTGAGACAAACACTCAGCCAGGCATGACACCGACCTCACTTGTGCCAGAACAGGCTGAGCATGTCGGTATGAGTTTCGGCCAGCTTTGCGCCTGGATGGTGGAGGACGCGTCATGCGACCGCTGAAAGCCACCCGTGCGCCAGTGATCCATCGGGCCAAAGCATTGGCCGGTCCGGACGCAGATTTCCAATCCGCCGACACAGAACCCCATGAAACGCAACCGGTTCTCAAGCTAGGTAGGGTCAAACTGTTCCACCGCACGGCGCGCCGGGCCGACCCCGCGCCGTCAAGGCTGAGCTATCGCTTTCAGCGATGGATGCTGACGCCAGGCATTCGCATGGGCGTCAAACTCGGTCTGCCAATCTGTGCGATTGCCGCCGGTATCGGGCTCTATTTCGCCTCGGAAAACCGGCGCGAGGCGTTAGGGGCCTATATCGCCGAGATCCGAACCTCGATTCAGGAACGCCCTGAATTCATGGTCAACCTGATGGCCATCGATGGTGCCGGTCCGGGCCTGTCCGAGGATATTCGCGAAGTGGTGCCGTTGGATTTCCCGATCAGTTCGTGGGATCTGGATGTCGAGCAGATGCGCGACACGATCACTGGGCTGGACCCTGTGAAATCTGCCACTGTCCGCATTCGGCCCGGCGGTATTTTGCAAGTGGATGTGGTCGAACGCCAGCCGGTCATTGTCTGGCGCACGCGCGATGGAGTTGAGCTGCTGGACGAAACTGGCGTGCATATCGACGAGGTCGGGTCGCGCAAGGATCACGCCGCTCTTCCATTGATCGCGGGCAAGGGCGCAAACGCTCATGTGGGTGAGGCGCTCGAGCTTTTTCGGACCTCGCGCAGCCTCGGCCCGCGGGTGCGTGGCCTGGTGCGTGTGGGGGAACGCCGCTGGGATCTGGTTCTGGATCGCGGCCAACGTATCATGTTGCCGACAGATCGTCCCGTGCGCGCCTTGGAGCGTGTGCTGGCGGTGAACGAAGTGCAGGACCTTTTGGAACGCGACGTGGCCGTGATCGATATGCGTCTTGGTCAGCGGCCGACAATCAGAATGACCAAAGCCGCCAGCGAAGACTGGTGGAATACAAAAGTGACAGTGGGTAACGGGCAGTAACGACCATGATGACCGATCTTTATCAGTCCCAACGCGCCATGCGGCAGATGCGCAGACAAGCAATGCAGCGGGGCGTTATCGCCATTCTGGATGTGGGCAGCTCAAAGATCGCCTGTCTTGTGCTGCGCTTTGACGGCACCGGCCGGTTGAGCGACGACAATACCATCGGATCGATGGCCGGGCAGACCGGGTTCCGCGTGATTGGCGCGGCAACGACCCGCTCGCGCGGGGTGCAGTTCGGTGAAGTCACGGCCATGCAGGAAACCGAGCGCGCTATCCGCACCGCTCTGCAAGCAGCACAAAAGATGGCCGATATTCGTGTTGACCATGTGATTGCCTGCTTCTCGGGCGCGAACCCGCGCTCGTATGGTCTGGACGCGCAGGTCGATCTGGAAGGCCAGCTTGTGACCGAGGCCGAGGTGGGCCGTGTGCTCAATGCCTGCGACGTGCCGGATTACGGGGCAGGGCGTGAGGTTCTGCATGCACAACCGGTGAATTTTGCGCTGGACAACCGCTCGGGCCTGATTGACCCGCGTGGGCAGTTGGGTCAGTCGCTGGCCGTGGACATGCACATGCTGACCGTTGATGCCGTTGCGATCCAGAACATCGTGCGCTGCATCAAGCGATGTGACCTCGAGCTGGCGGGGATTGCGAACTCCGCCTATGTGTCCGGGGTCTCGGCTCTGGTCGAGGATGAGCAGGAATTGGGGGCCGCCTGTATCGATATGGGGGGTGGAACCACCAGCGTTTCGATCTTCATGAAAAAGCACATGATCTATGCCGATTGCGTGCGTATGGGTGGGGATCACGTGACGTCCGACATTTCCATGGGTCTGGGCGTTCCCGCGGCCGTGGCAGAACGGATCAAGACATTCAACGGCGGGGTACATGCAACAGGGGCCGATGATCGCGACATGATCGATATCGGTGGCGACACCGGTGACTGGGAGCACGATCGCCGCACCGTCAGCCGCGCTGAGTTGATCGGTATCATGCGTCCTCGGGTCGAAGAGATTCTGGAAGAGGTACGCGTCCGCCTGGACGCCGCCGGGTTCGAACATATGCCCAGCCAGCAGATTGTTCTGACGGGCGGTGGCAGTCAAATCATGGGTCTGGATGGGCTGGCAACGCGCATTCTGGGTCAGCGCGTTCGTTTGGGTCGTCCCTTGCGGGTCCACGGCCTGCCGCAATCCGCCACCGGGCCGGGTTTTTCCTCGGCGGTAGGTCTCAGTCTGTTTGCTGCGCACCCTCAGGACGAATGGTGGGATTTCGAAATTCCGGTCGACACCTATGCCGCGCGCCCGTTCAAGCGCGCCGTGCGGTGGTTCCGTGACAATTGGTAAAACCCTGCGCCGCGTGCTGTGCTGCGCGGCGTTTGTGCCCGGCGGGGCCGTAGCCCAGACCATCCTCACGCCCGAGGCGTTCCTGGATGCAGTATTGGGTAAAACAGTCAGGTTTCATGAGATTCGCAGCGGTGATCTGGTCGGCACAGAGCAATTTCTGAACCGAAAAACCTCGGTCTGGCGGGAAGAGGGGCGGGGGTGTGTCTATGGTCAGATCACCACGCCGAACGGTCAGGTCTGTTTTCTCTATGACAATGACCCCGACGGCATTCCGGTCTGCTGGTGGCCGTTTTTGTATCAGGACCGTCTTATGGTTCGGCTGGCCAGCCTGACGGATGGCGAAATACAAGAGGTGCGCAGTATCACCGAGACAGGTCTGGACTGTCCAAGTGCACCAATCAGCTGAAGAAACAGGTTGCAGCCAACCGAGTTATCCATAAAGATGTCCACAAGGCCCGTCAGAGGCCTCGCGGCAGGACTTTGAGCAGTTTTCCGCAGTGACTGACACGAATCTCAAACGTGGCGCAAAGGGTAAGCGTCGCTTGGATAAAGCTTGTCTAGTAGTGATCCGCATTGTTTCCGCTATATTTGGCAAAGACCGCGAAATACCGCCGCTGGCTGCCTTATTTCCTCCATATTTTGTGGAATCTTTTGATTTTTGACGTGACCTTTTCGCATCAGAGCGCTAGAATCGAACATGGATAGGTAAGAAAAACACCGCTTTGGCGGGACATAAATACAGGCGGACAGAGCATGACATTGAATCTTTCGATGCCCGGGCACGACGAACTGAAGCCTCGGATTACAGTATTTGGCGTTGGTGGCGCGGGCGGCAACGCAGTCAACAATATGATTGAGAAACAGCTGGACGGCGTCGATTTTGTCGTCGCCAACACAGACGCGCAGGCGCTGCAGCAAAGCCAGTCCTCGGCAAGGGTGCAACTGGGTGTGAAAGTGACCGAAGGTCTGGGGGCCGGGGCCCGTCCGACCGTTGGTGCGGCGGCTGCAGAAGAAAGCATCGAACAGATTGTCGACCATCTGGCGGGCGCGCATATGTGCTTTATCACCGCCGGTATGGGGGGCGGCACCGGTACAG
Organism: Ruegeria sp. AB5; assembly: GCF_056542645.1. Classification (NCBI taxonomy): domain Bacteria; kingdom Pseudomonadati; phylum Pseudomonadota; class Alphaproteobacteria; order Rhodobacterales; family Roseobacteraceae; genus Ruegeria; species Ruegeria sp. AB5. The sequence continues at coordinate 153,040 of NZ_JBQGAE010000001.1, forward strand.
GGGCGGCTCCGATCATTGCGCAGGCTGCGCGCGAGCTGGGCGTTCTGACCGTTGGCGTTGTGACCAAACCCTTCCAGTTCGAAGGGGCCAAGCGCATGCGTCAGGCCGAAGACGGTGTTGAATCGCTGCAAAGGGTTGTCGATACGCTGATCATTATCCCGAACCAGAATCTGTTCCGCCTCGCCAACGAAAAAACCACCTTCACCGAGGCGTTTTCGATGGCCGATGACGTATTGTATCAAGGCGTGAAGGGTGTGACCGATCTGATGGTCCGTCCGGGCTTGATCAACCTCGATTTTGCCGATGTGCGTGCCGTGATGGACGAAATGGGCAAGGCGATGATGGGCACAGGTGAGGCAACTGGCGAAGACCGGGCCATTCAGGCGGCCGAGAAGGCGATCGCCAACCCGTTGCTGGACGAAATCAGCCTCAAGGGCGCGAAGGGCGTGTTGATCAATATCACCGGCTCGCACGACCTGACCCTGTTCGAACTGGACGAGGCCGCGAACCGCATTCGCGAGGAAGTGGACCCCGAGGCCAACATCATCGTTGGTTCGACACTGGATACCGTGATGGAAGGCGGCATGCGCGTTTCGGTCGTGGCCACGGGTATTGATGCCAGCGAGAAATCGTCGGATGTTCCTGTCGCACGCCGCTCGATGTCAGAACCTTTGACCCGGACCGTTTCGGCAGAAGAGCCAGAGCAGGAAGAGGCTCAGATTGCTGCTGACGCCGAACCCGTTCAGCAGGACAACCCCGAGCCGTCGCTGTTCGAAGCCACGGAAGACCCGGCCCCGGCACGGTTCCAGTTGCGCGACGAGCAGGACGACGACGATCTGCCGCCCCCGGCCTACCAGCCGCGCGTTGCCGAATTCGAACCACAGCCCGAACCCGTCGAAGAGACCCCCGAAACCTATGTCGCACCGCAACCCCACGCAGCTGGTACCCCCTCGCCAGAAGCTCTGCAGCGCCTGCAGGCCGCCGTTCAAAACGTCCCCTCGGCCGCGCAGCGTCTGACCGCGACCCGGCCTCAGGAACCCACCGCTCAGCCTCAGGCGGAACCCGAAGATCGCCCCCGCTTCGGCTTCAACCGCCTGATTGACCGGATGACAGGTCATGCTGCCGATACCCCGGCACAACCGCCTCGTCAGCAGCCCGCCATGCGCCAGGCTGACGCTACGGCACCTGCACAGGATGAGGCTGACCCGGATCAGGATCGCATCGAAATTCCGGCCTTCCTGCGCCGCCAGGCCAACTGACTGCGGTAACAAATTCATGAAAAAGGGTCGCCGAGAGGCGACCCTTTTTTCAATTCTAACAAGACGTTAAAGGTGGCTAAGCAGGGTTTTGCCGATCTGTCACATTCATGTTTCATTCAGTTGCAAAGAGTGAGTTGAGCTTGCAAGGCCTCTTCCTTAACTGAGGGTCCAACACGACCCGTATAGGTCGGACACCACTCACCGAGGCCCATTTTGCAACATACGCTCAAATCTCCGGTTACGTTCAAAGGCGTCGGACTGCACGGTGGTCAGCCTGCGGTTATGGTTCTGAAACCGGCAGCAGCTGGTCACGGAATCTGGTTCAAACGGACGGATATCGATCTGGGCAATGCACTGCTTCCTGCGATCTATGATGTGGTCGAGCGTACACCGCTTTGCACCCGATTGGTGAATGATGCGGGTGTTTCGGTATCAACCATCGAGCACATCATGGCTGCGCTGGCAGGTTGTGGCGTCCACAACGTGCTGATTGAAATTGATGGGCCCGAAGTCCCGATCATGGATGGGTCATCCATTGAATTCGTTCGCGGTATCATGGCCAAGGGTGTACGTCGTCAGGCAAGCCCGGTTCTGGCCTACGAGGTTCTCAAGCCTGTGACCGCGTCCCGTGAAGGCGCCAGCGCTTCGATCAAACCCGCAAACGGGTTGATCATCGACTTCCACATCGACTTCGAAGATGCTGCCATTGGCAACCAAACCAAGACACTGGACATGCGCAACGGCTCGTTTGTGCGTGAACTCAGCGACTGTCGTACCTTCTGCCGCCGAACCGATGTTGAAGCGATGCGTGAAAACGGGCTGGCTCTGGGCGGCACGCTGGAAAACGCTGTTGTCGTGCAAGGCACCGAAGTTCTTACTCCGGGCGGTTTCCGTCATGCGGATGAGGCCGTGCGCCACAAGATGCTGGACGCGCTTGGTGATCTGTATCTGGCAGGTGGTCCGATTCTCGGTCACTTTACCGGTGACAAGTCGGGCCATTCGATGACCAACACGCTGCTGCGAAAACTGTTCGAAACGCCCGGCGCGGTCCGTCCGATCCTGTGTACACCCGAACAGGCTGCGCGCCTGCCGGGGCAGGGCCTTGTCGCTGACGAAATTCCGGCTGTCGCCTGACGTCATCAACTCTGACGACATTTCCGACAGAGCGTGGATAAGGCGTTTTGCCCCGGAATTTTCTGTGCTAGACCATGGCTCGATCCGGCTGGGATCCGGGAAGCAAGACGACAAGGATAAGCGGTATGGTTGGCAGCAAAGCGGCAGTCAGATTCGCGGGTGCGATTCTTCTGGCAGCAGTTTTGAGCGCATGCGGCAACGCAGGTGGCCTGTTCGGAAACCGAGGTGCAGACCGCGAACAGAACTTGGAAGGGTTCACGCCGGAACAGATATATACCCGTGGGGAATACGAGCTGTCGCAGAATCGCTCGGACGACGCGGCGTATTATTTCTCCGAGGTCGAACGGCTCTATCCCTATTCCGATTGGGCCAAACGCGCGCTGATCATGCAGGCGTTCTCGTTCCACGCTGACCAGAATTATGAAGAAAGCCGGGCCGCCGCGCAGCGCTATATAGATTTCTATCCGACGGACGAAGATGCGGCCTATGCCCAATATCTTCTGGCGCTCAGCTATTACGACCAGATTGATGAAGTCGGTCGGGATCAGGGCCTGACCTTTCAGGCTTTGCAGGCTTTGCGCACGGTGATCGAAGTTTACCCTGACAGCGAGTACACCACGTCCGCAGTTTTGAAGTTTGATCTCGCTTTTGACCATCTGGCCGGCAAGGAAATGGAGATCGGGCGCTACTACCTGCGTCAGGATCACTATATCGCGGCCATCAACCGGTTCCGGGTGGTGGTTGAGGACTTCCAAACCACGTCTCACACCGCCGAAGCGCTGTATCGTCTGATCGAGGCCTATCTGTCGCTGGGCCTGTTTGACGAGGCACAATCGGCCGGCGCGATTCTGGGGTACAACTACCAGTCGTCGGAATGGTATGATGATGGGTACAAATTGTTGACCTCGCGCGGTTTGGATTTGAAGAGCCGTGGCAACAACTGGCTCAGCACGATCTATCGCCAGACCATCAAGGGTGAGTGGTTGTAATCGCCATGTCATCAGGCTTGGGACGTTAAAGACCCGATGCTTCGCGCCCTGGATATCCGCGACATGCTGATCATTGACCGGTTGGAATTGACCTTCCAGCCGGGTCTGAACGCCTTGACCGGAGAGACCGGTGCAGGCAAGTCGATCCTTCTGGATTCGTTGGGCTTTGTTTTGGGTTGGCGCGGGCGGGCCGAACTGGTCCGGCAGGGGGCGGCTCAGGGTGAGGTGGTGGCCGAATTCGAACTGCCCAAAGGCCATCCGGCCCACGCCATCCTGCTTGAGGCCGGTTTGCCGGGCGGAGAGGAACTGATCCTGCGCCGAGTCAACTCCGCCGAGGGACGCAAAACCGCATGGGTCAATGACCGCAGGTGTTCAGGGGACGTTCTGCGCGCCTTGTCAGAGACACTTGTTGAGTTGCATGGCCAGCACGATGATCGGGGGCTGCTGAACCCGCGTGGCCACCGTCTTTTGCTGGACGACTACGCGCAGGTTTCGGAACAGATTGGCGCGGTTCGCCGCGCTTGGTCCGAGATGTCACGCAGCCGCAAGACTCTGGCCGAAACCGAGGCCGCTTTGGCGGCTATGCGTGCCGAAGAAGAATTCCTGCGCCACTCCGTCACTGAATTGGACAAGCTCGATCCGCAACCTGGAGAAGACGCTGATCTCGACGCCCGCCGCCGCATGATGCAGGGTGCCGAACGCATCAGGGACGACGTCGCCCGCGCCTTTGATTTGCTTGGCGGCGGTGGGGCCGAAGCGGCGATGTCGGACGCGGTCCGCTGGCTTGAGGGCGTATCCGACAATGCAGGCGGGCAGCTGGAAGAGCCGATCGCGGCGCTTGGCCGCGCTTTGATTGAGCTGGGCGAAGCGCAGGACGGGGTGAAGGCCTGTCTGCAGGCGCTGGATTTCAACCCGGTTGAGCTGGAAGCCACCGAGGAACGCTTGTTCGCCATCCGCGCACTTGCCCGCAAGCATGACGTGGCTCCGGATGATCTGGGCGCGTTTGCCGACACCCTGCGAGATCGCCTTGGACGTTTGGATGCCGGGGATGCCAATCTGGCCGATCAACGCGCAGAAGTTGAGGCGGCACAGGCGGCATACGATACGGCCGCAACCAAGCTCAGCGATGCGCGGACAAAGGCCGCCGGGCGGCTGGACAAGGCAGTGATGGCCGAACTCGCGCCGCTGAAAATGGAACGCGCGGTGTTTCGAACCGAAATCACCCCGTCCGATCCGGGCCCAGAGGGTTTCGATGCGGTTGCCTTCACAGTCGCCACCAATCCGGGCGCACCTTCGGGGCCGTTGAACAAGATCGCGTCGGGAGGTGAACTCAGCCGCTTTTTGCTGGCGCTCAAGGTTTGCCTGTCCGGTGATGACAGCGCCCGCACGATGATCTTTGACGAAATTGACCGGGGTGTTGGCGGTGCCACAGCCGATGCGGTGGGGCGTCGACTGGCTGCGCTGGCGCAGGGCGGACAGGTTCTGGTTGTCACACACTCGCCTCAGGTCGCCGCACGCGCGGCCCATCACTGGCGCGTGCAAAAACAGGTGAGTGGGGGACAGACGTTGTCGACCGTTGTACCGCTGGCCGAAGGCGACCGCGTGGATGAGATCGCCCGGATGGTTTCCGGGGATACGATCACCGACGAAGCGCGGGCCGCTGCACGGGCTTTGCTGACCTCCTGACGCCTCAGCGGCGTTTCCTGCTCGCTCCACCGTCGCTATCTTACTTTTATATGATCGCTCCGTGGCTTAGTAAGGTGTATGTGATGATCCCCGAGGGCCGATGACCCAATCAACCCGCACCGTTCTGCGCAACCAGCTCAATCAGGCTCTGGCCGCGATCAAGGACGCGTGGCGGGTCATGCGCCGACGTGGACCCAGCCAGATCCAGTTCTGGTTCATCGCCTTGGCCATCGGTATCGCGGCGGGTTTCATGGCCTTGGGATTCCGCAAGGCGATCCGTGCGCTTCAGGCCTATATCTATGACACCGAAGATATCCTGCTGTTGCACAGCCACGCAGAGAAGCTGCCATGGTTCATGGTGCTGATCATCCCCATCATCGGGGGCCTGATCGTGGGCATCATCCTCAATAAATTCACCGATGATGGTCGTGTGCGCTCTGTCGCGGACGTGATAGAAGGTGCCGCCGTCAGCGATGGCAGGGTCGAGACCAAGGCTGGCATCGCCTCGTTTTTCGCCTCGCTGATCACGCTGAGTTCCGGCGGCTCCACAGGGCGAGAGGGTCCCGTGGTGCACATGGCCGGGGTGATTTCGACATGGGTTAGCAATCGCATACATGCCGACGGGATCACCGGGCGCGACCTGCTCGGATGCGCCGTCGCCGCGGCTGTTTCAGCCAGTTTCAACGCCCCCATCGCAGGTGCGTTGTTTGCGTTGGAGGTTGTGCTGCGCCATTTCGCGGTCCATGCCTTTGCACCCATCGTCATCGCCTCGGTCGCCGGAACGGTGATCAACCGGTTGGAATATGGCGATGTCACCGAATTTGCACTCGAGACGCCCGGCTCTTTGCAATTCTATGTCGAACTGCCTGCTTTTCTGATCCTTGGCCTGATCTGCGGATTGGTATCCTTGCTGCTGATGCGCTCGATCTTTTTTGCCGAGGACATCGGCAATCATGTTCAGAACCGTTTGTCCTTACCGGGATGGCTGCGACCGGCTGTGTCCGGCGCCATGCTGGGCGTGATGGCGATCTGGTTCCCGCATATCATTGGTGTCGGGTACGAAACCACGATCCGCGCGCTGACCGGGGATCTGGTGCTGACAACGGCCATTCTGTTTGCGGTGGTCAAAACGGTGGCGGTGGCCATTACAATGGGGGGGCGCATGGGCGGCGGCGTCTTTTCGCCCGCGCTGATGATTGGTGCGCTGACCGGCCTCGCCTTTGGTCTGATTGCGACAGGGCTGTTGCCGGATGTCTCGGGCACCCACACGCTTTATGCCTTTGCCGGTATGGGTGCAGTGGCTGCCGCTGTTTTGGGCGCGCCGATCTCGACCACGCTGATTGTGTTCGAGTTGACCGGAGATTGGCAGATCGGTCTGGCCGTGATGGTTTCGGTCTCCATGTCCACCGCATTGGCGTCGCGCCTTGTGGACCGGTCGTTCTTCCTGACCCAACTGGAGCGTCGCAACGTGCATCTGGCTGCCGGGCCGCAGGCCTACCTTTTGGCGATGCTGCGGGCCGGGGCGGTAATGCGGCCTATTGGCGATCCGCGCTCGATCACCAGGGACGAGGCAGCAGCGCTGATCGAACAGGGGCTTTGCGTCAAAGCCAGTGCCACGCTAGAGGCCGCAATGCCTTATTTTGACCGCGATGACATTCCTTGTATCCCTGTGATCGTACTGGACGAAAATGGCAGGGAAACACCGGTTGGCGCGCTGTATCACGTCGATGCGCTCAAGGCCTATAACCGGGCATTGGCGGCGACGGCGGCCGAAGAACACTCCTAGCCGCGATAGACGCTTGCGGCATCACCCAGATAGTTGTCCCAGGCGAACCAGTACGAGATATGTCCGGCCACGCGCGGCAGTTCTGCACCATCCGGCCCAACGAGCGTTTCTTCGGTCAACGTCCACTTGCGGCCCGCTTCGTCGACAAGACCGCCATCCGTGGCCGTGAAACGGTGCCCGCCACGCTCATAGGCCCGCACGGTCCGCCTGTCCGCGTTGCCGATCAGAACCAGGGGGCGGTTGGCAATTGCATCGTTGATCACCCGTGTCCTGCTGAACGCATCCAGCGGCCAGGCGCGTGCCGCGCCGAATTGGCGGATGGTAAACACATAGTCTTTCTGACGGTGTTCCGACTGGTCCACCAGTGCCGGGAACATCAGGTCGGGCGAGGCAAAATACTGTTGGTAGACCACACCCGACCCGTAGTTGCGTCGATGCCCTGTCTGCAATGACAACACCTTCGTGTTCGGGTGTGCGTCTTTCCAGTTGTCCCAGGTCGAGATGACCACCGGTCGCTGTCTGAGTTCAATGCCGCTGTCGACCAATGGACCCACAACGGGCTTGCCGGTGTACTGGTTCCACAATGAATGGGTTTCGCGGTCAAACATCAATTTGTTGGAGCGGTACAGGAACCCGGACGACCCAAATACAAACGGCTTCCGTCGACCCTTAACTTGGGTTTCAAACAGGATGCCGGACCCACACAAGGTGCAATAGGCCAGCGCGACGGGCACGCCTCCGATCACCTCGTTGAACATCTCGTGCCATCCCATGATACGCAACGGATAAGCGCGTGTATCCCCGTTGATCGAGACCCCAAAGACCAGATCGTCGTCCCTGAGGTAGCTGGCGTCAGACGCTGTGATCAGTTTCGGATTGTCCAGCGAGGGAATACCATCCTTGCGCACACCGCCCCAGGCAATTTCTTCCAACCGGATCTTCATCCGGTCGCGTTGCAGATACTCGGGGCGCAGGAAAACGTCGAAATTCCTGTCGATGCCCAGAAGAACTTCACGCTTGAACGGTATGAGGGCAGGGTGCGGTATCACTTGCGGGTTCTGCTCCTGCCAGAGCATCCAATTGAACCAGTCTGTACCAAGCTGCTGCCCGGTCAGCGCCTCCATCACCTCCGAGATTTCGTCGCGCCGCCGATCCGAAAAGCGAAGGCCCGTCAGCAGGGCGGGAACCACATCGGGGTTGCCGCGTGCCAGCAGATACTCCATTTGCGCCTCGAATTCGGTTCTGCGGGCATAAAGCGTGCTGCGAACCGCGTCGAGCACCGGATCCTGCTGGGCCAAACCCGTGGCGGGGGCCAGTGCCCCGGCCCCAATCATACCGACAAAGTGGCGACGTGAAACAGACATGGCACCCTCCAAATCCCAGCCGTGCCTATTCTGCCCTCAATGCTGATCAAAAACACCAAACAGCCGCGTGAGCGCGCCGTGATCCTGCCAAGCGCTATTGCTACATTGCTTAGAAGCGCTGTTGCGTCCTGCTATCGGATGGCTTGCCGAAGATTTGATCACATCTGGCAAAAGCCGGGGTTTGCCGGGCCAAAACTGTTCGGAAAAGACTGATGCTTAGAAAGCGCCCCGTGGTGGCCTTCATTTTCAGCCAACTGTCAGGCAGGTCGATGCAGGTGCTGGGGATTGGTCGTGCGCCATCAAGTCAAATCTCTCAAATCTGCTCTACCTTGACTGAATCGACCGGATAGAACGCCAGATACGAAGTGATCTCAGCCATCCCAGCAACCGGAGCCTCATAGCTCCATACAGCGTTTTCTGTGACTGAAGATTTGTTCACGATCGAGAAATGCGTCGCGTCTCCCTTGTGCGGGCAATGGGTTACCTTGTCGGTGCGATCCAGAAAGGCCATCGCAATGTCTGAACGCGGAAAATAGATCACCGGTTCAAGATCACCTTCCTGCAATTCAAGCGCGTCCGAGCTTTCGCCCAAAATTGCCCCACCGGACCGGACGCTCCATTTGCCCGGTGCTTTGCGGATCGTGATCTCAACCATATGTCTTCCCTCGTTCTTGTTCGGGCCTCTCCTCTGCCCATCCTATGTAACAGCCCTGTGTCAGACTGGCGCTGTTGCGGCATCCAACCACAGCTGAGCGTCTTCGCCCAGCCTTGGGCGGATTCTTTCTGCGACGTCCCGGTGGTAGCCGTTCAACCAGTCGCGTTCCTGATCGGTCAGCATATCGACAAGGATCAAACGCCGGTCAATGGGTACGAAGGTCAGCGTGCGCCACTGCAGCATCGCCCGTTCTGCATCGCCGCCGGGCAGTGTGGGGGCCTCGTCGACAACAATCAGATTTTCGATCCGAATGCCAAATGCCCCTTCGCGATAGTATCCGGGTTCATTGGACAGGATCATGCCCGGTTCCAACGGCACATGGCTGACCCGAGACAGGCGCTGCGGACCCTCGTGCACGCTGAGATACGCGCCAACCCCGTGGCCTACACCATGGTTGAAATCCTGACCGGCCTTCCACAACGCAGCCCGCGCCACGCATTCAATGTCGCGCCCGGCCAGCCCAACCGGCCAGCGTAGCATCGACATGGCAATCATGCCTTGCAACACGCGGGTAAAACAGGCTTTTTCTTCCGATCCCACGTCACCAATCGCAATGGTCCGGGTGATGTCGGTGGTCCCGTCCAGATATTGCCCGCCGCTGTCCAGCACCAGCAGATGACCGTTTTCAAGCACGCTATCCGTCTCTTCGGTTACGCGGTAATGCATGATCGCGCCATTGGGCCCCGTGCCAGCGATGGTATCAAACGAGATATCTTGCAACGCATTGTCGCAACGCCGCGCATTTTCCAGCCGCGTCACTACCTGCGTTTCCGTCACTTGTCCGGGGGTCTGCTGATCCAACCAGAATAGGGTCTCGACAACAGCCACGGCATCGCGCAGATGCGCCTCGGCACTGCCTGCGATTTCGGCGGGATTCTTGCGAGCCTTGGGCAGTGCACATGGATCGCCCCCGTCGACCATCCTGGTGTCCAAAGTCTCGGCTACAATCTGTGGAACCGTACCGGGGTCAACCTGAACCTGACCATGCAGCGCGCCAAGTGCATTCAGGAAATCATCAGGTTCATGAACGATGACCTGCTCCCCCAGATGATCGTCCAATCCGGCCAGCTTCTTGGTTGCCATGAACAAATCAACACGCCGGTCGGCATGCAGAATGGCAAACCCGTGCGCCACGGGGTTGTAGGCAATGTCAGAACCGCGAATGTTCAGCAACCACATGATCGAGTCGGGCAGCGTGATCACCGCTGCCGCGCAGCCATTGTCGCGCAACCGTTCTGACAGCTTTGTGATCTTGTCTTTCGCTGTTTCGCCCGCAAATTCAATCGGGTGCACTTTGACAGGATTCATCGGAGGATCCGGCTGATCCTCCCAGATCCGATCCACCAGATTGTCACATCGGCACAGTTCGATCCCGCTGCCCTGTAGCTCTTTCCGCGCGCTCTTGATCTGTCCCGCCGCATGCAGCCAGGGGTCAAACCCGACCTTGCCGCCATTGGGCAATTGCTCTTTCAACCATGCGCTCAGGCTGATTTCGGGCCAGTGCACCGGAGTGTATTCTGCCGCCACCTGCGCCTTGACCTGTGTCCGGTACCGCCCGTCAATGAACACTCCGGCCACATCCCGCAATACGGCGCAAAACCCTGCAGAGCCTGTGAAGCCAGTCAACCAGGCCAGTCGTTCGTCCCGAGGGGCCACATATTCCCCCTGATGCGCATCCGCGCGCGGTACGAGAAAACCGTCCAATCCTTCGCCCGACAACTCGTCCCGCAAAGCTGACAGGCGCGGCGGCCCTTGTTCAGGCCGCGCCGTCACGTCAAACGACTGAAACATATCTGCCTCCCTCAACCCGAAGGGCAGCTTATACAGGCCGCCCGCCCTATTTGTGAAACACACTCCTGTCGGAGACAAGGCCAGCCTCAGCCCACCTTTCTTATCCCCATCACCCGCGCCCGCGCCCGGGGATCGCTGTCGAACAGCGCGGCCAGTTGCTCGGTCATGGCTCCGGCCAGTTGTTCCACATCGGTGATCGTTACGGCACGGTCATAATAGCGGGTTACGTCATGCCCGATCCCGATGGCCAGCAACTCAACCATCTTGCGCTTTTCAACCATCGCGATCACATCGCGCAGGTGTTTTTCCAGATAGTTTGCCGGGTTCACGCTGAGCGTGGAATCATCGACCGGCGCACCGTCGGAAATCACCATCAGAATCTTGCGCTGCTCACGCCGGGCCAGCATGCGGCGGTGAGCCCATTCCAGTGCCTCGCCGTCGATGTTTTCCTTAAGCAGCCCCTCTTTCATCATCAGACCCAGATTGGCCCGCGCCCGCCGCCAAGGCGCATCTGCGCCCTTGTAGATGATGTGGCGCAAGTCGTTCAAACGTCCGGGTTGCTGTGGCCGACCCTCGTTCAGCCACGCCTCACGCGCCTGACCACCTTTCCAGGCGCGCGTAGTAAAACCCAGAATTTCGACCTTTACATTGCATCGCTCAAGAGTCCGCGCCAGAACATCCGCGCAAACCGCCGCGATCGAGATCGGACGCCCCCGCATTGATCCCGAATTGTCCAGCAGCAGGGTCACGACTGTATCGCGGAACTCGGTATCTTTTTCGACCTTGAAGCTCAGCGGTGTGGTTGGGTTTGCCACAACGCGGGCCAGACGGCCGGCATCCAGAATACCCTCCTCGCGATCGAATTCCCAAGACCGGTTCTGTTGTGCCTGCAAACGGCGCTGCAACTTGTTTGCCAGACGACTGACCGCGCCTTTCAGTTGGTCCAACTGCTGATCCAGGTAGGCACGCAGCCGTTCCAGTTCTGCCGGTTCGGCCAGATCCTCGGCGGCAATCTCTTCGTCATAAGTGTTCAGGAACACCCTATAGTCCGGGTCAGCCTCCGAGGCGGGCGGCGGGGCAGGCGGCTCCATAGGGGCCTCACCCTCGGGCATCTCGGCCTTATCCCCCATTTCATCCTCGGCCATCTCGTCCATCGAGACCTGGGCCTGGGACTGATCCTGCTGCTCTTCCTGAGACTGCTCGGGTGTGGCGTCAGGATCCTGCTCCTCCTGATCATCCTGCCCGGTGCTGTCGGGATCAGGCTGCTCTTCCGCGTCGTCCTCTGCCTGATCTTCCTGTTCGTCGTCCAACTCATCCGGGTCATCGCCCAGCTGGTCGCCATAGCCCAGATCCTTGATCACCTGCCGGGTGAATTTGGCAAACTCCGCCTGATCCGAGAGGATGTCATCGAGGTTTTCCAGCGTGCCGCCCGCCTGTTCCTCGATAAACCCGCGCCACAGGTTCATGACGTTTTCAGCAGCGGGGGGCAGGTCGCGCCCCGTGGCCAGATGCCGGATCAGGTAGCCCGCGGCCACGGACAAAGGCGCCTCGGCCGGTTGTTTGCACTGATCATATCCGCGCCGCAGCGCTTCATGGCCGATTTTCACATCGATGTTAGACGCCGTACCAGGCATGTCCCGCGCACCCATCGCCTCGCACCGCGCGGTTTCCATCGCTTCATAGAGGTCCCGCGCCATATCTCCCGGAGGGGCATAACGCGCATGGGTCGCGTCGTCATGATAGCGACGTTGCAACGCCAGAGCATCTGCTGTCCCGCGCGCCAGTAGAACCTCCTCGCGCGTCATCCGGCGGCTGACCTGAGGCAGACGCATCGATTCACCCGATAGGCCAGACGGGTCGACCGTATAGCTTACCGACAGCTCAGGATCGTCGGCCATGACCTTGGTGGCCTCGGCCAGAGCCTTCTTGAACGGATCAGCGGGGTTGTCGTTTGGTTTGCTCATGATCGCCATCCGCTTTCGTTCTGAAAACTCTCGATACAAACGGTTGGAGCATAGGGCATCTCTTCACCATTCTTTAGTTCATAGGCTTCGCGAGCTACATAGAGCAAGCCTTCAAGCCAATCAGTCTGCCATAGACGATAGTGCTTCGGATTGGCCAGGAACGCATCGAAAACCTTGGGGCCTTGCGCCACAACAGCCAATCTCTTGTACAGAAAGGTGTCGGCTCTACCGGGAAATAACCCACACATGCGTCGATAGTGAGCTCTTGTATCCAAGGCATGAGCTTTTCTTGCGAGAGCCTCTTCAAACGAAAAAATGACATTCTCGTCCTGATCGCGCAAAGCGGACACTAGCGGAGTGAGATCGGTTGTTGGATCTCGCCGCTTTGATCCTTGGATCAGGCCGATAAAATACCAGAATCTATCATCTAATAGAGGCTCCAAGCATCACCCCAAGCTCGCGCTCGCCGCGCTTTCCGGTAGTTCCTCGTCAAAGCAACGCTGATAGAACTCGGCCACGGTTTGGCGCTCCAACTCGTCACACTTGTTCAGGAAGGACAGGCGGAAGGCATAGCCAACGTCGCGGAAGATCTCGGCGTTTTGGGCCCAGTTGATCACGGTCCGCGGGCTCATGACAGTCGACAGATCCCCATTCATGAAGGCCGTCCGCGTCAGATCGGCGACAGTGACCATCTGGCTGACAGTCTTGCGACCCTCGGCAGTGTTATAAAGCGGGGCTTTGGACAGAACGATCATCGTTTCAGCATCGTGGCTGAGGTAGTTCAGGGTCGAAACCAGCGACCAGCGGTCCATCTGCGCCTGGTTGATCTGCTGCGTACCGTGATAGAGGCCGGTCGTGTCGCCCAGACCAACGGTGTTCGCGGTGGCGAACAGGCGAAAGTTCGGGTTCGGCGTGATGATCTCATTCTGGTCCAGCAGGGTCAGCTTGCCGTCATGTTCAAGAACACGCTGGATGACGAACATCACATCGGCACGGCCCGCGTCGTATTCGTCAAAGACGATGGCAACAGGGTTGCGCAGCGCCCACGGCAGAATCCCTTCGTGGAACTCGGTGACCTGCTTGCCGTCACGCAGCTTGATTGCATCCTTGCCGATCAGGTCGATCCGGCTGATATGGCTGTCCAGATTCACACGGACGGCGGGCCAGTTCAGACGCGCGGCGACCTGTTCGATATGGGTCGACTTTCCGGTGCCGTGATAGCCTTGGATCATCACGCGACGGTTATGAGCAAAGCCCGCCAGAATGGCCAAGGTGGTTTCCGGGTCGAACTTGTACGTCGGGTCGATTGCAGGGACGCGGTCGCTGCGCTCGGCAAAGCCTTTGACCGCCATTTCGGTATCAATGCCGAACACTTCACGGACCGAGATCTCTTCGGTTGGTTTTGCGTTGATGTCGATCGATCCGTCAGCCATTCGTCGTGTCCTTATACCTTGTCCCGTCTCGCCGGGCTTGAACCCGTGTGTGGTGCAACATATTGCGCCCAAGGGCAAGGGGAAGAGGTGCACGCAACGGTTTGCCGGTCTGCCGGCGTCACCGTCCCGACCAGTGTTGCGCGAAAGCGCACGGCACCCGAAAGTTTTGAGAACCCAGTTGGTGCGCCACGTTTGACCTTGATTTCACGTTTATTTTCCATCGAGATTGCAGTTGCTCTTGAGTGGTAAAAATGGCTTAAGTCGCGATCACGAAAAGGAACAGGCAATGACAAGAACCGGACAGCGGAATGAGGCATTCTGGCAGAAGTTCTATGACGATCAGCTTCAAGACAGAGTACTTCTGCCGCCGTCACAGTTTGCCGCTTTTGTCGCGCAAGAGTTGTCTCCGCACAGCAGTATAATCGATGTCGGCTGCGGCAACGGACGCGACACGATTTTCTTCAGTCTTCTCAGGTTTGATGTGGTAGGTATTGATGCCAGCGAGCAAGGGATTGCCGTGGCCCGCGCCAATGCTGACCGCCTGGGGTTCAATCGGACGCCGCTATACCAAAGCCTTGCCAGTTCAGACCGCGTTGTCTCTGAAATTGCTAAGCGGACCGAAGCCGAGCTGTGTGTGTATGGGCGGTTCTTCCTTCACGCCATAACGCAGGATGTACAGGACGCATTTTTGCTGTTGTTGTCCAAAAACCTTTCGGTTGGTCAAAAACTTGCTTTTGAGTATCGGACCCTAGAAGATGAAGCCTTGCTCAAGGTCGCGTCGCCACACTACCGCCGATATCAGTCGATGCAGATGTTAGACGCGCAGTTGCATGATCTTGGTTTTGACAAGGTTTATGGCACTCAGGGGCAAGGTCTGGCCAAGTATCAGGATGAAGACGCGCATGTCGCGCGTGGAATCTATGAAAGGGCAGATCGATGAGCTCTGATCGCGCTGCATTCGAGGGCTTTCGAGACGAGCTGATGGGGATCATCCGTTCAGGGGGGCGTTTGCGTCGTCCTTTTGCGATTCAACCTCGCTTGGATGCGGTGTTCAGTCCAGATTGGGAAGAGGACTGGTTGAAGTTGTTCGTGTACTACCATTGTGCAGGCCGCTTTCGCCCTACACGTACCTATGGAAAGCTGATTAGACTACGAGAGTTGTGCCGCCAACATGGGCGCTCGGCTCAGTTCGAAGAGTTTCTCGCCGAGATCAATCAGCTCATGTATCCGGAATCGCTCACGTTCCACGGTTACCGCAGCACGTTTGCAGCACAAGATACGGACTCCATGGCGCGTTCGTTTAGAGGTATCCTGACGCCGCTTGAGGGGCACGGCTATCCCTTTTTTCTCTACGCTGGGGCTCTGTTGGGATTGGTTCGGGATGGCACCTTCATCGCGCATGATGACGATATTGATCTGGCTGTGTACCTGGGGGAATGCACCGATGCCGAGGCCGCTGAAAAGTGGCGCTTATACAAAGAGACGTTGTGCGCTGCAGGGTCGGTTGCCTATGGGCAAGTCTCAAACAACCCACCGGTTTTCCAGATCATCAATGACAAGGAACTTTCCGTCGATTTGTTTCCGGCCTGGACAACCGATGGCAAATTCTCGGTCTACCCCTATTCATACCATGCGATGGACGCGCAGGATATCTTGCCTTTGAAAACGGATCCTGACGGCACGCAAGATATGTTTGTCGACTATGAAATCATGCTGCCAGCCAATCCCGAAGCTCTTTTGGTCAGCAGCTACGGTCCCAATTGGCGTGTTCCGGATCCTTTGTTCAGATTCAACTGGCGGAAAGCACAAAGAAAGTTCAATTTGATTTTCAATCAACAGTATTGTTGAACGTCCTTACTGCATTGAAATGCAAAGTCGAAGTTGCTTTGCAGGCCGGGAATGCAGCGGTTGGGCGGTGACGTGGCGATTGAAGTGCGACGTCAATCTATTGAACCTGAGCGTGTGAACTAGACCGGCTCGTAACTTTGAAGCACAAACATGCCTGCACCAGGTCGTCAGGTGTGACCGCATTCAGGGGTGTCGCTTATTTAGCTGCGTTCCAGTAGCCGTTCAGTTCAATGACGCTGGCCACCGCGAATGCTTTCTCGGCCAAACACGTGTCAGTGCCATCGTTCAGCGCCAGATTTTTGTACCTGTCATAGAGGGATTTGGACGTGTAGAATTCAAACGCCTTCGAGTTGCCAGGGCTCTCCCAGAAGGCCGTGATCCAAACGGACTCGCGCCCGGGGATGCAATTTTTGCACCAATCATTCCAAAACCGCTCTGTTAGCTTCGCGTCTGATGCCGCAGTGACCTGTTCAAACAGGCTATCCAAGTGCCACCCGGCCAAACCGAACATGCACACTGTGTCATCCAGATAGCCGGTGTCGCGCTCAATTTCGCGTGCAAGATACGCACGCTGGAACCTGTTCAGGACGTGCCATTCTTCGTCAGACCAGTTCTTCGGGTTACCTGTTTCGAACCTGTTCAGGCTGACTTCCAGCCCAACATTCGCGGCCTCTTCATCAGTTGCAAGAACTTCCAGTATGCGCGGCAGCAGATAGCCCCAGGTTCCCTTGGAGATCCCGTTCGGGTCATAGGCGGCAAAGAACCAATCCTGAATATAGTGCAGCGGCAATTCCGCTATGGGGGGCGAAAAGAAATCGGCCTCGATATCCGCATCCATACAGCAGCCTTGGCACACGTCGGTACTCGAGGGTTTATCGTAGTCGAAAACCCTGTAGGCGTCGCTGATGATCTGAAAAAACGGATGTTCGGGCGGAAGCTTGGCCCTGAGAGGTTTTTGTTGCTTGCGCGGCATGTTACGGCATCCTCGAAAGCGCGCCTTGATATCTACTTGAAGTTCCGGCTGTCCTTGATCTGATCCCAGGCCCAGACGACCTCTTGCAATTGTTCTTCCTGCGAGCGGTCGCCGCCGTTCATATCCGGGTGCAAAACCTTGATCAGCTTCTTGTAGGCCTTGCGCACCTCGGCTTTGGACCAGCTGTCGTTGGCCTCAAGGATTTCAATCGCGCGGCGTTCAGTCGGGGGCAGGCGGCGACCGCCGCCACCTGTGGTTCGGCCCTTGTTCTGCGTGCCGTTTGCGCCCAGAACCTGATGCGGGTCTTCGATGCCCAGCCGAGCCCAGGCGCGGGCCTCGGGATCGCCCATGGGCTTGGTCTCACGCTCCCACACCTTGTCTTTGGACCGCTGCGCGTTCAGCTCAGCCTCGGTTGTGCCGTCAAAAAAGTTCCACTTTTGGTTATATTCACGCACATGCTGCTGGCAGAACCAGTAGAAGTCATCCAGAACGTCCGGTGCCTTAGGCGCGCGGAACTTGCCGGGCTCTTCACATCCCGGATGATCACAGATTCGCTTCGACGTCTCGGACGCGCCCGACATGCCCCGGCGCCCGCGCGGGTTCTTCTTCTTGGCGCTGGAAACGGACATATCAAATCCGAAGGGGTCTGATTTGGTCATGCTGTGATCCTCACGAACGCATCTTTTCGACTCGGAGGCAGCAGTTTAGTCTAAGCAGCCGAAAGTAGAAGAGGGGGGCGGCAAGTTTTTTGTCGCTGAGCATAAAAATGAGCATGACTGACGAAATCCGAACCCGCCTGCAATCCGCATTTGACCCGCATGAGTTGGAGGTTGTGGATGACAGCGAAAGCCATCGCGGCCATGCCGGATTTCAGGAAGGCGGCGAAAGTCATTTCAACGTCCGTATCCGCGCAGCTGCGTTCGAAGTCAGTCTCGCGTCGCTCGTCACCGTGCGGTCCATAAGGCGTTAGGGGATGTCGTCCCCCGCATTCACGCGCTGGCCTTGGATATTGATGTGTGATCCGGGTCAGAACCGCAGCCGAAAGGCCAGACCGACCAGCGGGGCCGTTTCATAGCCTTGGCTGTCGATCTCGGTTCCGTTCTCATCTTCCAGCGTAAGCTGGCCATCGAACTCGGCCCCGGCAAAAACTGTCAGCGACACGCCCGGGTTGGGAGTGTAGCTGAGCGCCGCAACAACCGGGATGCTCTGGTCTTCACCGATGCCATTTGGTGCAGGTCCACTGCCATCCAGGCGGAAGCGGATTTTTTCTGACCGCGCCGACAGCGATAGGCTGAAATCGGCATTCACCGCATAGCTCAAGGTCAATCCCGGCCCGCGCGTGGCGCCGATTCCCGATCCCGTGTTCAGGTTCCAACGGTCATTGATGTCCCAGTCCACCAACAGGGCCGGGAAAACATCCGTTCCGCCGTCTTCGAGTTGGGAAAACGCGCCAAAGGCCGGCCCGATCGTTAGGCTGTCGCTGACCTGCCACGCGACGCCCGCAAACACACCATAGGTACGCCCGTCCGAAGACTCAGCTCCGCTTTGGTAGTCCCACCTGATTTGCGGAGACACAAAAATGTTGGCCCGTTGACCGGCCTGAAAGCGCAGCGGGGCCGAGATGCGGATGTCGCGGATGTCATTCCATGGCTGGTTGTTCGCCGCGCTGAAATCATAGTCCAGTTGCCCGTAGCTGACCGAGACCCCGAAAGAGGTGCCGCTATCGAAGTTGTAAAGCCCCGTGGCCCGCAAGAACGACCGTGTTGCAGTAAAATCCCCACCATCATCCAGATCCGCGCTGCCCTGGTAGGCGGCCAGCCCGTCAATCTGACTTACCCAACCCAGGTGCTGTTGTGCAGCGACCGGTTGCGCAAATTGGCTGGCAAAGACGGTGACGAGGCAAAACGTGGCGGTACAGGATTTCATTAAAAATCGGGTCCCATGATTGTTTTCAGTTGGTCGCCTGAAGAATACGACCGACGCATCCGAACGGATGACGGATCTTGGCGTTTCAGAATGTCGCAGTGCCATGAATGCCACACCCGACACGGGCGGGCTGCTTTGTTCCACAAGCGGACCTTTTGCAAAGCTACTTGGTGGCTTCTTCGGCTTTTTCTTCGGGCTTCAACGTCAAAGGCGGTTCATCCACCTCTGCCGAAATCGGATCTGGTGCTTTAACGGCGTCCGGTCCCGGTATCGGTTGGGCCAGTGGCACCCCCTGCGGCGTCTCGCTGGGCGAGGGCGCGGCCACCGAGGGCGCAGGAGCCGCGTCCGGCATATCCCCTGCCACGGCCCGCCGGAAGACCAGCACATTGCGCCAATTTGTGGTCGACCCGGTCAGGCCCGAGCGTTCTTCGCTGGGCAGCAGCTCGGCGCGTTGGTATTCCCACCCCTGTTGCCCCATCTCGTTCAGCACCTGTTCGACCGAGGTGGCAAAGCGGCCTTCGGGTGTCTTGACGCCCTTGGCCTTGGTACCCTTCTGCGGGGCGGGGATGACCTTGTATTCGTAGCGCTGCATTGCGTGTTCCCTTGTGCCTCTTGACGCCAACTTATCACGCACGTCGCAGGGTGAAAGAGACGTTCGGCGAGCGGCGCAAATCAGCCGGTTTTCTGCGCCGCCTTGGCCACAACGGACAGACACAGTTCCGTCGCCAGCGCCATGTCCTGGACCGAGATCCACTCAAGTGGCCCGTGAATACACTGCATACCCGTGAACAGGTTGGGGCAGGGCGTGCCGAACTCGGTCAGGCGCGAACCATCGGTGCCGCCGCGGATCGGAACCGACAGTGGTTCTATCCCCAACTCCCGGCACGCCTCGTTGGCCAGATCGACCGGTGTCATGTCCTTTTCAAGCCAATACCGCATGTTGCGGTACTGATGGCTGATATAGCAGGTGATGGTCGCACGCGGTTCCGAGGCTTGCACCGCGTCGCAAACCTTGCGCACCAGATCGCGCTGGGCCTCAAGTCCCTCCATCTCGAAATCCCGCAGGATCAGCTTGATCTCCATCTCGGACGAGCCGCCATTCATATCGGTGACATGGATGAACCCTTCGCGCCCATCAGTGACTTCGGGTGTCAGCGTGGCCTGCGGCAGGGTCTGTACGATCTTTGCGGCCAGATGGGTGGCATTGACCATCTTTTCCTTGGCCAGTCCGGGGTGAATCGAAACACCGGTGATCTTGATCACCGCCCGGTCGGCCGAGAAGCTTTCGTATTCGATCTCACCCACTTCCTGCCCGTCCAAAGTGTAGGCGAAATCGGCCTTCAGGTTCTTGGGAAGTTGCTTTGTCACGCCGCGTCCGATCTCTTCGTCGGGCGTAAAGGCGATGCGGATGGGGCCGTGCGGAACGTCTGGATTTTCGATCAGATGCCGCGCCATGGTCATCAGGATTGAAACGCCGGCCTTGTCATCAGCACCGAGCAAGGTCGTGCCCGAAGCGGTGACCAGATCATGGCCAATCTTTTCGGCCAGATAGGGATGCTCGTCAGGGGACAGAACCAGTTCGGGATCGTCAGGAAAGGTGATGTCGCCCCCGTTATAGCCTTTGATGACGCGCGGTTTGACGCCGGTTGCATTAAACTGGGGTGCCGTATCGACATGGGCCAGAAACCCAACGGTCGGTCCTTCGGCCGTGCCGGGAATGGTCGCCACTACAACGCTGTCGCCAGTCATCTCGACATCCTGCGCACCGATCTCAGTCAGTTCCCGATGCAGCAGGTTCAGCATGTCGAACTGGATCGGCGTACTGGGGGTCGAGGGCGATGTCTCGTCGCTTTGGCTGTCGATGGCCGCGTAGCGCATCAAGCGATCTTCAAGTTCCTGATCGAATTGTTTTTTCATTGCATCTCTCCTGAGCGGAAGAAAGGGCGCAAACGAAAACGGAGTCAAGCCGATGCCTGACCCCGTTCCAATTCTGTAAAAAGACGGGTCTTATGATCCCAGTTTCTTGGCAACCAACTCGTTCACCGCCTTGGGGTTGGCCTTGCCGCCGGTCGCTTTCATCACCTGACCCACGAACCAGCCCGCAAGCTTGGGGTTCACCTTGGCCTTTTCGACCTGTGCCGGATTCGCCGCGATGATCTCGTCCAAGGCTGATTCAATCGCGCCCGTGTCGGTGACCTGCTTCATGCCGCGATCCTCGACGATCTGGGCCGGGTCACCACCTTCGGTATAGACGATCTCGAACAGGTCCTTGGCGATCTTGCCCGAAATGGCGTCAGACGAAATCAGGTCGATGATGCCACCTAGCTGCGCAGGGGAAACCGGCGAGTCGGTAATGTCGTGGTCTTCTTTTTTCAGGCGACCAAACAGCTCGTTAATGACCCAGTTCGCGGCCAGTTTGCCGTTGCGGCCCTGCGCGACCTCTTCGAAATAGGCAGCCGATTCAACATCGGCGGTCAGAACCGAGGCGTCATAGTCGGTCAGACCGAAGCTCTCGATAAAGCGTGCTTTTTTGTCGTCCGGCAGCTCGGGCAGGTTGGCGGCGATGTCGTCGACCCAGGCCTGCTCGATCTCAAGCGGCAGCAGATCGGGGTCAGGGAAATAGCGATAGTCATGCGCTTCTTCCTTGGACCGCATCGAGCGGGTCTCGCCCTTGTCCGGGTCATACAGGCGGGTTTCCTGATCGACCTTGCCGCCACCTTCGACGATGGCGATCTGACGACGAGCCTCGACCTCGATCGCTTGCTGGATAAAGCGCATCGAGTTCATGTTCTTGATCTCGCAGCGCGTGCCCAGATGCGAGAAATCCTGTGTTTCCTGATACTTCTCATAGGCCCCCGGCAAGCAGATCGAGACGTTCACGTCCGCCCGAAGGTTGCCGTTCTGCATGTTGCCGTCACAGGTGCCCAGATAGCGCAGGATCTGACGCAGCTTGACGATATAGGCGGCGGCCTCTTCCGGGCTACGGATGTCGGGGCGGGAAACGATCTCCATCAGGCAAACGCCGGTCCGGTTCAGGTCGACAAAGGACATATGCGGGTCCATGTCGTGAATGGATTTGCCCGCGTCCTGTTCCATGTGGATGCGTTCGATCCGAACCATGCGTGCGGTGCCGTCACCCATCTCGACCAGCACTTCGCCTTCGCCCACGATGGGATGGTACAGCTGGGAAATCTGGTAGCCCTGCGGCAGGTCGGGGTAGAAATAGTTCTTGCGGTCAAAGGCTGATTTCAGGTTGATTTCCGCCTTCAGGCCCAGCCCGGTACGCACCGCCTGTTCCACGCAATATTCGTTGATCACCGGCAGCATTCCCGGCATCGCCGCGTCCACAAAGGCCACGTTCGAGTTCGGCTCGGCCCCGAATTGGGTCGATGCGCCCGAGAACAGCTTGGCATTGGATGAGACTTGCGCATGCACCTCCATCCCGATCACCAGTTCCCAATTGTGCTTGGCCCCGGCAATGATTTTGGGCTTGGGCATTTCATATGTCAGGTCGAGCATGGCGCGCCTCATTTCCGCAGAAGTCTAAGCCTGCGTATTAGGCGCGCCGGAGCAAAGGGGCAAGGGGGAATGGCGCGATTCAGTGCTGTGAAAACTGCAGGCCTGTGGGCGTAAAGGTCACATCCTTGCCACTGCCCAACTCATCCCGGAAGAAATCGCCGATGGCACGTAGCGCGTCGCGCTGTCCCCGCGCGGCAAATCGCTCGGGTGAGCTGACGCGAACCGAGTTGTTGAACCCCGACGCCGCATGCGCCCAGATCAGCGGGTGAAGCTCGGTCAGGTGATCGCGGATCAGCCAGTTTGCGGTGTCACGCATCTGAGACCGGGCCAGATCGGCCTTTTCGTTCAGACCCTGACCGTTTTGAACTGTAATTGCGCAATAAGCTGACAACATGTTGACCATCTGCTGATCGGGGCGCAGCCGCAAAATGTCCTGCAGCCCTTCGAGGAAGTATTCAACATCGACCCGCGCGCAGGCCTCATCATCCAGCGCAATGGCGTCGAATTGAACCCAGGTGTATCCGCCTGCACCCCAAATCTGATGGGTACGGGCCGCATTTCGCAGGGCTTGCACTTCGAGTTCTTCATAGCTGCCGAACCAGCGGGGCAGAAGATGGCTGCCCATCGCGCGCATATGGCGCTGGTTGTTCGGGTCGAGGTCGATCAGACGTTCATACTCATCCGCAACGCGTGCTGTCGCCCTGCGCTGACCTGCAAGCAAGGCGCAGCACGCGGACGCCACCAGAGGGCTCTCCGGGGCGGCTGTCTTGCAATCTGGCAGAATTTGCGCCGCCCGGTCAAAATGTGCGGTGCACCGTGACTGATGCAAAGACGGCAGCGTTGCGTCCGTTGCATTGCCGCGCCAGGCCCATGCAAGGTCGATATGCGCCAGCGCCACGACCAGGGCGATCATCGGATCATCGGAATGATCCTGCAATTCGCATTCGAGATCCGAAATGCCACCCAGCAGATCGTAATCCGATATGGCTTTGCCATCGGCCAGCGCATGCTCGGCAGCCAGAACCACATCGGCGCGCGCGCCAAATGCCAGCAGATCGGCAATTGGCATTCCGTCTGGTGCAGCCGCGCGTGCCGAGTCGGCGTCACGCATTTCTCTGGACAAATCGGACCACCGATCCTGTCGCGCCAGATGTCGACCGCGTTCAATCGCTTCGCGTCCTACCCCGTCGTCCGGCCCGGGCGTGGCCACGGAAATGTTCAACTGTCCCTGTTCGGGCAGAGCTGCCGCCAATGCGGAATTTGCGCTGAATTCATGCGCTGTTTGAAGACTGGAAGACGTGAAACGGGCAGAAAGCGCCCGGGCAAACCGGAACATGGTGGAACTCGAAAACAAAAAACACGTTGTACTTAGGATATTCAGGTTGGCCGGATTCCCAGTTCAATTCAAGTTAAATGCGCGCTATTTTTCAGGAATTCGGCACAATCCGGGCAGGCAGCCCCGATCGTTCTCAGAAAGCCATGAAATGATGGCGTTCTACACGGAAACCGGCCTGTTCCAGCAGGGCTTGAAAGTCGCGATGCGGTGGCAGCGATTCATCCGGCAGGCGTATTTTCTTCCCTGAATGCAACACCAGCGACACGCGGACCGAGAAATCCCATCGCGTATCAAAGCGGAAGAAATCGATCTCGCTTAGCTTCATTTCCCCTTGCCGTTTGCCTGTGAACCAACGCAACTGGTCTGGTTCCAACTGCAGACCTGCGCTGGTGTCCTGCACGATGTCCCAAAGGGCGGGCAGCGTGGCAAGGGACAGCAGACCCACCAGCCACCATACCGCATCAAACATGATGATGAGCAATAACAGGGCTGCGTAAACGCCGATCAGGATGACGACAGTCCGAGAGTTCCGGTTGCGGCGTGTGAACGTATACGGGGTCATGTGCCGAGGATGCGCGACACCATTTCGGTGGTGTCACGAGACAGGTTGGGCGTCTCGGAAATGCGCGTCAGTTGCGCGCGCATCAGCTGCTGCCGGTTCGTGTCATAGCGTTTCCATGTCTGGAAGGCCGCGCACATGCGCGCCGTTGTTTGCGGGTTTACCGCATCCAGACGGATAAGCCAGTCGGCCAGCAACTGGTACCCTGCGCCATCGGGCTGGTGGAACCCGGCATGGTTCATTGCCAACCCACCCATCACAGCACGGAAACGATTGGGGTTTTTCCAGTTAAAGTCAGGATGCGCGGTCAGGTCCCGCGCCGTTTTCGGTGTCGCTTCGGGCGCGGCCATGGACACTTGCAGACCAAACCATTTGTCTATGACCAGCCGGTCATGCTGCCACTGGTCATAGAAGGCAGCAAGCTCGCTTTCTCCTTTGCCAGCGCGCAGCAGGCAGGACAGGGCCGAAAGCTGCAACGTCATGTTGTCCGACGTGGTGTAGGCCTCGGCGGCCATCGCGCCACCGTCCAGGCGTGTGGTCAGGGCCAGGACTGCACTTCCCAAAGCACGCTTGCCCGATTGCTCGGCGTTGGGGGCGTAAGGTGCGTCCACCAAAGCCTCGCTGTGCAGGCGAGGCAGAAGGTCCTGCAGGTGCTGCGCTGTGACTTGCCGCAAGGTCTCGGTCGCGGTCCAGATTACCATCGGGTCAGGCGTCCGGCCCCGTTCGTGCAAAGCCGCTGCCAGTTCGGATTGCGTGGGAAGGCCAAGCATCAGCGCGCGATAGGCCGGGTCCAGATCGCCATCGCGCAAAACAGCCAGCAAACCGTCGAGGTAATCGGCATCGGGCGTCGCTTCGTCCGAGATCATGTGCAGCAACGTATCTTCTGCCAGCGACCGCCCGGCCTGCCAGCGATTGAACGGGTCGGTGTCGTGAGCCAGAAGGAAGGCGCGCTCGGCGTTTGTGTGGTCATGCTCCAGGATCACCGGGGCCGAAAAGCCGCGTAGGATCGAGGGTATGGGTTTCGCTGCCAAACCGGTGAACTGAAAGCTCTGCTCGGCCTGGGTCAGTTCCAGCACTTCGGTCCTGCGCACCTCATTGCCGTTGGACCCCAGCAAGCCAACAGCCACGGGGATGACCTGAGGTTCCTTGCGTTCCTGTCCCGGTGTCGGCTCGGTGCGCTGGCGCAGGGTCAAGGTATAGGTGCCATCGTTCCAATCCTCGGAAACGGTCACCCGAGGTGTGCCGGACTGGCTGTACCATCGTTTGAATTGGGTCAGATCGCGCCCAGTCGTATCTTCGAACACCTTGATCCAGTCTTCGATGGTGCAGGCTTGCCCGTCATGGCGGTCGAAATAGAGGTCCAGTGCCGTCGCATAGGCCTTATCACCCACCAGTCGCTTTAGCATCCCAATGACCTCGGCGCCTTTTTCATAGACGGTCGCAGTGTAGAAGTTGTTGATTTCCTGAAAGCTCTCGGGCCGAACCGGATGCGACAGCGGCCCGTTATCCTCGGGGAACTGCCGTGCGCGCAAATCAATGGCGTCATGGATGCGTTTTACCGGGGCCGAGCGCATGTCAGAGGTGAACTGGGCATCGCGAAACACGGTCAGCCCTTCTTTGAGGCACAGCTGGAACCAGTCGCGGCAGGTGATGCGGTTGCCGGTCCAGTTGTGGAAGTATTCATGCGCGATGATGGCTTCGATCCGTTCGAAATTCAGATCGGTCGAGGTCTCAGGGCTGGCCAGAACGGCTGAAGAGTTGAAGATGTTCAGACCCTTGTTTTCCATTGCGCCCATGTTGAAATCGTCAACGGCCACGATGTTGAAAACATCCAGATCGTATTCCCGACCATAGACATCCTCATCCCATTTCATCGACTTCTTAAGCGCCTCCATGCCAAACGCGCATTTTCCTTCATCGCCCGGGCGGACCCAAAGGTTCAGGTCAACAGGGCGACCGGACATCGTGGTGAAGCGGTCGGAATGGGCAATCAGATCGCCCGCGACCAGCGCAAACAGATAGGCCGGTTTGGGCCAGGGATCTGTCCATTCAGCCCAACCATCGCCCATGCCCGAGGGGTTTCCGTTCGACAGCAGCACAGGAAGGTCACCATTGATCCGCACGGTGAAGGTCGACATCACGTCGGGGCGATCCGGGTAGTAGGTGATCTTTCGGAAACCCTCGGCCTCGCACTGGGTGCAATACATGCCGTTGGACATATAAAGCCCCTCAAGCGCGGTGTTGTTGCCGGGGTCGATCTCGACCTCGGCCTCCCAGATGAAGGGGGTACTGGGAACATCGGCAGTCAGGCCCTTGTCGGTGACGTCCGGAGTAAGCGCGACACCATCAATGGTCGCGCGGATCAAGCTCAGTTCTTCGCCATGCAAGAAAAACGTTTTGTCAGTGGCCTCAGGGTTCGGACGGAAAGCGATACGCGAAGTGACACGCGTGGCATGTTCAGCCAGATCAAATGTCAGGTGTACGCTGTCCACCA
Source organism: Ruegeria sp. AB5 (assembly GCF_056542645.1). Classification (NCBI taxonomy): domain Bacteria; kingdom Pseudomonadati; phylum Pseudomonadota; class Alphaproteobacteria; order Rhodobacterales; family Roseobacteraceae; genus Ruegeria; species Ruegeria sp. AB5. The sequence goes on from NZ_JBQGAE010000001.1 coordinate 179,816, forward strand.
GATAACCAAAGGGCGCATAGTCTTTGAGGTAAATTGTGGTGGGGGCAGCGTCACGCATCGGGGCCTCGCATCGGTTCGTGTTTGCCGCGACGTTAGGGGGATCAGGGCGAGGCTGCAAGGCGGCGAGACGGGCGACTGTCGCCGATTTGGTAACTTCACTTTACCACAGACGCGGCGTTATTGTTGCGTATCGGAAACTTTCGCCTTAATTGGAGCGCATACAGTGGCACACAATGGCGGGAGATGTCGAAAATGAGCAGCAGAGAAGCCCGGAACGGATTGAAAATTTCCGTTGAACTGGCGGACTTTATCGAAAACCGAGCGCTGCCAGGGACGGGTGTATCGGCTGAAGTCTTCTGGGCTGGTTTGTCGCGTATGGTAACTGAACTCGGCCCGAAAAACCGTGAGCTGCTGGCCAAGCGCGCCGACATTCAAAGCCGGATCGATGCCTGGCATGAAATGCGCCAAGGCCAGGATCATGACGCCGCTGCTTATGAAGCTTTTCTGAAAGAGATCGGGTATCTGGTCGAGGAGGGTGCGGATTTCAGGATCGACACCGCCAATGTCGATCCCGAGATTGCGCTGACGCCCGGGCCGCAGCTGGTGGTGCCGATCACGAACGCTCGTTTTGCCCTGAACGCCGCCAACGCACGCTGGGGCAGCCTTTATGATGCGCTCTACGGCACCGATGCAATGGGCGATCTTCCCCCCGCGGGTGCCTACAACTCCGAACGTGGAGCGCGCGTGATCGCATGGGCCAAAACCTTTCTGGACGATGCTGTTTCGCTGGCAAGCGGGTCGTGGTCGGACGTCACAGGCCTGAGCGTGGAAGGTGGCACACTGGTTCCCGCTCTGGCCGATCCCGCGGCTTTCGTGGGCTTTGGTGGCGCTGCGGAAAATCCGGACTTTGTGCTCTTGAAGAACAAGGGATTGCATGTGCAGGTCCTGATCGACCCGACCAGCAATATCGGATCTTCCGACCCTGCGGGTATCGCGGATGTCCGTTTGGAATCGGCTTTGTCGACCATCATGGACTGCGAAGATTCAGTTGCTTGTGTCGACGCCGCTGACAAGGTTGTCGCCTACAGCAACTGGCTGGGCCTGATGAAAGGCGACCTGACTGAAGAGGTCGCCAAGGGCGGCAAAACATTTACGCGCAAACTGGCGAGCGACCTGGAATACACCTCTGCCGCTGGTGAACAGGCCAGGCTTAAGGGTCGTTCGCTGATGCTGGTGCGGAATGTCGGCCATCTGATGACCAACCCCGCCGTTCTGGACGGAGCTGGCAACGAGATCGGCGAAGGGCTGATGGATGCGCTGTGCACCACGTTGATTGCCATGCATGACTTGAAGCGCGAGGGCGGAAATTCGGTTGAAGGGTCTGTCTATGTGGTGAAACCCAAGATGCACGGGCCGGAAGAGGTCGCGTTCGCGGTCGAGATTTTCGACATGGTTGAAGACATCCTCGGATTGCCGCGCAACACCGTGAAACTGGGCATCATGGATGAAGAACGGCGCACGTCGGCCAACCTCAAGGAATGTATCCGCGCCGCGAAATCGCGTGTGGCCTTCATAAATACCGGGTTTCTTGACCGCACCGGAGACGAAATCCACACCTCGATGGAGGCGGGTCCGATGCTGCCCAAGGGTGACATCAAAAATACGCCTTGGATCGCCTCCTACGAAGACCGTAACGTTGATATCGGCCTGTCATGTGGCCTGAAAGGCAAGGCGCAGATCGGCAAGGGTATGTGGGCGATGCCTGACCGCATGGGCGACATGCTTGAGGCCAAGATCGGTCACCCGCAATCTGGCGCGACCTGCGCCTGGGTTCCGTCGCCCACCGCTGCGACCCTGCACGCGACCCATTACCACAAGGTTGACGTGCTTGCGCGTCAGGACAAATTGGCCGCGGGTGGCGCGCGCGGGACGCTTCGGGATCTGCTGACAGTTCCTTTGTTGGGGGGTCGGAACCTCGGCACAGAGGAAATCACCCAAGAGATTGAGAACAACGCGCAAGGCATTCTGGGTTACGTAGTACGCTGGGTGGATCAGGGCGTTGGATGCTCGAAAGTGCCGGACATTCACGATGTTGGCCTGATGGAAGATCGTGCGACCTGCCGTATCTCCAGTCAGGCGCTGGCCAACTGGCTGCATCACGGCGTCGTCAGCGAAGATCAAGTGATGGCGGCGATGCAAAAGATGGCGGCTGTGGTGGATCGTCAGAACGCGGACGACCCGACCTACAACCCCATGGCGACTGCCTTTGACGGGATCGCGTTTCAGGCGGCCTGTGATCTGGTTTTCAAGGGGCGGGTTCAGCCTTCCGGGTACACAGAGCCGGTTTTGCACGCCCGCCGGCTGGAACTCAAAGCCAGCTTGCGCTGAACAGCAGCGTCGGGAACGAGGGGGCTGTCTGCCCCCTCGCGCTCCCCCGAGGATATTTTTGGCCAGATGAAAGGGATCAGGCATGGTTATTTCGTTGCGCAAAGCGCGCACCATCATTCGCAAAGCGCTGGAAAAAGGACGCGAGATGGAGCTGAAGCCTCTGTCCGTTGTGGTTCTGGATGCGGGCGGCCACGTCATCGCATTTGAACGCGAGGACGGCGCGGCCCCCGGTCGGTTCGCGATTGCGCAGGGCAAGGCCTATGGCTCGGTGATGTTGGGGATGGCCGGGTCGGCTCAGATGCAGCGGGCCGAGGCGCAGGCGTATTTCATGGCAGCGGTGAACGGCGTCTATGGCGGTCAGGTCGTGCCGGTTCCGGGCGGTGTTCTGCTGCGCGACAAGAAAGGCGCGGTGATCGGAGCAGTCGGCGTGACCGGCGACACCTCGGACAATGATGCAATTGCTGCGATGGCCGGGATCGAGGCAGGCGGATTGGTCGGCGAGATCTGATTGGTCTTGGCGATCGGTGCCACCTTGCGCCAGTGTGCCTAGATTTTTTGCGTCGGTTCGATTTGTGCGCAGTTGAACACGTCCTTGCGCTATGGTGCAGGGCGTGTTCTGTTGCACGCATGAGCTGCGCCGGATAGCTTTTGTGCAGACTTCTGACGCAGCAAGGACAGCAGAATGGCCCGACCCGTTGTTGGCATTATCGGCAACTCATATCTGATGAACGACGAATACCCGACCCATGCGGGCGGAACGATGAATTCAGATGCGGTCGCCAATGCCTCGAACTGCTTGCCGTTGCTCATTCCTGCTGATCCGCGCTATGTCACGGTCGAGGAATTGCTACAGGTCTGCGACGGGTTTCTGCTGACGGGTGGGCGGCCCAACGTGCACCCAGAGGAATATGGTGAGGCCGCGACAGACGCACATGGTGACTTTGATCGTGCACGGGATGCGATAACGCTGCCGCTTGTTCGGTCTTGCGTCGAACGCGGTCAGCCCTTCATGGGCATTTGCCGTGGATTTCAAGAAGTGAATGTCGCCATGGGCGGAACGCTCTACCCCGAGATCAGGGACTTGCCGGGCCGGATGAACCACCGGATGCCGCCCGATGGCACATTGGAGGAAAAATTCGCCCTGCGCCACGTCGTGACATTGGCCGAAGGGGGCGTTTTCCACGATCTTTTTGGCGCGCCTGAGGTGATGACCAACACGTTGCACGGGCAGGGCATCAAAACCGTGGGAGAGCGTGTTGTGATCGAAGGCCACGCACCTGACGGGACACCAGAGGCGATTTACATCAAGGATGCGCCGGGCTTTACACTTTCGGTGCAGTGGCACCCGGAATGGGACGCAATGAACGACCCCGTGTCGCGGCCACTGTTTGCGTCATTTGGAAAGGCCGTTCAGGCGTGGGCTGCCGGAGCGGGGCCACAGTTGGTTCAAAAATCCGCGTGAACGGCGACCGGTCCAACGCAGGCTGGACCGGAGGGTTCTATCAGACCAGCAGATTGAACTGATTGCTCAACGGCAGTGTACGTGCGCGTTCTCCGGTCAGATCGAACAACGCGTTTCCAAGCGCCGGCATGGACGGAGGTGTACCGGGTTCGCCGGCGCCACCCATGTGACGGTTGGTTTCCAGCACGCGCACTTCGACGTGCGGGGCCGTATGCATGCGAAGCGCGTCGTAGTCGGGGAAGTTGTATTGTTCGACCTCGCCGTCGGCAAAGGTGATCTCTTCGTAACACGCAGCGGACAGGCCATACATCATTCCACCAAACATCTGCGCCTTTACGTTTTCCGGGTCCAGTGCCAACCCCGTGTCGCAAGCAATCCATGCTTTGTTGACGCGGATGGTTCCGTCTTGGTCAACCACCTCGATGACCTGCGCGACCGGAGTGCCAAAGCTGTAGGTGAAGGCCACGCCACGACCAACGCCGTTCGGGGTCTGCCCTGTCCAGCCGGACATCTCTTTCACGGCTTCAAGGCACCCGGCTGAAGGGGCATGTTCGTGTCGCATCATCTCAAGCCGGAACTCCAGCGGGTCGCGCCCGGCGGCATGTGCCAATTCATCCATGAAGGTTTCATGGAAGAACCCGTTGTGGCTGTTTCCGACCGAGCGCCAGAATCCAACAGGGACATCCAAGTTAGCGATATGACCGCTCATCCGGTAGTTTGGCACAGCATAGGGCTGGTTAAAGAAGCCTTCGACCAGAACTTTGTCCGGGCCCGCGCCGGGCAACCCGGTATAGCGCCGCACGGCTTGTTGGGTGCAGGATTGCGACGCAACCGCGCCATCGATCAGAACCGCTTTGCCATCCTGCACCGCGCCACGCATCCGCGCGATGGCACCGGGGCGGTAGTAATCATGTCGCATATCCTCTTCGCGGCTCCAGGTGGTCTGGACCGGGGTGCCCGGCATGGCCATGGCAACCTTGGTGGCGATGTCACCAAAATCCAGTTCGCCCCGACGGCCAAAACCGCCACCCAGATAGGTGGTGTGGATCTGAACCGCCTCGGTCTCAAGCCCGGCGGTATTGGCAACGCGGAACCGGATCAGGGTCGGGGCCTGGTTGCCGCACCACAGCTCAAGCGCGTCCCCGGTGTAAAGCGCGGTCGCGTTCATCGGCTCCATTGTGGCGTGGGCCAGATAGGGCACCTGATACTGGCCGGTGATTTCAATTGCGCCGTCGGGCGTGACGCTGACATCCCCATCGTCGCGCATGGTCGAGTTCGGGGCGTCATCGAACGCCTCGGCGATCTTGGCAAAGATACTATCGGTGTCGGGCGGATAGGGGGCGTCACCCCAATCCACAATGATGGTCTCGACCGCCTGATTGGCCAGCCATGTGTTGTTGGCAATAACGGCGACGCCCGTGCCCAGATCGACGACCTTTTCGACCCCCGGCATGTCCTGCGCGGCACTGGCATCGTACCCGTTCATCGCGCCGCCCAGCTTGGGGTTCATGCGAACGGCCGCGAATTTCATACCGGGCAGGCGAACGTCTACCCCGAATTCTGCTGTTCCGGTGACCTTCTCGACCATGTCCAGACGGGGTTGGGTTTGGCCGAGATAGCGCCATTCTGACGGATCTCGCAAAGAAACCTCGACCGGCTCAAGCCCGGCTACCTCGATAGCCAGTTCGGTGTATGCGATCTTGTCGCCATTTGGCGTGATGACATGGCCCGAGGCCGTCTGTAGTTGCGACGGATCAACCCCCAGACGGTCGGCAGCGGCCCGTTTCAGCGTCTCTCGCGCCGAGGCGCCGGCCTGTCGCATCCGTTCGAATCCGTCTTTCATCGAGGTCGAGCCACCGGTCACCTGAAGGCTCAGCGCCTTCCCAAGCACGCCAAGCGCCTCGCCCAGATTGTGCTGGAAGTTCGAGATGTCATATCCCTTGTTCGGCAAGCCTTCGCCCACCAGCGCTGAATTGTAGTAGGCCGCCGCCGCAGGACCGTGCAACACGGTGACCTGGTCGAGATCCACGTCCAGTTCTTCGGCAATCAGGGCGGCCCACGTCGTCTTTACGCCCTGTCCCATCTCAGCACGCGGTGCGAACAGTGTGATGCCATTCTGGTCGATCAGAATGAACGGGTTCAACGCGGCCTCGCCTTTGCCGGGTTTCAGTGGATTGGGGGCAGGGCGGGTGACATGGTAAGCCCCGAAAGCCACACCGCCGACGATGGCGGCTGAGCCGATCAAGAAGGTGCGGCGCAGTATTTTTCCAACTTTTCCCATGAGTTATGCCTCGTTCAGCTTGCTTGCGGCGTCCTGGATCGCGGCACGAATACGGGGATAGGTGCCGCAGCGGCACAGATTACCCTGCATCGCGTCGTCGATATCGGCGTCAGTCGGCGCAGGGTTGTCGGCCAGCAATGCTGCCGCCTGCATGATCTGCCCAGACTGGCAATACCCACATTGCGCGACTTGATGGTCAACCCAGGCTTGCTGGATGGCCGACATCGCTTTGGGCGAGCCGATACCTTCGATTGTGGTCACATCGCCCCACACATCCGACAGAGCCACCTGGCAGGATCGCACGGCCTCACCATCGATATGCACGGTGCAGGCCCCACAGGCGGCAACGCCACAGCCGAATTTGGTTCCCGTCAAACCGACCTCATCCCTCAAGACCCAAAGCAGTGGGACGTCATCGGGCAGGTCAACCTGGTGTTGCGTTCCGTTGATCTTCAGCGCGGTCGCCATGGCGCACATCTCCTGGTTGTGGTAGATTGTGACATAATTGGTGAAAAGTGTCAGAGTGTCAATTGACAAAATAAACAAAAACTGTCAAACGTGCGGATATGACGAAAACAATTGAAGATTCACGGCAAAAGGCGATCCTGAATTCTGCTTTTCAGGCTTTTGCCGCATATGGATTTCGCAAAACCTCGATGGATGACATCGCGCGCGGGGCCGGGATGTCCCGACCGGCAGTGTATCTGCACTATAAGAACAAGGAGGCGATCGTCCGCAGACTGACGCAGATTTACTATGAGGAAAAGACCGCAGCGGTTGCCGCGGCTTTGGCGATACCGGGGCCTGTGCCCGAAATTCTGGACCGCGCGATTCAGGCGCAAACCGAAGGCATGGCGACGATTTTGGCCTCGCCACACGGGCTTGAGATGCTGGACGCCTCAAAATCCATGTCCTCCGAAATCGTCTCGGAGGGTGAGGAGGAACTGGCCGGTCTTTATGCCGATTGGCTAAGGCGCGAGGCGTTGGCGGGGCGGGTACACTTGCAGGTCGAGGCCAGCGAGGTTGCGCGCACGATTACGGCCGCCCTGAAGGGGCTCAAGATGATAGGGGCCGGGGCCGCAGTCTATGAGCAGCAAGTGACACAGTTGTCGGCGCTGCTTGGTGCCGGGCTCGAGGTCAGGTAACGCGCTGTCGGATTTTGTGCTCTGGCCTGTCCCAGAGCTTGTTCGCCATGATGTCAGCCAGAATGTCCGCGGCCCGCAGTACGTCCGTCTCGTCGACGTAGAGTGGTGCAAAGCCAAACCGCATGATGTCTGGTGCACGAAAATCGCCGATCACACCGCGGGCGGCCAGGGATTGCATGGCGGCATACCCTTCCGGGAACCTGAACGAGACCTGACTGCCGCGCTGCGAAGGGTCCCGTGGGCTGGCAAGGGTCAGATCGGGGCAAGTTGCCTCAACCCTCTCGATGAACAATTGCGTCAGTGCGATGGATTTCGCGCGGATATCCGACATGTCAGCCATGTCCCAGACGTCCATCGCGGCCGACAGCGCCGTCATCTGGATAACCGGCGGGGTGCCAACCCGCATCCGCTCGATACCCTTGCCGGGGCGATAGTCCAAATCAAAGGCGAAAGGTGCTTCATGCCCCAGCCAGCCAGACAAAGCTGGGCGAATCCGGTCGTTCAAATGCGGAGCGACGTAGATGAAGCCAGGTGCGCCGGGGCCACCATTGAGATACTTGTAGGTGCAACCGACAGCGAAATCCGCATTGCAGCCGGATAGATCCACCGGAAGCGCACCGGCAGAGTGGGCGAGGTCCCATACCGTTACCACACCTCGGGAGTGAGCGAGTTCGGTCAGGGTCCGCATGTCATGCAATCGGCCGTCTTGATACCCCACTTCGGTCAACATCAGAACGGCGATGTCTTCGGAAATATGTGCCGCGACATCCTCGGGGTCGACCACCAGCAGTTCATAGTCGGGACCCAAGGAGTGCAACAGCCCGCTTGCCATATAGAGGTCCGAAGGAAAGTTGCCATTGTCAGACAGAACCACCTTGCGCCCGGGATTGAGGTCCAGCGCTGAGGCCAGCGCTTGGTAAACCTTGATCGACAAGGTGTCACCGAGCATGACGCTGCCGGGTTCTGCGCCAATCAGCCGCCCGATACGGTCGCCGAGCATCGTTGGCATGGCCATCCAGCCTGCTGCATTCCAACTAGTGCTCAGCATCTCTCCCCACTCGCGCTGCATCATCTCGCCGACCCGTGCTGCCGCAGCTTTGGGCATCGGGCCCAACGAGTTTCCATGCAGGTAAATGACGCCCTCGGGCAATTCGAACATGGATTTGGTCTCGGCGAAATCGGTCATGGCTGCTCTTCATGCTGAGGTGGAAAGGGTGGTCCTGTCCCGGCCTATCTGATCGGTCGCTACCTGTCCATGACCTCTGGTCTGTACCCGTTGCAGAGCGCATGAGGTGAACTTTCCCTGATGCGACAACCTGAACTTTTGCCATTGGGGTCAGAAAGCGATAACACGTCGCCCAGAAACGACATGCGCGGATGTATGTCGCCGCTGCGGGGATGGCCATGCATCGAATAGACCTTCCACCAGTCTGGCTTGTGGGTTTTGCCGCATTGGCATGGGTTCAGGCGCGGGTGCTGCCCTTTGGTCTGTCGCTGGACAGTGGACTGACCGGTCTGCTCAGCGGCCTTCTGATTGGCGGAGGGATCGTCCTTGCGCTCTTGGCGGTTGTCGAGTTCCGTCGTCATCAAACTACCGTCATGCCGCATGAAACCCCCAGCAGAATGGTGCAATCCGGTATCTACAAGCGCAGCCGCAACCCGATCTATCTGGGGGATGTTCTGATCCTGGCGGGGTTGATCCTGCGGTTTGATGCCGTTTTGTCGCTGGTGCTGATCCCGATTTTCGTCTGGGTGTTGGAGCGCCGGTTCATCCTGCCTGAAGAGGATCGCCTGCGTCGCACTTTTCGGGCCGATTTCGCACGCTACGAGCGTTCAACACGGCGTTGGATCTAGGACGATTTGCATAGTGACATAACGTCAGATTTGCTGCGCTTGCGAAATAATGTTGCGCAGGATACATGTCTGCTTAACGAAGAATATCGATCACCCGCTCATAGAAAGTAAGAACTAGGGGGACTGCCAGTGAAGATAGGCACACCGAAAGAGATACTGGACGGAGAGGCTCGTGTTGCGATGACGCCCGAGTCTGCTGTGCAGTTGCAGAAACTGGGCTATGACTGCGCCATCGAAACCGGAGCCGGTGCTGCCGCCGGTTTCTCGGACGAGGCCTACAAGGCCGCGGGCGTTGAGATCGTCAAGACAGCCGCGTCACTTTGGAAAAACTCGGATATCGTTGCCAAGGTCCGCATCCCGACAGATACCGAACTGAAGCGCTTGAGCAAAGGCAAGACGCTGATCTCGTTCTTCAACCCGGCGGGCAATGAAGAAGGCATGGAGTTGGCCAAATCCAAGGGCGCCAACGTGATCGCCATGGAGATGGTGCCGCGGATCAGCCGGGCGCAGAAGATGGACGCGCTGTCCTCGATGGCGAACATTGCCGGCTATCGCGCCGTGATCGAGGCAGGGAACAACTTTGGCCGCTTTTTTACCGGTCAGGTGACAGCGGCGGGCAAGGTGCCGCCTGCGAAGGTACTGATTGTTGGTGCCGGTGTGGCCGGTCTTGCGGCAATCGGCACCTCGACCTCTCTGGGTGCGATCACCTACGCATTTGACGTGCGCCCGGAAGTGGCCGAGCAGGTCGAATCCATGGGGGCCGAGTTTGTCTATCTGGATTTTGAAGAGGAACAGCAGGATGGCGCAGCCACCGGCGGGTATGCTTCGGTCCAGTCCGAAGAGTTCCGCAATGCGCAACTTGCAAAGTTCCGTGAGCTGGCTCCGGAAATTGATATCGTCATCACAACAGCCCTGATCCCCAACCGCCCGGCACCCAAGCTGTGGCTTGAGGATATGGTCAAGGCGATGAAGCCGGGATCGGTCATCGTCGACCTTGCGGCGGAACGCGGCGGCAACGTGGAAGGCACGGTGCCGGATGAGAAGGTTGTGACCGACAACGGCGTCACCATCATCGGCTATACCGATTTCCCAAGCCGAATGGCCGCGCAGTCCTCGTCGCTCTATGCGACCAACATCCGTCACATGATGACCGACCTGACACCCGAGAAGGACGGTCAGATCAACCACAACATGGAAGATGACGTGATCCGTGGTTCGACCGTGACGCATGAGGGCGAGATCACCTTCCCGCCACCGCCACCCAAAGTGCAGGCGATTGCAGCGCAGAAAAAGCCGGAGGTCAAGGAACTGACCCCGGAAGAGAAAAAGGCGCAGGAAGTCGCTGCCTTCAAGGCGCAGACCAAGCAGCAGTTCACCCTGTTGGGTGTCGGCGGGGCGCTGATGCTGTTGGTGGGGCTGGTCGCACCGGCCAGCTTCATGCAGCACTTCATCGTCTTCGTGCTGGCAATATTTGTCGGCTTCCAGGTGATCTGGAACGTCTCGCACAGCTTGCACACTCCGTTGATGGCGATCACCAACGCGATCTCGTCGATCATCATCGTTGGGGCCCTGATGCAGATCGGGTCGGGGTCATTCCTGGTCATTCTGCTGGCGGCGCTGTCCGTCTTCATGGCCGGGATCAACATCTTCGGCGGCTTCCTCGTAACACGGCGCATGCTTGCCATGTTCCAGAAATCTTAAGGAGGCCGGGCACATGGAATTTGGCTTCACCACCGCCGCCTATGTCGTTGCGGCTGTTCTGTTTATCCTGTCCCTCGGCGGTCTATCGAACCAGGAAAGCGCCAAGCGCGCGGTCTGGTACGGCATCGTCGGTATGGCGCTGGCGGTTTTTGCAACGCTGGTCGGCCCGGGATCCGGCCTGTGGCTGCTGTCTCTGCTGCTGATCGCGGGCGGCGGTTTCATCGGCCAGTACGTCGCACAGCGTGTGCAGATGACCGAGATGCCGCAACTTGTGGCCGCGATGCACTCGCTGGTCGGTCTGGCGGCTGTCTTCGTCGGCTTCAACGCGCATTTCGAGATCGGAAACGTGGCACAGGTCATGGCAATTGTGGATTCTGCCAGTCAGGCTGACCTGTCCGATCTGGGTGCCTTTGCCAAGCTGATTGCCAAGAAGACACCGGCGGAACTGGCTATCCTGCATGTCGAACTTTTCCTGGGTATCTTCATCGGCGCGATCACCTTTACCGGCTCGGTCGTGGCCTATGGAAAGCTGGCGGGCAAAGTGACCTCGGCGGCAACCAAATTGCCGGGCGGTCACGCGCTGAACGCTGGTGCGGCGGCTTTGTCGTTCATCTGTCTGATCTGGTACACCAGCTCGGGCGGTTTTTTCCCGCTGTTCCTGATGACTCTGGCGGCGCTGTTCATCGGGTATCACCTGATCATGGGCATCGGTGGCGCCGACATGCCGGTGGTTGTTTCGATGCTGAACAGCTACTCGGGCTGGGCAGCTGCGGCAATCGGCTTCAGCCTTGGCAACGACCTGTTGATCGTCGTCGGTGCGCTGGTGGGCTCAAGCGGTGCGATCCTGTCCTACATCATGTGTAAGGCGATGAACCGTCACTTTGTCAGCGTGATCCTGGGCGGCTTTGGCGGCCCGCAGGGCGAACAGATGGCTGTTGAAGGTGAGCAGGTGGCAATCGAAGCGGACGGCGTTGCTGCGGCCTTGAATGATGCCGACAGTGTGATCATCATTCCGGGTTACGGCATGGCGGTCGCACAGGCGCAGCAATCAGTGTCCGAACTGGTGCGCAAGCTGCGCGCCAAGGGCAAGAACGTGCGTTTCGCAATCCACCCCGTTGCCGGGCGTCTGCCGGGTCACATGAACGTGCTGCTGGCCGAGGCGAAAGTCCCGTATGACATCGTTCTGGAAATGGACGAGATCAACGAGGACTTCCCCGAGACAGACGTGGCCATCGTGATCGGGTCGAACGACATTGTTAACCCCGCCGCGCAGGAAGACCCCAACAGCCCCATCGCCGGCATGCCGGTTCTGGAATGCTGGAAAGCCAAGCAGGTGTTCGTGTCAAAACGTGGCCAGGGTACCGGGTATTCGGGCATCGAAAACCCGCTGTTCTTCAAGGAGAACACCCGCATGTTCTATGGCGATGCTAAACAGTCGCTGGACAAGTTGCTGCCCATGATCGACTGATCAATGGTACAAGCCAATTGCAAAGGGCGCCGTCGGGCGCCCTTTTCTTTATTCTCGTGCAGGATATTTGAAGCCAGAGGAAGCGAGCGGATTGTGCTATTCTGGATCGGAATGACGGCGGACAGGAGGTTTGAGATGCAGAAAGTGAATGGCATAGGCGGTGTTTTCTTTCGCGCCCGCGATCCTGAGACCCTGCGCGACTGGTATGAAAAACATCTGGGCGTACAGCACTACGATCCCGTGCCCTGGAAGCAGCGCGAGGGCTATACGGTCTTTGCTCCTTTTGCGCAGGATACCGAGTATTTCGGCAAGGCCGAGCAGCAATGGATGATCAATTTCCGCGTTGATGATCTGGCGGCGATGACCAGCCAGCTTGAGGCGGCGGGTATCAAGGTTGAAACCCATCCCGACTGGGACAGTGAGGTCGGCAAGTTTGCCCGTATTCACGATCCTGAGGGCAATCCGATAGAGCTGTGGCAGCCAAATCAATGAGATAACACGCTTGTATACCGTTGTATTCCTGTAAGTATATGAAATAAAAAGAGAATTGATGTTGTCTCCTTGTGTCGTATAGTGCCCCGAGTGAACTGGAGCCCCGCATGACACCGATTGATGACCATCCCTTGCGCTACAGGCTAGCCAACGAGTTGCATGCGCGGCCTTTTCCGGTCGCGGAAGTCCCGTGCACGGTGGTTTTTCTGGCTATCAAAAAAACGGAACAGAATTTGGGGCAGGATGGGCAAGAGGACATTGCCCATCTGACCGATCTGCTGGATCGCCACGGCGCCCTGCACCCACAGCCCGAAGCGACCCACTACGCCGGGCAAATCGGGCGTCACTGGCTCAAATGGGAACAGCATACCGAATTCGTGACCTATACTGCTATCTCTCGGAACGTCAGCGATCGGGCCTTCAACCCCGCTGATTTCGAGGTATTCCCGCCAGATTGGTTGATGGCGAGCCCGGGCCAACGGATCACCTCGGCCATGCTGCGCGTTGTGCCGCGCCCGGATGATGCTGCGGTGATAAACGGGCTGTTGCCCGATTGGTTCGAGCCAGAAAGCCTCGCGGTTTCGTGCGTTTTGGACAACGCCGCAATCTGCGCCAGTGACTTCCGTATCGATCCAGCGGGGCATATGCGTTTTGCGCTGTTTGTAGCTGACGGGACAGGAGAAAGCCGGGTAGGGCGGATCATCCAGCGCCTATGTGAGATAGAAACCTACAAGGCCATGTCAATGCTGGGTTTTGCACGTGTGAAAAACCTGACACCCCGCATAGGCGAACTGGATCAGAAACTGACCGAACTGATGGTGGAAATGACCGATGGGGAAAAACACCCGGACGGTCTGTTGCCTCAGTTGCTGAGCACATCCACCGAACTGGAAACCATGTCGGCACGCTGTGCCTTTCGGTTTGGGGCCACGGGGGCCTATGAGGCCATCGTCAACCAGCGCATTCAGGTGCTTCGGGAAGAGCGGTTCATGGGCCGCCAGAGCTTTGCCGATTTCATGATGCGCAGATACGATCCCGCCATGCGGACAGTGAAATCAACTGAAAAGCGCTTACAGACTTTGTCCGACCGGGCGATCCGCGCCGGTGATTTGTTGCGGACGCGCGTGGATGTGGAACGCAGTGCCCAGAACCAGGCGCTGCTGGAAAGCATGGATCGACGCGCTGATTTGGCCCTCAGGTTGCAGCGCACGGTCGAGGGGCTGTCGGTTGTCGCGATCAGCTACTATGCGGTCTCTTTGGTCAGCTACCTGCTGTACCCAATCACACCGGATGGTGTGAGCAAGGCGATGCTTACAGGGCTGATCACTCTGCCGGTGATATTGGCTGTCTGGATTGCGGTCCACAGAATCCGCCAACGATTGGAGTGAACGGTGCTTGCACTGGACTTGCGGCATTGTAGTAGTGGCGGGATAGGGTAGCCAAGCAAGCGGGGCCTGCAAGTGATCAGTGTTGTGTCAGCGTGGCGGGCCGTTACCGCCATGTTCATTCTGAACGGGGCGCTGTTCGGTATCTGGGCCTCACGTATTCCCGCCGTTCGTGATCACTTGCAGCTGGGCCACGAAGATTTGGGCTATGGTCTGCTGTTCATGGCCGCCGGGGCGGTGTGTTCGTTCCCGGTGACCGGGCGGCTGACAGACCGGTTCGGAGCCGTTGCAATCACCCGGATCATTGCCGTTTTGTACACTGGCTCACTGGTGTTGCTGGCGTTGGCCGACAGCTTCACCATGCTCGCGACTTTCCTGTTTTTGTTCGGTGCCTTTCATGGGTCGATGGACGTGGCGATGAACGCTTGGGCTGCTGAGGTTGAACAGGCCTATGACAAACCGCTTATGTCCTCGTTTCACGCGATGTGGAGCCTTGGCGCCGGGCTGGGAGCGGTTAGCGGATACGTTGCGGTTCAGTTGAATGCGACTGTATTGCAGCATTTCTTGGTCGCAGGGGGCGTTGTGGTGGTGCTGGCTCTGGCAATGTCATGGGTGCAGTGGACGTCCCGCCGAGTGGAACAGTCTCAAGGGGCTGTGTTTGCATTCCCGTCGGGGGTTTTGATCCTTGTTGGCTTCACGGCGCTGTGCGGCGCGTTGGGAGAAGGCGCTGTCGCCGATTGGAGCGCTCTATTCCTGCGGGACGTTACCGGAGCAGCCGAAAGTGTTGCGGCACTGGGCTATGCCGTTTTCTCGGTTGCAATGGTGGTGTGCAGGCTGGCCGGAGGGTTCCTGATCGCGCGCGTCGGGCCGGTCGCAGCTGCGCGTGGCGGCGGCGTCTTCGCTGCGATGGGCGTGTTCTGCGTCGTGTCTGCAGGTGCCGCGCCACTGGCGTTGGTCGGGTTCACATTGATGGGGGTGGGGTACGCCGTGATCATGCCTTTGGCCTTCAGCCGGGCCGCCAATGATCCGCAAATCCCGCCCGGGCAGGCCATCGCCAGTGTGGCAACGCTTGGATATGGAGGGTTGTTGATCGGTCCGCCGCTGATCGGGTTTCTTGCCGAATTGCTGTCGCTGCGGTTGGCGTTCGGCGTGTTGCTACCGCTTGCCGTTCTGATCGTCGTGTGCGCCGGCGCGCTGAAGCGCGCCGACTGAAGTTCAGTTAACGGCCACGAATGCGTGGGTCCAAGGCATCGCGCAGACCGTCGCCCAGATAGTTCACGCTGAGAACCGTCAGCGAGATGGCAAGGCCGGGCCAGAACACACGCTCGGGGTATTGCTGCAGATAGTCAACGCCATCGAACAACAGGCGGCCCCATGTCGGGAAGTCGGGCGGAAAGCCCAGGCCCAGGAAGGACAGCGCGCTTTCGGTGATGATCGCGGTTGCGATCCCCAGCGTTGCCGACACCATGATCGGAGACAGCACATTCGGCAGGATATGTCGCGTGATGATCTGCCGGTTGCTGGTGCCGATGGAGCGTGCGGCCAGAACGAATTCCCGTTCCTTGATGGCCAGCACGTCGCCGCGCACGATCCGAGCCGTTGGCATCCACGAGGTGATACCGATGGCGCAGACGATCAGGATGAAGATCCCGCGCTCCAACCCGAAGGCTGCGGACAATGGCTCGCGGAACAGCAGCATCATGACGAGCAACAATGGCAACAGTGGCAGGGCCAGGAACAGGTCTGTCAAGCGCATCAGCGGGCCGTCAAGGCGTCTGAAGAACCCCGCCAACACGCCGATCAGCGACCCCAGGATCAGCGCCAGCAACATCGCGGTGATGCCGACCGAGACCGAAGTCTGCCCCCCCGACATCATCCGGGCCAGAATATCCCGGCCCAACTGGTCTGTGCCAAACGGGTGCCCCCAGCTTGGGCCCTGATTGCGCGAACGGATGTCGATCTGTGTCGGGTCGATAGTCCACAGATACGGCCCCAAATATACGCCTGCGACGATAACGATGAACAGGACTGCCCCGATCATCGCACCCTTGTGCGTCTTGAATTGATCCCAGACATCGCGCCACTGACTGCGCGGTGGTGTCGCCAGCTCTTCCATCACACCCGCAGTTGGGAGTGCGGTGGCAGCAGGCGCCAAGCCTTCATCGGGGATCAGCGTATCACTCCGATCATGATCAGTCATAGCGAATCCTCGGGTCCAGAATGCCATACAGGACGTCTGCGATCAGGTTGAACAGCACGATCAGAACGGCAAAGATAAAGGTCAGGGTCTGCACCATCGGCAGATCATTGGCCTGAATGGCGCCGATCAGCAATTGGCCGATACCGTTCACCTTGAACACCTGCTCGGTGATGATGGCACCACCAAAAATGGCCGGGATACCCAGCGCAATAACGGTGACCACAGGGATCATCGAGTTGCGCAGGACATGGACCATGACCACGGTGTATTCACTCAGACCTTTGGCGCGGGCGGTACGGACGTAGTCCTGATTGAGGTTGTCCAGCATCGAGGCACGCATGAACCGGCTGAGTTGCGCGGTGATCTGCAGGGCCAGAACCATGACCGGCATGATCATCTGTTGCAGCTGTACGACAAAGCTGTCCCAGCTGTTGACCACATGGGTGGTGTCATAGATCGACGGGAAC
The DNA here is from genome assembly GCF_056542645.1 of Ruegeria sp. AB5. Classification (NCBI taxonomy): domain Bacteria; kingdom Pseudomonadati; phylum Pseudomonadota; class Alphaproteobacteria; order Rhodobacterales; family Roseobacteraceae; genus Ruegeria; species Ruegeria sp. AB5. The sequence continues at coordinate 196,659 of NZ_JBQGAE010000001.1, forward strand.
CAGCCCAGTTGGACCGAGAAGATCACGATGACCAGAACCCCCGAGAAGAACGGTGGAACCGAAAAGCCGACCATCGACACGAACGTGCCCATCTGGTCGAACCACGAATACTGGCGATAGGCGGAATAGATGCCGATGGGCAGAGCGATCAGGATGGCGACCACATAGGCGGTGCCAACAACCCACAGTGTCTGCGGGATGCGCTGAACGACAATATCCATGACAGGCGAGCGGGTCTGCCAGGAAATCACGCGCAAGTCACCTTCGGAAAAGGTGGTGCCGAACATGTGGTCGATCAGAACCTGCGGCTCGATCCAGAAGAACTGCACGATCCATTTCCAGAACCGGATATGCATCGGCTGACCAAGGCCAAGCGCCTCGCGCATCTTCTCTTTGACTTCGGGCGGAACGGTGAGGGGAACCTGTGCCATCGGGTCGCCGGGGGCAAGCTCGAGGAGCAGGAATATGACGAGGCTGATGAAAAGCAGCGTAGGGACTGCGAGTATCAGTCGTCTGATGGTAAAGTTGAGCATTAAGAGGCGCCTTTATATGCGTCTTCTTTTTGGGGTGGTCTGCAAAGGACCGCGCCCCGAAGCAGATCGGGGCGCAGCCTGACAGAATGGCGTTTAGGAACCGGTCTTACGATACCAGTCAGCTACATTCCACAGCTCACTGTCCCAAACGTTCAGGACAACACCACCCAATGTGTTCGCATGGGCCGAAAGACGACCACGGTGAACCAGCGGGATCATTCCACCTTCCTGCACGATGATATCGTTCAGGCGCTTGGCGATCTCGGCGCGTTGCTCAAGGCCAGCGGTTTCAGCCAGTTTGGCATGAAGCGCGTCGAACTCGTCGCTGCAGAAGCGGCTGATGTTTTCACCCTGCCACTGCGTATCAGGACGCGGAGCCTTGTCGCACAGGCCGTTGCCCAGATAGGACTGCGGGTCAGTGCCGTTGAAGGTGTTGGCGTACATTTCAACGTCGGCATAGAACTTCTGGAAGGTATCGGGCGAGCCCGGGTCACCACCGAAGAAGACCGAAGCGTTGATGTTGCGCAGTTCGGATTCGATGCCGATCTGGCTCCACCATTCCTTGATCAGCGCCTGAAAGTCCTGACGGACGGCGTTGGTCGAGGTCTGATAAACGATCTTCAGCGGTACACCGTCTTTTTCACGGATACCGTCGCCATCGGTGTCAACGATGCCAGCTTCGTCCAGCAGCGCGTTTGCACCCGCGATATCCTGCGTGTCGCAGGTCATCGAGGTCGAGTTGAAGGCCGCAGGCGCCGGGACCCAGTTGCAGGTTACTTTACCAGCCTGACCGTACCCGATTTCAACCAGCAGCGGACGGTCGATTGCCATGGACATCGCTTGATAGACCGCGGGCTCCTGCAGGAACGGATGCGGGTGTTGCGCGGTCGAACGCTCGCCTTCCGGCAAATCGGGCGACGGGTTGGTCTGGTTCAGCATGATACGCTCGACCAGTGGGCCAAAGCCTGCAACCGGAGTGCCTTTGCCACCTTCCTGCATCTGCGCGATCACTTCGGGCGCAAGTTGCAGGTTCCAGGCATAGTCAAACTCGCCGGTTTCCATAACCGCGCGGCCAGCCGCCGTCGCATCGCCGCCACCCTTGAAGGTCACAGACGCAAAGGCAGGCTTTGCCGGGTCACGATAGTTGTCATTGGCCGCAAAGGTGATCACGTCATTCGGCTTGAACTCGGTCACCACAAACGGTCCAGTGCCGATCGGGTTGAAGTTTTCATCGGTGCATTCGGGCGCCTTGGCACCCAGGCAATCCGCGAACTGAGCGGCCTGAATGATCGGGCTTTCACCACCCACGAAGGGACCATAGGGGAACGGGGTAGGCGCATCGAAGGTGACTTTGACGGTCAGGTCATCCACGGCTTCGACATTGGTGACGCCTTCAAACTTGGTCACCTGCGCGCAGCCGCCTTCGGGGTCCATGCAGTAGTTTGCGGTAAAGACCACATCAGCCGAGGTGAACGCAGTGCCATCCGACCACGTGAGACCCGGCGAGATTTTCCAGGTGATCGATGTCAGGTCTTCGCTGACACCGCCATTTTCAACGGTTGGAATTTCAGATGCCAGATAGGGCACCATATTGCCGTCCTGGTCGTAGCGCGCCAGAGGCTCGATCACCAGCGACGCAGCTTCGACATCCTTGGTCCCGCCTGACAGGAACGGGTTCATGATTGATGGGGCTTGCCAGTAAATAATGCTGACATTGCCATCCGAGCCGCGCTCGGCAAAGGCCACTGGTGCCATCGCCGTGCTTGCGATTGCACCAAGCAAAAGGGCTTTGATTTTCATCATACACTCCATGTTGGACACTTGCGTGTCTCAAGTTTCTCCGCATGGCCTGCGGGTTCGGCGTTGCCGCAATTGGGGTAAACTTCTGATTTCAGGTTGCAAAATCAGGTCGCATTTTTGTGCTGCCGTATTCTCCCCAACACGGTTACGCAGGGTATCGAAACAGAACTTTAGAAAAAAGCAAGGGTTGCCGTCGGGAAAAACCGCGACGGGTTTGACTTTTCCTGTCTCAGCGCCTTAGCGTCAGGCATCCGCAAAAATAAGCCTGACAAAGGGAGCGCGTACGTGCTGGACCAACCGATTGCCCAGATCAAAAAACTTCGGGTCGAGTTTCAAACCAAAGATGGTCCTGTAGTCGGGGTCGAAGATGTCTCGTTCGAGGTCAAGCCCGGCGAAACCGTTTGTATTGTGGGCGAATCGGGCTCGGGCAAGTCGGTTTCATCGCTGTCCCTGATGCGATTGGTCGAATTCGGAGGTGGCGAGATCGCGGGCGGAGAATTGTTGTTCGATCGCCGCGACGGGGCCGAAATGGATCTGGCTGGGGCCGATCAGGATCTGATGAAACAGATTCGCGGAAATGAGATTGGGATGATCTTTCAGGAACCGATGACGGCCCTGAACCCCGTTTTCACCGTGGGACGACAACTGACCGAAGGTTTGCGAATCCATAAGGATATGTCCAAGTCCGAGGCCGAAGAGCGGGCCCTTGAATTGTTGCGCCAGGTCCGGATTCCAGAACCCGAGCGGCGTTTGAAGCAATACCCGCACGAACTGTCCGGTGGCATGCGGCAGCGCGTTGTGATCGCCATGGCCATGGCCTGCGAGCCCCGTTTGTTGATCGCCGACGAACCGACAACGGCCCTCGATGTGACGATTCAGGCCGAGATTCTGGCTCTGATGGACCGCCTGAAGCGGGAAACCGGCACGGCGGTCATGTTCATCACCCATGACATGGCTGTTGTTGCGCAGATGGCCGACCGGGTTGTGGTCATGTTCCGCGGCAACAAGGTCGAGGAAGGTAGTGTCAAGGAAATCTTCGAAAATCCTCAACATGACTATACCAAAGCGTTGCTGGCTGCGGTGCCCAAGCTGGGCGAAATGCGGGGTAAATCCGCCCCCGAGCCGATGAAGCTGCTGGGTGTTGAGGGGCAGAACATCGCACCGATTCCCGGTACCGAAGAGGTTCTGTTGTCGGTCAAAGGTCTGACCACGCGCTTCCCGGTGAAAGGTGGGCTGCTACGTCGCACAATTTCGAACGTGCACGCGGTCGAAGATGTGTCCTTTACGTTGAACCGGGGTCAGACGCTGAGCCTTGTCGGCGAATCAGGGTGCGGCAAATCGTCTGCCGGACGGTCGATCCTGCGGCTTGTCGAGCCGATGGCAGGTGAAATCGACCTCGACGGCGTCGACATCATGAAACTGGACCCGTCCGGCCTGCGCAAGGCGCGGTTGGACATGCAGATGATCTTTCAGGACCCCTTCGCCTCGTTGAATCCGCAGATGCAACTGGTCGATCAGGTGGCCGAGCCGATGCGCAACTACGGCGTGGCCACAGGGTCCGAACTGCAAGACCGCGTCGCGCAGCTGTTCGACAAGGTGCAGTTGCCGCGCAGCTTCATGCGACGCTTCCCGCACGAAATGTCGGGCGGTCAGCGTCAGCGTATCGCAATTGCCCGCGCTTTGGCGCTGAACCCCAAGCTGATCATCGCGGACGAGGCGGTCTCTGCCCTGGACGTGTCGGTTCAGGCGCAGGTTCTGAACCTGATGATGGAACTGCAATCCGAACTCGGCCTGTCCTATTTGTTCATCAGCCACGATATGGCCGTTGTGGAGCGGGTCAGCCATTATGTTGGCGTCATGTATCTGGGTCGGATTGTCGAGCTGGGACCCCGTGCGCGGGTGTTCGAGAACCCTCAGCACCCCTATACGCAAGCCTTGATGAAGGCCGTCCCGATTGCCGATCCAAACAAGCGGAAATCGGAAAAAGACTTGAATTTCAAACCGATTCCCTCGCCCATTCATCCGATTGGCTACACGCCTGAGCCGTCTCAATACAATGAGGTCGAACCGGGGCACTTCATATTGACCACTGACAGCGGGTATTGACGTCTTATGGCACAGCGTCTGACGCCGCTTGAGATCATGACCAAGCTGATCTCGTTCCCGACCGTAAGCCGTGACAGCAACCTGCCGTTGGTCGATTGGGTCGAAAGCTATCTGCGCGAGCACGGAATCGAACCTCATCGCTGGCCGGACCCGGATCAGCCGCACAAAGCGGCGGTTTTTGCCCATGTGGGGCCGTGGGAGGAGGGTGCTGTGGTCCTGTCGGGTCACACAGATGTGGTGCCGGTGGACGGGCAGCCCTGGGACACCGACCCCTTTGTCGTTGTCGAAAAAGACGGCAAGTATTTTGGACGTGGCACCTGCGATATGAAAGGCTTTGATGCACTGGCCATCTGGGCTCTGGTCGAGGCGCAGTACACGGACCTTGAACGCCCGCTGCAACTGGCGCTGAGCTTTGATGAAGAAATCGGCTGCACCGGCGCGCCGCCCATGATCGAGGCGATGCAGACCGTGCTGCCGAAAGGTTCGGCCGTAATCGTGGGTGAGCCTTCGATGATGCAGGCGGTTACAGGCCACAAGGGCAGCTTTGGCTTTGACACGCATATGATTGGGTTCGAAGTTCACAGCTCGATCATGCATACAGGTGTCAATGCGATCATGGAGGCGGCACCGCTGATCCATTGGGCGAACGAACAGAATGCCCGAAATCAAAACGCGACCCCAAGTGAGACCGCTGCCGTCTTCAACCCGCCGTGGTCGACGCTTCATGTCGGCATGATCGCAGGCGGGACAGCGCACAACATCACGGCCAAGGACTGCCATTTCATGATGGATTTCCGCATCGTCCCGGATGAACGCAAGGCAGATTGGCAAGACGCCTACTTCCAGCAGGTACGCAAGGTTGAGGCCCAGATGCAGGTCGTTCATCCCGAAACCCGGATCGAGATTTCCGAGAATTTCTCGATCCCCGGGTTGGTGCCGGAACACGATGGTGAGGCCGAAGCGCTGGTCCGTGCGCTGACCGGAGACAACGCCAGCCATGTTGTCAGCTATGGCACAGAAGCCGGCCAGTTTCAGGAGGCGGGCTATTCGGCGGTCATCTGCGGACCCGGCGACATCGCTCAGGCGCATCAGCCAAATGAGTTCATTACGATTTCTCAATTTACTGAAGGCCAAAGATTTATGGAGCGTCTGATACACCGGCTTGCGTCCTAGCCTCAGGCGCGACAAGGGTTTTCGGAAAGGAATTGGGTCATGCCCGTAAAGAACCGACTTGCCGAGATGCAGGACGAGATCACCAAGTGGCGTCGCCATCTGCACGCCCACCCCGAACTGATGTATGATGTTCATCAGACTGCGGCCTTTGTGGTCGAGCGTCTGAAAGACTTTGGCGTTGATGACATCACAGAGGGCGTTGGCCGCACTGGCGTCGTCGCCGTGATCAAAGGCCGCACCGATACCAAAGGGCGGGTCATCGGGCTGCGCGCAGATATGGATGCGCTTCCCATCGAAGAGGCCACGGGGCTTGACTATGCCTCGACCGTTCCCGGCAAAATGCACGCCTGCGGCCATGATGGGCATACCTCGATGCTGCTGGGCGCAGCACAGTATCTGACCGAGACACGGAATTTCGACGGCACCGTGGTTTTGATTTTTCAACCGGCCGAGGAAGGCGGGGCCGGGGGCCTTGCCATGTGCCAGGATGGGTTGATGGACCGGTGGGGCATTGATGAGGTGTACGGGATGCACAATATGCCCGGCCTTCCGGTGGGGGAATTCGCGATCCGTCCGGGTGCTTTGCTTGCATCATCGGATGAATTTGAAGTTACCGTAACGGGCAAGGGCGGCCACGCTGCGGCCCCGCATGACGCCGTTGATACAACCTTAGTGGCGTCGCATATAGTTGTGGCTTTGCAATCGGTTGTGGCGCGAACCGTAGATCCGATCAAACGGGTTGTTCTGACCGTTGGCACGTTCGAGACCGATAGCGTGGCCTCTAATGTGATTGCACATACGGTCAGGCTGAAGGGCACAGTGCGGACGCTTGACCCCGAATATCGCGCCATCGCGGAAGAGCGCGTGCGCCGGATTGCCGAAGATACGGCCTCGGCCTTTGGCGCGTCGGCGCAGGTGGCATGGACGCCCGGCTATCCAGTGACCGTCAATTCCGAGGCGGAAACGGGCTATGCCGCCGAAGCTGCCGCTGCGGTGGCAGGCAAGGTGAATGACAGCACGGATCCGATCATGCCATCAGAAGATTTCGCCTATATGCTTGAAGAACGGCCCGGAGCCTACATCTTTGTCGGTAACGGGGACACGGCCATGTGCCATCACCCGGAATACAACTTCGATGACGACGCCATTCCCGCCGGCTGCAGCTGGTATGCCGAGCTTGTGGAACGACGATTGCCCGTCGCGTAAAAAAGGAAGAACGCCATGCCAATCAGAAATCGCCTTGCAGAACTGCACGCAGAAATCACCGGTTGGCGACGTGACATTCATGAACACCCCGAGATTCTCTACGATACACACCGCACCAGCGCCCTGGTGGCTGAAAAACTGAAAGAATTCGGCTGCGATGAGGTTGTTACCGGAATAGGTCGCACAGGCGTGGTCGGAATCATCCGGGGCAAGACGGACACACAAGGCCGGGCCATTGGATTGCGGGCGGATATGGATGCTCTGCCCATGCAAGAGCAGACCGGGCTGGATTATGCCTCGAAAACGCCTGATGCAATGCATGCCTGCGGCCATGATGGCCATACGGCGATGGTTCTGGGCGCGGCCAAATACCTAGCTGAGACGCGCAATTTTGACGGCACGGCGGTTGTGATCTTTCAGCCCGCTGAAGAGGGGGGCAACGGCGCTGAGGCCATGTGTCAGGACGGTCTTATGGATCGGTTTGGCATTCAGGAAGTCTATGCCATGCACAATGTGCCGGGACTGCCCACCGGGCAGTTCGCGATCCGCTCGGGGCCGTTGCTTGCGGCAGCGGATGAATTCGACATACATCTAGAAGGCCACGGGGGGCACGCCGCCAAACCACACGAGACGGTGGATACGACTGTGATGCTGTCTCAACTGATCGTGGCGCTGCAGACGGTCGTGTCGCGCAACGCGGACCCGATCCAGCAGGGCGTATTATCCGTGACGTCGGTTGAGACGTCGTCGAAGGCGTTCAACGTGATCCCCCAATCGGCGCGTGTACGCGGGACGGTGCGCACTCATTCCAACGAAATGCGCGAGATGATCGAACAACGTCTGACCGAGATTGCCACCGGTATCGCCGCAACCATGGGCGGCACGGCAAAAGTGACCTACACCAAGGGAGTCCCGGTCACGATCAATGCCAAAGACCAAACTGGCTATGCTGAAGAGGCCGCGATTGCGGTCGGCGGTAGTTGCGGTGAAGCGCCGATGGTCATGGGCGGCGAGGACTTCTCGTTCATGCTGGAGGAACGTCCCGGGGCCTTTATCATTCTGGGCAACGGCGACAGCGCCGGGCTGCACCACCCCGAATACAATTTCAACGACGAGATCATTCCAATCGGATGTTCGTGGTTTGCCGAAATGGTCGAGCGCCGGATGCCGGCGGCTTGAAATAGGAGAGAGAAGACATGCCAGTCAAAAACCGCTTTGCGGAATTGCAGAATGAGATCACCACATGGCGACGCGACCTGCACGAGAACCCCGAAATTCTGTTTGAAACCCACCGCACCAGCGCACTGGTTGCCGAGAAGTTGAAGGCGTTCGGTTGTGATGAGGTTGTCTCTGGCATTGGCCGCACCGGTGTTGTGGGTGTGATCAAAGGAAAGTCCGACAGCAAAGGCAAGGTTATCGGGCTCCGGGCCGATATGGATGCGTTGCCGATTCACGAGGCGACCGGGCTGGACTATGCCTCGAAAACGCCGGGCGCAATGCATGCCTGTGGCCATGATGGTCACACGGCAATGTTGCTCGGCGCGGCCAAGTACCTGTCGGAAACCCGCAATTTCGACGGCACCGTCGTGGTGATTTTCCAGCCCGCCGAAGAAGGCGGCGGTGGTGGTCGCGAGATGTGCGAAGACGGCATGATGGACCGCTGGAACATTCAGGAGGTCTACGGCATGCACAACTGGCCGGGCAAGCCGGTCGGCAGCTTTTCGATCCGTCCCGGAGCGTTCTTTGCGGCCACCGACCAGTTTGACATCACGTTCGAAGGGCGCGGAGGACATGCGGCAAAACCGCAGGAGACCGTGGATACGACCGTTATGACGGCGCAGGCGGTGCTGGCGCTGCAGACGATTGCCTCGCGTAATGCGGACCCGATTGATCAGGTGGTCGTGTCGGTGACTTCGTTCGAGACTTCGTCGAAAGCGTTCAACGTGATCCCTCAGACCGTTCACATCAAAGGCACTGTGCGCACGATGAGCAAAGAGATGCGCGATCTGGCCGAAAAACGGATCAACGAGATTTGCAACGGCGTGGCCGCGACTTTTGGCGGCACGGTGGATGTGACATATATCCGCGGCTATCCGGTCATGGTTAACACTGACGAACAGACCGAATTCGCCGCCGATGTGGCTAGGTCAGTTTCGGGTGCTTGCGAGGAGGCGCCGTTGGTGATGGGTGGCGAGGACTTTGCCTTCATGCTTGAGGAACGTCCGGGGGCCTATATCCTTGTAGGCAACGGCGACACGGCTATGGTGCACCATCCTGAGTATAACTTTAACGATGAGGCCATACCCGCCGGGTGCAGTTGGTGGGCTGAAATTGTCGAACAGCGGATGCCTGCGGCCTGATTTTTGCTGTGCAAAGCGAGGGGCCAGCCCCTCGCGCTCCCCGGGAAATTTCTAGCCAGATGAAGAGGGATCCTGTGCTTTTTGGCGCAGGTTCAGATGGGCGCACAGCGTATCTACAACCGAATTCAGCGCGTCTTTTTGGCTGTTGACGCAGGTTTGGGCCGCTTTGCGTGCGGTGGTCAGTGCGGCGTCGTCTGACAGCCAGTTTGCAACCGCATTGGACAAGTCATCGGCCGTTTGAACCTCGATTGCGCCGCCAGCGCCAACAAGCGGCGCAAATGTTTCGGCGAAATTGAAGTAACCCGGTCCGGTGATAACGGCGGCGCCCGCCTGTGCAGGCTCGAACGGGTTGTGGCCGCCGATTTCCTTTAAAGACCCGCCAAGAAAGACGATCGGGCACAGCGCGTACCATGTGCCGGTTTCACCAAGCGTATCCGCCACATAAACCTGCGTGTTCTGCGAAATTGCATCACCCTTGGCACGGAAAGCAGAGGTGAGTTCGGCTTTGCCCAGCAGAAGGTTCACGTCTTCACGTCGCTCCGGGTGGCGCGGGATCAGCAGCAGCAGTAAGTCCGGGCGGTGTCGCAGCAACGCACTATGCGCGGCCAGAACGGTTTCTTCTTCGCCTGCATGGGTTGAACTGGCAATCCAGACCGGGCGCTCGCCAATCTGTGTACGGATATCCGACAGTGTGGCCTGATCCACCGGCAATGGATCGGACATCGCCTTGAGATTGGTCCCAGGCTGGACACGTTCTGGGCAGGCTCCGATTGAGATCAGATTCTGTGCGGTTTGGTCATTCTGGGTGAGAAAGACTGCGAAGTGGTTCAGGATGAACCGTGCTGTATCGGGTCGCTTTCGCCATCCAGCGACTGAGTTTTCGGACAAGCGCGCATTCAGCAGGCACAGAGGCGTCCCGCGTTTGGCGGTTTCCACGATCAAACGGGGCCAGATTTCGCTTTCCACAAAGATTGCGGCATTTGGTTTCCAGTGATCCAGAAAGCGCCGGACCGGTGCGCCGCCGTCCAGAGGTGGAAACTGATGTCTTGTGCGGGGTGGCAGCCGCTTTTCAACCAGACTGGCAGATGTGGGTGTTCCAGAGGTGATCAGGAACTCGGCCATGGGCAGGCGTTCTCCCAATCTTTTGATCAGACTGAGCACAGACAGGCTTTCGCCCACGCTGGCGGCATGAAACCAGATCAATTGCCCCTCGGGACGGTCGCAACTGGCGTGGCCTAAACGCTCTCGCTGTCGAAGAGGGGTAACCTCGGCGGCTTGCAACTTGTTGCGAACAACACGCCAGGCCAAAGGTTGCACGATGGATGTTACACCGCAGTACAAGTGGTACAGCAGCGTCGGCCGCACATGTGCCTCGGTCACGTCAGCCGCCCGTGTGGCTCATATGGCGGGTCATCTGGCCATCAACCGCCTGACGGGAATAGTCGAAATCGTGGCCTTTGGGCTTGAGATTGATGGCTGCGCGGATTGCCTCTTCCAGGGGTTGTTCGGTGTCGGGATGGTCGCGCAGCGGCGCGCGCAGATCGGCCATATCTTCCTGGCCCAGACACATATACAGCTCTCCGGTGCAGGTCAGGCGCACGCGGTTGCAGCTTTCACAGAAATTGTGGGACAGCGGTGTGATGAATCCAATTCTCTGGCCGGTCTCTTCCAGCCGGACATAGCGCGCCGGGCCACCTGTGCGTTCGGCCAGATCAGTGACGCTGTAGTGGTTTTCGTATTCCTTGCGCACGTCCTTGAGCGACCAGTACTGATCCAGCCGGTCCTCATTTCCGATGTCTCCCATGGGCATGACCTCAATCCAGGTCAGGTCCATGCCGCGTTCGGAACACCATTGTGTTATCCGGGGCAGTTCTTCCTCGTTGAAGCCTTTCAACGCTACCGCGTTGATCTTGATCCGCAAGCCTGCTTTTTGCGCGGCGTCGATGCCGCTCAGTACCTGCTTCAGGCGACCCCAGCGGGTGACCTTGGCAAATTTGTCGTCATCCAGCGTATCGAGCGACACATTTATCCTTCGGACACCTGCCGCATACAGATCGTCAGCGAAGCGATGCAACTGCGAGCCGTTTGTGGTCAAGGTCAGCTCTTTCAACGCGCCGCTGTCCAGGTGCCGGGTCATTGCGTTGAAAAACGTCATGACATTGCGCCGCACCAGCGGTTCGCCACCCGTGATGCGTAGCTTTTCAACGCCCATCCTGACAAAGGTTGAACACATGCGGTCCAGTTCCTCAAGTGTCAGCAGTTCCTTCTTGGGCAAGAAGGTCATGTTCTCGGACATGCAGTAGAGGCAGCGAAAATCGCAGCGGTCTGTCACCGAGACGCGAAGATACGTGATGGCACGGGCGAAGGGATCAATCAGAGGAGCAGTCATGGAAACATAGGTAGAGCCGGAACTTGTCGACGACAAGAGTGAACTGTGCTTTGGTCTGGTGTCGAAACGAACTGGGTAGTAGGTTCGGCACATGAAAGAACTGCTTGTGATATCCTGTGTTTTGCTGGCTGGCTGTGATGCCGTGCGGTCCACGACGGATCGGGTTCTGGGGCGCACGGACGCAGAGGTTGAGGCCGCTCCTGCCGAAGTGGAAAGCACGGCCTATACTCAACCTGTCACCGCGACGGCAAACTGGGCGGGGGCCAAGACCACTGTCGCGGGATTGGGGGATCCTACAACGCCGGGGCGTTGGATGCAGACGCCGCTGGTCGACTCGGAAGTCACTGCACGGGTGGTTGTGCCGAAGACCGGGGCGCAGGCCTATATCACACTGGTTCCTGCGTCCGGGCCGGAAACCGGCGGTAGCCGTTTGTCACTGGATGCGATGCGGGCCTTGTTGGTTCCCTTTGACGAACTGGTCGAGGTTGAGGTCTACGCCAACTAATCTTTCAGGTATTTGCCCGCTTCGCGCCGGGCAAAGGGTTTCATTGCGTCGCCATGGCGGTGCAGAAAGGCCACGACCCGGTCCGGATCGTGTTTGGACAATTCCCGCAGCCACCATGCAATCGACTTCTGGATGAACCAGTTCCGGTCAGGGATATAGCTTGCGGCCCAACCAAGTATCCTGTCGCGCCGGGCCAGATCGTCCGGCTTTGGGTGGTTCTGCTTGGTCCAAGGCAGGGTCGAGACCAAAGCAGCCCGGCGCGTCCACATATGATCTGATCCTGTCCAGGCTTCGACCTGATCCAATCGGGCCGGATCGGCGCTCAGGCGTTTCTGGATGGCGGTGCAGGCGTGGTCAGCGATGGCCCAGGCGTCGAAATCGGGTACCCAGCTTTGCAACAGTGCCCAGACCTCATCATCTGGACGAATACGCGCCTGAGTCAGCAGTTTGGACGCGGCGACGCGGGCCTCGTGGATGTTGGTCTGCCAGAGCGCATCCGCGAGGGTGACGCGCTCAGCAACCGACAGTTCCTTGCGCCAGGCTTTCGTCAGATCGTTGAGAACCGGGACGGCGACGCCCAGATAGGGACGCTCGGCCTTGTGATAGGCTGCGACCTGTTCCGCGCGCTCAGCATCGGCATGTGCCTTGATCTGATCCAGATAGAGGTCGAGCATGGCGTCTACACCGGAACGCCGGTGGGTTTGCCGTCAATCGTCTGCTGGTTCTTCTCGACCCAATAGGCTCGAATGTCGTCGTCCGACTTGCCGTCGACCCATTTCTGCATCGTGTCCCTGTCCGACTGGAATTCCATAAACGGGACTGCGTAACCGCAGGAGGTCTGCACCAGATCAATAGTGACGTCATAGATTTGCCGCGCGCTGCGATGGTTTGGGAAAAGGCCGACAAGCTCCTTCCAATCCTTGTCCCCGGCATGAAGGGTCTGCGCAGTACCATAGGTGCGCAGGATCAGAGGGCGGGTCGTGAAGGAACACCACATCAGCGTCATGCGATTGACCTCGCGCAGATGCCCGGCTGTTTCATTTCCGCTTCCGGTCAGGTTCATCCATGCAATCCGGTTCGGCCCCAGAACCCGAAGCGAATCCATCCCCTTGGGAGAGATGTTGACCCGCCCTTCGGCCCCGGCGCTGCCGACAAAGAACATATGCTGGTCTGCAATGAACCTTTGTTGGGCTTCATCAAGCTGAGGGAATTGTTTGGCCATATCTCACTCCACAGTAACCGACTTTGCGAGGTTACGCGGCTGGTCCACATCGGTCCCTTTCGCGACTGCTGTGTGATAGGCCAGCAATTGCGCCGGAACCGAGTACAGGATCGGTGTCAGGTTGGTGTGAACATGGGGCATGCGGATCGTGTTCCAAGCCTCGTCTCCGGCTTCAGCGATCCCATCATCATCCGACACCAGGATCACCTTGCCCTTGCGCGCCATGACCTCTTGCATGTTCGAAACGGTCTTGTCGAACACCGTGTCCCGCGGGGCCATCACCACCACCGGCATGTGTTTGTCGATCAGGGCGATGGGGCCGTGCTTTAATTCACCTGATGCATAACCTTCGGCGTGTATATAGCTGATTTCCTTCAGTTTCAACGCACCTTCCATCGCCAGAGGGTACATCAGGCCGCGCCCCAGAAACAGAACATCGCGTGCTTCGGACAGGCGTTGAGCGGATTTACGGATGGCACGGTTCTGATCCAGCGCCGTGTTCAGAACCGAGGGCAACCCGCGCAGGGCGGCGGCGTGATCGGCAAGTTCCTCATCCGTCAATGTGCCCCGGTCGGCGGCAGCCTTGAGGGCCAGCATGAGCAGGACGCTCAGCTGACAGGTAAACGCCTTGGTCGAGGCCACGCCGATCTCAACGCCGGCGTGAATGGGCAAGGCAATGTCACTTTCCCGCGCGATCGAGCTTTCTGGAACATTGACGACCGAAACGATCTTGTCCGCCTTGCCCTCGCAATAGCGCAACGCGGCCAGCGTATCAGCGGTTTCGCCGGATTGGCTGACAAACAGGGCCAGGGTGCGGTCGCTGATCGGAGGTTCGCGATAGCGGAATTCGCTGGCGATATCGACCTCGACCGGCATTTTTGCAAGCTGTTCGAACCAGTATTTTGCGGTCAGACAGGCGTAGAAGGCTGTGCCGCAGGCCACCATCGTCAGGCGGTCAAGCTTGGTGAAATCCAGCTCGGTTTCCGGCAAAACCACCCGGTCGCCGCCTGTCGGCAGGTAGGATCGGATCGCTTCGGCGACCACAACGGGTTGTTCGGCGATTTCCTTGGCCATGAAGTGCTTGTGTCCGCCTTTGTCGGCGCGCGCATGATCCAGCTTGATCTTGCGCATCTCGCGATTGGCCAACTCGCCTTCTTCATTGCGGATTTCCAGCGAGGTGCGGGTCAGAACGGCCCGGTCGCCTTCTTCCAGATAGGTTATTTTGTTCGTGAGCGGGGCCAGCGCAATCGCGTCCGAGCCGACATACATCTCACCATCCCCGTGACCGATGGCCAGCGGAGACCCCTTGCGGGCAGCAACGATCAGGTCGTCCTGTCCGTCGAACAGAAAAGCCAGCGCAAATGCGCCTTGCAACCGGTCAATGGTCTGGAAGGCGGCCTCGACGGGCGCAAGACCCGAGTTGAGAAGGTGTTCGGCCATCAATGCGACCGTTTCGGTATCCGTCTCGGTCTCGAACCCGATCCCGTGCCCGGCCAATTCTGTACGCAGTTCGCGATAGTTCTCGACTATGCCGTTGTGAACCACGGCAACCGGTCCCGCCTTGTGCGGATGCGCATTGTTGACCGACGGCGCGCCGTGGGTGGCCCATCGGGTGTGCCCTATCCCGGATTTTCCTCGCAGCGGGTCATGCACCAGCAGATCACTCAGATTGACCAGTTTTCCCACGGCCCGGCGACGACCCAGGAGTCCATCGTTCACGGTGGCAATTCCCGCACTGTCATAGCCGCGATATTCAAGCCGTTTCAGGGCCTCAACCAAGATAGGGGCGGCTTCATGCTGTCCCAGAACACCTACAATTCCACACATAAACTCAAGCCTCTTTATCTCGGCGAGCTTTCTTCGCCTTTAGCATCTCAAACAATTTGCGGGCGTAGCCCGGTTTGTTGTCCTGCTTTGCGCGCGCAACCGCCAGCGCATCCGCCTCGACATCGCGTGTCACAACCGTGCCGGTGGCTGTCATGGCACCATTGCCCACGCTCACCGGTGCGACCAACATGGTATTCGAGCCGATAAAAACATTTTCACCAATCGTCGTTTTATGCTTCATCACGCCATCATAATTGCACGTGATCGTCCCTGCGCCGATATTCGATGCTGCCCCGACGGTGGCGTCGCCGATATAGCTGAGGTGATTGACCTTTGCGCCCTCGGCGATCTCAGCATTCTTGATCTCGACAAAATTACCGATTTTCGCATTTTCCGCCAGTTCCGCGCCCGGGCGCAGACGGGCATAGGGGCCCACGACAGAACCTCGGCTGACATGACAGCCTTCAAGGTGCGAAAACGCCCGAATGGTCGCGCCGCTTTCGACGGTCACACCTGGGCCAAAGACCACGTTCGGTTCAATCACCGTATCGCGCCCAATGACCGTATCGGCGGCAAGGTAGACTGTATCCGGCGCCATGAGCGTCACGCCCAAATCCAGCAATTCGGCCCGGGCCTGCACCTGAAACATCGCATCCGCAGCGGCGAGATCGGCGCGAGAATTCACACCCAGCGTTTGCGCCTCATTGCAGGCAACAGCCGTGACACTCAGTCCTCGGCTGCGGGCAATTTCGACGACATCCGTCAGGTAGTACTCGCCCGAGGCATTGTCGTTGCCGACCGCATCGATCAATGACATCAATATCTGTGCATCACAGGTCAAAAGGCCTGAATTACAAAAGGTTATCTCGCGTTCTTTATCTGACGCGTCTTTGAATTCAACGATCCGCTCCAGCGTATCTCCGTTCATAACCAAACGACCATAGCGCGCGGGATCGGAGGCCTCAAAACCAAGGATCACCAGATCATTTCGGGTGCGCGCCTCAATCATCCGCTCCAGCGTGTCAGGCTGTAAGAATGGTGTGTCCCCAAAGAGAACCACGACATCGCCGTCAAATCCCTCTAAGGTCTCGCGCGCCTGTCCGACCGCATGGGCCGTACCCAATTGTTCTTCCTGCACGACAATCCGAGCGGTTTCATCCTCAGCCTGAGCAACCTTCGCGACGGCTTCTGATCCATGACCAGTGACAATCACGGTGCGTTCGGGGTTCAGTACAGATCCGGTGCGCATGGCGTGGATCAGCATCGGAACCTGTGCAATAGGATGTAGAACCTTTGGAATATCCGAATTCATCCGGGTGCCTTTTCCGGCGGCAAGGATGACAAGGGCAGTGGTCATGAAATCGTTTTCTCTTTGTGTTTTGTTGCCGTCCGTTTTATCCGCTGAGGTCAAAGGCGCAAGCCGTTCGGCCATCAAACAAGATTGCCGATTGCAACATGACATGGCGGAAACCTGCCGAACAAGGAGGCGCGATGCGCACGGTCATCTTCGATCTGGACGGGACCTTGGCGGATACGTCCGGGGATTTGCTTGCTGCCGCAAACCATTGTTTTCGCGCAATGGGGCATGGTGATGTGCTGGTCCATGGGCAGGATGCGGGCGTCGCATTGCGCGGTGGTCGGATGATGCTGACGCATGGGCTGAAGCGGGTCGGGGCCTATGATGACGCAACTGTCGCCGACTACTATCCCGTTCTGCTCGAGGCCTATTCCAGGGACATTGACACCCATACCCGGTTCTACCCAGGCGCGCTGGAGGCGGTCGAAGTCCTGAAAGCCGCGGGCTATGGCGTCGGGATTTGCACTAACAAGCCCGAGGCTTTGGCCAATCAGTTGCTGTCTCAGATGGGTGTTCGGGATCGGTTTGCAGCGCTGGTGGGGGCCGATACCCTGCCAGTCCGCAAGCCCGACCCGGAACCCCTGCGCGAAGCGGCGCGGCGGGCTGGGGGGCATCCCGACCTGTGCGTTCTGATCGGGGACTCTGATACCGACCGCAACACAGCCAAGGCCGCAGGCGTGCCGTCTGTGCTGGTCACATTTGGCCCCTCGGGCGACGACATGGCCGCGCTAGAGCCCGAAGCTCTGTTGCATCACTTTGACGACCTGCCAAATGTCGTTACCGATCTGATCGGTGCGGCGGCGTGATCTCTTGACCCGAACCGGATAGAGCCCCAGAACTTACCCATGACTGAGATATTCACCGGCAGTTTCACCCAGCAGGAACCGATCCCCGACGAGGCCATCGAGGCCGCGCTGGACGTTTTACGCCACGGGCGTTTGCATCGCTACAATGTCGCACCGGGGGAGTTGGGCGAGACCGCATTGCTGGAGCAGGAATTTGCAGCCCAGATGGGGTCGAAATACTGTCTGGCTGTTTCCTCAGGCGGGTATGCACTGGCGACCGCACTCAGGGCCGTTGGCGTGCAGCCCGGCGAACCGGTTCTGACCAATGCGTTCACGCTGGCCCCGGTGCCGGGGTCGATTGCCTCTGTCGGGGCAATGCCAGTGTTCGTCGGGGTGACGGAAAACCTGACCATTGATCTGGATGACCTTGAGGCCAAACTGGATCAGGCGCGGGTTCTGATGCTCAGCCACATGCGCGGCCATTTGTGTGACATGGACCGGCTGATGCAGATGTGCGACTCTGCGGGTGTCACAGTGATCGAGGATTGCGCACACACGATGGGGGCGGCCTGGCGCGGGCAAGTGTCGGGTCGGCAGGGGGCGATCGGGTGTTATTCCTGCCAGACCTACAAGCATGTGAATTCGGGGGAAGGCGGTCTGCTGATCACCGACGACGAAGACCTCGCGGCCAAGGCAACAATGCTGTCGGGCTCGTACATGCTGTATGAACGGCATCTGGCCGCGCCGTCGCCTGAAGTGTTCGAGCGGATCAAATACACCACCCCGAATGTATCAGGTCGGATGGACAATTTGCGTGCCGCGATTCTGCGCCCCCAACTGCGCGATCTGGATCGTCAGGTCGGGCGCTGGAACGAGCGTTACCAGACAATCGAGGCAGGCCTGCGCGGAACGCCGGGTTTGACCATGGTCGAACGGCCCAAGGCGGAAACCTATGTCGGGTCGTCGATCCAGTTCCTTTTGCTGGACTGGTTGCCTGAGCGTATCGCCGAAGTGATGAGCCGATGCGCCAAACGCGGGGTCGAGCTCAAATGGTTTGGCGGCGCAGAACCGACAGGCTTTACCTCGCGCTATGACAGTTGGCGCTATGCCGAGAGCGACCGCATGCCCGGCACGGATCGCGTATTGGCAGGCGTCATGGATATGCGCGTGCCTCTGACGTTTTCGTTGGAGGACTGTCAGTTGATCGCCCGTATCATCCGGGCCGAAGTCAGTGCGGTTTTCCAGTCCTGACCACCCCGGGCGAACCTTTGTTCGATCAGTGGTTCGTTGTTGCGGTTGAACCTGTCCAAACTGCGCTAGTGCCGCTTGCCGTCTGGAATGGTCTGTGGCGACGTGTCTTGGGCGAGACCGCCGCAAGGGGCCTTTCGGACGGCAACATGTCTTACCCGGCGCGCCATTGGCAAACACGATGTTGAGTAGGAAGTGACGGTAGATTGCCCACTCGACGTTTATTTCGACTTCTGACCTGGGTAAAGCTCTTCTGCATTGGGTGATCGGTCGTCAAGAAACATGCCTTCGGGATCGAATTTCAGATGGGTCCGGGACCAGTTGACGCCTTTGTCGCAGAAGTCATCATTGATTTGGGCAATTGCAGTTAGCACTCGACAGGCTTGATGCAAATGGGTGCGTACCACCGCGTATTTGTGGACCTGCAATCTCAACCATGTCCAAGAATTCGGCACAAACCTGCTAAAAATCTGGCAAGCGCGCTGTCAGAATTCTCACGCGCTGCTTGACCTACAGCTCTGTCCGTGTCAGATTATTTGAACACTTGTTCATTAATGCTGGGGAGGAATGCGTCAATGTTCATGGCGACCATGCAGTTTGATCTGGGCGAAGACGTAAACGCGCTGCGCGAGATGGTGCATCGCTGGGCGCAGGAGCGGGTAAAGCCGATGGCGGCCGAGATCGATGCCTCAAACGCGTTTCCAAACAGTTTGTGGACCGAGATGGGCGAATTGGGCCTGTTAGGCGTAACCGTGCCCGAGGAATATGGCGGCGCGGGCATGTCCTATCTGGCGCACACCATTGCGATTGAAGAAATCGCGCGGGCCTCGGCCTCGGTTTCGCTGTCCTATGGTGCTCATTCGAATCTGTGCGTGAATCAGATCAAGTTGAACGGCAACGAAGAACAAAAGCAGAAGTACCTGCCGCGCCTGATCTCGGGTGAACATGTTGGCGCTTTGGCCATGTCTGAAACTTCGGCAGGCTCTGACGTGGTTTCGATGAAGCTGCGTGCGGAGAAGCGGAACGATCACTATCGGCTGACCGGCAACAAGTATTGGATCACCAATGGGCCCGACGCGGATACTCTGGTGGTCTATGCCAAGACCGATCCGGATGCGGGGTCGAAAGGGATCACCGCATTTCTGATCGAAAAGGAGATGAAGGGCTTTTCGACCTCGCCGCATTTCGACAAGCTGGGGATGCGCGGCTCGAACACGGCCGAGCTGATCTTTGAAGATGTCGAAGTGCCCTTCGAAAACGTTTTGGGAGAGGAGGGCAAGGGCGTGGCCGTTCTGATGTCCGGTCTCGACTATGAACGCGTCGTGTTGGCCGGGATTGGAACCGGCATCATGGCCGCCTGTCTGGATGAAATCATGCCCTATCTGGCCGAGCGCAAACAGTTCGGCAAACCGATTGGAAGCTTCCAGCTGATGCAGGGCAAGATTGCGGATATGTACACGGCTATGAATTCGGCGCGTGCGTATGTTTACGAAGTGGCCAAGGCGTGCGACCGGGGGGATGTAACCCGTCAGGACGCGGCTGCATGCTGTCTGTATGCCTCCGAGGCGGCAATGACCCAGGCGCATCAGGCGGTTCAGGCGATGGGTGGGGCAGGGTTCCTGGCCGACGCTCCGGTCAGCCGGATTTTCCGGGACGCAAAGCTGATGGAAATCGGCGCGGGCACCAGCGAAATCCGCCGGATGCTCATTGGCAGAGAATTGATGGGCGCGATGCTCTGAAAAACAACGCCGCGTGCCTTGCGAAGGTACGCGGCGCTTGGTGCTACAGGATCAGAAGCGATGGACGTAGGAAACGCCGACCAGCCACGGATCGATTTCAGCGGTGCCGATATCGACGCCGTCCAGCTTGACGTCCGAATCGATGTCGAACCAGCGCACGTTCAGACGCACCGAGCCGTTGTCGGTGATCTGATAGTCCAGACCGGCCTGCAGCGCGATGCCGAAAGAATTGTCGAGTTCCAGATCGCCCAGTGGCGATTTCTCGTCAAAGAAGATCGTGTAGTTCAGACCCGCACCGACATAGGGTTTCCAGGCGCTGTTGGTCGGGAAGTGATAGTTCAGCGACAAGGTCGGGGGCAGGTGATCGACGCTACCTGCGTCGATGCTGCCACCAAGCGTGATGTCATGGCTGAAGGGGGTCGCGGCCAGAAGTTCGATGCCCAGGTTGTCCCGGATGAAGTATTCTGCGGTGAAGATCGGGCGCGTGTCCGAGTCGATTTCGGCATCGAGACCGGCAAGCGTTCCATTGTCGGATTTCGGGTCCAGATAGCCGACACCGATACCAACGGTCCAGTCGCCTTGCGATTGGGCAAAAGCGGGTGCGGCCAGCGCAACAAGTGCGGTAGACAAAGTCAAAGCGGCGAGTTTTTTGGTCATTGTTCTGCTTTCGGTTCAGTTGATGACCATCATTTGACAGGGAAGCGACGCGCCCACTCTGATCTGTATCAAATCCACGTGAACAAAGTGGGTGGCATGGCCGCGCTATCTTGCCGCGGAATAAGGGGAATTCACGATGGTATACGGTGATCGCATACCGGGTTTGCTTTCTGCGGGTGGCTGGAACATCCCAAATCCTCTGAATATGGCGCGCCAATGCCTGGATCATGCGCCTGATCAGGTGGCTATCATTGATCTTGCAGGCTCGTTTAGGCGCGATGTGACATATGCGGAACTGGCTCAGATGGCGGATGGCATTGCGCGGGCGCTTTTGCCACGCGTGCAGACGGGTGACAGGGTTGGAGTCCTGCTCAGCCAATCCCCGTGGTGCGCAGCGGCGCATCTGGCGATCTGGAAACTCGGGGCAATCTCGGTGCCGTTGTTCAAATTGTTCAAACAGGATGCCTTGCGGTCGCGCGTGTCGGATGCCGGAGTGCGGATCGTTTTGACCGATGCCGAAGGTGCAAAGCTTTTGGGCGACTTGGCCGAACCGGTGATCGCGTCCGAGGTCGGGGTATCCGGCGCACCGGTGCCTTTTGCCCAGACGGGGCCAGACGACCCGGCGGTTTTGATCTACACCTCGGGCACCACCGGTCGTCCAAAGGGCGCGCTGCATGGGCATCGGGTGCTGACCGGGCATCTGCCGGGGGTTTCGATCAGCCACAATCATCTGCACGCAGGTGACTGTCTTTGGACGCCGGCGGATTGGGCCTGGATCGGCGGGTTGTTCGATGTGCTGATGCCGGGGCTGGCGCTGGGCATTCCCGTCGTCGCCGCCCGGTTGGAGAAATTCACGCCCGAGGCCTGTGCCGATGTGATCGCACACGGCGGGGTGCGGAATGTGTTCTTCCCGCCGACCGCATTGCGCATGCTCAAAGCGGCGGATCAGGCGATCCCGGGTCTGCGCTCGGTCGCGTCCGGAGGGGAGCCTCTGGGCGCCGAGATGCTGGCCTGGGGCGAACAGGCGTTTGGCCTGACGATCAACGAATTCTACGGCCAGACCGAATGCAATATGGTGGTGTCCTCCTGCGCGCAGGATTTTCCAGTTCAGCCCGGCTGTATCGGCAAGCCCGTACCGGGGCATGAGGTGGCGGTGATCGACGAGGACGGCAACCCGACGACGAAAGAGGGCGACGTTGCCATCCGCCGAGGCTCGGCCTCGATGCTGTTGGAGTATTGGAACCGGCCCGAGGCCACGGCCGAGAAGTTCCGGGGCGACTGGCTGATCACCGGCGACCGAGGCGTATGGGACGGCGATTATCTGCGCTTTGTGGGGCGCGAGGATGACGTGATCACCTCAGCCGGATACCGCATCGGCCCGGCCGAAATCGAGGACTGCCTGCTGACCCACCCGGCGGTGGCAACCGTGGGAGTGGTGGGCAAGCCGGATCCGCTGCGGACCGAGATCGTGAAGGCCTACGTGGTGCTAAAACCGGGGGCCGAGGCGTCAGAGCCGGAGTTGCAGGACTGGGTAAAGGACCGTCTGGCGCAGTATTCCTATCCGCGTGAGGTGGCATTTCTGGAGGAATTGCCGATGACGGTGACGGGGAAGGTTATTCGGAAAGAACTTAAGGCGCGGGCGGCGGGGGAGGTGTAGGGGAATGAAAGTATTCGATAAGATTGGTGGGCTCCGATGCCCTTGTTGCGACGCACCTGTCACGTGGAGTATCGCAAATACAGCGAAGGGCAGTGAGGGCTACATACCTTTCGTTGAATGTGGAAAATGCAATGAGAAGCTCAGAGTTGCGAGCGGTTCTGGTCTCATCCATGCAATAGTAGCTTGCACCCTCGTAACCGTCTTTTGGTTCGCCTTTGGAATGATGGGATTGTTCGGCGTCGATGGCGTGTCTTTGTTCCCAAGTTCGGTGCCGATCGGATTATTGGGGAAATCAATATTGTTTGGCATTGCCGTGGTTTTCATTGCGCTTCCAGTTGCCAATCGGTCCTTGAAAATAGAGGTATGCAAATGAAACTCGCTTCCAAAGCTATGTCCACCTCCGAGGGCTTCAAGGCAAACCGTGCGGCTCATCTCGGCGCGCTAGCGCAAATCTCAGCCGCTGCCGAGACCGCCCGCATGGGGGGCGGTGAGAAATCTCGGGACCGCCATGTTTCGCGCGGCAAGATGCTTCCGCGTCGGAGGGTGGCGAACCTGCTCGATCCGGGCTCTCCGTTTCTGGAAATCGGCGCGACGGCGGCGCATGGGATGTATGGGGATGCCGCGCCCTCAGCAGGGGTCATCGCGGGGATTGGCCGGGTGCAGGGGCGCGAGGTCATGGTGGTGTGCAACGATGCCACCGTGAAAGGCGGCACCTACTACCCGATGTCGGTCAAGAAACACCTGCGCGCGCAGGAGATTGCCGAGGAAAACCATCTGCCCTGCATCTATCTGGTCGACAGCGGCGGCGCAAACCTGCCCAATCAGGATGAGGTCTTTCCCGACCGCGATCACTTTGGCCGCATCTTCTATAATCAGGCGCGGATGAGCGCGAAGGGCATCCCTCAGATCGCGGTGGTGATGGGGTCGTGTACGGCGGGCGGGGCTTATGTACCTGCGATGTCGGATGTCACGATTATTGTGCGCGATCAGGGTACAATCTTTCTGGCCGGGCCGCCTCTGGTCAAGGCTGCGACCGGAGAGGTCGTCAGCGCCGAGGATCTGGGCGGTGGCGACGTCCATACCCGCCTGTCCGGCGTGGCCGATTATCTGGCCGAGGATGACGCCCACGCGCTGGCCCTGACGCGTCGGGCGGTGGGGTCGTTGAACCTGCGCAAGCCGCAGACGGTCGATTGGGCCAGCCCCGAAGACCCGGCCTATGACCCCGAGGAAATTCTGGGCGTTGTCCCCGCCGATCTGCGCACGCCCTATGATATCCGCGAGGTGATCGCGCGGCTGGTCGATGGCTCTCGGTTCGATGAGTTCAAGCCGCGTTTTGGCGAGACGCTGGTCAACGGTTTTGCCCATGTCAAAGGCTGCCCCGTCGGGATCATCGCCAATAATGGCGTGCTGTTTTCCGAGGCCGCTCAGAAGGGCGCGCATTTTGTTGAGCTGTGCTCGCAACGCAAAACCCCGCTGGTGTTCCTGCAAAACATCACCGGCTTTATGGTGGGCCGCAAATACGAAAACGAAGGCATCGCGCGACATGGGGCCAAGATGGTGACTGCCGTTGCCACGACCTCGGTGCCAAAGATCACGATGCTGGTGGGTGGCTCATTCGGGGCCGGGAATTACGGCATGGCGGGTCGCGCCTATCAGCCGCGGTTCCTGTGGACCTGGCCGAACTCGCGGATTTCTGTGATGGGCGGAGAGCAGGCGGCGGGCGTGTTGGCAACTGTCAAACGCGACGGGATCGAACGGCAGGGCGGCACATGGTCGGCCGAGGAAGAGGCCGAATTCAAACGCCCAACGCTGAAGATGTTCGAGGAGCAATCCCACCCGCTCTATGCCTCGGCCCGGATGTGGGATGACGGCATCATCGACCCGCGCAAAAGCCGCGATGTGCTGGCCTTGTCGCTGAGCGCCGCACTGAATGCCCCGATTGAGGAGACACGCTTTGGCGTGTTCAGGATGTGATATGCGCGAAACTCTCGAACAGGTAAAAGCACGCTATCCCGGTGCGCAGACATTCAAATTTGGCGACAACCAAAAGCTATGTGATGACTTGCTTGCGCTTGTGCGGTCTGGTGTCAAGACCGCGACATGCGGGTCTTTGGAGGATTATCCGGAAGGCAGTGCAGAAATGCCAAAACCCGGACGTCAGGATATTGCGCTGGAATGGGATGGCCGACCGGCACTGGTAATCGAAACTGTGGACGTCACGACCCAACGCTATATCGACGTGCCCGAGGAGTTTGCTTTGGCAGAAGGTGAGAATGAAACGCTGGACGGGTGGCGCGAGGATCATCGCCGCTATTTCGAGCGCAACGGTGGGTTTGACCCCGAGATGATGCTGGTATGCGAACGGTTCCGCCTTGTGGAAGACCTCGCACCCAAGGGGGAATACGAATGTTCAACAAAATCCTGATTGCCAACCGGGGCGAGATTGCCTGTCGGGTGATGGAAACGGCTCAGAAAGTGGGCGTGTCCTGCGTGGCCGTCTATTCCGACGCGGATGCTTCGGCCAAGCATGTGCAGATGGCGGATGAGGCAGTGCATATCGGTGGGGCGGCCCCGGCGGACAGCTATCTTAGGGTCGATGTGATCATTCAGGCGGCGCTGGATACTGGCGCACAGGCGATCCATCCGGGCTATGGGTTTTTGTCCGAGAACCCGGATTTCGTGGATGCGGTTGAGGCTGCGGGCCTGACCTTCATCGGCCCCTCGGCGGATGCGATCCGCAAAATGGGCCTCAAAGACGCGGCCAAGGTGTTGATGGAGCAGGCGGGCGTGCCTGTGGTGCCGGGGTATCACGGCGATAACCAGGACGCTGACCATTTGGCCGACGCGGCAGCAGCCATTGGCTACCCCGTTCTGATCAAGGCGGTTGCAGG
Organism: Ruegeria sp. AB5; assembly: GCF_056542645.1. Lineage (NCBI taxonomy): Bacteria > Pseudomonadati > Pseudomonadota > Alphaproteobacteria > Rhodobacterales > Roseobacteraceae > Ruegeria > Ruegeria sp. AB5. The sequence continues at coordinate 222,114 of NZ_JBQGAE010000001.1, forward strand.
CGGTGGCGGCAAGGGCATGCGGCTGGTGGAGACACCCGACGCGTTCTCGGACGCTCTGGACAGCGCGCGGGGTGAGGCAAAGACCGCCTTTGGCAATGATGCGGTACTGGTTGAGAAATTCGTCTCCAAGCCCCGTCATATCGAGGTTCAGGTCTTTGGCGATGGCACCCAAGCGGTGCATCTGTTCGAGCGCGATTGCTCGCTGCAGCGGCGGCACCAAAAGGTGATCGAAGAGGCTCCGGCCCCCGGAATGACGCCCGAGATGCGCGAGGCGATGGGGCAGGCGGGCGTGCGCGCCGCCGAGGCGATTGGCTACAAGGGCGCCGGCACGGTTGAGTTCATCGTCGATGCCTCGGACGGGCTGCGCCCGGACCGATTCTGGTTCATGGAGATGAACACACGCCTGCAAGTGGAACACCCGGTGACCGAAGCGATCACCGGCGTTGATCTTGTCGAATGGCAGTTGCGCGTTGCAGCAGGTGAGACCCTACCCAAGCGGCAGGAGGCACTGACGATCACGGGCCACGCGTTTGAGGCACGGCTTTACGCCGAGGATGTTCCCAAGGGGTTCTTGCCCGCAACGGGTACGCTGACCCATCTACGCTTCCCCAAGACGTGCCGTGCCGATAGCGGGGTTCGGGCCGGGGATACGATCAGCCCATGGTACGACCCGATGATCGCCAAGGTTGTAGTGCATGGGCCAACGCGCGCTGTCGCTTTGGAAACCCTGTATCGCGCCTTGCGCGAGACCGAGGTGGGCGGCACGGTTACAAATCTTGCCTTTTTGGGGTCATTGACACGCCATGCCGGGTTCGCCTCGGGCGATGTCGACACCGGGCTGATCGGACGGGATTTGGGGGTGTTGGTCGAACAGCCGTTGGTTCCCGCGACCTGTTTTGTGGCCGCGGCGATGCATGCTTTGGGTTTGGTTGTCCCTCAGGCTGAAGCGGGGTTTTGCCTGTGGGCTCCTCTCCACCGCGCGGTGCAACTGGAACACGGGGGTGAGGTTCTTGATCTGGATGTTCAGGTCGAGGGGCCCGCGCGGCAAGTCTGGGCCCTTGGTCAGGCCCAAGTGGTTGCAGAGCTTCGTGACGGGACGTGGTACCTTGATGGGCGTCGCATGCCAAATGTTGCGATCTCGGAACGTCGAATAACCGTGTTCGAAGACTATGGGCAGGACTTTGAAATCGTTGACCCGCTGGACCGGGAGGGCAGCGCTGCTGGGGATACCAACGTGATCGAAGCGCCGATGCCCGGATTGGTCAAAGCCGTGTTTGCCGTCGTCGGACAATCCGTAAAGGAGGGTGATAGGCTCGCAGTTCTCGAAGCGATGAAGATGGAGCACTCATTGCTGGCCGCGCGGGACGGTATTGTGGCCGAAGTGCTGACAAAAGACGGCGCGCAGGTCGAGGCAGGGGCGGCTCTGGTCCGGTTGGAGGACGCATAACCTGTATGCGCACGGCGTGATGTGGCAAGGTCGCGATATCCGAGTATGGAACGACAAGAAGCCTGGGAGGGTGAGATATGGGAGAGCGGGTCGAAATCTTTGAGGTGGGCCCTCGGGACGGGCTTCAGAACGAAAAACGCGAAATTCCAGTGTCCGAGAAAGTGGCGCTGGTGAATTGCCTGTCGCGCGCAGGGTTCAATCGGATCGAAGTCGCCAGTTTTGTCTCACCGAAATGGGTGCCGCAGATGGCGGGCAGCGGCGCGGTTCTGGCCGGGATCACACGTGCCGACGGTGTACGCTATGCGGCTTTGACCCCGAATATGCATGGGTACGAGGATGCGCTGTCGGCCAAAGCAGATGAGATCGCGGTTTTTGCGTCAGCCTCGGAAGGGTTTTCAAAAGCCAACATCAACGCAACCATCGCCGAGTCGATAGACCGTTTCCTTCCAATCCTTGAGGCCGCACGGCACATAGATCTGCCAGTGCGCGGCTATGTCTCTTGCGTGACCGATTGCCCCTATGATGGCCCGACGCCGCCGGATAAGGTCGCCGAGGTTGCGGATTTGCTGTTTTCGCACGGCTGTTACGAGGTATCTCTGGGCGATACGATCGGACAGGGCACGCCGGACAAGATCGCCCATATGCTGCTCGCAGTGCGCGAGCGTGTCCCGGTGACGCGGCTGGCGGGCCATTTCCACGACACAAACGGTCGGGCGATTGACAATATCGACGCGTCGCTGGCACTGGGCGTTCGGGTGTTTGACGCGGCTGTTGGGGGCTTGGGGGGATGCCCCTATGCGCCTGGGGCCGCAGGAAATGTCGCGACCGAGGCTGTTGCCGCACATGTGGAGCGGCTGGGATATAAAACCGGTCTGGACGCGACTGTTCTCGAAGAGGCCGCGCAGATAGCGCGCGGGATGCGGGGCTGAAATGTTTGAAACAATCTCGTTGAGCATGGACACGAGGGGTGTGGCGACCCTGACGCTGACCCGCGCCGAAAAACACAATGCCATGTCGGCACAGATGATTGGCGAGTTGCAAAAGGCGGCCTTGCAGCTTGGTCAGGACGAAACAGTACGTGTGGTGGTCCTGACGGGCGCGGGCAAGAGTTTTTGCGCGGGCGGTGATCTGGGCTGGATGCGGGACCAAATGGCGGCGAATCCGGAAACCCGGTTTGTCGAAGCGCGCAAACTGGCAGAAATGCTGAACGCTTTGAACACGATGCCCAAACCGCTGATCGGCGCGTTGCAGGGCAATGCGTTCGGGGGCGGTGTCGGACTGGCCTCGGTCTGTGATGTCGCTGTTGGCGTCGATACGCTCAAGATGGGCTTGACCGAAACCAGATTGGGTCTGATCCCGGCCACCATCGGCCCCTATGTCGTCGCCCGGATGGGCGAGGCGCGGGCCCGGCGTGTGTTCATGTCCGCGCGTCTGTTCGATGCTGCCGAGGCGGTAGAGCTTGGGTTGTTGGCCAAGGCAGTGCCTGCAGACCATCTGGACAGCGCGATAGAAGCGGAAGTCCGTCCCTATCTGGCCTGCGCGCCGGGGGCTGTTGCGTCGGCAAAGCTGCTTGTTCAAAACCTTGGGTCCGGGCTTGACGACAGCGTGATCGACCATACCATTCAGGCATTGGTTGCACGATGGGAAACGGACGAGGCGCACGAGGGGATTGGCGCCTTTTTTGAAAAACGTAAACCCAAGTGGAACAACGAAGTTTGACTTTGCTTGCCTAGAACCTACTGACTGCAAGCCGCCGTGATTCCCCGAGTGCTGTCAAGTACAGGAATGATGCAGTGTGCGCTTGTGTTCGGTTGACCCCCTGACCGCGCGGGGCTAGAGAATGTCGAGTCAACACGCCAATTGACGGCGCGGCCCGAACGGGGACGCGCAGGAAAGGAGCTACACGTGGAAGACCTGCTGCGGGAATACCTCCCGATCCTGGTGTTTCTTGCCGTGGCCATCGGCCTTGGAATTGTCCTGATTCTGGCGGCTGTCGTACTGGCCGTTCGCAATCCCGACCCTGAAAAAGTCAGCGCCTATGAATGCGGTTTCAACGCGTTCGACGATGCCCGGATGAAGTTTGATGTCCGGTTCTATCTGGTGGCGATCCTGTTTATCATCTTCGATCTGGAAATTGCCTTCCTGTTTCCATGGGCCGTCGGCTTCAAGGATCTCAGTGACGTAGGCTTCTGGTCGATGATGGTGTTCCTTGGCGTTCTGACCATCGGCTTTGCCTATGAATGGAAGAAAGGGGCGCTGGAATGGGAGTGATGACGGGTGCAAACACCGCCGGCGTCGACAAAGAAGTCGCCACCCAGGCCCTCAATGCCGAGTTGCAGGACAAAGGTTTTCTGCTGACTTCGACCGAAGATATCATCAACTGGGCCCGTACCGGCAGCTTGCACTGGATGACCTTTGGTCTGGCCTGCTGCGCGGTTGAGATGATGCATACCTCGATGCCGCGCTACGATGCGGAACGGTTTGGCATTGCGCCGCGTGCATCCCCGCGCCAGTCGGATGTGATGATCGTGGCGGGTACGCTGACCAACAAGATGGCGCCCGCGCTGCGCAAGGTTTACGACCAGATGCCCGAGCCGCGCTATGTAATCTCGATGGGGTCCTGCGCCAATGGCGGCGGCTACTACCATTATTCTTATTCCGTCGTGCGCGGCTGTGACCGCATTGTGCCTGTGGACATCTACGTTCCGGGGTGCCCCCCAACAGCTGAGGCTCTGCTATACGGTCTGATGCAGCTGCAACGTAAAATACGCCGTACTGGCACGATTGTGCGCTGAGGAGAAAGCTGGATGAGCGAAGCACTCGAGGAACTCGGCACGCAACTGGAACTCAAACGCACAGACTGTGTTGTGGCCTGGGATGTCAGCCATGGCGAGTTGAATGTGGATGTCGCCCTTTCTAACCTGTTTGAGTTCGTGGAGTTTCTGAAATCCGACCAGAACTGCAAATTCTCGACACTGGTCGACATTACGGCAGTCGACTACCCCGAGCGCGCCAAACGGTTCGATGTGGTCTATCATTTCCTGTCGATGTATCAGAACCAACGCATCCGCCTGCGGGTTTCTGTGCGTGAAGAGGACATGGTGCCCTCGATTGTCGACATTCACCCCTCGGCCAACTGGTTCGAACGCGAGGTGTTCGACATGTTCGGCATCCTGTTCTCGGGCCACCCGGACCTGCGGCGCATCCTGACCGATTATGGGTTCCGTGGCCATCCGTTGCGCAAGGATTTTCCAACCACGGGCTATACCGAAGTGCGCTATGACGAGGCGCAAAAGCGCGTGGTCTATGAGCCCGTTTCGCTGGTGCAGGAATACCGCCAGTTTGATTTCATGTCCCCATGGGAAGGTGCGAATTACATTCTTCCAGGAGACGAAAAACAGGAGGCCGAGTGATGGGTGGTATCTGGTGGTTGATCTTGTCGGCGCTGACCATCATTCCGATGGTCAAGATTCTGCCGTTCTTCGGGATCAACAAAGTCTGGTGCCTGCTCTGTCTGATCCCGTTTGGTACGATCGCATTGCTGTGGTGGGTCGGGATCAAGCTACAGGAATTGGAGCGCCGCTGAGATGCTGGGGGAACTGATCGTAATGGGGGCGCTGGGCGTGCTTCTTGCCGGAGCAGCAGCAAAGGCGGCTGAGGCACAAAAGGTCCGGGTGCGCGCGGATGCGAAGAAGAAGCGGGGGCGGTGATGGACGGCTCAAGATATGATGACGGCAGCACGGACGCGCTGAGCGGAGAACAGAAAATCCGCAACTTCAACATCAACTTCGGCCCGCAACACCCTGCGGCGCATGGAGTCCTGCGTCTCGTGCTTGAGCTGGACGGTGAGATCGTTGAACGGTGCGACCCGCATATCGGCCTGTTGCACCGTGGTACCGAAAAGCTGATGGAAAGTCGGACGTATCTGCAGAACCTGCCGTATTTCGACCGTCTGGATTACGTGGCGCCGATGAACCAGGAACATGCCTGGTGTCTGGCCATCGAAAAGCTGACCGGGGTCGAGGTGCCGCGCCGTGGCTCTCTGATCCGGGTGCTGTATTCCGAGATCGGGCGCATCCTGAACCATCTGCTGAACGTGACCACGCAGGCGATGGATGTGGGCGCGCTGACCCCGCCGCTCTGGGGGTTCGAAGAGCGTGAAAAGCTGATGGTGTTCTATGAACGCGCCTGTGGTGCCCGCCTGCACGCGGCCTATTTCCGCCCCGGCGGTGTGCACCAGGACCTGCCACCGGAATTGCTGGACGATATCGAGGCGTGGAGCCATGAATTCCCTGCCGTTCTCGACGATATCGACGGCCTGCTGACCGAAAACCGCATCTTCAAACAGCGCAACGCCGATATCGGCGTCGTGACCGAAGATGATATCCAGAAATACGGCTTCTCGGGCGTGATGGTGCGTGGTTCGGGTCTGGCCTGGGATTTGCGCCGCGCGCAGCCCTATGAATGCTATGACGAATTCGAGTTCCAGATCCCCGTCGGCAAGAACGGCGACTGCTATGACCGCTACCTGTGCCGCATGGAAGAGATGCGCCAGTCGCTGCACATCATCCGTCAGGCCGTCGCCAAAATCCGCGACTGCCCCGGAGACGTTCTGGCCCGTGGCAAGATCACCCCGCCGTCACGCGCGGATATGAAGACCTCGATGGAGAGCCTGATCCATCACTTCAAGCTGTATACCGAAGGTTTCCACGTCCCCGCAGGCGAGGTTTATGCCGCCGTCGAGGCCCCAAAGGGTGAATTCGGCGTCTATCTGGTCGCCGATGGCACCAACAAGCCCTACCGCGCCAAGCTGCGCGCGCCGGGTTTCCTGCACCTGCAAGCCATGGACCACGTTGCCGGAGGGCATCAACTTGCTGATGTCGCTGCGATCATCGGCACAATGGACGTTGTGTTTGGGGAGATTGACCGGTGAGGCTATTTTTCCTTTCAGTTGCCTATACATTCGCGGCCGGCGCGAGCTTCGCTCAAAACAGTTGGGTGTTATCAGCAGACGGGAGCGCGGAGGGCGTTTCGGAAGGCGCGATTTATATTCAGGAACTATTGGACGGCTATACGGACGAAGGTTCTACCGCGCTGTATGACACTAATTCACCAGAAGCGAGAATTGAGTTTTGCAAAAGTCGATTGAGTTATGCCGAGCGCTCACTTGCTCAAGCGCTGTCGGACTTTGAGTATTCGGTCAGCATCTCTGTTAAAGGAGTTGCTTCCCATAATCTGGGCACCGAATGCACGCTGAATTCAACACGTAAAGCTGAAATCAAACTCGAAGGGCCGACCGAATAATGCTCCGCCGTCTTCACCCAGAACAACCCGAAAGCTTTGCCTTCACCGCTGCCAATCGGCAATGGGCCGAAGCGCAGATCACCAAATACCCCGAGGGCCGTCAGGCCAGCGCGGTCATCCCACTGCTGTGGCGCGCGCAGGAACAGGAGGGCTGGCTGTCCCGTCCGGCGATTGAATCCGTCGCTGATATGCTGGGCATGGCCTATGTCCGCGTGCTTGAGGTCGCGTCCTTCTACTTTATGTTCCAGTTGCAGCCCGTTGGGTCTGTTGCGCATATTCAGGTTTGCGGGACGACGTCCTGCATGATTAGTGGGGCCGAGGATCTGATCGCTGTCTGCAAGGACAAGATTGCGGCCAAGCCGCATGTTTTGTCCGCCGATGGCAAGCTGAGCTGGGAAGAGGTCGAATGCCTGGGCTCTTGCGCGAATGCCCCGATGGCGCAGATCGGCAAGGACTATTACGAGGACCTGACCGCCGAGAGCTTTGGCAAGATCATCGACGATCTGGCGGCGGGCAAGGTACCGACGCCCGGCCCTCAGAACGGGCGCTATGCGGCGGAACCGTTGAGCGGGCTAACCAGCCTGACCGAGCATGACGCCGGAAAACCAAAGCATAACGCCAGCGTGGCCTTGGCGACTGATCTGGCGGATACCGTCAAGCGGATCGACGGGACCGAGGTGCCGATCCTGACCCCGTGGCTGGGCAAGGATGGCAAGGCGGCGTCAACCAAGGCGGCTCCGAAGCCGCCCAAGGCACCTGCGCCTGCGAAACCCGCTGTAAAGCAAGCGGCAGAGGCGAAGGCCAAGGAAAGCCAGCCCGAAACGCTAAGCGCGGCGCGAGATGGCAAGGCGGATGATCTGAAGATGCTGAAGGGCGTCGGTCCCAAGCTCGAGCAGACGCTGAACGAACTTGGGTTCTACCATTTCGACCAGATTGCAACATGGACGCCAGAACAGGTGGCATGGGTCGATACCCGGTTGAAGTTCAAAGGCCGGATTGAACGGGACGGTTGGATCGAGCAGGCGGCCAAGCTGGCGGCAGGGGAAGAGACCGAATTTGCCAGACGTGCCAAGGAAGATGGCACATACGAGGATTAAGGCGCGTGCCCATCCGGGGCACCGAGGTGAGATGGACAAGGACAAGGAACTGGCCATAGCCCGCAAGGGTCGTCACATCGGCATAGTCATCGCGGTGACTATGGCGTTTTGGCTTGCCATGAACCTGTTTGTCGGTCCCGCAATGGAGCTGACGGCGCGCCACGCGCTGCTGTTTGACCTCGCCGCGTTGGCCGGGTTCATCTATGCGGGCGTCAACATTTTTCAACTCTGGCGCATGCGTCAGGACAGCTGAAGGTAACACATGATGCTGAAGGATCAGGACCGGATCTTTACCAACATCTACGGGATGCACGAGCGCACGTTGCGCGGTGCACAGGCCCGGGGGCATTGGGACGGCACCGCTGGCCTGATCGAAAAGGGCCGTGACTGGATCATCCAGACGATGAAAGATTCAGGCCTGCGCGGTCGCGGTGGTGCGGGGTTCCCAACTGGCTTGAAATGGTCATTCATGCCCAAGGAAAGCGATGGGCGTCCGGCCTATCTGGTGGTCAATGCGGATGAATCCGAGCCCGGCACTTGCAAGGACCGCGAGATCATGCGCCATGATCCGCACACGCTGATCGAAGGCTGCCTGATCGCATCGTTCGCGATGAACGCGCATACCTGCTATATCTACCTGCGCGGTGAATATATCCGTGAGCGTGAGGCGCTGCAGGCTGCGATTGATGAGGCCTATGATGCGGGCCTTCTGGGCAAGAACGCTGCCGGTTCGGGCTGGGATTTCGACGTTTTCCTGCACCACGGGGCCGGGGCCTATATCTGTGGCGAGGAAACCGCCCTGATCGAAAGTCTTGAGGGCAAGAAGGGCATGCCGCGGATGAAACCTCCGTTCCCGGCGGGCGCGGGTCTGTATGGCTGCCCGACCACGGTGAACAATGTGGAATCCATCGCCGTTGTGCCGACCATCCTGCGCCGCGGTGCCGATTGGTTCGCGGGTTTTGGCCGCCAGAACAACGCGGGCACCAAGCTGTTTGCGATCTCGGGCCATGTGAACAACCCGTGTGTCGTCGAAGAGGCGATGTCGATTTCCTTTGAAGACCTGATCGAAACCCATTGCGGCGGCATTCGCGGCGGTTGGGACAATCTGCTTGCCGTGATCCCCGGTGGCTCGTCCGTGCCGTGTGTGCGGGGGGAAAACATGCGCGACGCGGTCATGGATTTCGACTATCTGCGCAACGATCTGGGCTCGGGTCTCGGAACCGCTGCGGTCATTGTGATGGACAAGTCAACCGACATCATCAAGGCGATCTGGCGCCTGTCCAAGTTCTATAAGCACGAAAGCTGTGGTCAATGCACGCCTTGCCGCGAAGGCACCGGGTGGATGATGCGGGTGATGGAGCGTCTGGTGCGCGGTGAAGCGGAACTGGAAGAGATCGACATGCTGTTCGACGTCACCAAACAGGTCGAAGGCCACACGATCTGCGCGCTTGGTGATGCTGCGGCCTGGCCGATTCAGGGCCTGATCCGCAATTTCCGCGAAGAAATTGAGGACCGCATCAAGGCCCAGAAATCGGGCCGTATCGGCGCGGTGGCAGCGGAATGATGATGCAGCCCGACGGATATCATCTGGCCGAGTTGAACGTTGGCCGCCTGTTGGCCCCGACGGATGACCCCCGGGTGGCGGAATTCATGGCCAATCTCGACAGGATCAACGGATTGGGCAAACGGATGCCTGGCTTTGTCTGGATGATGGAGGGTTCGGGTGAACCGGGCACCGGGAATACGGAAAATGCGATTGGCGACGATCCTCAGTTTGTCGCGAACCTGACGGTCTGGGAAGATGTCGCCAGTCTGGAGAAATTTGTTTGGGGGACCATCCACAAGCAATTCTATGAGCGGCGTCAAGAGTGGTTCGAACTGTTGGGGGACCAGCATTTTGTGATGTGGTGGGTGCCTGAAGGACACCAACCGGCCCTTGATGAAGCCTTGACGCGTTTGGATCGCCTGCGCGCGGAAGGCCCGAGCGAACACGCCTTTGGATGGGCGGATTTGAAACAAGCAAGCAAGTGGCGCGACAATCGCTGCGCCCAGGTCGCGGCGGAGTGAACGGGATGAAAACAAAACTCTCAATCATCGCCGGCCTTTGCGGGCTTTTGCTGATCTCGGCCTGTGGCACCATCACGTCGTCCGAGGACCGTGTCTTGTTTGACGGTCAGTTTTTCCGGGCCAAGGCCAAAGCGGTGGACAAGAAGGTGTCTCCGACCGATTTCACCGTGGTTGTGAACAATGTCTCTGCCTCGCTGGACGGCGCGCGCGAAGCGGGTCGTTTCGAAGGTACGAAATATTGTGTTCAGAATTTCGGCTCGTCCCGTATTGCGTGGAAAGTTGGGCCGGACTCAGAGCCGCAAAACCTGCGCATCAGCGATGATAAACTGACCTTTGCAGGAAGCTGCACGCGACCATGAGCCAAGGTATTGCATATCACAAACTCGCCCGGAGGATGCTATTGCATAGCAGACCCGCCGCCAATCATCTTGGGAAACCCAAGATGAAAGGACCTGTGATGTCATATATCATAACCATTGCCCTGAGCGTTCTTTTTGCGTTTCCGGCAGCTGCCGAAGCCAAGCCGCCCTTGAGGGAAGTCAAAGAGATCGACAACGAGCTCTACTATATCGCGGTCGCGAATGAGATCTCTGAGTATTGTCCTTCGATCAGCGGGCGGCGTCTGAAGGCAATTAACGTGATGTGGGGGCTACGGTCTCAGGCGAACAAGCTGGGCTATTCAGATCGGGAAATCCGGGCCTATGTCGAATCGGACGCCGAAAAGGACCGGATGCGCGCCAAGGGCGAGACCTATCTGGCGTCTAATGGTGTTACCTATGAGAACCCGAATTCCTTTTGCACGCTTGGGCGCAAGGAAATCGACAGAAACAGCGCCATCGGCGTTTATTTGAGGGCGAACTAAATCATGTCTGACCTTCGCAAAGTGAATATCGACGGCACAGAAATCGAAGTCGATGGCGCGATGACACTGATTCAGGCCTGTGAAGAGGCCGGGATCGAAGTGCCGCGGTTCTGCTATCATGAACGTCTGTCTATCGCCGGGAACTGCCGGATGTGCCTGGTCGAGGTTGTGGGCGGCCCGCCGAAACCTGCGGCCTCCTGTGCGATGCAGGTGCGTGACCTGCGTCCGGGGCCTGAAGGTCAGGCTCCGCAGGTCAAGACGAACTCGCCCATGGTCAAGAAGGCCCGCGAAGGCGTCATGGAGTTCCTGCTGATCAACCACCCCCTGGACTGCCCAATTTGCGATCAGGGTGGAGAATGCGACCTGCAGGATCAGGCCATGGCCTACGGTGTCTCGGGCTCGCGCTTCAAAGAAGCCAAGCGCGCCGTTGATGATCTGGATCTGGGACCGCTGGTTGGTACGGCGATGACCCGTTGCATCAGCTGTACCCGGTGTGTGCGGTTTACCACCGAGGTCGCCGGGATCACACAAATGGGTCAGACCGGGCGCGGGGAGGATGCCGAGATCACCTCGTATCTGAACCAGACTCTGGTGTCGAACCTGCAAGGCAACATCATCGACCTCTGCCCGGTTGGTGCGCTGACCTCTAAACCTTATGCGTTTACGGCGCGCCCGTGGGAGTTGACCAAGACCGAGAGCATCGATGTCATGGATGCTCTGGGCTCGAACATTCGCGTGGATACAAAAGGGCGCGAAGTCATGCGCTTCCTGCCACGTAACCATGACGGCGTGAACGAGGAATGGATCAGCGACAAGACCCGCTTTGTGTGGGACGGCCTGCGCCGTCAGCGGCTGGACACGCCCTATTTGCGCGAAAATGGCAAACTGCGCCCGGCCTCATGGTCCGAGGCGTTGACCAAAGCGGCAGAGGCGCTAAAGGGTGCTGAGAAACCGGCTGGGATTGTTGGCGATCTGGCTCCGGTTGAAGCGGTTTTTGCGTTGAAGCAGATGATCGAAGGGCAGGGCGGTGTTGTCGAATGTCGGACGGATGGGGCCAAGCTGCCTGCGGGCAACCGTGGAGCCTATGCCGGGACTGCTTCGATTGAAGACATCGACATGGCCGAGCGTATCCTGCTGATCGGCACCAATCCGCGTGATGAAGCTCCGGTGCTCAACGCGCGTATCCGCAAGGCCTGGACGCATGGGGCCGAGATTGCTCTGGTCGGTCCGGCAGCTGACCTGACCTATGACTATCATCATGTGGGCGACGACCGCGCGGCTCTGCAAAAGGTTGTCGACATGGGCGGCGATGACGAGATCAAGGCCAAGGCCTCGTTGGTCATTGTCGGTCAGGGGGCCCTGCAGGAAGCAGATGGTGCAGCCGTTCTGGCTGCGGCACAAGCCGTTGCAAAAAGTACTGAAAGCGGTCTGATCATTCTGCACACCGCGGCTTCGCGCGTCGGCGCGATGGACGTGGATGCGACAAATGCGGCTGGCATGGATGCCGTCAGCTCCGCAGATGTGATCTTCAGCCTTGGCGCGGATGAGGTGGAAATCGGTGACGGTGCGTTTGCAATCTATCAGGGCAGCCACGGCGACCGCGGTGCCCACCGCGCCGACGTGATCCTGCCCGGCGCGGCCTATACCGAAGAAAACGGCCTGTTCGTAAACACCGAAGGCCGCCCGCAACTGGCGATGCGCGCCGGGTTTGCTCCGGGTGAGGCCAAGGAAAACTGGGCGATTCTGCGCGCGTTGTCCGCAGAGTTGGGGGCCACGTTGCCCTTTGACTCCCTGGCCCAACTGCGCACGGCATTGATCGAAGCGGTTCCACATCTGGCCCGTATCGACGAAGTGATTGAAAACGAGGTTCGACCGCTTGATCCCGGTTCGTTGGGCCAGGCGACATTCCGCAATGCGGTCAAGGATTTCTACCTGACCAACCCGATTGCGCGCGCCTCGCAACTGATGGCCGAGCTTTCGGCGCAAGCCAAAGCCCTGAAAACCGACAGGATCGCCGCAGAATGATCCGAACCGCTGATATATCCCCGACGACCCACGGTGTGAGGACCAATGGCTGATTTCTTTAACACCCCAGGCGGTATCGCCCTGATCATTCTGGCGCAGGTGCTGGCCGTGGTCGCCTTTGTAATGATCTCTCTGTTGTTTCTCGTTTACGGAGACCGCAAGATCTGGGCAGCCGTCCAGATGCGCCGGGGCCCGAACGTGGTGGGCGCGTACGGCCTGCTTCAATCGGTGGCGGATGCGTTGAAATACGTGGTCAAAGAGGTGGTCATTCCAGCGGGTGCAGACCGGACTGTATTTATCCTCGCGCCGCTGACCAGCTTCGTTCTTGCCATGATCGCCTGGGCGGTGATCCCGTTCAACGATGGCTGGGTGCTGTCGGATATCAACGTCGCGATCCTATATGTCTTCGCCGTGTCTTCTTTGGAAGTTTATGGCGTGATCATGGGCGGTTGGGCGTCAAACTCAAAGTACCCATTTCTTGGCTCTCTGCGCTCGGCTGCGCAGATGATTTCTTATGAGGTGTCAATCGGCCTGATCATCATCGGCATCATCATTTCGACCGGATCGATGAATTTCGGCCATATCGTCGAGGCGCAAGACGGCCGCTTCGGATTCTTCAGCTGGTACTGGCTGCCGCATTTCCCGATGGTCTTCCTGTTCTTCATCTCGGCACTCGCGGAAACCAACCGCCCGCCGTTCGACCTGCCCGAGGCGGAATCGGAATTGGTCGCAGGTTATCAGGTCGAATACTCGGCTACGCCTTTCCTGCTGTTCATGGCTGGTGAATACATAGCCATCTTCCTGATGTGCGCGCTGACAACGCTGCTGTTCTTCGGGGGCTGGCTGTCGCCGATCCCTGGCCTGCCCGATGGCGTGCTGTGGATGGTCGCCAAAATGGCGTTCTTCTTCTTCCTCTTCGCGATGGTCAAGGCGATCACGCCGCGCTACCGCTATGACCAACTGATGCGGTTGGGCTGGAAAGTATTCCTGCCGTTCTCACTGGCCTGGGTAGTCTTCGTGGCCTTCGCGGCGAAATTCGACTGGTTCTGGGGCGCGTTTGCGCGTTGGAGCGTGGGGGGATGACATGGATTGTGAGCCGCCCTTCCGCTACGACGACTACGAACGCTTTTGGAACTGTCAAAGTGGTTTGTCGCAGGAGGTCCGCGAAATGTTAGTGGAACGTTGCGCGAATGACCAAGACAGCGTGATTCTGAATATGATTGAGGTGTCTGGAGTTGTGTATACGATTTCGGCGAAATGCGCTGACATCCGGACTCAAGAAGATCACTCGACAAGTGTTGATGAGGTAACCGAATGACCCAAATCGACTACACCCGCGCTGCCAAGTACTTTCTGCTGCAAGACTTTTGGGGCGGCTTCAAACTTGGCATGAAGTACTTCTTCGCACCCAAGGCCACCGTGAACTACCCGCATGAAAAGGGGCCGCTGTCGCCGCGTTTTCGCGGCGAACACGCCCTGCGTCGTTATCCAAACGGCGAGGAACGCTGTATCGCCTGCAAGCTCTGTGAGGCGATTTGTCCGGCGCAGGCCATCACCATCGATGCTGAACCGCGCGAAGACGGCAGCCGCCGCACCACGCGCTATGACATCGACATGACCAAATGCATCTATTGCGGCTTCTGTCAGGAGGCCTGCCCGGTCGATGCCATCGTCGAAGGGCCGAACTTTGAATTCGCCACCGAAACCCGGGAAGAGCTGTTCTACGACAAGGAAAAACTGCTGGACAATGGCGAACGCTGGGAAGCCGAAATCGCCCGCAATCTGGAAATGGACGCGCCGTACAGATGAGTGACACGCCGACAAATCCGTTCGAGTTGATGATGAAGCAAGCGCAGGACATGGCCAAGGCGATGAACCCGGCGATGGAAAGCTTCTCGCCAAAGGGGTTCGAGGCGCTATGGCCGACCATGCCGAAAGAAGTCATGGAGATGATGTTCGGCAATGCCGTCAACACCGACGGGCTGGATGCCAAAACACGCCTGCTGCTGACGCTGGCCGGGCTGACCTGCCAGGGCGCGCAGGCTGATACCGCCGTGCGTCAGACAGTGCGCCACGCGCTGGAAGCGGGCGCTAGGAAACAAGAGATCGTCGAAACGATCGGTCAGATGTCGGTCTTTGCCGGCATCCCGGCCATGACCCGCGCGCTGGAACTGGCGCAAGAGGTCCTGGGCGATAACGAGGATGAGGATCAATGACCGTCTTTGCCTTCTATCTGTTTGCCATCAGCGCCATCACCGGCGGGCTGTTCACAGTGATCAGCCGCCAGCCGGTACACTCCGTGCTGTGGCTGATCCTGTCCTTCCTGTCCTCGGCGGGGCTGTTCGTGCTGCTGGGGGCCGAGTTCGTGGCGATGCTGCTGATCATCGTCTATGTCGGCGCGGTCGCGGTGCTGTTCCTGTTCGTGGTGATGATGCTGGACGTGGACTTTGCCGAGCTCAAGGCTGAGATGGCGCGCTATATGCCGCTGGCTCTGCTGATCGGTCTGGTCATCCTGATGCAGTTTGTCATGGCCTTTGGGGCTTGGGACAGCGCGCAGGGCGTGCCTGTTAACTTGGCCCAGCCGATCCCGGCAGACCGCCACAACACCGAGGCGCTGGGTGTCATCCTTTACGATCAATACTTCCTTCTGTTCCAGCTTGCGGGTCTGATCCTGCTGGTGGCCATGATCGGCGCTATCGTGCTGACGCTGCGCCACCGTCAAGACATCAAGCGTCAGGACATCATCGGCCAGATGATGCGCGACCCGGCCAAGGCGATGGAGTTGAAGGACGTGAAACCGGGGCAGGGGTTGTGAGGACAATGTTCGGCACTACGAAGATAGTGGCATTTTTTGCTGCTGCGCTTTCCTGCGCCTCTTCGATGGCAATCGCGTGTGACATGCCTGTGCCTGAAGACAACTTACCTATACGCACTCTCAGTAACTGCTCTTTTGAGAACGCTGGGCCGCTAGATAGCGGCTGGGGGCGCGAAGCTCGTTTGCATTCGTCAGGTTTGGTGTCTCAGATTGTTTCTTACAATGACTATTTTCGCCTGATGGTTTCGGATTGCCTGAAAGGTGAGACCAAAGTTGTCTGGGCGAAGCCTGATCCACAGATAAGTACCGGATGCGGTGGCACTTTTGACATGGCAATTCACTTGAGCCCGGCTGGGCCAATAGATGTTGATAGCGCGGAGTCGCTTACCGTCTTGAAGAACGACATCGAGGCAAAAGGGTTCACACTCGACGAGACCTTTTTGGATACGCTTGGGCTGTACCCCTCTAATGATCGCATAGACTACACGTGCGGCTGCAAACTCTACTACCCCGACTCGCCAGGAGCGAAGCTATGATCGGACTTGAACACTATCTTACGGTCGCGGCGACGCTGTTCGTTATCGGCATCTTCGGTCTCTTCCTGAACCGCAAGAACGTCATCATCCTGTTGATGAGCATCGAGTTGATGCTGCTGGCGGTGAATATCAACCTCGTGGCGTTTTCCAGCTTCCTCGGCGATCTGGTCGGGCAGGTCTTTACGTTGTTCGTGCTGACTGTTGCGGCGGCCGAGGCGGCGATTGGTCTGGCCATTCTGGTCTGCTTCTTCCGCAACCGTGGTTCGATCGCGGTTGAAGATGTTAATATGATGAAGGGCTAAGAGAACTATGGAAACCACCATCCTCTTCGCCCCTCTCGTGGGCGCGCTGCTCTGCGGGTTCGGCTGGAAGTTCATTGGCGAGAAAGCCGCGATGTGGACCGCAACGGGTCTGTTGTTTCTGGCCTGTCTGCTGAGTTGGATTGTCTTCCTGACCTTCGACGGAGTAACCCAACAAATCGAAATCCTGCGCTGGATCGAGAGTGGCTCGCTGTCGACAAGCTGGGCCATTCGTCTGGACCGCCTGACCGCGATCATGCTGATTGTTGTGACGACCGTCTCCGCTCTCGTTCACCTTTATTCCTTCGGCTACATGGATCACGATCCGCAATGGCGCGAGGGCGAAAGCTATAAGCCCCGCTTCTTTGCCTATCTGTCCTTCTTTACCTTTGCCATGCTGATGCTGGTGACGGCTGACAATCTGGTTCAGATGTTCTTTGGCTGGGAAGGCGTAGGCGTTGCCTCCTATCTGCTGATCGGGTTCTATTATCGCAAATCCTCGGCCAATGCGGCAGCGATGAAGGCGTTCATCGTCAACCGGGTGGGGGATTTCGGATTTGCGCTGGGGATCTTCGCGATCTTCTTCCTGACAGACAGCATCAACTTTTCGGACGTCTTTGCCTCGGCCTCCGACCTGTCGGAACTGCAACTCAACTTCCTGTGGGGCGAGTGGAACGCCATCGAAGTGATCTGCGTGCTGCTGTTCATCGGCGCGATGGGCAAGTCGGCGCAGTTGATCCTGCACACATGGTTGCCGGACGCGATGGAAGGCCCGACCCCTGTGTCGGCCCTGATCCACGCCGCGACCATGGTGACTGCAGGTGTCTTCCTGATCTGCCGTATGTCGCCACTGATGGAGTTCGCACCGGGCGCGACAGCGTTTATCACCTTCCTTGGGGCCTCGACGGCGTTCTTTGCGGCGACGGTGGGATTGGTGCAGACAGACATCAAGCGCGTCATCGCGTATTCGACCTGTTCCCAGCTGGGATACATGTTTGTGGCCGCCGGTGTCGGCATGTATTCGGCTGCGATGTTCCACCTGCTGACGCATGCTTTCTTCAAGGCGCTGTTGTTCCTTGGCGCGGGTTCAGTGATCCACGCGATGCATCACGAGCAGGAGATGACCGAATATGGCGGTCTGCGGAAAAAGATCCCGTATACATTCTGGGCGATGATGATTGGAACTTTGGCGATTACCGGTGTGGGTATCCCGCTGACCACCTTCGGCTTTGCCGGGTTCCTGTCCAAGGATGCGATCATCGAAAGCGCCTTTGCGGGCGGCACAGGTTATGCCTTCTGGATGCTGGTGATTGCTGCGGTCTTCACGTCATTCTACAGCTGGCGTTTGATCTTCCTGACCTTTTATGGCGAACCGCGCGGGGACAAGCATACGCATGATCACGCGCATGAAAGCCCGAAGGTTATGCTGGTACCTCTTGGCGTTCTGTCGCTGGGCGCAGTGTTTGCCGGGATGCTCTGGTACAACAATTTCTTCGGCCACACGGACAAAGTCGGCAAATTCTACGGGATTCCGGTGGCCGAGGCCTCGGCGCATGGTGAAGGTCATGACGAAGCGACCCATGCCGAACATGTTGCTGATGGCACCGCCGAAGAGCACCACGGTGAAGATAACGCCGATGCCCACTCGGATGAGGCGCACGGGGATGATCATGCGGATGAGGCGCATGGCAAGAAAGACGGCCACGGAGATCATCACTATGTCTTCGCGGGCGAACCGGGTGAGGGCGCTTTGTATATCGCACCGGACAATACCGTGCTGGATGACGCCCATGCCGTCCCGAAATGGGTCAAGGTCTCGCCTTTCGTGGCGATGCTGCTTGGGTTTGTCGTGGCCTATTGGTTCTACATCGTAAACACCACGCTGCCCGCGCGGCTCGCTGCAAACCAGCGTCCGCTCTACCTGTTCCTGCTGAACAAATGGTATTTTGACGAGATCTATGACGCGATCTTTGTCAAACCGACCGTGGCCCTTGGCCGCTTCCTGTGGAAGCGCGGGGACGGCAAAACGATCGATGGCTTCCTGAACGGAGTAGCAATGGGCGTTGTTCCCTTTTTCACCCGCCTCGCAGGCAAGGCGCAGACCGGGTACATCTTCACCTATGCTTTCTGGATGGTGCTGGGCATTGCGGCCCTTGTGACCTGGATGTCGATCGGCGGAGGGGCGCAGTAATGGACAATATCCTTTCCATCGTCACCTTCATCCCAGCCATTGCAGCGGGTATTCTGGCCCTGTTCCTGCATGGCAATGATGCGGCGGCGCAACGCAATGCCAAATGGGTCGCCCTACTGGCGACCTCTGTGACCTTCCTGGTCTCGATCGGCATTTACACGGGTTTTGATCCCAACGACACCGGCTTCCAGATGGTGGAAGAGGGTGAGTGGTTGCTGGGCCTGAAGTACAAAATGGGCGTGGACGGCATCAGCGTTCTGTTCGTGTTGCTGACAACTTTCATCATGCCCCTGACCATTCTGGCCAGCTGGAACGTGACCGACCGGGTCAAGGACTACATGATCGCCTTCCTGCTGCTGGAAACGCTGATGCTGGGCGTGTTCATGGCGCTGGATCTGGTGCTGTTCTACCTGTTCTTCGAGGCAGGCCTGATCCCGATGTTCCTGATCATCGGCATCTGGGGCGGGGCGAACCGCATCTATGCCAGCTTCAAGTTCTTCCTCTATACCTTCCTCGGTTCGGTGCTGATGCTGGTGGCGATGGTGGCAATGTATGCCGATGCGGGCACCACGGATATCGAGGCGCTGATGAGCCATCAGTTCTCGTCCGAAAGCTTCAGCGTCTTGGGCGTCTATATCGTCGGCGGGATGCAGACATTGATGTTCCTGGCCTTCTTCGCCAGCTTCGCGGTGAAAATGCCGATGTGGCCGGTGCATACGTGGTTGCCGGATGCGCACGTACAGGCCCCGACCGCAGGGTCAGTGGTGCTGGCGGCGATCCTGTTGAAGATGGGCGGCTATGGCTTCCTGCGGTTCAGCCTGCCAATGTTCCCGGTTGGCTCGGCAGTGATGACTGACTTGGTCTTGTGGATGTCAGCCATCGCCGTTGTTTACACCTCGCTCGTGGCATTGGTGCAGGAGGACATGAAGAAGCTGATCGCCTATTCCTCGGTCGCGCATATGGGTTTCGTGACCATGGGGATTTTTGCGGCGAACCAGCAGGGTATTGATGGCGCAATCTTCCAGATGCTCAGCCACGGGTTTATCTCGGCGGCGCTGTTCCTGTGTGTTGGTGTGATCTACGACCGAATGCACACCCGTGATATCGAAGCATATGGCGGTCTGGTGATCCGCATGCCCGCCTATGCGCTGGTCTTCATGCTGTTCACCATGGCCAATGTGGGCCTGCCGGGCACGTCCGGGTTCATCGGTGAATTCCTGACCCTGATGGGCGCGTTTCAGGTCAACACCTGGGTGACAGCGGTCGCGGCGACTGGTGTGATCTTTTCGGCGGGTTATGCGCTGTGGCTTTACCGTCGGGTCGTGTTTGGTGACCTGATCAAGGAAAGCCTGAAGGCGATGACCGACATGAGCTCGCGCGAGCGGTTGATCTTTGCACCGCTGATCGTGATGACCATTCTGCTGGGGGTCTACCCGTCGCTGGTGACCGATGTGATCGGCAATTCGACTGCCGCGCTGATTTCGAACTATGACACGGCTCTGGCCGCGGCTAAGGCTGCGACCCAGACAGCCGCCTCGCATTAAGGGAGCTTTGGAGACATGATCCAGGCTGATCTGACAATAATCCTGCCAGAGATTGTTCTGGCCGTATATGCGATGGCTGCTTTGATCGGGGCCGTCTACACGACGAAAGATGGGCTGGCACCGGTGCTGGTGTGGACGACGGCGGGCTTGATGGCGCTGCTGTCCTTCTGGATTGCGACCAATGGTGACGGCACGAATGTCGCCTTCAATGGCATGTTCATCGACGATGGCTTTTCCCGTTTTGCCAAGGTTGCGATCCTGCTGTCCGCAGCCGCCGTTCTGGTCATGAGTCAGGACTACATGGCGCGCCGCGACCTGCTGCGGTTCGAATACCCCTTGCTGGTCGCATTGGCTGCCGTGGGCATGATGATGATGGTCAGCGCGGGCGACCTGATGTCGCTTTACATGGGATTGGAGCTGCAATCGCTGTCGCTGTATGTCGTGGCCGCGCTGCGCCGGGACAGCGCGAAATCGACCGAGGCCGGTCTGAAATACTTCGTGCTGGGCGCGCTCAGCTCGGGTCTGCTGCTCTATGGTGCTTCGCTGGTTTATGGGTTCACCGGAACCACTCTGTTCTCGGGTATCATCGCGACCGTTCAGGCCGGAGAGGTCTCGATTGGCCTGCTGTTCGGACTGGTCTTCCTTATCTCGGGTCTGGCTTTCAAGGTCTCTGCCGTGCCGTTCCACATGTGGACGCCGGATGTATACGAAGGCTCTCCGACCCCGATTACAGCCTTCTTCGCCACTGCGCCGAAAGTGGCCGCCATGGCGCTGTTTGCGAGACTGCTTCATGACGCGTTTGGCGGCATCGTGAAAGACTGGCAGCAGGTCATCGTCCTGCTGTCGGTTCTGTCGATGCTGCTGGGGGCCGTTGCGGCGATTGGTCAACGCGACATCAAACGCCTGATGGCGTTCTCGTCGATTGCCCATATGGGTTATGCGCTGATCGGTCTGGCGGCAGGTACAGAGTTGGGCGTAAAAGCCATGCTGATGTATCTGGCCATCTATGTGACGATGAACATCGGCACGTTCGCTTTCATCCTGATGATGGAGCGAGACGGGAAACCTGTTACCGACATTGACGCACTGCGGCAGTATTCCAAGCGTGATCCGGGAAAGGCACTGGCTGTTTTGATCCTGATGTTCTCGCTTGCAGGCGTGCCGCCGATGCTGGGCTTTTTCGCCAAGTTCGGCGTTTGGCAGGCAGGTGTCAGCGCCGGGTTAACCGGACTGGTCATCGTTTCGGCCATCGCCTCGGTGATCGGCGCGTTCTACTATTTGCGGATCGTGTTCTACATGTATTTCGGGGCCGAGAACGAAGAGCCGATTGAAACCCGGTCGACGCCCGTTCTGTGGGTTGCTCTGATGGGGTCGGCCGCATTGATGCTGGTCGGTGTGTTCTATCAGTTCGGTGTCGAAGGCGCGGCGGCTGCTGCGGCTGCAACGCTTGTCAATTGATGTAGGACGTATCCAAATTGGAGGGGGCTCGGTCACATGATCGGGCCTTTTTGGCATGAGTAAATGGCCCCAAGGCTATGGCCTGCACGAGGTGCAGGAAGTTGATAGCACCCTGAACGAGGCGGCACGGATCGCCCCCAGCGCCAGTGGTCCGGTCTGGATCATGGCGCATCACCAGACAGCGGCGCGCGGGCGACGTGGGCGCGCGTGGTCCCACCCGATGGGGAATCTGGCCGCGACGTTGCTGATGCGTCCGCAAGGTGCACCCGAACAGGCGGCATTGCGCAGTTTTGTGGCGGCGCTGGCGCTGTTTGACGCTTGTGTGGCGGTCACAGGGCGGGCGGCGGGCCTGTCTCTGAAATGGCCAAATGACGTTTTGCTGAATGGTGGCAAGCTGGCTGGTATCTTGCTGGAAAGCACGGGGCAGGGGCGCGGCGTGGCCCATCTGGCCATCGGCATCGGCGTCAATCTGGCCAATGCTCCGGATGCGGATGCAGTGGAACCCGGAGCGGTCCGTCCCGTATCGCTGCTGTCGGAAACCGGAGCACATGTCTCGCCCGAGGATTTTC
The DNA here is from genome assembly GCF_056542645.1 of Ruegeria sp. AB5. Lineage (NCBI taxonomy): Bacteria > Pseudomonadati > Pseudomonadota > Alphaproteobacteria > Rhodobacterales > Roseobacteraceae > Ruegeria > Ruegeria sp. AB5. The sequence goes on from NZ_JBQGAE010000001.1 coordinate 244,328, forward strand.
TGACCGAACTTGCCGCCGCCTATGCCGGCTACGAAGCCCAGTTCGTCACCTACGGATTCGAGCCGATCCGCACGGCATGGCTTTCGCGGGCTGCCCGGCTGGGCGAGGTCATCACCGCCCGCACCGGCACCTCGGAAACGGTGGGAACATTTGAAACGGTGGACGCGGGGGGCAACCTTGTCCTAAACACCGCGAAAGGCCGCGTGAACATTCCCGCGGCGGATGTGTTTTTCTGAAAGGGGCCCGGATGCTTCTGGCCATCGATTGCGGCAACACGAACACCGTTTTCTCGATCTGGGATGGCGATACGTTTCTGTGCACCCTGCGCACCTCGACCCATCATTCACGCACGGCGGATGCGTATTTCACCTGGTATTCGACGCTGGTGAAACACTACGGCATCGAAGCAAAGATCACCGATGTGATCATCGCCTCGACCGTGCCGCGCGTGGTGTTCAACCTGAGAATTTTTGCCGACAGGTTCTTTGGTTGTCGCCCGTTGGTTGTGGGCAAGCCCGATTGCCTTTTGCCGGTGGCTCCCCGCGTCGATGAAGGCACGGTGCCGGGTCCGGACCGTCTGGCCAATGCCGTCGGCGCATTTGACCGCCACGGCGGCAATGTGGTTGTGGTGGATTTCGGCACCGCGACCAATTTCGATGTCGTGGCCGCCGATGGCGCCTATGTCGGTGGTATCATCGCACCGGGTGTGAACCTCAGTCTTGAAGCCCTTCACCAGGGTGCGGCGGCACTGCCGCATATCGACATCACCCGCCCGGACAAGGTGATTGGTACGAATACGGTTGGCTGTATCCAATCCGGCGTGTATTGGGGCTATTCCGGTCTGATCGAAGGGTTGATTGCCCGCATCAAGGCCGAATACGGAATGCCGATGAAAGTCGTTGGAACCGGAGGGCTTGCGCCCTTGTTCGATCAGGCCGACGTGGGGTTCGACGCTATCGAAGATGATCTGACGATGCACGGCCTGACCGTGATCCATCGCTATAACAAGGAAAATGGCTCAACATGAGCAGCGAAAGACTGATCTACCTGCCGCTGGGCGGGGCCGGTGAAATCGGCATGAATGCCTATGTGTATGGCTATGGTGAACCAGGCAAAGAACGCCTGATCCTTGTCGATCTTGGTGTGACTTTCCCCGATATGGACACAACGCCGGGCGTGGACTTGATCCATGCCGATATCTCGTGGCTGCAAGAGCGGTCAGATCGGCTTGAGGCGGTGTTTGTAACCCACGCCCACGAGGATCACGTGGGCGCTGTGGCGCACTGCTATGAGACGCTGGGGGCTCCGGTCTATGCCCGCGCTTTCACTGCCAATATCGCGCGCCGCAAGATGGAAGAACATGGCCACCCCGAAGATGCCGTGCAAACGGCCTCGGCTTGGCCCGAGCAAGTTTCTGTTGGCCCGTTCGATGTTGGATTCCTGCCGGTTTCGCATTCGATCCCTGAAAGTGCGGCACTTGTGATCGATACGCCAGCGGGCCGTATCGTGCATTCGGGCGATTTCAAACTGGACGCGAACCCGGTGGTGGGCGAACCCTTTGACCCGGATCTGTGGGCTGAGATCGCCAAATCGGGCGTCAAGGCGTTGGTCTGTGACAGTACAAACGTGTTCTCGACCCATCCTGGGCGCTCGGAATCCGAAGTTGGCCCAGAAATCACCAAACTGGTCGAAAGGGCAGAGGGCATGGTCGTTGCGACCACCTTCGCCTCGAACGTGGCGCGGGTGAAGACTTTGGCCGAAGCCGGGCAGAGGGCCGGGCGTTCGGTTGTGCTGCTGGGGCGTGCCATGCGCCGGATGATCGAGGCGGCGACGGAAACCGGCATCCTTCAGGACTTCCCCAAAGTGATCAGCGCTGAAGAGGCGGTGGATCTGCCGCGCCAGAACCTGATGCTGATTGTGACCGGCAGTCAGGGCGAGCGCCGTGCCGCCAGCGCGCAACTGGCGCGTGGCAAGTATCGCGGGATCGAGCTGAAAGAGGGCGATCTGTTCCTGTTCTCCTCGAAAACCATCCCGGGCAACGAACGCGGCGTGATCTTCATCATGAACCAACTCAGCGAAAAGGGCGTGGATGTGGTGGATGACAGCTCGGGGCTGTATCACGTCTCGGGTCACGCCAACCGGCCTGATCTAGAGAAAGTGCATGGGTTGATCGACCCTCAGATCGTGATCCCGATGCATGGCGAGCACCGCCATCTGCGCGAACATGCGAAACTGGCCGAGGCCGGTGGGCGCACCGGTATCCTGGCCGTCAACGGTACGATGCTGGACCTGACCGGCAACGCCCCCGGCGTCGTGGACTATGTTGAAACCGGGCGCACATATCTGGATGGTACCGTGAAAGTGGGTGCGTTGGACGGGGTCGTCCGCGACCGCATCCGCATGGCGTTGAATGGCCACGTCACCGTGACGGTCATTCTGGATGAAGAGGATGAGCCATTGGGCGAGCCCTGGTGCGATACCATGGGCCTATCCGAGATTGGAACCTCTCGTGCCCCGCTGATTGACGTGCTGGAGGAAGATCTGAACCAGTTCCTGATGCGCGCCGAAGCGAAAACCCTGCGCGACGACGACAAGCTGGATGAGGCAATGCGGCGGATCGTGCGACAGACGGCTAAATCAGAGATCGGTAAGAAGCCCGAAGTCACCGTTGTGATCAGCCGAATGAAATAGTCCGTTCGTTAGTCGACATCGGGCATCGGGAACCCCCGAAGACGCAGGAACAAGCTGGCCTCATCATTGTTCTGGTAAAAAGGTACCGATTCCGGAGGCGCGGGATCGGTCACGCGGGCTGCGATTTCGGCCAGAACAACCTCGGTGATGAAGGGCAGGTCCAGATCGCGGGCCCGGTCGAGCTTGACCCATTGAAGATGCGACAGCTCATCCGAGGCACGGCTGAAATCGTCGGGATCGCCCTGAAGCGCATCGGCATCAACCAGAAAGAAACGGGCATCAAACCGCCGGGGGCGCCCCGGGGGTGTGACGGCCCGGAACACGAACTGCAAAGCCTCGGCCGCAGGTCGATAGCCCAGGGCCGCAAAGCTGGACCAATCGGACGATGCGTGTCCCGGCCAATCACCGGGTTGCCCAAGCACCAATCCGGTTTCCTCCCACAATTCGCGGATCGCCGCCACGGCAAGGGCCTGTTGCAGCCCCGGCTCGGCGTGTTCAGAAAGCCGTTGGTGACAGAGATCCGGCAAGGGGGTCACCAGTTGGATATCTGCGTCCTCAGGGTCGACCGCACCGCCGGGAAAAACGAACTTGTTGGGCATGAAGACCGCCTTGGCCCCACGCTGTCCCATCAGAATGGACGGCTCAGTCAGCCTGTTGCGCAACACGATGACGGTTGCGGCGTTGCGAATGGCGGTTTTGTCTATGGTCATGCCCGGTCCGATCCGGTCATGCGGCTTTTTCGAACCCATGCATGCGCCGGGCCCACTGATAAGCCACAACGGCCCCTTTCAACCGGGGCAGCAGGAACAGTGACAGCGCCACACAACCGATCGAAAACGAGATTGCCATAGTCCACGGATCCGGACGCCAATGCACATAAGACACGTGCAGGGCCGGGGCCAGAAGGTGTCCAACCAGCAGGATCGTCAGATAGGCCGGTCCGTCATCAGCGCGGTGGTGAAACAGCTCTTGCCCGCAGTTCGCGCAGTGGTCGTTCACTTTCAGATAGCTGTGCAACAACTGTCCTTCACCACATTTGGGGCAACGACAGCGAAAGCCTTTGACCAAGGCAGGCCAGGTTTGGCGGTCTTCCTCGGTCGGTGTGTCGATGGTCTGATCCATAGTAACATAACTCAAGCGTTCATCTTTATGCGATACTGCGCCTCTTGGGCCGAAGATGAAAGGGGGGTGCGTCGCTTTGCGTCGGAACCCGCGATGGGGTGCTGACAAAAAACTGAAAAAATATTTGGTCCTATGCGACGGAAACCCGAGCCTGTCTCGTTTGAAGAGATATGAGCAGCGGTGATGAGGCCGCGTAAACAAGGGAAATAAGTCATGAAAAGCGCAACATTCATCTCGGGGATTGTTCTTGTGGCCATCGCCGTCACCGGCACCTCGGTTCTGGCCGCTGGCCCCAAAGACCGCGCACCGGTCTCGTTCCAGGAACTGGACGCAAACGGAGACGGGCAGGTGACGAAGGAGGAAATGGAAGCCCATCGCAACGCGCGGTTTACCACAGCCGATACCGATGGTGACGGCCAGCTGAGTGTTCAGGAAATGCAGGCCGCAGCACAGCAAAACGCCAACGACCGGGTCACAAAGATGTTCGAAAAGCACGATGCCAACGGCGATGGGTTTCTGAGTGATGATGAGTTGCCGAAACCGCGCCGGGCTGACAAGATGTTTGACCGGATCGACGCGGATAGCAGCGGCGGTATCTCGGAGCAGGAATTTGCCAATGCAAAAGACAAGATGGGCCGGCATAACAAGAAGCGCCAGAAATCGGACGCAGACGATAGCTGATGCAGGATGGAGGATCTGACCTCCTATCCTCAGGACGTTCGCGGTGTCATGTGCACCGCGAGCGACCTCAACGACGATGCGTTGTTGAGGCGATTTGCTGATGGCGATGCCGGGGCCTCTCGGATTTTGACAGATCGACTGGGGCCGCGAAGTTATTCGGTCGCATTGCGGGTGCTCGGCAACCGGGCCGAGGCCGAAGATGTAACGCAAGACGCAATGATGCGGCTTTGGCAGATGGCGCCCAATTGGGAACCAGGCACGGCCAAGGTTTCGACGTGGCTTTATCGGGTGACGCTGAACCTGTGTCTGGATCGGAAGCGCAGAAAGACACCGGATCAGATGTCAGATGAGGCCGAGCCCGAGGATGGCGCGGCCAGCGTCGTCGACAAGTTGCAGGACACGGCACGCAAGGATGCGTTGCAGGACGCATTGTCTCAACTGCCCGAGCGGCAGCGGCAAGCCGTCGTCCTGCGTCATATCGAGGAGCTGCCGAACCCCGAGATTGCCGGTGTGATGGGCATTTCGGTAGAAGCGGTGGAAAGTCTGACTGCGCGTGGAAAACGAGCGCTTTCGGCCATTTTGGCCGGGCGCAGGGATGAACTGGGGTATGACGATGGCTGATGAAGACATGAAACTGGACGACCTGTTTGCCCAGGCGCGACGTAACCGTCCCTCATTGCCGGATGATCTGGCCGTTCGCATCCAGACCGACGCCGAATCCGTCCGACTGGACCGCGTAGCGGACCAAACCCGCCCAAAACGCAGCCTCTGGACGCGGTTACTTGGCAACGTCGGTGGTTGGCAAGGGTGCAGCGGGTTGGCAGCCGCCAGCGTGACCGGCATTTTCATCGGCTTGTTCGCGCCAGCCTTTCTGCCCGACCCGGCCAGCCTGCTGACTGGCGAGGACAGCAGTTTCCTCACGGCGGATCTGGGATTTGACACAAGCTTTCTGGAGAGTACCGAATGAGCACTGATCCCAAACCCAAACGCCGATGGATGCCTGTGGTTCTGACGGTCTCTCTGGCGTTGAACCTTTTGATCGTCGGGATGGCGGTTGGTACCATGCTGCGCCTGAAAGGAGGCGAACACGCCAAGGCACCGCCCGGGTTCGGACCAGCCTTGTATCGTGCTTTGCCAAAAGAGGATCGCAAGCTTTTGCGGGGTGAGTTGTCCAGCAAACACACCAAGGGGTCCAAAGGACGCGCGCAGGATTTTGCAAAACTCAGCACCGCGTTGCGAACAGTTCCATTTGATCCTGAGACCGTTGCGCAGTTGTTGCAGCAACAGGCGCAGGCGACGGCTGACCTGCAAGCTGCGCTTCAGGTGCAGTGGCTGGCGCGGGTCACGGCCATGAGCGACGAAGAACGCCAGAACTATGCCACCCGCTTGGAACAAGTCGTGGAACGCGGGCCGCGTGGTCACAAGAAAAAGGATTGAATGGTTCAGGCCGCGTTCTGCCGGATCATGACCTGATTGCGACCGGCCTGTTTGGCGGCGTAGAGCGCCTTGTCGGCGGATTTGATCAACTGCTCAACTGATTCAACCGGGTCTTGCGGCAGATAGTCAGACACCGACATTTTCAACCCGATGCTGATGGTTACCGAAATCGTCGCGCTTTGGTCCGGCAGACGGAACGGCGTGGCGCAGATCGCATCGCAAAGCGCACTGGCCAGTGTCAACGCCTTGCTGCGAGAGATGTTGGGAACGCCGACCATGAATTCTTCGCCGCCGATGCGGGCGACGAATCCGGTCTCGCCCAACACGTTCTGCATTCGCACGGCAGCCTGTGTCAGGACAAGATCGCCACTGGCGTGGCCAAACCTGTCGTTGATCGCTTTGAAGTGGTCTAGATCGGCAAGCATCACCGCAAAGCCACGACTGCTTTGTGCAGATTGTCGAGCAATCTGTTCGATGGCCCGCATCGCGTAGCGTCGATTGTGCAATCCGGTCAGCGGATCAATCCAGGACTCGGCAATGCCCTTCCTGAGCGAGTCCCGCATCTGATCCATCCTGCTTTTGCGGGCGATCTGATTGTCCAACCGCAGTAGAACCTCTTGGGTACAAAACCCGCCCAGACACACTGTATCCGCGCCGCGATCCAATGCTTCGGCGGCCCGGGCGGCGTTGTCGTCGGCCTGCACACCGATCAGAACCGTGTGGCGCGTGGCGCTGCGTGATCTGAGGTCGGCCAGAATATTCTGAACCGACAGGCTTCTATCCAGCTCAACCAAGATTGCGTCCGGGATTGCGCCTGACAGAAGGGCCTGGAGGTCCGATTGCAGGTGGGTTGATATGGAGTAGGGCGTTTGGCTGGACAAGCTTTTGTGCCAAAGCGCGCCCGTGCGCGCCGATTGGGCCAGAATCGCAACCTGAGCGGTTTTGGGGGCGGCCAGCAAGATGGTGGCAGGTTCGGCAAAACCGATCGGTGGGGTGTTGTCGCGCAACTGTAGATCCTGCGTATCGGCACGCGCGCGCAACAGGCTGCGGATACGCGCCAGTAAAAGCGTATCTTTGAACGGGTGGGTCAGGACATCGTCCAGACCATCTGCCAAGGCGCGCAGCCTGGCCTGCTTGTCGTTCTGGGCGGCCAGTGCAACCACGGGCACATCGCCCAGGTCTGGGTGAGACGTGATCAGTTTTTTGACATCCGCCGCTGATCCATCCGGTAGGGTCTGTGCGGTCAGCACCAGATCAGGGCGTGTACGTCGCAAGAGAGCGGCCAGACCATTCAGTTTTTCCCCCTGAACAACGTGATACCACGCCGCTGTCAGCTGAACCTTCAGCATGATGCGGTTTGTTGATACCCCGTCGAGGACAAGGATGGTTCCCTGTACGGACATAGTCGTTCACCATCGATTGCATGCGTGAACAAAGTCTTTATGACTCTGGTTAACAAACCCTTTCCAAAATCCGATCCGAGGCCAGTTAATGCCGATTTCCGAAGATTCCGCCCAAACGCTCGCCCTGAACGCACTGGGCTGGCTGGTGGGAAATGACGAGCTTTTACCCGTGTTTCTGGGCTCAACCGGCGCCGCGGTCAATGATCTGCGGGACAGGGCCGGCGAACCGGAGTTCATGGCATCCGTGTTGGATTTTCTGATGCTCGACGATTCGTGGATCATGGCGTTCTGTGACGCGGCCTCGGTGCCCTATGATCAACCCGCACAGGCGAAGGCCGTACTGTCGGGCGGTTCCGACGTTCACTGGACCTGATCCAAACCCCATTTGAAGGAGGTCTTCATGCCAATCGATGCGATCGTGTTTGACAAGGATGGCACGTTGTTTGATTTCGCCAATACCTGGGGCGCATTCGGGCGGCTTATGCTGATTCGCCTGGCCAATAACGATGCTGATCGCGCGGCCGAGTTGGGGCAGGTCATAGGTTTCGATTTGGACACCGAAACCTATGCATATGACAGCATCGTCATTGCAGCGACCGTTGAAGAGATTGCCGAGGTGCTGTTGCCGCATGTCGCGGGGATGACCCGGGACGCTCTGGTAGATTTGATGAATGCCGAGGCGGCTGTTGCTCCGCAAGCGCCAGCTGTGCCGCTGGGGCCGTTCCTGTCAGGTCTGAAGCAATCCGGTCTGAAACTGGGTGTTGCAACGAATGACAGCGAACACCCTGCCTTGCAGCATCTGGAGTCGGCCGGGATCAAGGACCATTTCGACTTTGTTGCCGGATACGACAGTGGCCATGGCTTCAAACCCGGCCCCGGTCAGTTGCTGGCCTTTGCAGCCCATGTCGGTGTTCAGCCAGATCGGATCGCAATGGTTGGGGACAGTCTGCATGATCTTCAGGCCGGGCGGGCCGCGGGGATGATCACGATCGGCGTTCTAACCGGCTTGGCCGAGGCGGATGCGCTGGCTCCCATGGCGGATGTCGTTCTACCGAATATCGGTCATATTCCGGCTTGGCTGGCGGAAAACTAAACCTCCTTCATCGGCTTCCGGCGGTCTGAGTGTAAAAACCGACACACTCTGTCGCAGATGGGACGGCGTGCCGCGGCGTTCCCGGGCTTGCTTGACGACAAGCAGTTTCAGGGAGGCGAAGATGGCAGAGACCAAAACACGCAAACGTCGTGGGGGAGGACGCGCAGGGGCCGCCGCGCGTCGCGGCAGCGCGGTAATCGATCAGATGCCATGGAACCCTCCGATCAACATTGATGCGCCGACCGAACCGCTGGATCAGGGTGGGATCGAAGCGATTCATGACGGCGCGATGCGCATTCTCGAAGAGATCGGTATCGAGTTCTACAACGAGGAGGCCATCGGCATCCTGCGCGAGGCCGGATGTACGATAGACGGTGACAACGTTCGCATGGGCCGCGATTTTGTGATGGAGATGGTTGGAAAAGCCCCCAGCCGGTTTTCGATCACCCCCCGCAACCCCGATCGCAAGATTGAAATCGGTGGCAAGAATATCCTGTTTGGAAACGTCTCCTCTCCGCCAAACTACTGGGATATGGAGATCGGAACCAAAGTCCCCGGCAATCGCGAGATGTGTCGAAACCTTTTGAAGCTTACCCAGTATTTTAATTGCATTCACTTTGCGGGCGGGTATCCGGTCGAGCCGGTTGATATCCACGCCAGCATCCGCCATCTGGACGTGCTCTTTGACAAGTTGACACTGACGGACAAGGCAATGCACGCCTATTCGCTGGGTAAAGAGCGGGTCGAAGATGTGATGGAAATGGTGCGCATCGCAGGCGGGCTGAGCCATGAAGAGTTCGAGGCAACGCCCCGGATGTACACAAACATAAACTCAACCTCGCCATTGAAACATGACCATCCGATGATCGATGGCTGCTTGCGTCTGGCGCGGCGCGGTCAGGCCATTGTGGTGACGCCCTTTACGCTGGCCGGGGCGATGGCGCCAGTGACCATAGCCGGAGCGGTGGCGCAGTCCTTAGCCGAAGCATTATGTGCCATTGCCCTGTTCCAATATGTGCGCCCGGGTATCCCTTGCGTGATTGGAACATTCACATCGAATGTGGATATGAAATCGGGGGCTCCGGCCTTTGGAACGCCGGAGTACATGCGAGCGACCCAGATGACGGGGCAGATGGCGCGTTTCTATGGCTTGCCAATGCGGTCGTCCGGTGTGTGTGCGGCGAACGTACCGGACGGGCAATCGGTGTGGGAGACGTCGAATTCTCTCTGGGCGTCGGTGCAGTCGGGAACCAACATGGTCTATCACGCGGCGGGTTGGCTTGAAGGCGGATTGATCGCCAGCCCCGAGAAATTCATTATGGATTGCGAAATCCTGCAGCAAATTCAACGCTATATGAACCCGGAACTGACCGCTACCGGCCCGGATGAAATTGCGTTGGATGCGATCCGCTCGGTTGGAAACGATGGGCATTTCTTTGGCATTCAACATACGCAGGACCGCTATAGCACCGCCTTCTATCAGCCCTTTCTGAGCGATTGGAAGAACTATGAAGGTTGGGATGTTGCAGGTGGCATCTGGACAGCCGAACGCGCGCATCACATGTTCAAGGAGATCATTTCCAGCTTTGAAGCACCGCCCATTGATGCGGGTATTCGGGATGAACTGGCCGACTTTGTCGACCGTCGCAAAGCGGAAGGTGGTGCCCCCACGGACTTCTGACCAGGTGGCTTGTGTCACTCTGATACTCGTTAGGATTAAGGGTATTCGCGGGAGTATTTTGGCTTTTTGTTAAGGATTGCCGGACCAGAGTGGAAAGGAAACCAATCTGGGGCATCTGATGCACGGTCTGATCAATCGGGCGATACAATCTTTTGTATGCGCAACTTATGGGCGCCCCTGCTGGCTGCGCGTCGCCGATGCCGCTGACCTGGGTTTCGTCGAGTTCGAGGCGATGCTGGTCTATGACGATACCGTATCTGCGCGGGTCCTTGATGCGCTCAGCTCTGATCTGGGTCGCCCACGATCGGAAATTCTCGAGGATGTGGGGACATATCTCGTGTCACACGCGAACATGGAAGGGTTGCGCCGTCTTCTGCGGTTCGGTGGCGTTACCTATGTCGAGTTCCTGCACTCTCTTGACGATCTGGCAGATCGGGTGCGGTTGGCGGTGTCTGACCTGACGCTGCCGACGCTGGAACTGTCTGAGCTGTCCCCGGCCGAGTATCAACTTTGCTGCTCACCCGGGTTGCCCGGCTATTCAAGCGTGATGGTTGGTGTGCTGCGGGCAATGGCGGACGACTATGGTGCTTTGGTCATGTTGTCCCATGACGGCCAGCAAGGTGAGATCGAGGTGATCTCGATCATGCTCATCGAAAGCGCCTTTTCCGAGGGTCGACATTTCGATCTGGGCGCGCGCCAGGGATGATGGGGATGCATGACCTTGCCGCGTTGCTGAACACGCTGTGCCCGATGTTCCTGTTGGTGGATGAGACCGGACGGATCCGCTGTGTCGGGCCAACTTTGCAAAAGCTGCGCCCGGATACCTCGATGATGGGGCAGAGCTTTCTGGATGTGTTCGAACTGATCCGCCCGCGCACGGTGACGACGATTCCGGCTTTGATGGCAGTGGCCGGGGCCAAACTGCATCTGAGGTTCCATGATGAACCCAGAACGGCGCTGAAAGGGTTGGTGGCCCCGTTACCCAGTGGCGAAGGCGCGGTGATCAACCTGTCCTTTGGAATCTCGATTCTGGATGCGGTGCGGGACTATGCCCTGACCAGCGCGGATTTCTCGGGCACCGATCTCGCCATTGAACTGTTGTATCTGGTCGAGGCGAAATCCGCCGCGATGGAGGCGTCGCGGTCGCTGAACCTCAGGCTGCAGGGCGCGATGCTGGCAGCAGAGGAGCAGGCCTATACCGATACTCTGACCGGTCTGAAAAACCGGCGCGCGATGGACCACATGCTAGGGCATCTGATCTCGACCAACGCATCTTTCGCCCTGATGCACCTTGATCTGGATTTTTTCAAGTCGGTGAACGATCAAATGGGCCATGCTGCCGGAGATTTTGTGTTGCAGCAGGCGGCGCAGATCATGCTTGAGGAAACACGCGACGACGACGCCGTAGCGCGGGTCGGCGGGGATGAATTTGTTATCATATTCAAGAATTTGGTGAACGAAGGCAGGCTTGCCGCGATTGCCGAACGCCTGATTACGAGATTGAAAGAGCCAATGCTGTTCCAGGGCAAGATCTGTCGGGTTTCAGCAAGTATAGGAACCGCAGTGTCGTCTCATTTCGATGCCCCTGTGGCCGAGGATATTCTCCAGGCCTCTGATCTGGCGCTGTATCAGGCAAAAAGACAGGGTCGGTCTTGCCACTGTCTGTATTCCACGTTGTTGAAGGCGCAGTCGTGATCCTAGACGAATGCACAGGCTGCTTGCAGCTTCGCGGCAATTCGGCGCTGAATTGGGGGCAATTCCCCGACTACTGGCAATTCGCAACCCTTGAAATCGGCTTGCTCCAATGCCTCAGGCACGTCGTCCAATACGTGGCCGCCGCGACAGGCGAAAAAAGGCAGGCAAAATGCCTGATCCATCGCGCCTTGTGCAGCGTCTAAAATCGACGGAGGCTCCTCTACAAAACCAAGACGGATCGAATGGAATGCGATCCTCCGTCCCAATTGCTCTGCAAAGGCTGCGGCTACCGCTGATGGGTTGCGACTGCGTCCCGATCCGTGTGCGGCGATGATCAGGTCCGTTGCCGATGCGTCCCAGTTCTTCTCTGACAATGCCATGTTCAGCGCATCGCCAACCAAGGTCGGAAGCTCTGGATCAGTGCCCAGAGGGTCCAGAATGCGCAGGTCACGATCACCGACGCGTTTTGGCAAGGCACTGGTCACGAACCAGCCTTTGGCCATGAACATTGGGTAAATGACACTTGAAGCGGGCAAAACATCCATTGCTGCCTCAAGCCGTCCAGGGGCGGCCAGAGTTGCCGATTGCACCGATACCCCTTCGGTCATCGCGTTGACCCCTGCCGCGAATGCAGCAAGCGAGGCCTCGGCGGGCTCTGGGTCCGAGGGCTGACCATGGGCGACGATGAGGGCGTGCTGCATGCCAAGTTTCCTGTGCAAGTGTGCGAAAGATGTGCTGTTTAACAGCAAAGTCAATCCGCAAGATGGATGTCTTACCCCAAGAGTGTAAGCCACATCCACACAGTCAGGATGGAAACGGCCGTGCCGATCAATACGGACGAGGCCGCGACCCGTTTCGCGCGTCCATACATATTCGCAAAGACATAGGCATTGACGCCAGGAGCCATGGCCGATGTCAGCAGGCCCGAACGGAACAGGTCTTGTGGGACGGCCAAAGACGTTCCCAAGAGCCACATGAGACTTGGATGCAGCACCAGTGCGATCCCGCAGACATAAGCAATCGTGCGCAAATCGCCCTCGGGCCGGTATTTGACCAGTACACCACCAAGCGCAAACAAAGCCGCAGGCAGAGCCGCGCGGGCGACAAGCCCCAGCGCTTCGTCCAAGACGGCGGGAATGATCAGCCCGGACAGATTGACCAAAAAACCCAGGGCGATGCCAAGGATCAAAGCATTCTGGAACATCGCAGACAGCACGGACCGAACCATGCGCGTGCCGCCGTTACCACGATTGCGCACAACTTCCATCACGGTAATGCCGATGCCGTAACAAACCGGAGAGTGGAAGGCGATGATGGCATAGTTGCCGACCAGGTTGTCCGGCCCATAGGCGCGTTCGGTGATCGGCAGGCCCAGCAGAACGGAATTTGAGAAGAGGCAACAGAAGCCGATCGCAACGCAATCCTCCCAATCACGCCCAAAGATCAGCCGTGCGCCAAACAGTCCGGCCGTAAAACACAAAGCAGCGGCGGTATAAAAGCTGATCAGCAGGCGAGGGTTGAAGCCGGTGCTCAAATCCAGATGCGCGATGGCCAGAAACAGCAGGCAGGGGATCGCGAACCCTTGCGTGAATTTCATCAACCCATCGACGTGAATGTCTTTGAAATAGCCTGTGCGGGTCGCCGCATATCCTGCGCCAATGACCAGAAAGACCGGAAGAATAACGTTGATCAGGCTCTGGAGCATATCGCCCTCGTGCTTGGCGATATTTGGATGGCGCGCGGCAGGGCCTTACAGAGCCTGTTCGATCACCATGCCATCATAGGCCGGGGTGATGTGATCGGCGGTCTCGGCATCGACGGTCGCATAATCCAGATCGATATGCATATTGGTCAAAACTGCGCGTTTGGGCTGCAGCTTTTCGATCCAGCCCAGCGTCTTTTCCAGATGCGCATGGGTAGGGTGCGGGGCGCGGCGCAAGGCGTCGATGACAAGGCACTCCAACCCTTCCATTGCGGGCCAGGCATCGTCGTAAATCTCGGCGACATCCGGCAGGTAGGCCAGGTTCCCCATTCGAAATCCCAGCGAGTCGATCGAACCGTGATTGACCTTGAACGGTTGAAACGGGATGGGTCCGCCCGGGCCATCCACCTCAAAGATACCATCAATGGACTTGAGATCGAGGATCGGGGGATAGGGCGAGCCTTCGGGTTGTATGAAGGCGTAGCCAAAGCGGCTGAGCAAGGCGTTTTGCGTGTCGCCATCTGCCCAGACTGGGACGCGGGACCTCATGTTGAAGACGATCATCCTGAGGTCGTCGATGCCGTGTACATGGTCGGCGTGCGAATGGGTATAGATCACCCCGTCCAACCGCCCGGTGCCCGTATCCAGCAACTGGCTGCGCATATCCGGCGTGGTGTCGATCAGAACCGAGGTCGTTCCCTCCGGCCCATCCCGTTCGACAAGCATCGAACAGCGGCGACGGATGTTCTTCGGGTTTGCGGGGTCGCAATCGCCCCACTGATCACCCAGCCGGGGGACGCCGCCGGAGGATCCGCAGCCCAGAATGGTACACCTCAGCTGGGTCATGCAGCCGCCTTGTGCAACGCGACCTTTGTGAACAGGCGATCAAAGTTAGCCTGCGTCTTGGCTGCGAAATCGGCATAGGTCATGCCGAAAACCTCTGCACCCTTGCGGGCCGTGTGTGCCGTGTAAGCCGGTTCGTTCCGTTTGCCGCGAAAGGGTGGTGGGGCCAAGTAGGGCGCGTCGGTTTCGACCAGAACGCGGTCCACCGGGGCGGCAGCAAAGATATCGCGCAGCTCCTGACTTTTGGGGAAAGCGGCAATGCCGGACATGGACAGGTAAAACCCCAGATCCAGAGCGGCCCTGGCCAGCTCGGCCGAGGATGAAAAGCAGTGCATGACGCAGGAATAGGGCGCGTTTCGATATTCGTCTGTCAGAATGCGGGCCATGTCGTCATCGGCTGCGCGTGCATGGATGATCAGGGGCAGCCCGGTGCGCTGAGCGGCCTCGATATGGATGCGCAGCGACTGTTTCTGCGCCTCGGCACTGTCAGCGGTGTAGTGATAATCCAGCCCGGATTCACCAATGCCTACAAATTTCGGATGCTGTGAAAGCGCGACCAATTCCTCAACCGTCGCCATCGGCTCATCTGCGGCGCTCATCGGGTGGGTGCCAGCCGCATAGAAGACCGGTGTGTGAGCCTCGGCAATCGCGCGCACGGTGGGCTCGTTGCGCAGGCGGGTGCAGATCGTGACCATCCGGGTCACACCGGCCTCGGCGGCATTGGCGACGATCTGGTCCAACTGCCCCTCGAAATCGGGGAAGTCCAGATGGCAATGGCTGTCGGTAATTTCGGGCGTGTCGCTCATCTGCTCTGACCGGCGGTTTCCTGTATCTTGAACACCGTATCTAGGACCAATGCAGCAGGGTCAAGGTTCACAGACTGCCCATGGCGTGCGCGGGCCGTGATTGTCGCCGCGACCTCGGCCCAGCGGCGGGCCTGATCTGGTGAAGAAGACAGGCGCGCCAATACTGCGGCTTCATTTGGAGCCGCTTCGGGCATGGGGGGCGCACCGGCGGCCCCGGTCAGGGCGAGACGCGACAGGGCGACGTCGATCAAAGTCAGCAACAATTCGAACCGGTCGGCTGCACCGCGTTGGGCCGCAGCTTCGGCCAGGGCCAAAGCTCGCTGGCGGTCCATGCGGGGCAGGGTGTCCAGAACCGCAATCAATTCGGTGTAAATCTCCAGCCCGCCCAGATTGATCAGGCGCACGGCATCGCCTATCGACCCAGCGGCCAGAGCAGACAGATGCTCGGACTGGTTCGGTACTTGGGCACCAGTCTGCACAAGTGCCGCCTGCATGTCGTCCGGTGCAAGGGGCGACAATCGCAGCGTCCGGCAACGCGACCGGATTGTTGGCAACAGGCGCGAGGGTTGGTGCGAGATCAGCAGAAGCGTGGTCCGCGCAGGCGGCTCCTCCAGCATTTTCAGGAGTGCATTTGCAGCGCTGATATTCATCTCATCTGCCGAGTCCACGATGACAACGCGCCGTCCACCATCCGCCGAGGACAGACCGAAAAACTTGCCCAGCTTTCGGATGTCATCCACGACAATCTCGCCACGTAGCCGTCCTTGATCGTTCAGCGAACGGGTGATCGTCGCAAGACCGGGTTCGGCCCCCGCCAAAATGCGGTGCGCGACAGGGTGGTCCGGTTTGATGTCCAGCGTCTCGGGCGGCGGGGGCGCGCCGAACAACCCGTCCTTTTCCGCAGGAGGGGTTGCCAAAAGAAACCGTGCGATCCGCCAGGCCAGTGTCGCCTTTCCAACCCCTCGGGGGCCGGTCAAAAGCCAGCCGTGGTGCAGCCGGTCCGAGGTATAGGCGGTTAGAAACGCTTGTTCTGCAGCGTCTTGGCCAAACAACCGGGCGGTTTCACGCGGGTGAGGTGCACCGGGTGCCTGATCGGGTTTTGGGGTGTCGTCGTTCATCGTCTACCGCAATGCTGCCTTGACGATGTCTCTCACATCCTGTGCGACGCTGTCCATGTCGCGATTGCCGTCCACCACTTGAAATCGGTCCGAGAACTCATCAGCCAGGGCCAGAAACCCGGCGCGCATCTGTCTTTGAAGGGCCGGACCGAAATCCTCGAACCGTTCTTCGGTGCCCTGCCGCCCCTTGGCGCGGGACAGGCCAGTGTCCGGGTCCATGTCGATCAGCAGCGTCATGTCTGGTTCGCGCCCGATCATCAGATCATGCAACTGATCCACCATTGATCGCAGATTGCCTCGCGAGAGACCTTGGTACATCCGGGTGCTATCGGCAAACCGGTCGCAGATCACCACCTTGCCCTCGGCCAGCGCCGGATCGATCGTGCGTTCCAGATGATCGCGGCGGGCGGCTGTGAACAGCAGCAACTCGGTTTCGGCCGACCATCTGTCGGGATCCCCCTCCAGCACAAGGCTGCGGATTTCTTCGGCCCCGGGCGAGCCTCCGGGTTCGCGTGTCAGCACAACCTGATGGCCTGCGTCACGCAGATACTCCGCCAGCATCCGGGCCTGAGTTGACTTGCCTGATCCGTCTATGCCTTCAAAGGTCAGGAATAACCCGCGTCGCGTCACATCGACTCCAGCGGGTTGTTGATGACATCCTTCAAGACAATTCCGCCGACGGTCATCATCCGCACCAGAAAACCACCCAATGCAACATCTTCCGCCGCAAAAAGCGGTCGGCGAATTTCGGGAAGGCCGTCGGGTTTGATCACCAGCTCAGCCAACTGCTGACCTTTTGCGACCGGGGCGTTGATGGGGCCGTCATAGACAACCTCGGCCTCGACATTCTGTGTGCCCAGAACCGGGAACAGCACGTTCAGATCACCCTCGGGCACCAGACCCACGGTCCGTTTTTCACCCATCCACAGTTGGGCTTCGGCTATTGGCGTTTCTTCGGTGGCAACTGTCCTCTCGACAAAATTTCGAAACGACCAGTTAACCACGGACTCAGCCTCCTCTGCCCGCTGTGCGGTTGTGTCGATGCCGGTTAGCACGAAAATCACCCGTCGATCCCCTTGTTTGGCAGAACCGACAAGACCGTAGCCGGCCTCTTGCGTATGGCCGGTCTTCAGGCCGTCGGCACCAATGTCAAGCTTTAGCAATGGGTTGCGGTTGCGGGTATTGGCAGGTGCGCGCCCGTCGAATTCGAACTCTTCCTCGGCAAACAACGGGTAGTATTCAGGGAAGTCGGTAATTAGCCGGTCCGCAAGAACAGCCAAATCATGGACCGACATCATATGTCCCGCAGCTGGCCATCCGTTGGAGTTGGCAAAATTCGAGTTGTTCATGCCCATTTGCTGCGCCCGCTGGGTCGTGTAACGGGCAAACCCGGCCTCGGTTCCGTCAGGGCTGAGCGCCTCGGCGATCACGACACAGGCGTCATTGCCCGACAACACGATGATCCCACGGATCAGGTCCTCGACAGTCACCCGGTCCTGCGTGTTCAGAAACATGGTCGAGCCGCCATAGCTCATGGCGTGTTCTGATACCGGAAGGGTTTCCTGCAGGGTTAAACGCCCGTCGCGAAGGGCTTCGAACGCCACGTAAAGCGTCATCAGCTTCGACATCGACGCCGGTGGCAGAGGCTGATCGGCTTCTTTCGACAGCAGTACTGTTCCGGTCGTCTGGTCCATCACATAAGCGGCCCGCGCCGAGGTGTCGAACGCATGGGCAGGCAAGGTCAGAACGGCCATGCCAAAGGTGAATACGGATGTTCGCAATGCGGATAGCACGGGGGCGTCTCCTGTTCTCAGTTGGACACGGTAAATGCGTCGGTAAAGCCCAGATCCTTGACGTCGTTCTGGATGGCTTTGCGCTCGGCACGTGTGGCAGCGGGACCGACAAGAACCCGCCAGACTGTATTGTTTTCGGTTTTCAACTCGCGCACATCCGCTGCCATGCCGTTTCGACGGATTTTTGCGGCTGCGCTGTCGGCATTGGCCTCGACCCCGAACGTGCCAACCTGAACAAAGGGTTTGGACAGGGCCGAGGATACTGCTGCTGCGGCAGCAGCTGGCGTCGCCTCAGATGCCTCAATGGCCGCTGCCGCGCCTTCGATCGGATCTAGGGTGGTTTCGGTGATCTCGTTCGGGTCTTTTCTCTGCCACCACTTCCGCTTGGCCGGTTTTTCCGCAGGGGCAGTGACCGGCGCATCGGTAAGGGCAGGAGAGGGGGCTGCTTCGAGTGCCGTTTCCGCGGTGGTTTCGACCACGTCTTCTGTGACTTCTGCAGCGGTGTCGGTCGCTGCTTCGGTTGTGTCCGAGGCCACTGCCGCCACGCCAGCTGCGCCTGCCGCCGCCGCAGCAGGTTTCTTGCGCTGCCACCATTTCCGCTTGGCCGGCTTTTCGGTCTCGACCGCAGCCTCGGCAGCATCAGCCGAAGCGATCTCGGTGTCTTGGCTTTCGGCGTCAGGTTCAGGAGCGGCTTCAACCTCTTCTGCGACCACCTCAGGTTCGGGTTCTGGTGGCGTTTCGACAATGGCCTCTCGACGCAGGGCAACCACGTTGATCTTTGCAGGCGCGCCTGCCAGCATGCCCAATTGTTCAGCGGCCGCTGATGACACCTGAAGGGCCGGGCCGGGCAGGTTGCGTTCGCGCCTGAACAAGGCACCCGTTACCGATTTGTTGTTGGCCGCATTCTTGATCACCACGCGTTCGGGTTGAGTCACATCCGGGTGCGCCACCCAGATGCCGCCCAGCGACGGGCGCCCGTCCCAAAGCCCGGCTTCGGTCAGCTCGAACACGTCCGGCGCTTCCACGTCGCGCTGAGCGCTGGTGGATGCCTGTGGGAACAGCTCGGTTGCGTTGGATTTTTCTTCCGGTTTTTCAGCTGTTGTCAGGACGTCTTCACAGCCCGACAGCGCGGCCAGAGCCAATGCCAGACACGCCAGCCGTTTTGGTCCCGGGCGGATCTCAGTCGCTCGCTTCATCTTGTCATCCCTTGCCTGAAGGGGCCTCGTTCTCCGAGCCCCACCGTCAGCCTTCCGGTTCTTCGCGCCGGTCTGCTGCGGTCTTTCACGGGGATCATAACCTGAGCGCGGTGTCATGGAAAGTCCGCTGCGCAGGCTTCGGCAAGATTTCCCGATTTCGACTTGCCTCTGAATTCAGTTGGCCTTAGACCCTGCCTTCGACGGGGAGGTGGCAGAGTGGTCGAATGCGGCGGTCTTGAAAACCGTTGGGCGTGAGAGCGTCCCCAGGGTTCGAATCCCTGTCTCCCCGCCACACTGCACCGTGTCCCCCAAATCCCTTTTTTCTGGTTGTGCGCATGGTACAAGCGTCACGGCTTCTTCGACGGGATCGACACTGCAAAATTAAAATCGTCGCCCAATCTTGCATTCGGAAAGTCTGGTAACCGATTATGATCAGGTTGTGATTTCCCGAGGGAAAGGTCAGCGGCCTGTCCAGACCGACCAGCTTGCCGGGATGGTGTCTGCACCAGTGCAGGGGCAACGCGTCCAGAGGCCCGCGTCGCAGAACTCGATATTGACAAGTTCATACTATTGCGCCGACAAGCGTGAATGGGTCGCAGAAGCTTGAATTTTGTCGCGTATGCGTCGGTGGCAAAAGCCATTTTGGGCGTTTGGGCTGTGCGGCCTGACTGCGGAGATACAACCCTCGATCACGTGATGGGGTCTTGAAACATGAATATAGCCTGCTGGTCCGGTCCAAGAAATCTGTCGACCGCGATGATGTATGCTTTTGGCGCGCGTTCGGATTGCGCCGTATGGGACGAACCGTTCTATGCTGCCTATCTGGCGGAAACCGGGTTGGAGCATCCTATGGGCGCCGAGATCATCGCCGCAGGGGAGGTGAATCCCGATTGCGTCGGGCAGGAGTGTGCCGCAAAACCCACGGAGGGGCAGGCACATTTTTATCAGAAGCACATGACGCACCACATGGTTTGGGGGCTGGATCAGCCGTGGCTGGATGCGCTGACCCATGTCTTTCTGATCCGTCACCCTGCGCGTGTCCTGGCCAGCTATGCGGCCAAACGCGAAAATCCGACGCTGGACGATATCGGGTTTGTGCAGCAGTGCGAGGTCTATGACGCTATCCGGTCACGCACGGGTAAGGGCGTTATTGTCGACAGTTATGATATCCGCATGGCGCCCGAGCAGATGCTGCGCAAGCTCTGCGCTGCAATTGATTTGCCCTTCGACCCAAATATGCTCTCCTGGCCGGCGGGTGGGCATCCCTCTGACGGCGTATGGGCGACGCATTGGTATGGTGCTGTGCATGCCTCGACCGGTTTTGCCGGGCCAGAGGGGGATTTGCCGTCCCTGCCGCCTGACCTTCAATCCGTTTGTGACGCTGCGATGCCCTATTATGAACGGCTGAAAGCTGATGCACTTGTTCTGGAAGATACCCGATGACGACCGAGCTCTCGACTCATGACGCGGAACATGACGCCCGCAATGACGACCTGAAGATTTGGGTCGATGGCGTATTGGCTCACAAGGACGAGGCCAAAGTGTCGGTCTACGATTCCGGTTTCATGCTGGGGGACGGCATGTGGGAGGGGCTGCGGTTATACGACGGGTGCTGGGCCTTTTTTGACGAACATATGGACAGGCTGTTTGACAGTTGTAAGGCCGTATCGCTGGACATCGGCAAAACCCGGGAAGAAATCCGCGACATTCTGGATGCGACCGCCGCTGCCAATGGCGCAACAACGGATGCCCATGCGCGGCTGATGATCACCCGTGGACGCAAAGCCAAGCCCTTTCAGCATCCCAAACTGTCGCGCTGGGGGCCTACAATTGTGGCCATTGTCGAACATTCCAAACCTGCCGCAGCACTGACCGGGCGGGGTATCCGGCTAGCGACGGTGCCGCAGGTGCGGGGTTTGCCGACCAGTCAGGATGCAAAGTTCAACAGCCATTCCAAGCTGAATTGTGTGATCGCCTGTTTGCAAGCCGAACAGGCGGGCGCAGATGAGGGGTTGATGCTGGACCCTCATGGGTTTGTGAACACAACCAATGCCTGTAACTTCTTCATTGTTCGCAAGGATGAGGTTTGGACTTCGACCGGAGATTACTGCATGAACGGCGTAACCCGACAAAAGGTGATCGACCTGTGTCGCGACAACGACATTCCGGTTTTCGAGAAAAACTATTCGCTTTATGAGGCTTACAGTGCTGACGAAGCGTTTTTGACCGGCACGTTTGGCGCTCAGACCCCGGTGGCAGAGATCGATGGTAAGCCGATCGGAGAGGGGAAAGCTGGCCCCATGACATTGCGGATACGCGAGTTGTACAAAGACCTGGTCGCCCAGAATGTGGCATCGCAAAAACGAACACAGGGTGCTTGAACCCAAGGGTTTGCGCAAAAAACCATTGTTGACGAAGGGTTCAGGGTCAATTGGTTCTAAGGCTGCAACAGGAGGTCGCTATGACTAAAAAGACATGCCTAATCATCGGAGGCGGGCGCGGAATGGGCGCCGCGACAGCGCGAGAGATGCACGCGCGAGGGTATAGGCTGGCACTTATGTCGCCCTCAGACACGTGTGAGTTGCTGGCACAAGAGCTGGGCGGGGTTGCCCATCGCGGCAAGGCCGAAAATGCGGCCGACACGCAAGCCGCCTTTGATTTGGCCATGACCACTTTTGGTCGCATCGATGCCTGCTTGATCCACGTCGGCGGTCCACCCAAGGGTGATCTTCTCGACATCCCCGAAGAAGACTGGGACCGCGCCCATGAGATGGTTCTGAAACCGGTCATCCGACTGGCGAAACTGTTGGCCCCGGTAATGGAGACGCAGGGGGGTGGCTCGATTGTAAACATCACCACGTTCTCGGCCTTCGAGCCGTCCCTGACGTTCCCGACCTCCAGCGTGTACCGTGTTGGCGTGTCCAGCTTCACCAAACAGTTCTCGGATCGGTATGGCCCGGCGAACATCCGAATGAATTGCCTGTTGCCCGGCTTCACCGACAGTCTTGATCTACCGCATAAATTCGCCGAGATGTCCGCGCTTGGCCGTCTGGCCCGAGCCGAGGAACAGGCCAAGGCGGCCGCCTTCCTGCTGAGCGAGGACAGCAGCTATATTACCGGTCAATCGCTGCGCGTTGATGGCGGGGTCACCCGGCATATGTGACAGATCATTCCTTGCCTTGCCGCGGATCAAACCAAGGGCGGGTTTTTTTGAGATTCAGGACGTCTTGAACGGGCGCAACAACCGAAGCAGTTCTGCAGTGAGCTTCCCAAGCGTTATGGCAGTGCTGTAGCGGTTTCGGCATCCCGTACACACAGGTGCCTGTTGCTTTTAGCGATCTACGGGAACCTGTTGGTGCACTTCGATCACGTTGCCTTCGGGGTCGTGGAAGAAGACCTGATGCCATTCCTTGGCGAAGGTGGTGCCGTAGTCGGAATAGGGGATGCCGCGCTCGTCCAGAAGTTTCAGGAATGCGGGCAGATCATCGGTGCGAAATGCGATATGGCCGCGTTCAACCGGGTTGATCACCTGACCGTTCCTGAAGGCAACGTCAAAGGCACGCTCGGCCAGATGCATTTGCATGTTGCCCTCGGTCGCAAAGCGGATTTTGCCGTCATATCCGCCGTCCTTGTCCGCCTCTGTACGCGGGAAATTGTCCTGAGGAATGTCATCCAGACCCAGCACGTTGGTGTAAAAATCGTGCATGCGATCAACATCATCGGCCACGAAGTTGATGTGGTGGAATTCCAGTTTCATGCTCTGCCTTCGCCCTGAACCTTAGGTGTCTTGGGACCTCTAGCACGTTGGCTGGTGGCTGTGGATGCCAAATTGATCAGGCGACCCCATCAAATGGGGTCGCCGAATGGGGTCTTATTCGAAGTTGTAGGGCACGCCAGCCTGATTGATGACGCTGTTGTACTCGCGGAAGATACCAATGATCTTCTGATGCACTTCCCCTTCCTGAGCAATCTCGTCCCAGAACACTTTGGCCGCGTTTTCAACCTCGGCCCATTCCGAAGGTGGAACCGAGCGCAGCTCCAGCTTGTCGCCATTGGCCCGCAGCGCCGCCTCGCCGCCCCAGTACCACTGGTTGCGATAGGTATGACCGGCTTCGATCCCGGCCATCACGATGGACTTGAGGTGATCCGGCAACTCGTTCCAGCGCTCCTGATTGGCAAACCACGATCCGATCCACGCGCCCGAGATGTTGTTGGTCAGGAAATAGTCGGTCACATCGGCCCAGCCGACGGTGTAGTCCTCGGTTATGCCCGACCAGGCCATGCCATCCAGCTCACCTGTTTGAACGGCCACTTCGGCGTCTTCGTAGGGGATGTTCACCGGAACCACACCGAACTGGGCGAGGAAGCGACCGGCGGTCGGGAAAGTATACAGCTTCAACCCGTCCAGATCGGCAACCGAGGTGATTTCCTTCTTGGTGTTGAAGTTGCACGGGTCCTGACCTGCGGCCGACAGCCACTGTACCCCGACCTTCGCATATTCATCCCGCCAGATATCGGCCAGACCGTATTGGTTGAACAGGACCGGAACGTCGAGGATGTGTTTGGTTGCAAAGGGGAAATACCCGCCGAACACGCGCAGAGGGGTGGGCGACGCCATCGAGTCATCGTCCGAATGCACCCCGTCGATTGTGCCGCGCTGAAGCGCCTGGAACAGCTCGCCTGTAGGGACAATCTGATCGGCAAAGAACAGCTCGATCTCCAGCTCGCCATTCGCATTGGCGTTGATGTAGTCGATGGCCGGTTTGGTCACATGCTCACCCAGAGCACCCCCGGCATAGGTCTGAAAGCGCCATTTGATCGGGGCCTGCGCTTTGACGATTGCAGGCGCTGCCAGTGTCGCGGGCGCAGCCAGAGCTGCGGTTCGCAAAAATCTGCGTCTTGTTGTGGTCATTGTCTTCCTCTCCTGTGCTTTTTGTTGAAATCGAACCGGTTGATCCGGCTTCTATTCCTTATGTGCTCAGTTTCCGTAGACGACGCCCGGAAGCCACAATGCGATGTTGGGGAAGGTCATCACCAATCCCAAGGCCACTGCCATCACGCAGACAAACGGGATGATAGAGCGGTAGATGTCTTTGATCGTCACCTCTGGCGGGGCCATGGCCCGCATCAGAAACAGATTATACCCGAATGGCGGCGTCATATAGGCGATCTGGCATGTGATCGTGTAAAGCACACCATACCAGATCAAATCAAAACCAAGCGCGCCCACCAATGGGACATATAGCGGGGCCACGATGACCAGCATGGCCGTGTCATCCAGAAACGTACCCATGACAAGAAAACTCAGCTGCATCAGGATCAGGATGATCCACGGGTTCAGGCCGAGTTGCACGGTAAACAGGTTCTCGATCGCCTTGACCGCGCCCAGACCGTCGAAGACGGCCCCAAAGGCAAGGGCGGCCAGGATGATCCACATGAACATGCAGGTGATACCCAGTGTCTGCTTGACCGAGGTTTCAAAGACCTGCCAGGTCATGCGGCGTTTCAGGACGGCAGCCAGAAAGGCCGCGATGGCACCCAGGGCCGAGCTTTCCACCAAGGACGTCCAGCCGTTGACAAACGGCACCATCATCACGGCGAAGATGCCCAACGGCAGTAGGCCAGCCCCCAGCAGGCGCAGCTTTTCGCCCCAAGTGACTTGCGCCCGCTCCTCGGCGCTCATCACGGGGCCGAGCTTGGGATTTATGCGGCAGCGAATGGCAATGTAGATGATGAACAGCGTGGCCATCATCAATCCGGGGATCACCCCGGCCAGCCAGAGTTGCCCGACGGGCTGACGGGCGATCATGGCGTAGAGAACCAGCACAACCGATGGTGGCACCAGAATGCCCAGAGACGATCCGGCCTGTATCACGCCGGTAACCATCAGCTTGTCGTAGTTGCGTCGCAGCAGTTCGGGCAGGGCGATGGTGGCTCCGATCGCCATACCAGCCACAGACAGCCCGTTCATGGCCGAGATCAGCACCATCAGACCGATGGTACCGATGGCCAGCCCGCCGGACAGGCCACCCATCCAGACATGGAACATTCTGTAGAGGTCATCGGCAATCCGGGACTCGGACAGGATGTAGCCCATGAAAATGAACATCGGCAGGGTCAGAAGCGGGTACCACCGCATCACTTTAATCGCCGCAGCAAAGCCCAGATCGTATCCTCCGCGGTCGCCCCACAGAAAGAAGGCGGCGATTACAGCAACGAACCCGATCGCGCCAAAAACCCGCTGGCCGGTCAGCAACATCAGCATCATGGTCGAGAACATGAGCGCGGCGATCAGTTCGTAGCTCAACGGCGATGCCCCCCGTCAAGGTCTTCGGGGGCCATGTGAACGGGCTCGTCATCCTTTTTGCCCATATCGTGGCCTTTCAGGCGCAGGATATCCTTGCAAAGCTCTGAAAGCGCCTGAAGCAGCATCAGGAAGATGCCAATGACCATGATCGTCTTGATCGGCCAAATGTAGGGCCGCCAGGCCGAGGACGAACGCTCACCCCCGTACTGGAACGAGTACATCAGGCTGTCCCATCCGCCCCAAAGCAGGAAGGCGAGGTAGGTGATCAGGAACAGCACCGTCATCGCGTCTATCTGGCTTTTCCTGCGATCCGTCCATTCGCCATACAGCAAATCCATCCGAACATTTGCACCCATCTGCATCGCGTAGGGCCCGCCCAGCATGTAATAGGCCACCATCGCGAATTGGGCCATTTCCAACGTCCAGAGAGAAGGCACAAAGAACGTCTTGGAAACCGAAGAATACAGCAGGATCGCCATCATCACGAAGATGCCGTACATGACAATCCGGCCCAGCATGCGATTGGCGCGGTCGATGAACCGCACATAGGTCAACATCGCGCCTGTCACGAGAGGCTGACTTTCGAAGGGTGATGGAAATCGGGCAACATTACGTGGGCCGGGGTTTTCAATCCCACCTTTGCCCTGATCCACCGAGCGACGCAGGCGCGCCAGCGGAACAAGGGTATTGCAACGGCAATGTGTTGGTTTGATTCAGAGTTTTTCGCCACAAGGGCATCTGAGCCGCATGCTTGAAGTCTGTCAAGCTTGGGTTTTGAATTGAGACTTTCCTTTGGTGATGTCGGGACGACTGAGCCTATGGCGAAACGATCAACCCTCACAGTTTTGGGAGTTTGGAAAAACACTTTTGGCGTGAAAACATGGGCACTGAATGGGGAATACCCGGTTGTCGCTGGTGCAACGCTGCGCAACGAAATGGTTGACGGTTTGTCGACGTGTGTGATGGTGGCCCTGCAAGGCGCAGCCCAGATTGGACAAATAAATGGCAAGCCAATCTCAAACCGAAGCCGTTTTCCTGAGCGGCAGCCTGATGCGGCACGTCACGCGCATGTCGTTGACAACAAGCATTGGCCTGATGGCGATCTTTGCGGTCGACTTTGTCGATATGGTTTTCATATCCATGCTTGGGAACGACGCCTTGGCGGCGGCCGTAGGCTATGCCGGAACGCTGTTGTTTTTCACCAACGCAATCAACATCGGTCTGTCAATCTCTGCGGGTGCACTTGCGGCACGGTCGTTGGGCGCTGGAATGCCGGAGGAGGCTCGGCAGTATGCGTCCAGCGTGGCTACTCTGGGTCTTTGCGTTGGGTTGATCACGCCTGTGCTGGTCTTGTGGAACCTGAGTACACTGCTGGCTTTATTGGGCGCAGAAGGCGAGGTCCTGAGGCTGGCGACCCGATATGTCTCGATCATCCTGCCGACCATGTGGGTTATGGCGCTGGCCATGGTGGCAATGGCCGTGCTGCGCGCGCATGGGGATGCGCGGCGATCCATGATGGCGACGATCTATGGCGGGTTGGTCAATGCCATTCTCGATCCCATCCTGATCTTTGGCGTAGGGCTGGGTTTGGATGGTGCTGCGATAGCTTCGGTTCTGGCGCGCCTTTGCATGCTGGCAGCAGCGCTCTGGCCTGCCCTGCGCGTTCACCGCGGCTTTGCGCGCCCGTCACTGTATCAGGTTGCGCAAGATCTGAAACCGGTGCGCGCGATAGCAATACCCGCTGTGCTGACCAACGTCGCCACACCAATCGGAAATGCCATCGTCGTGCGTGAAATCGCCGAGTATGGCACCGACGCAGTGGCTGGAATGGCGGTGATCGGGCGTCTGCTGCCAGTGGCGTTTTCGGTTATCTTTGCGCTATCGGGTGCGATAGGCCCGATCATTGGCCAAAACTTCGGGGCCGAACAGTTTGCCCGTGTGCGCGCCGCGTTTCTGGCCGGGATCAAGTTTACCGTGCTCTACGTGCTTGGCATGTCGGCCGTGCTGTTCGTCCTGCGCGCGCCTATCGCTGATCTGTTCGCAGCTCAGGGCGAAACTCGGGTGCTGATCTACCTGTTCTGCGGGCCGCTTGCACTGGCGTCGTTTTTCAACGGGGTTATCTTCGTTGCCAATGCCAGCTTCAACAATCTGGGCCACCCCGTCTATTCCACCTGGATCAACTGGGGCCGCCATACGCTGGGCACCTGGGTGTTCGCGTCGATTGGGTCCTCTCTGGCCGGGGCTTCGGGTGTTTTGTTGGGGCAGGCATTCGGAGGCGTGATTTTCGCGCTTATCAGCTGGGTCTTGGTGGGACGGGTGGTCTCGGGGTTGGAACGCGCGCAGGCGGTCGAGCCTTTTGCCGATCAGAACCGCATTCATTCCCTGTTCGGCCGCAGGGGGTGGTAGTGGTACAAATTGTCCATTTGCCAAGGTTTGAATTCGTTGTAAACTATACCTATAATTGAAAAAATGCCCGGCGCCTTGACAGAGACTGTCAATACTATTCTTCGAACGAATGAGGATAGGCGATGTCCCAAAGTCTGTTGAAATACACGCGTGTCCTGGAGATCGTCGGTGATACGATCAAGGTCAGGGTTCCCGTCGAAAAGGGCGGCACGCCTGTGGTGCGGTTCAATGATCTTGCGATGATCGAAACGGTGGATGGGCACAAGACACTGGCCCAGGCGATCTTCATTGATCGGGACGTGGTGACCCTTCAGGTATTTTCAGGCACCAAGGGCGTTTCGACCGAAGCGACGGCAACCTTCCTTGGCCATCCGATGCAGACACCCTATTCGGCAAACATTCTGGGCCGCGTATTTGATGGGGCGGGCGTGGCCATCGATGGTGGTCCGGACCTGTCCGCCGAGCCGCGGATCGATATTGGCGGACCGACTGTGAACCCTGCCGAACGGGCGGTGCCAAACAAGATGATCCGCACAGATGTGCCCATGATCGACGTCTTCAACACGCTGGTCGAAAGCCAGAAAATTCCGATCTTTTCGGTTTCGGGCGAGCCGTTCAACGCGTTCCTCAGCCGGATTGGTATTCAGGCCGATGCCGACATTGTGGTTTTTGGCGGCTTGGGCCTTATTTTCGACGACTACCACACGTTCCGGACGTCCTTTGAAGACGCGGGCGTGTTTTCCCGCACCGTGATGTTTGTCAATCAGGCGATGGACCCATTGGTTGAGCGTCTGCTGGTGCCCGATATGGCGCTGGCCGTGGCCGAGAAATTTGCGGTGGAAGAAGGTAAACGCGTTCTCGTCCTGCTGACCGACATGACGGCCTATGCCGACGCGATGAAAGAGGTGGGGATCAGTCAGGAGCGTGTGCCTTCGCAGCGCGGCTACATGGGGGATCTTTATTCCCAATTGGCGCGGCGCTACGAGAAAGCCTGTGACTACGCCAAAGGCGGATCGGTGACTGTCCTGACTGTGACGACGATGCCCGGCAATGACGTGACCCATCCTGTGCCTGACAATACGGGCTATATCACCGAAGGGCAGTTCTACCTGCATTCCGGTGTGATCGACCCGTTCGGCAGCCTTTCGCGTCTCAAGCAGAATGTCATTGGCAAGACGACCCGCGAGGATCATGGGCAGATCATGAACACGATGATCCGGTTCTACTCGGAAAGCCGCGACGCGGCGCAGAAACAGGCGATGGCTTTTGATTTGTCAGATTACGATCATCAGTTGTTGAAGTTCGGCGCACTGTTCCGGTCGCGGTTCATGGACATCAACGTATCGATCCCGCTGGAAGAGGCGCTTGATCTGGGCTGGAAGACCTTGGCCGAGTGTTTTGCGCCGGAACAATTGCTGATGAAGCAGGCTCTGGTCGACAAGTATTTCCCAAAGGATGCCAATGGCGCGGTTGCAGCTGAATAAATCGTCGCTTGCGCGCGAGCAGACGCAGCTGAAAAGCTATGAGCGGTTCCTACCGTCCCTGGACCTGAAACGACAGCAGATGATGGCGGAACGTGTGAAGGCCCGCGAAGATGTAAAGCGCCTCGAGGACGAGGTGCAGGACCTGGCGCAACAGGTCGGGGCAAAACTGCCGATGTTGGCGCAGCAGAATATTGATCTGGATGGTTTGGTGGAACTGAAAGACTATAAGATCAAAGAGGTCAACGTGGTGGGCGTAACGATGCCCGCACTGGACCGGATCGAGGTTGCAGTGCGACCCTATTCGCTGTTGGCAAAACCCCATTGGGTCGACGCCGCCGCGCATTTGCTGCACGACATGATCGAAGCGCGACTGCGCGTTCGGGTGGCAGAGGAGCGGGTGAAAATCTTTGACAGGGCCGTGGCGACCATCACTCAGCGGGTCAACCTGTTCGAAAAGGTCCTGATCCCGCGGGCCAAGGCCAACATAAAGAAAATCCGTATCTATCTGAGCGATGAGCAGATGCAGGCGGTGGTGCGCTCAAAAATATCCAAGCGCAAGCACGCCAAAGAGACGGCATCATGAGTGTGGCGCGCCTCAAGAAACTTTCTCTGGTCGGGCGGGCGGCGCAGAAGACCGCGACACTTGAGGCGTTGCAGAATCTGGGCTGTATGCATGTGCTGCCTTTGGTGGCTCCGCCAGCCGAGCCGGAAAAGGTCAGTGAGCGTGGTGCAAGAGAGGCCTATAAGGCATTGCGTTTTCTGACAGATGTGCCCGAACCGCGCCGTCAGATACAACGCGATCCGGGGTTCGATATGGACCAGTTCGTCCAAGACGTTCTGGACCTGATGCAACGCAGCCGCGATGTGATGGACCGGCGCGACTTTCTGGCATATCGGATTGCTCGGGTGCGCCCTTGGGGAGATTTGGATTTTCCCCCCGACGATGTTTTGGCAGGCAATCGGTTGTGGTTCTACCAACTGCCTTTGAAACATCGCGAGGCACTTGAACGGTTGCCGATCCCTTGGGCCATTCTGGAACAGGACCATCGGTTCATTTACGCGGTTTTGATTGCACCGGATGAACCTGCCGACGACATTTTACCTGTCGCCCGCACCCATACCGGCTCATTGCCGATCCATGAGCTAGAGGCGCAGCTGGAAGAGGCCGAGATTGCAATCGAAGCACTTGAGGCTGAACGTGTCGCACAGACCAGATACCTGACGCTGATGCGGCGCAATCTGTCCGTGGCGGAAAGTGCTGCGGAACTGGCTCATGCAAATCAGAAAGTGCGCGATGAAGAGGCCATGTTTGCCCTGCAGGGCTGGGTCCCCGAAGATCAGGTCGATGCAGTTCTGGGCTTGGCGCAAGCCAATGACGCTGCTGCGCTGATCGAGGAGCCGGGTCCTGACGACACCCCACCCACATTGCTTGAGCAACCGGAAAAACGCAGTGCTGCCGTGGATTTGGCGCTGTTTTATCAAGTGCCCGGCTACAAGGACTGGGACCCGAGCGTAATCGTTGCAGCCTCTTTCGCGTTTTTCTTTGCGATGATCGTGGCCGATGCCGGTTACGGAGCCATCATCCTGCTGGGCCTGTTGCTGTTCTGGAAGCGCATGGGCGGGACAGTCGGTCAGCGCTCTTGGCGGCTGTACGGGGTGATCATATCGGGCGCAACGATCCTCTATGGCGTATTGGTCGGCAGCTACTTTGGGGTGGCACCGCCTGAGGGGGCAGTCCTTGGCAGGGTCAAACTTCTGGACCTGAACAATTTCAACGCCATGATGATGGTGTCTATCGTCGTGGGCGTCTTGCATCTGGTTCTGGCGAATGCATTGGCTGCGCGGGCCGCTTGGGGGCGGCGCAAAGCAATCGCCAATCTGGGCTGGATCGCGGCTCTGGTCGGCGGGTTTGCCCTTTGGCTCAGCTATATGAACGGGGACAGCCTGACGCTTGGCGCGGCGCTTCTTGGTTTGGGTGTGCTGGCCATTTTGCTGTTTTCCAGCGAACGAGAGATCAAAAAGCCTACAGACTGGCTGTGGCGTCTGATTGACGGTATCCAGGCACTGGCCGGTGCCATGGGCGCGTTCGGAGATGTCCTCAGCTATATGCGCCTGTTTGCGCTGGGCCTGGCCTCGGCCTCTCTGGCGATCACGTTCAACGATCTGGCGATGTCGGTGATCCATGCGCTGAAAGGACCGGGGATTCTGTTTGGCCTGCTGATCCTGATCGTCGGCCACATCCTGAACTTTGCCCTCGCGATGATGAGCGGCGTCGTTCACGGATTACGTCTCAATTACATCGAATTCTTTAAATGGGGTCTGCCGGACGAAGGCATTGTCTTTCGTCCGTTTGCCCGCAAGGAGGTTCAGGAATGAATGAGCTTGTTCTGACATTGGGTTGGCTGGGCATTTATGCGCCCATGGCGCTGGGCGCGGCGGCCAGCGCGATTGGGTGCTCGATTGCGGGCATGGCCAGTATCGGCGCGATGACCGAGACCGAAGGTGGCTATGGCCGCTTCGTCGGAGTCTCGGCCTTTCCGTCAACAATGGTGATCTATGGCATCGTCATAATGTTCACCCTGAACCGCGATGTGACGCCCGAAAACGCAGGCGGGCTGTTTGGTATTGGCATCCTGTCGGGCATCGCGCTTATGTATTGCGGTATCTGGCAGGGCCGGGCTTGTGCGGCAGCGATCAATGCCACCAAGGAGAAGCCTGAGATCTTCGGCCTGTCACTGGCGCCTGCCGCGATCATCGAAGGGTTTGGTGTCTTTGCCTTTGTCTTTGCCCTCGTCATCAGTGCGGGGATCAGCTGATGGCACAGGACCGAATGATTTCGCATGGCGTTGATGCTCTGATCGACAAGTTGCGAAATGACGGGGTGGCTGCCGGTCAGGCAGAGGCGGAAAAACTGCGCGCCGATGCCAGGACCGAAGCCGCCGAGATTCTGGCTGAGGCCAAACGTGAGGCGGATGCATACAAGAAAAAGGCGCGCAGTGATGCCGACAGCTATCGCGCAGCCGGAGAAGAGGCGCTGAACACGGCGATGCGCGACACGGTCCTGACCATGAAGGCAGGTCTGACGGATCGCTTCCGGCAGGATGTGGAACGTCTGGTGACCAAGGAAATGGCTGATCCGCAGCTGCTGAAACAGATGATCCTCGAAGTTGTAGGACGTGCAGCAGACGGAGCCAATCTGGATGGCAAGGTACAGGTCATCCTGCCCGCCAGGATCGCCACTCAAGAAGACATCAAGCAAAACGCCGATGACATCCAGTCCGGAAAACTGACCAAATATGTTCTGGGTCTGACGGCCGAAATGCTGAACGAAGAGGTCGAGTTGCACGCCTCTGACGATGCTCAGGACGGCATCCGCGTGCGAGCCGAGGATCAGGGCGTGGTGCTCGATCTGACGAATAAGGCTGTGGCCTCCTTGCTGATGGAGCATCTGCAACCCCGATTCCGCGCCGTCTTGGAAGGGGTGATCCGCTGAGATGTCGGGCCCGGATGCCTATATCGCGCTGATCAGCAGCCTGCCGGGGTCAGAGAGGTTGTTCATCGCCAAACAACCCCCTCT
This sequence comes from Ruegeria sp. AB5, assembly GCF_056542645.1. Classification (NCBI taxonomy): domain Bacteria; kingdom Pseudomonadati; phylum Pseudomonadota; class Alphaproteobacteria; order Rhodobacterales; family Roseobacteraceae; genus Ruegeria; species Ruegeria sp. AB5. Next base: position 277,363 of record NZ_JBQGAE010000001.1, read on the forward strand.
GTCCCGGCTGCGCCTGGATCGTCGACTGACGGCGCTGATGCCCGAGGATGCCCGCGTTCTGAAAGTGCTGGAACACGCGCTGAACTGGAGTGACTATGACATTGACGTCACCGATGCGCAGGCCGTTGAGCGATGCAAAGAGGGGCTAAAGGATGTTCCACAGCCTACGTTGCGGAAGATCTTTGTCGAGCGGATGGACCTGCGCACGGCGGTTGCAGCGCTTCGTTTGCGCAAGCAGGGCGGCAGCCCGTCTGGTGGGGTCTTTGGTATGGGCCGATGGGCACGCCACATTCCCGCCAACTGGAGCGATCCGACCTTCAGGCTGGACGGGCCAATGCCGTGGATCAAGGAGGCCAAGCAGTTGCTGGATGCCGAAGACCCTCTGGGGCTGGAACGGTTGCTTTTGTCAGTGAGCCACAAACACCTGAAACGGCATGCGTCCCGCCACTATTTCGATTTCGAAGCGGTGGCGATTTATGTGTTGAAATGGAACATTTTCAACCGCTGGGCGCAAAGCAACGCGCAGGACGCGGCCAAGAGATTTGAGAACCTCGCGCAGCTTGCCATGGCTGGCGTCGCAGAAGTCGAGTTTGATGGAGCAATCGCATGACAGCCCCAACCCCCGCCACGCAGACCGCCACTGCCCGCGTCGTCTCGGTGCAGGAGGGGCTGGTTCAGATCCAAGCCAACCCGGATGCCTCGGGCCAGCCCGGACAGTTGGTCAAGAACGAGGTGGTTTTCATCCTGCCGACGCGACCGGGACCCGGCGGCCGTCAAGAGCACCTGAAGGCCGAAGTCCTGCGCGTGCGCGGCGATACCGCGGATGTGCAGGTCTATGAAAGCACCGACGGCGTGGCCGTGGGTGATCCGGTAGAACAGTCCGGCCAACTGCTATCGGTGGAGCTGGGGCCGGGCCTGCTGGGGCAGGTGTTTGATGGATTGCAATCGCCGCTGCCCAAAGTGGCTACCGAGTTTGGCACATTCCTGCCGCGCGGGGCAGACGTTGCCCCGCTGGACGATCAGGCGAAATGGTCGTTTTCGCCGTCAGTCAAGGTAGGTGACACCGTAAAAGCAGGCGACAGCATCGGCACAGTGCCCGAGGGCCATTTCAGTCACAAAATCATGCTGCCCTTCAATTGGGCGGGTGTCTACACCGTCGTTTGGGTCCAGAAAGGCGCGGCCACCATTCACGATATCGTGGCACGGCTGGAAGACGAGCAGGGCGGCGAGCACACACTGACACTCGCTCAGAAATGGCCGGTGCGCCGTCCCTTGCCGGAAAGCATCCTGAAGCGTGCGCTGTCCGAGCGGTTGTATCCGACCGAGCCGGTCCTGACCTCTCAGCGCCTGATTGATACGTTCTTTCCGATCGCACGTGGCGGCACGGCTTGTATTCCGGGGCCTTTTGGGGCGGGCAAAACGGTGCTGCAAAACCTGATCGCCCGGAATGCCAAGGTTGATATCGTCATTGTCGTTGCCTGCGGCGAACGCGCCGGTGAAGTGGTCGAGACGATTCACGAATTCCCCAAGATGACCGATCCAACCACAGGCGGCAGCCTGATGGACCGCACTATCATCATCTGCAACACCTCATCCATGCCGGTTGCAGCACGCGAGGCATCGATCTTCACCGGCATCACCTTGGGCGAGTATTACCGACAAATGGGCTATGACGTTTTGTTGATTGCCGACAGCACCAGCCGCTGGGCACAGGCGATGCGCGAAACATCCGGGAAACTTGAAGAAATTCCCGGTGAAGAAGGGTTCCCGGCTTATCTGGAAAGCTCGATCAAGGGTCTTTACGAACGCGCAGGTGCCATGAAAACAAATGATGGCGATCTGGGAAGCCTGACCCTGATCGGCACCGTGTCACCCGCAGGCGGCAACTTCGATGAACCGGTCACGCAATCCACCCTGTCTACGGTCAAATGTTTTCTCGGTCTGTCTTCGGAACGGGCGTACAAGCGGTTCTACCCGGCCGTTGACCCGATGCTCAGCTGGTCCCGCTACACAGACCAACTGTCTGATTGGTACGACAAAAATGCCGAGCCGGGCTGGACCGGCAAGGTGCGTGATCTGATCGCCTTGATCGAAAAAGGCGAGCAGGTCGACCAGATGATGCAGGTGACCGGGGAAGAGGGCGTGACGATTGACGATTTCATCACCCAGCAAAAAGCCTTGTTTGTGGACATGGTCTATCTGCAGCAGGACGCGTTTGACAAAGTGGACGCGACCGTGCCGCTTGAAAGGCAAAAGCTGACCTTCAAGCTGGTCTACGATGTGACCCAATCACCGGCTGATTTCACCGACAAGGCCGAGGTGCGGCAGGTGTTCACGCAGCTGACGGGTTTGATGAAGAACTTCCACTATGCGGCTGAAAACACACCCGAATTCAAATCCATCTGGGACCAAATCACAGGCCTGTGTCGCGAGAAATTCGGAGTGTAAGGCAAAAGTGGCAGCCCGTAGGGGAATCGAACCCCTCTTTCCAGGTTGAAAACCTGGCGTCCTAACCGATAGACGAACGGGCCACTGAGCCTTGGCTCACAAGCAAAAATGGCAGCCCGTAGGGGAATCGAACCCCTCTTTCCAGGTTGAAAACCTGGCGTCCTAACCGATAGACGAACGGGCCACGCGTGCTTGTGGAGGGCCTTTTACGGTTTCACCCCGACCCCCGCAAGCCGAAAAACGCAAGGATACGAAAGTTTTTTGGCAGGTCGGAACAAGACGAAAAATCAGTTCAGCGGGCTTCCGCCGCGTCCTCAAGCCGAAGCTGTACGTTTTGGCGACCACCCCAGGAATTCACCTCCAGGCGTCCGGCAAAATGAAAGCGTGCGCCGCCGTGGTTCGAAAGCTTTTCGCCCAAAGGGCCGTCAAATGCGCCAAACGCAATGGCGTCCAAGCCGCTGCTTATCCCGTCGGACAGGGATAGCTTCAAATGAGACTCACCCACACGTTTGGCAAATCGCACTTGAAGGTCGGGCAGGGCATAGCGCGGAGCCGGGGCGCTGGCCCCAAAAGGACCAGCCTTTTCAATCTGTTCGATCAGGTCAACCGTCGCGGCCCCAGGCATCAGTGTCCCATCCAGCTTGAGGTCCGCCGGACCACCTTGCCCCGCTCCCTGTTTCGCCAGCAACTCTGACAGACGCGCCATCGCCGGTTCCAGTTGATCGCGCATGACGGTAAGCCCAGCCGCCATCTTGTGACCCCCGCCTTTTACCAGAAGGCCCTCGGCAGTCAGTCGCTGGATGGAGGCCCCCAGATCAACCCCCGAGACCGAACGGCCCGATCCCTTGCCCTCGTCCCCATCGAACCCGATGACGATTGCAGGGCGGTTTGCTGCGTCTTTCAAGCGCGAGGCGACGATGCCCACCACGCCGGGATGCCAGCCCTCACCGGCGGCCCAGACCAATGGTGCATCCAGCCCCCGATCTTCGGCCTGTTCCAGCGCGGCGGCACGCACGGCGTTTTCGATGTCACGCCTGTCTGTGTTCAGCGCGTCCAGCCTTTGTGACAGGGCCTCGGCTTCGGTCTGCGAGTCGGTGCTGAGCAAACGCGCGCCCAGATCGGCCTGACCGATGCGCCCCCCCGCATTGACCCGTGGCCCCAGCAGGAACCCAAGATGATAGCTGCTTGGCGCGGAATCCATACGTGCAACATCCGACAAAGCGACAAGCCCCGGTCGCTGGCGACCCGCCATGACTTTCAAACCTTGGCGTACCAAGGCCCGATTGGCCCCAATCAACGGGGCCACATCGGCCACAGTGGCAAGCGCAACCAGATCGAGCAGCGAGACCAGATCAGGCCCCCTGGCGCCTGCCTCACGCATTTGTCGCCCGGCTTCGACCAGCATCAGGAAAACCACGCCCGCCGCACAAAGGTAGCCCAGATCGCCGCTTTCATCCTGCCGGTTTGGGTTCACGACGGCCACGCAATCGGGCAGGGTCTCGCCGCCAAGATGGTGATCCAGAACGATCACATCCGCGCCCTTGGCCGCCGCAATCGGCTCATGGCTCAGGGTGCCGCAATCGACGCAGATGATCAGATCATGGGCCGCCGCCAGCGCCTGCATGGCAGGCACATTCGGCCCATACCCCTCGTCAATGCGGTCCGGCACATAGAGCGTCGCCTGCAATCCCATCTGACGCAACCAAACCAGTAGAAGAGCCGCCGAACTGCCGCCGTCGACGTCATAATCCGCAAAGACCGCGATCCGCTGCTTTTGGCGAACAGCCTTTAAAAACCGGGCCGCTGCAACTTCCATGTCTTTTAGGCTCCGGGGATCAGGCAGAAGCTCTTTCAGTTTGGGCTCAAGAAAACCTGCGGCCTCCATCGGTGGCACACCGCGCTGGGCCAGAACCTGACAGACGGCGCGTGGCAGATCGGCCTGTTGCGTCAGCATCTCGGTCGCGCGCTCAACCTCGGGCGAGGGACCCACCCAACGCCGACCTGTCAGTGACTGCTCAACCCCAAGATAACTCATCGCGCCTCTCATGTGCCAAGGCCGGACCCAATTGGATCCGGCCTTTTCTTCTTGTCAAAATACGCGCGCGGCAGGGCGGTGCAAGCCGCTTATTCTTCGATGTGTGACCACATTGGCGTGCGGTAGGACATGCGGCGCACCGATCCCGTTTTCGACCGCATCAACAGGGTGGTCGTCTCAACCCAACCCGGCTCGCGTTTGATACGAGGCAGCAGGGACCCGCCAGTCACACCGGTGGCTGCAAAGATCACATCTGCGGTGACCATCTCATCGCGCGCATAGACGCGGTCCAGATCGGAGATACCGGCCTTGGCCGCACGGCTACGCTCGTCGTCGTTGCGGAACAGCAAGCGGCCAAAGATCTGGCCACCCATGCACTTCAGTGCCGCTGCGGCCAGAACACCCTCGGGCGCGCCGCCCTGTCCCATATACATATCAATGCCGGTCACTTCGCTTTCGGCACAATGCATGACACCGGCCACGTCCCCGTCGGTGATCAGTCGGATCGAAGCACCCGTCTCGCGTACTTCGGCAATCATCGCTTCATGGCGCGGACGTTCCAGAATGCAGACGGTGATGTCGGCGGGTTTGCACTCTTTGGCCGTGGCCAGCGCCTCAACCCGCTCGCGGGGTGTCATATCCAGATTGACGACACCCTCGGGATAGCCGGGGCCGACGGCCAATTTGTCCATGTAGACATCCGGCGCATGCAGCATGGACCCCCGCGGACCCATGGCGATCACGGTCAGAGCGTTGGGCATATCCTTTGCGGTCAGTGTCGTGCCCTCCAACGGGTCCAGCGCGATGTCCACACCTGGTCCGTTGCCGGTGCCAACCTCTTCGCCGATATAGAGCATCGGTGCCTCGTCCCGCTCGCCTTCACCGATGACCACGACCCCTGCGATATCCAGCAGATTGAGTTGTTCCCGCATCGCGTTCACAGCGGCCTGATCGGCAGCTTTTTCGTCACCCCGACCCACCAGCGAAGCCGAGGCAAGTGCGGCCTGTTCCGCAACCCGCGCAAGGCCCAGAGACAGCAGGCGATCGTTGAAGTCGGTTTTGGCAGCGTTCATGCGATGTATTCCTTTGGTCGGTAATGACGTTACGTCTGGCATAGCCTGCCCTTGGCGCTGGCTGCAAGGGGTCAGACCTGTTCGATGCGCAGCGCGACAGGTTCGCCCGAGACCACATCGGTCGTGCGGAACCCGTCCAGTGCCACGTCCAGTGTGGCGCGCGTGGTTTTGTGGGTGACAATCAGCACCGGTGCCGTGCTTTCGCTGTGACCGTACTGACGCATGCGATCGATCGAGACGCCTGCATCCCCCAGGATGGCGGCAACCTTGGCCAGCGCGCCCGGCTTGTCCAGCAAAGCCAGCCGAAGGTAATACGGAGCGGGCAGGCCGGTGCGTGCCGGGGTGGCGTCTTCAAGGCTGATCGCAGGGCGACCGAAGGTTGGTATCTTCAACCCGCGTGCCAGATCACAGATATCGCCCATCACCGCGCTGGCGGTCGGGCCTTCACCTGCACCCGGGCCGCGTAGAACGACCTGATCAACCGCGTCGCCCTCGATGACAACCATATTGGTGCCACCCTCCAATTGACCCAGAGGTGACTCGCTTGGCACCAGACAGGGCTGCATCCGCTGTTCCAGCCCGCGCGCGGTGCGTTGGGCCACGCCCAGCAACTTGATGCGATAACCCATATCATGGGCCTGGTGAATATCTTCGAGGCTGATCTGCTGAATGCCTTCGATTTCGATTCCATCGAAATTCGGCTTGGTGCCGAACGCAATCGAGGACAGCAGCGCCAGCTTGTGCGCGGCGTCGATCCCGCCCACATCAAGGTTCGGATCGGCCTCAAGATACCCCAGCTCGGCACATTCGGCGAACAGCGCGTTATAGCCCTTTTCCTGCGATTGCATCCGGGTCAGGATATAGTTGCATGTACCGTTCATGACGCCCATCACGCGCGTGATCTCGTTACCTGCAAGCCCCTCGGTGAGCGATTTGATCACCGGAATACCACCGGCAACGGCGGCCTCGAACCGGATCACACGACCCGCAGCCTCAGCCTGTTCCGCAAGTTCCTGACCGTGGATGGCCAATAGGGCCTTGTTTGCGGTGACAACGTTCTTGCCACTGGCCAGCGCGGCCTCGACTGAGGCCTTCGCAGGGCCGTTTTCACCCCCCATCAACTCGACATAGACATCGATATCATCGCGCCTGGCAAGAGCCACAGGATCGGTTTCCCAAGCGTAGTCCGACAGGTTCACGCCGCGGTCCTTGTTGGGATTCCGGGCTGAAACGGCGACGATTTCAATCGGGCGTCCGGTGCGCGATTGCAGCAGTTCGGCATGACGCCGGACGATCCGAACGACACCCACGCCAACTGTTCCCAAGCCCGCAATTCCAAGCCGCAGCGCCTGTGTCATCCCGTGGGTTCCTTTCGCTCGTCATATGCTGATTTCGGGTGTTTTGCCCGCTCAGCGCTGCCTTATCCGGTTCGGGACCCGGGTGCAATCCGTCAGGCACAAAGCGGTGGCGGGAATGGCAGATCTTTAGTTTATCTGAGCGTTTTGCAGCGCTTCCGCCTTCTTGGCCAAAGCCTCACTGCGCGCCGTCAGGTCCTGTTCAACACCCGCCGCTTCGTTGACGGGATCGACAGGATCACCAAGCGTGCCTTGAAGGGGCAACAAATCGGGGAAGGGCGCCGACTTGACCGCCCGGGACTCGCTGCCGTCCAATTCGGGGAAGTCCGTACATCCTATACAGACGACGAGCAGAACCAGAAGGGGCAGGGGCTTCATGAGGCGCGCTTTCACTAAGGGCTTGTCCTTGTGTTGCACCATTTGTCCGATCTGTTCAAGCGGGGGTTCTATCTGAACGTCTGTTCAGATATTATCTTGTCATGGCTCGTACCCAAGGTTCACATTCGGACATTACCGGCCCGCGCATCCGCAAGGCGGCGTTGGCTTTGTTCGCGCGTCACGGCTATGCCGCCGTTTCGATGCGACAGATCGCAAAGGAAGTCGGCGTGCAGGCCGGGGCGCTGTACAACTATACGCCTGACAAGCAAAGCCTGCTGTTTCGATTGATGCGCGAGCACATGCAGGAGTTGCTGCAAGCCTATGATGCGCAGGACAAAACTGACGACGCGCGGGATGCATTGCGCCGCTTTGTCGGGTTTCACATCCGCTTTCACCTGCAACGTCCGGACGAAGTGTTCATCGCCTATATGGAACTGCGCAACCTGACGCTGGAAAACTTCGCCGAGATCGAAGATTTACGTCGCACCTATGAAGACTCGTTGGAGCGGATTTTGAGCAGCGGTCAAAAGGCCGGTCAGTTCTCGATCTCGGACACAAAAATCGCCACGTTGGCCGTCATCGCCATGCTGAACGGCGTCATGACCTGGTACCGCTCTGGCGGGCGATTGTCGCTGGACGAAGTCGAACAGATCTATTGGGACATGGTGCGCCGGGCAGTATCAGCCTGACCCAGGTCCTGTGGGGTTCTTCTTCAATGGGCGGGGCGAATGAAAGTTCCGTTGCGAAGCTCTCGAAAGGCCTGTTCAAGCTCGGCACGTGTGTTCATCACAATCGGACCATGCCACGCCACCGGCTCATCTATCGGAGCGCCTGAAATCAGCAGAAATCGAACGCCCTCGAGGCCCGCCTGAACCGTAATCTCGTCCCCGGTGCCGAAACGCACCAAAGTTCGATTCCCGGACATGTCACGGATGTTGACCTCTTCCCCGGCGACTTCCTTCTCCAAAAGAACTCCGGTCGGCTGGGACGCATCTGCAAAGGCTGCCTGTCCTTCAAACACATAGGCAAAGGCGCGGCGATACGTGTCGATCCGGAAGGTTTTTCTGACGCCGGCCGGAATCTGCACGTCCAGATACTGAGGATCGGCGGCAATGCCATCGACCGGTCCGGTCTTGCCCCAAAACTTACCGACGATGACGCGCACGGTTGTCCCGTCATCGTCAGTGATTTCCGGAATATCCCGGGCCTGTACGTCCTGATAGCGCGGCGATGTCATCTTCTGATCAGAGGGCAGGTTGCCCCACAGCTGGAATCCATGCATCTGGCCCGATTGGTTCCCATGCGGCATTTCCTGATGCAGGATTCCGGACCCGGCGGTCATCCATTGTACGTCACCGGCCCCAAGCGTGCCGCTGTTGCCCAGCGAATCCGAGTGTTCAACCGTTCCGGCAAGCACATAGGTGATGGTTTCGATCCCACGATGGGGATGCCATGGAAACCCGGCCTGATAGTCCTGCGGGCGTTCATTGCGAAAATCGTCAAACAACAGAAACGGGTCCAGTTCCGACGGGTCCTGAAATCCGAACGCCCGATGCAGTTTGACGCCCGCACCTTCCATAGTCGGCACCGCTGTGCGGGTTTCCAGAGTTGGTCTGAGGGACATGGCAATCTCCTGAATTTCTGGACAGCATGTAACCCGTGCGCCGTAGCAGTCAATTTGCATATGAGCACTCGAATTGTGTGGAAATGCAGAGAGAAGGGAGGGCCTGTTTATTTCCCTGCAAAGCAGATACATCCCGGAACGGACAGACAGGAGGTAGTCATGCAAGACGAAGTGCTGGCAACAATTCAAGCGTCATCCGCCAGACGGTGGGCGGGTGTCGTGATGCTTGGTACGATCGGTGCTTTGGTGATCTATGTGGCGCTGGCCTCTCCGCCCGAGCTTGTCTGGCAGGTCTTTCTGCTGGTGGTTGGCGCGGCATCCTGGTGGTTGGCGTACCGTGTCTGGACAGCGACACAGGATCGGATCGAATTGACCCGATCCGAGTTGCGAACGGGAACAGGGCGCGTCATCGCTCAGGTTTCCGAAATCGAAGCGGTGGATCGGGGCGTCTTTGCCTTCAAGCCGTCCAACGGCTTTCTGTTGCGCACCCGCTCTAAAGAGAGAAATGTTTGGGCGCCGGGCCTGTGGTGGCGGTTGGGACGCCGGGTCGGCGTCGGCGGAATGACCGCCGCCGCCGAAACAAAATTCATGTCCGAAATGATCTCGGTATTGCTTATGGAGTAACGGTATCGTCGTGAACGGTATCGTCTGCACCTGGATCGCCAGCGACGTTTTCTTTACAGGAATCCGGTCCGTTGATGTATGTGTATCCACGCGGCTGGGTAAAGATGAACTTGTCGATGTTCAGGTTTCTGCTTCCTAAGCCGATGTCGAAGGGCCGTACATAATGGTCTCGGGTCTCGACCAGAATCATCGTCGCGCCATCTGCCATGACTGGAATACGATCGGAAATCAGGCCGATCGTTCCATTTGTCCAACCATCGACGAATTGTCCGCGTACGCAGGACCATTCAACTTCATGGTGGCCTGCTTCGCCCAGGTTTTCCCCGTTGTGCCAGCTTACGAATGAAATGCGGAGGGAAAGGTCCGAACGCTCTGCAATCATGAACTTCTGCAGATCATACATGGATGTCACGTATTGATCCGTGACAGTCTCTTTTTCCCGCGAAAGGATATCGGCTACGGCGTAGGCGGCTTTCAAGTTCAAAGCGCCCTGACGATAGCCATCAAAGAAAGTGTAAGACGTCCACATTGACCAAAACAACAATGGCAGCATCAAAACGCCTTCGATGGTTACGACGCCATCTTCCTTTCGGAAGAACCGACCGAATGCGCCAAGAACGCGTTTAGGGAGGGGTGAATTAGGGCTCATGAACAAACACCGTTATTGCATGCAATTCGTACTGACCGTCCGGATCCTTCTGTGCCAGCTGTCCCAGAGTCGTTCCGGTGAATAGCGGCGTGATTTCCGCACAGGCCCGGATGATCATAAGTTCGTTGGCGGCACCGGGGGTGAAGATCTGGTCATCCTTGCCGCGAATTTCTTCGGGCGTGTCCACACAGAAGGGTCTTTGGAACTGACCGGTCAGAAGGGCACTGCTGTTGAAATGATCGACCTTGGTCATCTCGACCGCTAGGCTATCTTCGCAATTGGGGATGGCGCTGGCTTTTTCGCAGATAATTTTCTTGATCAGATCATGTGTCCATTGCGCGCCGGGGGTGGGATCATGTGGGGTAATCCGGTTCATGCGAACATCTTGGATCGTTTCATCCAGCGCCCGCTCAAGGTTGGCGTGGTTCCAGGCCACGATGCCAAGCTCAATCCCCGAATAAGTGACCATCATGAAGACCGGAAACCACATCACCAACTCGATGGTGGCCATTCCGTCCTCGTCGCGGCGAAATCTGCGCAGCTTGTTTTTCAAACGTTTGATCATTGGGTCAGCCTGAGGTTTTGAACGCTTGCCGCGATGGTGTCGAAGACTTCTCCAATTTCGCCACCGGTGGGCGCGAAATACGAGTTCTCATTTGATTTGCAGTGCCAAAGCAGTTGTCTGCCGTAGTAGCTGGCTTCATAAGCCACTGAGAATATAATGATATTCTTCTGGTCTTTTGCGTAGTCGCACATTGCCTTAACCTGGTTGTCTTTGGTTGTGCGACTTTCCGTGCTGACGGCTCTGTTTCTCCAACTCCGCGCCAATGTCGACCCTATAGCGTCTTCGAGGATGTCTTCGATTGCGTTTCTGGATGTTTGCTCCCAAAGCGATTTCCATGACAACGAGACGGCACTGCCAGTCTCGGACAGCAGCTGCGGAGGTACGGTCGTGCTTCGTTGTTGACAAGCGCCGTCGGAATAGTTGTCGCAAAGATAAATGAGGAACTCGCCTATTCCTTGGCCGTCGCCATCACTGTCGACGTCAGTGTTACCATAGGCGTGGTCCTGGTACTCATCGCGAACCCAGTACCTTCCGCGACTACTGTCCCAATACCTCATACTCACATCTGGCCAGACAAATTTGTACCCATCAGTGTCGTCAGATTCGTCCACTTTGTTTACGTTGATCGAGTAGATTTCGGCATCATCATTCCACCAAATACCAGTCTGACCTGTATTATAGGGCTCGTTGACCCAACTCCTGTCCGTGTTGTGACCGTCGGTCATCAGGACAATGACCTTCATCGTATCGCTGCCAACGCTGTTTGCCGGACGGCCCGTGAATACGGCTGGAACGTCGCCAGCGGTGATCATCTTTGACACGATCGGGCGGAAGCTTTCGTCCAGCATTGTAAGACCCCACTTCATACCGATGTTGATCGACGTATTGTCGTTGGCATAAAACGAGTCGATGTAAGTATGCAGTGCAGTTTCATCATTTTGATGAACAACAAGTTTTCTGCTGTCTTGCCCTCTGCAGCGTTCGGGATAGCCCTGGCTGACGTACAGGTTGCTCGGTCGTCTGTCGCTGCCTGATCTGGTGAACAGCAGAGACTCATTGTAAGTAGCGCCTGTGTCAAAACTGGCCCCAGTCAACTGAGAGGGCGTGAAGTCAATACAGTTTGCATTTGTATTGGACCCGACCGTGGTCAGTTCGTTCATCAAAGAGTCTGGAACGCCAACCTGCGTCGCGTAAGGAACGATCGAGATGGACAGTTTTTCCGTGGACGAGTTTTCATACATCTTCGTGACGAACTTCTTTGCTGCGCTCTTGAGGTTGGTCAGGCGCGAAGACCGGCTCATCGATCCCGAAACATCCAAAATCATCGCGATTTCGACGTTACCGATCGACTCTTCGGCGACGCTGAGGACATTGACATCAATCGTGTCAACATCCCACCACTTCATGAAATGCATTTCGACCGGCATCGTAGCGCTGGCTTGGACCCGGCGTTTTCCTACGATCAGCTTGTTACCATCGTCGTCGCAGGATTTTGGTTCGACAACGACGTCACCGTTCAGAAAGCTTTCGAGACCTTCTTTGACGAGGTAGTCCTGAACCACGTCCTTGGGACACAGTTCCTGTTGCAAATCCGCGGCAGCCAGAACAGCGCGATCAAGTGAATACTGAAGACGGGCCCGTTCGTGGTCATAGCGCATCATGTCAACGGCAAAGCCCGCCACCGCGAAAACCACCATCATCAGTGCCAACCCGAGAATTGTCATGGTGCCGTTTTCGGACCGCCAGAACGCGGCCGGGGTCCGACCGCGGAAGCCAAGTTGCTTGAGGCGTTTAAATGTAGAATTCCTAATCAACATCTTCATACTGGGTCCCTACCGGTGGTCAGACACGCTGAATCTAGATCTTTGCAACTTTAAGAATTTAAACGCGGAACGTGGCGAGATTTGGGCGGCCCTGCCACTATGCTGCTCTTATTGAATGAGAATCGGCCTCAGTTCCTCGCGGGCGTGGCAATTTGTTTCGGTTAAGTAGACAATCTGAGCAATTGGATCGCGGGGCGACTCGAGGTGTTTTCGAAACCTCGCATTCGTCATTTGATGAAAAAATGTGCTATTGGAGATTGCAGCATCCGTTCAGTGGTGCGACAAATCGTCATGACGTTTGTCAGTTACCGGTACGGAGGATTGTATGACCGGCACTAAGGAACCGAGCTTTCGTGAGAGTGTGGATCTGATGTTCAACAGGGCGGCGTCCCTGATGGATCTGCCGCCCGGACTGGAACAGAAGATCCGGGTCTGCAACGCGACCTATACGGTTCGTTTTGGCGTCCGGCTTCGGGGTGAGATCCACACCTTTACCGGCTATCGCTCGGTGCATTCCGAACACATGGAGCCTGTGAAAGGCGGTATTCGCTATGCGTTGGCCGTGAACCAGGATGAAGTCGAGGCGCTTGCAGCGCTGATGACCTACAAATGCGCCTTGGTTGAAACGCCGTTTGGTGGGTCAAAAGGTGGGCTGTGCATCGACCCCCGCAAGTACGAAGAACACGAGATGGAGCAGATCACACGGCGGTTTGCCTATGAACTGGCCAAGCGCGATCTGATCAATCCGTCTCAGAATGTTCCGGCACCTGACATGGGAACCGGTGAACGTGAAATGGCGTGGATGGCCGACCAATACGCTCGGATGAACACGACCGACATCAATGCGCGGGCCTGTGTCACCGGCAAGCCGTTGAACGCGGGTGGTATTGCCGGTCGGGTCGAGGCCACCGGGCGCGGTATCCAATACGCGCTGCGCGAGTTCTTCCGCCACCCCGAGGATGTGGCCAAGGCCGGTTTGTCCGGCAAGCTGGACGGCAAGCGCGTCGTAGTTCAGGGCCTTGGCAATGTGGGATACCACGCGGCCAAATTCCTGAGCGAAGAAGACGGCTCGATCATCGTCGGTATCATCGAATGGGACGGGGCGCTGTATAACCCGGACGGTATCGATGTCGAGGCCGTACGCCAGTGGATCGTCAAGCATGGTGGCGTCAAAGACTATCCAGATGCAACCCATTCCGCAGAAGGTGGCGCGGTGCTGGAGGCGGAATGCGAAATTCTGATCCCTGCAGCACTGGAAGGGGTCATCAACCTGGAAAACGCCGAACGGATCAAAGCACCGCTGATCATCGAAGCCGCAAACGGCCCGGTGACGGCAGGGGCGGATGAAATCCTGCGCAAGAAGGGTACGGTCATCATCCCGGACATGTATGCCAATGCGGGCGGTGTGACGGTCTCCTACTTCGAGTGGGTCAAAAACCTGAGCCATATCCGTTTTGGCCGGATGCAACGCCGTCAGGAAGAGGCGCGGCATGAGTTGATCGTCAGTGAACTGGAGCGGCTGGACCGTTATCTGGGTGATGCGTGGACCATGTCTCCGGATTTCAAGTCCAGATATCTCAAAGGTGCGGATGAACTGGAGCTTGTCCGGTCAGGTCTCGATGACACGATGCGCATCGCCTATCAGTCGATGCGTGAAGTCTGGCACAGCCGAGATGATGTCGAGGACCTTCGGACTGCTGCCTATATTGTCGCCATCGACCGCGTGGCCAGCAGCTATCGGGCCAAGGGCCTCTGATCGCTTTCGGTTGGGGCGATCCGTTCGCCCCATCCTGAAAACAGTCAAACACACACGATCAGGAGATCGGCAATGGCAGGTCGCGACGTGGGCGGGTAAGCTGCTGCAAGACAAACGATTCCGGGAGACCTACCTAAATGTTGCGTATCGCCATTGCCGCAGCTGTGCTTGCCACACCTTTGGCCGCTGCTGAAACCAAGGAACAAAGCTGCCAGCACCAAGCTGATGTCGTGGCGGCCATCCAGCAGGCCCGCTTGGACAAGGTTAAAGAACGCGACGTCGCACAAGCCGTGGCTGACAGTGGTCCCACTTGGCCGGAAAACTACAATGCTGCGATCCCTTTGATCACGCCTTGGGTCTACGAGCAAAAAATGCGTGATGTGCGAAAAGAGGACTTGGGCGCAGCGTGGCTGGAACTGTGTTTGCAGCAGTAATCCACAATCGCGTCATTTCTCTGTGGATAAGCCCGCGCCATCCCCTTGGCGCGGGTTTTCATTTCTGTCAGGTTTGATCCATGTCTTTGCCCCCCGGATTTCTCGATGAATTGCGCACCCGGCTGAGCCTGTCCCAGGTTGTTGGTCGAAAGGTCATGTGGGACCAGCGCAAATCCAATCAGGGCAAGGGCGATATGTGGGCGCCATGCCCCTTTCATCATGAAAAAACTGCGTCTTTTCATGTGGATGACCAAAAGGGTTTCTATTACTGCTTTGGCTGTCACGCCAAGGGCGATGCGATTAGCTTCGTGAAAGAGACCGAGAATGTTTCGTTTATCGAGGCAGTCGAGATTCTGGCCCGCGAGGCCGGGATGCCGATGCCCGCACGTGATCCGAAGGCGCAGGAAAAGCAGGACCGCCGCACGCAACTGGCCGAGGTGATGGAGCAGGCGGTGCAGTTCTTTCGCCTGCAACTGAAAACAGGGGCGGGGGGGCAAGCGCGAGACTACCTTGCTCG
This sequence comes from Ruegeria sp. AB5, assembly GCF_056542645.1. Classification (NCBI taxonomy): domain Bacteria; kingdom Pseudomonadati; phylum Pseudomonadota; class Alphaproteobacteria; order Rhodobacterales; family Roseobacteraceae; genus Ruegeria; species Ruegeria sp. AB5. The sequence goes on from NZ_JBQGAE010000001.1 coordinate 292,644, forward strand.
CCGGGGGCTGGATGCCGAGGCATTGGAGCGGTGGGAGATCGGCTTTGCACCTGACGGCTGGCAGGCGCTCTGGGATCATCTGCGCGGCAAGAACGTGGCCGAGGATCTCATCCTTGGCGCAGGGCTGGCCAAGCCTTCGAACAAAGGCAAAAAACCTTATGACACCTTCCGCAATCGGATCATGTACCCGATCCGCGATGCGCGCGGGCGCTGCATTGCGTTTGGTGGGCGCGCGATGGACCCGAACGACAATGCAAAGTATCTGAACTCGCCCGAGACCGAACTGTTCGACAAAGGGCGCAGCCTGTACAATCACGGCCCGGCACGGCAAGCGGCGGGGAAGGGGCAACCGCTGATCGTGGCCGAGGGGTATATGGACGTGATCGCGCTGGCCGAGGCCGGGTTTGGCGCCTCGGTGGCCCCATTGGGCACCGCAATCACCGAGCATCAGTTGCACCTGCTCTGGCGGGTCTCGGATGAGCCGATTATTGCACTGGATGGTGATACGGCGGGTCTACGTGCCGCGATGCGGGCCGTCGATCTGGCGCTGCCCTTGCTGGAGGCGGGAAAATCTCTGCGCTTTGCGCTGATGCCCGACGGCAAAGACCCTGATGACCTGCTGCGTGCCGAAGGGCCAGCGGCGGTGCAGGCCGTCTTGGATGCAGCCATGCCAATGGTCAAGCTGCTGTGGCAACGCGAGACCGAAGGCAAGGTGTTCGACAGCCCCGAGCGAAAGGCGGCGCTGGACAAGGTGTTGCGTGACAAGATAAAACTGATCCGCGACCCCTCGATCCGTTCCCATTACGGGCAAGAGATCAAGGACCTGCGCTGGCAATTGTTTCGCCCGCAGAGACAATCACAAAATCGTGCGTGGCAGCCTCGTGGCAAATGGCAGCCGCCGAAACAACCTGCAACTCCGGGCGCACGGGCCTCTTTCCTGGCATCGGCCGAGAACGCGGACATCCATCTGCGCGAGGCGGCGATTCTGGCCATCGCCATTCTGAACCCGCAGGTGGTGGTGCAGTTTGAAGCGCAGCTTGAAGACATGGACTGTCATGATCCCGACCACGCAGCACTGAGGCACACCATTCTGCGCCATGCCATCGATGACCCGGACAACCTGAAAGACCACATCGTTGAAACTTTGGGGGCCGAGCCCCTTGAAAACCTGATGGGCCTTCGCCATGTCGCTGTGATCCCCTGTGTGTTCAAACCGGGCGACGTTGAAAAGGCCGAGATGACGCTGGCCGAGGAACTCGCAAAGATCAAAGCGCTCCGGGGGCTGGATGCTGAGATTGCAGAAGCGACGGAGGAACTGTCCGACTTGGCTGACGAGTCACTGACGTATCGGGTGGGTCAGGCCGCCGAAGAGCGCAACCGCGCAAGTCGCAGCCAGAACGAGGACAGGGCCATTTTCGACATCGCCGACAACGGTGCGCGAATCAATCGCGATGAAAAAGACGCGTTTGAGGCAATCATGTCCGGAATCAAATTCGAACGGAAACGTCGCTGAAGTGATGTTTTCATAAGGCACTGGAAAATAAAAACGGGTAAACGGGTGGCCGAATCAGTTTCACGCGCTAATGATTCGGTTTCTACGAATCACCCATCCCTGCAGGAGCATTGAATGGCCGCCAAGGATACGAACGAAGACCGCAAATCCGACGAGCAGGAACAGGAAATCTCGCTGGACATGAGCCAGGCCCAGGTCAAGAAGATGATCGCCGAGGCCCGCGAGAAAGGCTACATCACCTACGACCAGCTCAATCAGGTCCTGCCGCCTGACCAAGTCAGCTCGGAACAGATCGAAGATGTGATGTCGATGCTGTCCGAGATGGGCATCAACATCATTGAAGATGAAGAAGCCGAAGAAGAAGAGAACAAGGGATCTACCGAACTCGCCACCACGGAAAGCAACCGTGAAGTCGCGCTGTCCGGTGCTGCCACGGAAAAGCTGGACCGTACCGATGACCCCGTGCGCATGTATCTGCGCGAGATGGGTTCGGTTGAACTGCTGAGCCGTGAGGGCGAGATTGCCATCGCCAAGCGGATTGAGGCTGGCCGCAACACTATGATCGCCGGTCTGTGCGAAAGCCCGCTGACCTTTCAGGCGATCACCATCTGGCATGACGAACTTTTGTCGGAAGATATTCTGCTGCGCGACGTCATCGATCTGGAAACCACCTTCGGCAACCAAATGGACGAAGATGGCGGAGTTGAAGAGCCCGTCGTGGATACGTCGACCGTGCAGGCTGCGAAACCTGCCAAGGATACCGGCCCGGAACTGGATGCAGACGGCAATCCGCTGAACACCGACGACGATGACGACGAAGACGATCAGGCCAACATGTCCCTGGCCGCAATGGAAGCCGCGCTCAAGGATCAGGTTCTGACCACGCTTGAGCGTATCTCGACCGACTTCTCGATGCTGTCGGAAATGCAGGACAGCCGGATTTCGGCAACCCTGAACGAGGACGGGTCGTTTTCTGAAACCGACGAAGCGACCTATCAGAAATTGCGCGCTGAGATTGTTGAACTGGTAAATGGTCTACACCTGCACAACAACCGGATCGAGGCGCTGATCGACCAGCTATATGGTATCAACCGCCGCGTCATGTCGCTGGACAGTGCGATGGTAAAACTGGCTGACCAGGCGCGTATCAACCGGCGTGAGTTCATCGATGCCTATCGCGGGCGCGAACTGGATCCGAACTGGTTGGCTGAGATGGCCGAAAAACCGGGCCGTGGCTGGCAGATGTTCATCGAACGCTCAACCGACAAGGTTGAAGAGCTGCGCAACGATATGGCTCAGGTCGGTCAGTATGTCGGTCTGGATATCAGCGAATTCCGCCGCATCGTTCAGCAGGTTCAAAAAGGCGAGAAAGAAGCGCGGCAGGCCAAGAAAGAAATGGTCGAAGCCAACCTTCGTCTGGTGATCTCGATTGCCAAAAAGTACACGAACCGTGGCCTGCAATTCCTTGATCTTATTCAGGAAGGTAACATTGGCCTGATGAAGGCCGTGGACAAGTTCGAATACCGCCGCGGCTATAAGTTCTCGACTTACGCGACCTGGTGGATTCGTCAGGCTATCACCCGGTCCATCGCGGATCAGGCACGCACGATCCGTATTCCGGTCCACATGATCGAGACCATCAACAAGCTGGTTCGTACCGGTCGTCAGATGCTGCATGAAATCGGTCGTGAGCCGACGCCGGAAGAACTGGCCGAAAAGCTGCAGATGCCACTGGAGAAGGTTCGCAAGGTGATGAAGATCGCCAAGGAACCGATCAGCCTGGAAACGCCGATTGGCGACGAAGAAGACAGCCAGCTGGGCGATTTCATCGAGGACAAGAATGCCGTGCTGCCGCTGGACAGCGCCATTCAGGAAAACCTCAAGGAAACCACAACACGTGTCCTGGCCTCGCTCACCCCGCGCGAAGAACGGGTTCTGCGGATGCGCTTTGGCATCGGCATGAACACCGACCACACGCTGGAAGAAGTCGGTCAGCAGTTCAGCGTGACCCGCGAACGTATCCGCCAGATCGAGGCGAAAGCCCTGCGAAAGCTGAAACACCCCAGCCGATCCCGCAAATTGCGGTCGTTCCTGGATCAGTAAGTTCAAAGGCGCCTCGGATCGAGGCGCCTTTTTCGTTGCAGACTTCACGTTGGCAATTTCGCCAAACACATTGGCGCGACCTCACAAGTGTAACTTGCTCAAGGCCACTATATCGACGTTGTCCACTCATGGGGCGGGCCGGGGCGAGGCGTTCAAGCTGACGACCCCCGGTTCCCGGACACCAGCGGATGTTCGACCCGCGTCTTGAACGCGCTGGGTGCCTGGCCGGTCCAGCGTTTGAACGCGGTTGAAAAGGCCGCCTGATCTGCATAGCCCAGGGAATAGGATATTTCGGTCAGCGACATGCCGTTGGTGATGAAGGTTTGTGCCAGATCAGACCGCAGGTCGTCGACAATTTCCCGATAGCTTGTGCCTTCGCTGTGCAGCCTGCGGGCAAAAGTGCGCGCGCTCATGCCCAAACTGGCAGCCGCTTCATCGGCCTGAATGACTTTGCCCGGCAGGGACCGCGTGATCAGACCTTCGACCCTGGCGCGTGTTTGTTGCTGTGGCGAACGGCGCTCGGCCAACATGTGCTCGCCATACTCAATCAGATGGGCCCGCAGACTTGGGTCGTAGGTCGGCACTGGCAGGTCAAGAGCTGACAGAGACAAAATAATCTCAAGGTTCTCAGCGCCGAACACAACCGGGAAGCCGGCAAGTTTGTGAAAAGCCTTTTCTTGATCTCCAACCTCGTGCTGAAACCGCATTTCGATGGGGTGAAAGTCGATCCGGGTCAGGTTCCGCATCCGGGCAAGTGCGGCAAACATCAAAAATTCAGTGCGGCGGTGATATCGCGCAAAGCTGGCGTCTTTCCAGTCGGCCTCGAACGAAGCGAAATTTCCCGAAACGCGAAGGCTGAATGCAAGGGCCGGATCAATGATGTCGTGAAACCGCGACGTGTTTTCGATCACCTGTTTCAGATCGCGCGAGTATTTGCTGATATATGCCGTCAGTGTCGAAGCTGAGGTCACGCCCAATCCCGCTCTGGCAGCAAAAGTAATGTCTCTCAGTGCGTCGCAGGCATAACGAACAAACAGCGCTTCTTTGTGGGCGCTGTAGCAGGATGCATCTGGCGCAAGGTCGCGTGGGCCAAGCCCGCTGCGTTCCAAAACCTGCCGGGATGTATCGGGACAGCCCGCGTCGGCATCCAAAGCCTGTACTAGCAAATGAAGACGGCCAATATCCACGTCCATTGCGGCGGATCCTTCGTTGCCCCCGGCCATACCGAGTATCAGTATCTTAAGGGCCTTGTGTCAAAAACTCGAATGGATTTGGCAGAAGATCGCAAGAGCTTGACCCGAAAACTACCTATGTCCGCAATGTTGCCGGGTCAGCACCTTGTAGGGGATGAGGTCAGAGCCACCGCCGGACGCACCAACCGGCCTCCGGGTTCCCCGGCACATTTACCCTTCGTGTCGCATTGTTCGTACTCATTGCCTGTGAGAAAACTCTGTACGAACGCAGGAGCGGGCATCACAGCTATGTCGGAGACTGACAGAACCGATCTTTCTAAGGGGCTCAACCTGATCGTCTTCGATGGTGAGTGTGTCCTGTGCTTGGGTTTCTTTCATTTTATGTTCCAACGGGACAAAGAACAGCGCTTCCAATTCGCGACCGCCCAATCGCCACTGGGTCAAAGTCTGTATCGCGCGCTGGATTTGCCGCTAACAGACTTTGAAACCAATCTGGTGATTGTCGAGGGCGAGGTCTTTGAAAGGTTGGACGCTTTTTGCAGCAGCAATGCGCGCGCTGTCCGGGGTTTGGCCCATTCTGTCCCTGGTTCGGTTTTTGCCGCGCGTGGTTAAGGACCGACTTTATCATTGCATTGCGCGCAATCGATACGCTCTCTTTGGTCGATCCAAGACGTGCTTGCGGCCAAACGACGCCCTCCGCGCTCGCTTTGCAGTTCGTGGATTCTGACCGTTGGAAGATCCGTTCTTGCAGGCTTTGCCAAAGGGGAGTTCTTTGCCGATATCTGTTCGCGCACTTCACACCACCCTTGGCGTGTACACCGGTGAATGTGTGATTGCGCGGGGCCGAGGGGTGCTGGCCTCTCTGGCCCTTCGGTTCGGGCGGTTTCCTCCTGCCGGGCAGTCGGTTCCAGTACGACTGAGAGTGCGACAACAGGGAAAATACTGGTATTGGTCGCGCGAATTTGGTGGTCACGAAACGCAATCTGTCCTGAACTTTGACACCAAAAGGGATAGTGTTTGTGAACGGTTTGGCGCGTTGCGGGTCTGGCTGAAGCCTTACGTGGATGATGATGAGTTGCGGTTGGAAATACGGCGCCTGACGCTGTTCGGCCTGCCTTGTCCTCGCTTTCTGCTGCCGAGGTCCTCGACAACCGAATGGCAGGATGAACGGCGTCGATTCAGATTTGATGTTTCTGCCGATCTGCCAGCTTTTGGGATGCTGATCAGGTATCATGGCTGGCTCACGCCTTTTCACGGAGAAGACGTGGTACGCTGAAATGATCGTGAAACCGTCTTTCCGATGATCGGTCGGCCCCTAAGATGTAGAAGACATTCAGTGAGGAAAGCGTACGATGAAACAGTTGCACTATTGCGCCGCTTTGGCGGCATTTGCCCTAAGTTTTCCCATGACTGCCGATGCGGCGCGATTGGGGTTTCAAACCAAGGCGATCAACAGCACGGATTTCGAAGTTGTGCCCCGCACGCGGGATGACACCGATGGATATTGGTGCGCTGCGGCGGATTTTGCGCGCCGGGATCTTGGGGCAGGGTGGCACGATCCAATCTATGTGTTGCGCGGCTATGGACCCAGCGTGACAACAGGTCGTAGAACGGCCGTGCAGTTTTCGCTGAACCCACCCCCCAGCGGCCCGGCACCTAAGACCAACGTTGTGACGACACCGTTCGTCGTTGGCTCCAGCGTGTCCGTGCAGGGGGCGAATGGGCGATGTGGACGCCGGCAGATTTTTGACAACTGAATCGAGGCTGAACCAGCGATGCAAACCGAATTTTCGATACAAACCGATGGGCCCGGCTTGTACGACTTCACATCCAAGGTGCGCCGCTGGTTGGGGTCCGTGGACCGGGATGGTGTCCTGACGCTGTTCGTCAGGCACACCTCCTGTTCTCTGCTCATTCAGGAAAACGCCGATTCCGAGGTTCAAACGGATTTGCAGGCATTCTTTGAGCGGTTGGTGCCTTCGTCTGATCACCCGTCGATGCGATATCTGCGTCACACCTACGAAGGCCCGGACGATATGCCAGCGCATATCAAAGCGGCGATGATGCCGGTATCTCTGTCCATCCCGGTCTCGCAGGGGCGGTTGGTTTTGGGCACGTGGCAGGGGATTTATCTGTTCGAGCATCGCCGTGCTCCGCATGTCAGGCTGGTTGCGGCCCACCTCAGCTGACCCTTTATTTTGGGGTGAAAATTTCCGACTACCCAAATCCTAGCGGCTGCCCTATAGTTGTGGATAAGTAAGCCGTAGCGCTTACAAAAGAGGCCGAACAAGGGACGAGGAGACGGCGGATGCGCTGCCCGTTTTGCGGAAATATCGACACTCAGGTGAAAGATTCACGCCCGGCAGAGGATCACGTCGCGATCCGGCGCCGCCGGTTTTGCCCAGCCTGTGGTGGGCGGTTCACGACGTATGAGCGCGTGCAACTGCGTGATCTCGTTGTGATCAAGACCAACGGGAAACGGGAAGATTTCGACCGCGACAAGCTTGAACGGTCTATCCGTATTTCCATGCAAAAACGTCCCGTTGATCCCGAGAGGATTGATCAGATGATCTCGGGCATTGTACGGCGTCTGGAAAGTATGGGCGACACGGATATCCCGTCCAACCGGATCGGTGAAATTGTGATGGAAGCTCTGGCACGGATCGATACCGTCGCCTATGTTCGCTTTGCGAGTGTGTACAAGAACTTCCAGGCGGCCGATGATTTCGAGGACTTTGTCCACGAATTGCGCCCGCCGCAGCCTCCGACGGACGAGTGAGCGAAACAGATAAGCGATTCATGGCGCTGGCTTTGTCTTTGGGTCGGCGCGGCCAAGGGACATGCTGGCCCAATCCGGCGGTCGGCTGCGTCATCGTGCGCGACGGGCGTATTGTCGGGCGTGGCTGGACCCAACCCGGTGGGCGTCCGCATGCCGAAACCGAAGCTCTGAAACAGGCCGGAGAAGCAGCGCGCGGCGCGACGGTATATGTCTCGCTGGAGCCGTGTTCCCACTATGGCAAGACCCCCCCTTGTGCCGAGGCGTTGATCTCGGCGGGCGTGTCCCGGGTTGTCGCGGCTATTGAAGACAGCGACCCGCGTGTAGCGGGGCAGGGCATTGCCATGTTGCGAGAGGCCGGGATCGAGGTTGAGACAGGTGTGCTTGCGCAAGAGGCCGAACGGGATCTCGCCGGGTTCTTTCTAAAGACTGAGCAGGGACGCCCGTTCGTGACATTGAAACTGGCAAGCAGCTTTGATGGTCGCATTGCAACGTCCTCGGGTCACAGCCAATGGATCACCGGCCCACAGGCCCGGCGTGAAGTGCACGCCATGCGCGCACGTCACGACGCGGTCATGGTCGGTGCAGGCACGGCACGCGCGGATGATCCCGCGCTGACTGTCCGTGACCTTGGTATCGAGCATCAGCCTGTCCGAGTGGTTGTCTCGCGTCACATGGATCTGCCTTTGATGAGTCAATTGGCCCGAACCGCGTCCCATACACCCGTTTGGCTGTGTCACGGACCGAACCCGGATGCCGAGCGTGTGCGCGCGTGGGAAGGTCTTGGGGCGCGGCTGTTGCCCTGTGTTTTGCATGATCATCAGATCAGTGCAGGAGACGTGTTGCAGCAACTCGGCAAGGAAGGGCTGACCAGCGTGTACTGCGAAGGTGGCGCTGCACTGGCGGCCTCGTTGCTTGCGCAGGATCTGGTTGACGAACTTGTCGGCTTTACCGCCGGTTTGACCATCGGGGCAGAAGGGTTGTCGGCAATCGGCGCGTTGGGGCTGGACAAGTTGAACGCCGCTCCAAGGTTCGAGTTGATCGAAACACGCACCGTCGACGGTGACATTCTGCACCGTTGGGGCCGGGCTACACGCTGATCTCAGCGACGCCACAGATGGGCGTGTGTCGCGAGCGCGCCCTGCATCTTTGAGACAAGACGGTTCATTAGACCGCGTTTGACGGCTTGCCCATGGATCAGCCTGTCGATCGCGACTTCGACCGGGCAAGGGTCGCCTGTCACCGGGTCCAGATAACGCGGATAGTCGATCAGGGCCGCGTGAACCAAGCCTGACAACGAGGGGCGAGCGCCACGTCGGGCCGGAACGCTGCCCAGATCGGTGGTCAGGCCCCATCCGGCGTAAAACGGCGCCCCCAGCGTGGTGACGGAAACACCGCGCAACAAGGCTTCGAATCCCAGCAAAGAGGTCATTGTCCAGACCTCCTGCACCTCTGAGAGCAGGGTGGATGGATCGGTTTCTCTGGCAATCACATCAGCCAGACCTTCGGCCTCGATCCGGCCCGAGCGTAGACCGGCCTCGACATCCGGGTGGGGCTTGTAGATCACCACCGCGTCGGGATTGGCCGCCCGAACCTGGCGCAGCAGATCAAGGTTTGTGCGGACACTGCTTGTTCCCAACAGGATCGAGGCGTCATCTTCGACCTGTCCCGGCACCAGTATCCGATGACCAGCGGGCAGGGGCGGGGCGGTGCCGCCTGTGTTGTATTTGCTCAAACCCCCGGACACGAGAGCCGCAATCAGCCGGTCCACCCGCAGTTCCTGATCAGGGGGCAGGGTTTCGCGACGGATAATCCACTCTTCCAACCGACTGGTCTGTGTGGGGTCGTAGTAGATCCCAAGATCATCTGTCACCAATGACATCGGAGGCACAAGATCGGCGCCCAAACCGCGCGAGCGCAAAAAGCCATCCTCGATCCGAGTGACACCCTCGACCTCTCGCGATTGATTGGCCCACACCATGTGGGGCCGTGTCGGATGGGCTGGAATGGCGGGGACAAAACGCAGCTTGTGATGCCGACCAAACATGCGTTGCAGATGCTTGCGTTTCCAAAGCCGCATGCCGGAGGCCGTCCATCCCATGCGATCCTCTCGCCATGACCGGGTCTGGGCCTCCAGCGTGTTCAGGACGGTTTCCAATTCGCAGAGTTGATCTCGATACGGGTCATACCACGCCGGGTACAGCATCATGGTCGCCGCGAAAAGTTGCGCACGCGTCAGGTTGCGTTGTCTGCGCAGGACCGGGTTTTCGTCCTGTGTCAGGCCCCATCCCGCATAGAACGGTTGCCCGAAGACCCTTGGTTTGTGTCCAGCAAGAATGGCCTCGAAGCCCATTTGGGACGACAGGGTGTAAACGCTGACCGCACCGTCCAACAGGCACCAGGGGCTGATATTGTCTGTGATGAAAGAGACGCGGTCGGACAGATCCTGTTCGGTAAAATGCCCATCCCGATGACCCGCCAGAGTTTCCGGATGAGTTTTGATCAGCACCGGTGTGCCTGGATTCTCTTCCTGTGCGATCACCAGCATCTCAAGAAACCGCGCACGATCCCCGCCACTGGCCGTGACCGAAGCGTCACCCTTTGTCTGATCCACAACCAGAACATAGCCGGGGGATGGGGGTGCAACATCGGGGGCGAAGGCCGAGTATTTGCTGAGGTTTAGCTCTTTCAGACGCTCAATTGCTCCGCGGGCTCTGTTCAACAGGGCGGTGTCGTCCAGCGGGTGCCTGCTCAGAAGGATTTCCAGGTCTGAGGGTGTCGTTGGATCGAAGTGCAGCCCCGAGCGATCAAGCAGCAGACCCAATGGCGGTTCGCCCTCGCGCCCGGGATGGAGCGACCGCAGAAAGGCGTCTTCGACCCGCAGAAGCGCGGTATTGCGGTCTTCAGCGATGCGCATTCCGCGATGTGCGGTAGGGCTTTTGCCCCAGACCGCCACCGTGTCTTCCGGGTTCGGCAACCCCAGGCGAATGTCATAACCTTTCAGCGACAGGATGCGTCGGATACGCCGGTTGGTCAGAAAACCGCCATTGTAGACAAACGCCCGGGACCGCGCCGCGTCGGTTGCGCTGGGGTCCTCAGGGGCCACGGGTCAGTTGCCGGTCAGGGTGGCGACATTCGCGACCGGGGTCAGTCCGCCGGCGATCAAGGAGATGGATTTGGTCCACTGGGCATATGGCGCTTCGGTCACGTAGATGGTGTCATCGTCGCGGATCACAAAATCACGCGCAATGAACAGGCCGTTGGGGGCGGTCAGGTTCAGCAGGTAGATCATGCGCTGATCCCCTTGCAGGTCCGGCCGACCCATCACCTGACGCGCGATATCCTGTCTTTCACGGCGCAAGACGAAGATACCGGTCGGATCAGACGAGACCGAGACCAGACCACCGACCTGAGCCAAAGCTTCCAGCGCGGAAAGGTCTTGACTTTCGAAGGCCACGCGCGATTGCCCGCCGGTCGCCCCAAGAGCGATGTAGGACCGGCTGTCTTCTTCGACCAGAATGCGGTCGCCGCCACGCAGCGCAACATCCAGCTTCGGGTTTCTGAACAGGTCTTCGTACCATACCGTCCCGCGTTGATCGCCACGGATCAGGGTTACGAGGGCAATGTCAGATGAAACTGAAACCCCTCCGGCCTGAGACAGCATGCCCAGCAACGTGCGTGTTGGGCGTTCGATCGGGTAAATACCAGGTGCCCCAATCGTTCCCGTCAGCGAAACGGTTGATCCGTCCCCGGCCAGACGGCGCACTTCGACCTGTGGATCAGGGGTTTGCTCTTTCAACTCATCCGTGATCAGCGTGCGCAGCTGTTCCGGCGTGTTCCCGGCGGCGCGCAGACGGCCTGCATAGGGAACAAAGATGAACCCATCACTGTCGACCTGAACCTCATTCAAGGCGGTGGACGAACCTGCTTCGCCCGCCAAAAGGCCATCATCCACGTTTTCCCAGATGGTCAGCCCCAGAACGTCGCCCGGGCGAACCGTGTCTGCGGTCAGCGCCTGTGCCGAACTGAACGACGAGGAGAACCCGAATTGTGGCACCGAGGATGTGGCCCGCGAGACGCGATCATCAACCTCGACCACAAAGGCGTTGCCGCCGTTTTCAACCGAACCAGCCAGAATTTCATTCTTGTTCGGGCCTGATTTGGGAAGTTGACATGCGGTCAGCGCTGCCATTGCTGCCATAAGGGAAACCCCCCGTATCCATCGGATTGGAAAGCGATACACTGCCGAATACCCTCAGTCTTTGTTTGTTTTGGGCAGGCTACTCTTTTAAAGCAGCAACTTCCAGACATTGCTGGTGGTGTTCATCCAACGATTTTGAGTTGTGGCGTTGATGCTGCGTTGTCGGACAGAACCACCTGATACGGGTCGTCAGCTCTCAGCATCATGTCGATGGCCCGTCGTAGCAATTGCTGGCGTCCACGTCTTGAATAGTAGCCACCTGGAACCTGGCTCGTATCCAGCAAAAAGCGGCGATACGCTTGATAAGCTTCACTGTTTGGCGCGTCCGGGCTGGCAAAGAAAGCCTCTATCGCCTGTTGTGAGACGAATTCCGGCTTGTCATAGACCGCCCTGCCAAACAGACGCAGGGGAATACCGCGCCACAACACCTGTTGTCCGGCGGTGGAGTTGATCGTGACGGCCGAGCTTGCGTCATCGAGGAGTTTGGCCAGTTTCCCGCCGGGAACGTAGTGCACCCGATCTGCAACGCCGTACTTGCCAGCCAGGTCGCGAACGCAGCGGCGCAGGGGTTCCCGATGGTTTTCCAGCGGGTGTTCTTTGACGACCAAACAATGATGTGCCGGAGCCCCTTTTGAAAACCCCGCAATCATCTGCTCAAGAAAGTCTCTCATGCCCGAATAGCCTGAATGCGCCTGAACAGAGCTGTCATGCCCAAGTTGCAGAAGGACCAGGTGGTAGGGACAGGCGCCTCTGCGGACACGGGCCGTTGCCCACACCCGTTGCAGGCGGTGGACAGGCATCAGCATCAGGCGTTTGAAATACAGGCGAAATTCCTTTGACACCGGCAACGCCCGATGGGGGCGGAAATTCCGGTACCGCCCATTCAGGAACAGAACGAACCAGTGATACAAAGCTCCGTAAAAGATGTGTTGGCGCATGTCTCCCCAATGAGAAGGCGGCGGGGGTGTCTGTGAACTTGACTGAGACAGCGCCTGTGCCATCTGATCCACGTCCAACGACATGAGCCGCGAATTTCCGTTCGAGCCGTCGCGCTCGTAAGTGACCCACCACGGTCTCAGATAGCCTTCCTCGAACACGTGCACAGTAAGGCCGCGCGATTTGGCGATCGCGATCGCGTGGGCGTGAACCGGACGTGTGTCTCCGTACAAAACGATGTCGGTCACCTGCTTGTCGGTGATCAACGCAGTGAAGGTTTCCGGCCAGTGTTCAGGCGTTTCTCGGAACGGGATATAGCTTTTGCGGTCAAACCAGAACGCCTGATCACCCGCATTGAACCCGACGCGCCAGATCTGGGCGCCGGATGCGCGCAACCTCCGTCCCAACGCACTGAAAAACGGGCCATGCGGACCTTGCAGAAACAGGAAGACCCGATCGTCCGTATCTGGTTGAATTGGGGGCATCTGCTATGCTCTGGCCTCGGTTCTTTTCGAAACTATGCCTGTTTGGGCTTTGCGCGGCAAGGTTGGGCTTGCCGGGCCGCACAGATCAGCTTACCTCGGCTTGGACAGTCTGAGACAGAGTAGAACGCGAGGGTTGACAGAATGTTTACAGGGATCGTGACCGATATCGGGACAGTGACCGAACTGGATCAGCAAGGCGACTTGCGCGCGCGCATCCAGACGGCATACGACACCGATGGGATCGATATTGGTGCATCGATTGCCAGCGATGGCGTGTGCCTGACCGTAGTTGCGTTGGGCCCCGATTGGTATGACGTTCAGATCAGTGCCGAGACTGTTTCGAAAACCAACCTGAACAGCTGGAGTGTTGGCAAAAGGGTCAACCTTGAGCGCGCATTGAAAGTTGGTGACGAGTTGGGTGGCCATATCGTTTCGGGCCATGTCGACGGGGTGGCCGAGGTGGTCGAGGTGCAGGACGAAGGCGACAGCACCCGTGTCACCCTGCGTGCACCGAAAGATTTGGCCCGCTTCATTGCCCCGAAAGGGTCGGTTGCACTGAACGGGACGTCCCTGACCGTCAATGACGTCAAAGACTGTGACTTTGGCATCAATTTCATTCCTCATACCAAAGAGGTCACGACCTGGGGTGATGTTGCGGTTGGTGATCGCGTGAACCTGGAAATCGATACGCTGGCCCGCTACGTCGCCCGTCTGGCCGAGATGTCCTGACCGACCAATACGTCGCGTCCCGACTTGCGCACGCCGCTTGCGCTCTGGTCTTTGGGCGCGGGGTGGTCTATTCCGCCTTGCAGAAATGCTCTTGTGAAAGGCTGCCCCATGAGCTTTGAAACCCCCGGTCCTGTCGAGGCCCAACTGCGTGACGCGATCAGCCCGATCGAAGAGATCATTGATGAGGCGCGCAAGGGCCGGATGTATATCCTGGTCGATCACGAAGATCGAGAAAACGAAGGTGATCTGGTGATCGCCGCCGAATTCGCGGATGCCGAGGCAATCAATTTCATGGCCACTCATGGCCGCGGTCTGATTTGTCTGCCGATGACGGCGGAACGGGTCGACATGTTGGGCCTGCCGATGATGGCGGTAAACAACTCGTCACGTCATGAGACAGCCTTTACCGTGTCGATTGAGGCGCGCGAGGGCGTTTCCACCGGTATCTCGGCTGCCGATCGTGCGCTGACGGTGGCGACCGCGATCAACGAACAGAACACGATGGCCCATATCGCGACCCCCGGTCACGTCTTTCCCCTGCGGGCTAAACGAGGCGGGGTGCTGGTCCGCGCGGGTCATACCGAGGCCGCCGTCGATATCTCGCGCCTGGCAGGTTTGAACCCGTCGGGTGTGATCTGCGAGATCATGAAGGAAGACGGCACCATGGCGCGTCTTCCTGATTTGGTCGCATTTGCCAAAGCCCATGATATGAAGATCGGTACAATCAGCGACCTGATCACTTACCGATCGCGCAATGACAATCTGGTGGTTGAAACCTCGCGCCAGTCGGTGACGTCAGAATATGGTGGCGACTGGGAGATGCGGTTGTTCACAGACCAGACCCATGGCATCGAACACGTTGTCATGATCAAGGGCGATATCACCACGCCCGAGCCGGTTCTGACCCGCACCCATGCGCTGCACGAAGCGCCTGATATTCTGGGCCTTGGTCCCAAATCCTCGCGCGAGTTGCCGCGCGCGATGGAAAAGATCGCCGAAGAAGGGCGCGGGGTGGTCTGCCTGTTCCGCCAGCCGCGCAACTCGCTCTATGCGGCCGAGGACGAAGGCCCGCGGACTATCAAGCAAACCGGTCTGGGCGCGCAGATCCTGTCCAAGATGGGTGTTCAGGAACTTGTGCTGCTGACCGACTCGCCGGAAACCGTTTATCTGGGGCTGGACGCCTTTGGCCTGTCCATCGTCGGCACCCGTTCCATCCTCAAGGAAGACTGATCATGGCTGAACAAGACAAACATGGCATTCTGTCCACGCCGAGCTTTGACAAACCGGTCAAGCTGTTGATCGTGGCGGCCCCGTTCTACCGCGCCATCGCCGACAATCTGATTGCGGGCGCAAAGGCCGAGATCGAAGCGGCAGGCGGCACGTGTGAGGTCGTCGAGGTACCCGGTGCGCTGGAAATCCCGACAGCCATCGCCATGGCTGATCGTCAGTGCAATTTCGACGGCTATGTCGCGCTGGGCTGTGTCATTCGCGGCGAGACAACGCACTACGAAACCGTCTGCAACGACTCCAGCCGCGCCATCCAGTTGATGGGCCTGCAGGGCCTGCTGATCGGCAACGGCATCCTGACGGTCGAGAATGACGATCAGGCCGAAGTGCGCGCCAATCCGGAAAAGATGAATAAAGGGGGCGGCGCGGCCGCTGCGGCCTTGCATCTGATCGCGCTCAGCCGTAAGTGGGGCTCTTCCAAAAAGGGCGTCGGATTCAAGCCGCCGTCCGAGTCCATCCTTGTGGCGGGCGACAGCAACGGACCCACGACAGCATGACCAAGACAGACGCGCCGAAACCGGCCAACCAGAAACGCCTGATGAAATCCGCCGCACGCCTCTATGCCGTGCAGGCGCTGTTCCAGATGGAGCAGTCGGGCCAGACGACCGAACAGGTCGTGGCCGAGTTTCTGGATCACCGCTTTGGCGCTGTTTATGAGGGCGAGGAAATGCTGGACGGCGATATCCGCTTGTTCCGCAAACTGGTTGAGGACGCCGTGAATTATCAGGCACCGATTGACCAGATGACTGACCGCGCTTTGGTTGCCAAATGGCCCATCGGGCGGATCGACCCGACCCTGCGCGCCGCCTTCCGGGCCGCCGGGGCAGAGCTGACACAGAACGACACGCCGCCCAAAGTGGTCATCACCGAATTCGTCGATGTGGCGCGGGCCTTCTTTCCCGAAGGTAAAGAGCCGAAATTCGTTAACGCGGTGCTGGATCACATGGCGCATGAGGCCAAGCCCGAGGCGTTCTGACGCGTTTACCCGGATCAAATATGCGCTAACCTGAATGTCATAGCGCAATGAGGTCCGCCATGCCCAAACTCATCCGTTTGTACATCACACAAGTGGCTTGGGGTTTTGCCATCTCAGCCATATTCGTCGGGGTGCTTTTGGCCCTGAACATCGCCAATCTGCGGGGGTTGATCACCGGATCGGATATCGGTCTGATCGCGCTGCTGATGATCTGGTTCATGAACGGGATCGTCTTTGCTGGTGTCCAGTTCGGCTACAAGATCATGAGCATGGCTGAAAAACCCGGCGGTCCACGTCGTGGATCACCAGTGGTACAAAGCTTCAAACCTGCATTGGCAAAGCAAGAATCCCGCGCAGAGCGCTGAATTTCTTGAAAAATGTGGCGGGACCACCAGTCAACCGTGCGGTGTGATTCCCGAGGACCTGTATGTACAGGTGGGCGCCAGATAATCAGGCCAGGACCTGAACAGAGCCAGCCCCCTCGGAATTGCTTAAGGCCACCAGAATGCTACCTATCACAAGAAGGGCAGAACCCGCCACAGGCTTAACTAGGGCGTCTGGCGGGTTCGCACAAGGGGTCAGGCGTCAACAGTTTCATGCAAAGCGGTACGCATCTTGCCCAGATGCTCGTCCCAGCCATTGTCCAGCGCCAGGATCAGACCAAAGGCTTCGGCACCCTGCGGCAAACCTTCATGCTGCAGGCTCAGGCGTGTGCCACCTGCAACTGGCGTTAACGTCCATTTGACCACACTGACGGCATCGCCCATCGGTTTCACTGTGAAGGTGTACTCCAGATATTCCGGCGCGCGCGCTTCCCGCACTTCTCCCCAGATCAGTAGGTCGCCACTGGTGGTTCCGAACATCTCAAGCTTTTGTCCCTTGGCAAGCGAGCGTTCGGGTTTGTGAAACCACTCAGCAAGCCGATCCGGCTCGGTCAAATAGGCCCAGACAGTGTCCGGTTCGGCCCGCAGGAATATCGTTTTCTGCAAAACAGCATTGGTCATTTATCTTTCCTTTCAATGGCTTCCTTGAGAGAGGTCAGGCGGTCATCCCAGAACTGGTCAAAGTAGCTGAACCAGTCCATCACAGGCTCCATACCTCGTGGTTCTATGCGGTTGATGCGTTCTCTGCCGCGCGCCTCGACCGTGATCAGCCCGCCATCAGACAGAACGGTCAGGTGCTTTTTGACGGCTGCCCGGGTCATGTCGAACCGGTCCGTCAACTGGCCGATTGTCATGTCCTGAGATGCCAGCAGCTTCACAATGTCCCGGCGGGTCGGATCAGCCAGCGCGCGAAACGCGTTTTGAGTTAAGTTCTCCATTGTAACCTCATAAGAGATACCTTTTGGTATCACATTAATGAGATACCATATGGTATCATGTCAAGTCACAATCTGACTTTACATTTGTTCACTAATTGTTCACATTTTTTGCATGACATTGGATATGCAGCCCGGACAGAAACTCGCACGTGGCGTGGCGCGCCATCTTTCCGCGCACGGGTTTGTTTCCGTTGAGGAATTCGTGCCGGTTCGGGGTTTGCGCGTTGACGTGATGGGGTTGGGGCCAAGGGGAGAACTGTGGGTGATTGAATGCAAGTCCAGCCGCGCGGATTATCAATCGGACGCAAAGTGGCAGGGCTATCTGGAGTGGTGTGATCGATTCTTCTGGGCCGTCGACACCAATTTCCCGACCGATCTTTTGCCGGAACAGACAGGTCTTATCATTGCCGATGCTTACGATGCCGAGATCATCCGTATGCCACCCGAAGACAAACTTGCCCCGGCCCGACGCAAGAAGATGATTCAGAAATTTGCAACTGACGCGGCCCGCCGTTTGCACGCTTTGCGTGATCCGCGCGTGTGAACGAACTAGGCTCCGACGGCGCGGGCAGCCTGCGCTGCGGCGCGGATTTCCTCGGCGATCTCCTCGGCCTCTTCCGGTTCGAAATCCATAGGAACCTCAAGACCATCGGCCTCGATGAATAAACGCACCATACCCTGATCCGTTGGGCCGATCTGTAGGTTGGCCTGAATGTCACGTTCGGTGTTGATACCCATACTCGCCTCCGGGACTGAGCGTTTGTGCTAGCGCGCAAAGGGTTGAGAATCAAGCCGCCTTTGCCCACAGATAGGGCATGAAGGATGTGGGTCTCAGACAATTCCGGGCCGAGGATGCACCGTGGCTGGTCGAGCGGCATGGCACGCTCTATGCGCGGGACGAGGGCTTTGATGAAACGTTCGCCCCGCTTGTTGCGCGTATTCTGGATGGCTTTGTCGCGGATCATGATCCGACATGTGAACGCGGATGGATCGCAGAGGCTGATGGGGAAAGGCTGGGCAGTATCTTCTGTGTCAGGCTGGACGACCAGACCGCCAAACTCCGGCTGTTTCTTCTGGTGCCAGAGGCGCGTGGTCTTGGATTGGGGAAACGGCTTTTGACAACCTGTATGGGCTTTGCAAAAGAGGCCGGATACCAGCAGATGCAGTTGTGGACGCACGAAAGCCACAAGGCTGCCTGTGCGTTGTATCTGGCCATGGGATGGCAGTTGGTGGACAGTAAACCGGTGCATTCCTTCGGGGTCGATCTTGTCGAACAAAGCTGGAAAATTCGGCTTTAATCCTCTTGCATTCCCTGGACGCGTTCGGTACATCGCCCTTCACGAGTGCCGCCTTAGCTCAGTTGGTTAGAGCGCTGGATTGTGGATCCAGAGGTCCCCTGTTCAAGCCAGGGAGGCGGTACCAAAGCCCCAACATAGCAAGCGAATAGATGCGCAATTGTGGCGTGATCAATCCTGTTTGATCTGCTGTACCTCATGCGCTGGATCAGCGCGCGAGGTTCAGTCTGAATTTCATCTTGCTTTGTCTTGCGGCGGGCAAATGGCGGTTCAGGCGCTTGTTCACCTGTCCAAAGACCCACACGATAACAAGGGTCAACAGGATGAAATAAAAGGCCAAAATAGGGTAGGGCACAAACGGGTTGAAGGTTTTGTCCGCAAAATAGCTGGCATAGTACAAGGCGTCTCCGCGCTGCTGCCAGGCCGGGAAGGCCGAGAAAAAGACCAGCGTTGTGGACTGGAACACAAAGATCGCTTCATTTGTGTAGGCGGGCCAGGCCAACCGCAACATGGTCGGCCAGACGATGCGGCGGAACCGCGCCCAGCCAGACATGCCATAGGCATCTGCAGCCTCAAGATCGCCCTTGGGGATCGAGCGCAGCGCTCCATAGAAGATCTCACCCGAATAGGCGGATGTGTTCAGGAACAGTACAATCAGCGCCCCAAGCCAGGCCGAGGTGAACGCGTCGAACATCGGATAGGGTTTCTTCAGTGATAGGAAGAAGAAATAGGCGAAGAAGAATTGGATGAAGAGCGGCGAGCCACGGAACAGAAAGATGAACCATGCGGACGGTTTGCGCAGCCATTTGTTGGGCGATGCTTTTCCGACCGCCAATGCGGTGGCCAGAAAGAAACCCGTGACCATTGCCATGATGCCGAAATAGATATTCCAGATCATGCCCGAACCGATCAGGGTGAAGTGCTCGCACAGGGTAAAGTCAGTTTTGGGCAGAAGCCGTTCGCCATAGCCCAGAGACCGCAGGCCGTAATCCTGAATGGTTTGCAAGCAGCTCATGCCGTGGTCTCCTTGCGCAGAAGCTCTCCGCCCGAAGTGGCCTGACCGTGCGACAAGCGGCGCATCAGTTTCTCCAGCCCGATCTCGGACACACGGGTCATGCCAAGGTAAAAGACCAGCAGGGCCAGGAAGTACCACATGCGCCAATCGCCATGGGGGTAGTCGGTGAAGCGCGACGTCTTGGTGCCGCCGAGTTCGCGGGCCCAATAGACGATGTCTTCAACACCCAGCAGGAACAGCAGCGGTGTGGCCTTGATCAGAACCATCCAAAGGTTTGATAGGCCAGGCAGGGC
Source organism: Ruegeria sp. AB5 (assembly GCF_056542645.1). Taxonomy (NCBI): domain Bacteria; kingdom Pseudomonadati; phylum Pseudomonadota; class Alphaproteobacteria; order Rhodobacterales; family Roseobacteraceae; genus Ruegeria; species Ruegeria sp. AB5. The sequence continues at coordinate 312,767 of NZ_JBQGAE010000001.1, forward strand.
GTAAACCCACATTTGCGGCACAAGGATGCGCCAAAAGGTCTGGCTGCGGGTCATGCCATAGGCCTCGGCCGTTTCCAGTTGCGCATGTGGCACGGCGCGCATCCCGCCGAACAGGACGTTGGCGGCGAAGGCACCGAACACGATGGAGAATGTGATCACTGCAAGGAAAAAGCCGTAGGTCTCATGCACCCATTCTGGCGAGGTTCCAAGCGGCAGCTTTGCGGCCTGACACACCAGAAAATCGTTGCCCTGACGGATCGGATCGGTCCAGTCGGGGCAGAGGATCTTGTGGCGGATCCATTCAAACACTTGATCCAGCGCGATGACGAAGAACAGGAAAAAGGCGATGTCGGGCACGCCGCGCACAATCGCGATATAAGCCTTGCCCAGCCAACTGAGAGGCAGAAAGTGCGACCGCGCGGCCATTGCGCCTGCAAAGCCAAAGCCGAGCGCGACGGGCGCAGTCACGGCCAGCAGGGCCAGAACCTTGATGAAAGATAGGTAGAACGACCAGTGGACGCCATTGGTCAGATAGCACGAGAACCAGCGGAACGTGCCCAGCGTGTCAGGATCAGCGCAGTAGGAGAACATAAGGCGTCTTTCGAACGTCTGGTCCGGCAAGGCCGGAACGGGCCCGGCGCAAGGACGCCGGGCCGGGACAGGTCAGTATCAGTTGGTGACGACCGAACCGTCAGCGCCGTATGTGGCGGTGCCTTCACCGAACCACTTGATCAGCATCTCGTTAAGCGTGCCGTCAGCTTTCATCGACGATATGGCTTCGTCAAACTTGCCGCGCAATTCGCCGTCGCTTTCACGCAGGCCCATGCCGACGCCACCGCCCAGCGGAACCGGATCGCCGACAAAGATCAACTCACCGCCCGATTCTTCGACCAGCGGCACCAGATAGTCGCGGTCAGCTAGAACAGCATCGGCTTCGCCGTTGCGGACGGCTGCGATGGTTTCTTCCGGGGTCGCGAATTCAACCAGAGTCGCGCCAGTTTCGGCGACGTGGCCTGCCTGAATGGTAGCGGTTTGCGCAGCAACAACACCACCGGTGACATCGGCTGCGTCAGAGGTCGCGACATAGGCCGACGCGGTGGGCGGATAATAGTCCTGTGTGAAGTCGATGACTTCATCACGTTCGTCGGTGATCGACATGCCCGCGATGATGGTGTCGTAGTTACCCGATACCAGGTTCGGGATGATCGAATCCCAGTCGTTCTTAACCCATTCGCATTCCAGCCCGGCGCGTTTGCACAGCTCGTCGCCTACGTCCCGCTCGAACCCGTCGATCTCACCGGCATCGTTGATGAAGTTATACGGAGGGTAGGCGCCCTCGGTGCCCATGCGGACAGTGTCGGCCATGGCGATACCGGCAGTCAGCGCCAGTGCTGCAGTGGACAGAATCAGGTTTTTCATTGGTTGCTCCCCAGTTTGGTTCTGTTTTTTGAAGTTAAGCCGCCTGAGTGGCGGAAAGAAAGCCCCGAAGCCGTTCGGATTCGGGTGAGGTAAAGATGTCTTCGGCCGATCCTTCTTCTTCGATCCGGCCCTGATGCAGAAACACGACGTGGCTGGAAATGTCGGCTGCCATTTTCATGTCATGGGTCACGATGATCATCGTCCTGCCCTCGGCTGCCAGATCCTTGATCACCTTGATGACCTCTTGCTCAAGCTCGGGATCAAGGGCCGAGGTCGGTTCGTCGAACAGCAGCGCCTCGGGTTCCATGCATAGACCACGGGCAATGGCGGCTCGCTGCTGCTGACCACCGGACAATTGTGCCGGGTAGACGTCGCATTTGTCGCCGATGCCGACTTTTTCCAGATACTTGCGGGCGCTGTCTTCCACTTCGGCTTTGTCACGACCCAGAACGGTCACCGGGGCTTCCATGACATTTTGCAAAATGGTCATATGCGCCCACAGATTGAACTGCTGAAACACCATGGACAGGTTTGTGCGAATGCGCAGGACCTGTTTGGGGTCTGCGGGGCGGCGCCCGTGCCCGGTGCCGCTCCAGCTCACCGGTTCGCCTTTGAACATGATCTCACCCTGCTGGCTGTCTTCCAGCAGATTGCAGCACCGCAGAAGGGTGGATTTACCCGAGCCGGACGACCCGATCAGTGATACGACATCGCCCCGTCTCGCAGTGATATCCACGCCCTTGAGCACTTCGAGATTGCCGAAGCTTTTGTGAAGGTTCCTGATCTCGATTACGGCAGAGGCGTCTGTCACGGAGGATCCAGTCATCATTGGTATTGGTGCGGTAATAGGACGGAAAATTCGCCGCAATGCAATGCGCAAATCACAGAATCAAGCCCGGAATCTACCAAATTGACCAGAGGGTGTGGTCAAATTGGTCAGCTTCCTCGCAACAGTGCCGCAGGTGTGGGCGGAGTTGAAACAGAAAGGTATTGGTCTGCGGGAATGTCGATCAACCCTTGGATGTGAAGCCGCTTTCTGTCTGCGTCCGAGAGGTCGGCAATGGCGTTGCGCACGGCCTGTGCGATCCGATGCGGGTCCCGTCCGGTTGAGGTGATAAAGGGCAATGCGGGGCTGGGGGCCGTCATCGAGACATCGCGCAACCAATCCCCGAGTTCGGTATGCTCTTTCAACAGAATCCAGGTCAGCGCATCCAGCGCGGCAAAATCTGCAACACCGTCCGCAACCGCCTGAGCCGACAAGGCGTGCGCGCCGGTCTGGTGCAATTGGGCGGGTGTCAGGCCCATGTCCGACAGATGCGAGATCGGGGCCGCCCAACCGGACTGAGATAGGGCTTCGTTGTAGGCAAAGGGTCCCGCAGCCAATTCCTCAAGGGTACGTGGATCATCCTTCCGAGCGACAAATACCGAGGTGTAGTAACCGGGCGGGCAACCCGGCAGTCCGTAATCGGGCGTGCCAACCAACTGCACCCGTCCGTGCAGGCGCGTTCGGTAGGGCATGCCACAGGTCTGCGCAAGAACCAAGCCGGGGTCCTGCCAGATTTCCCAAAAGTCACGAGACCGGTCCAACCGCATGGGACCAATTTCCAGATGAGACCGAATGAGCGACCAAAATCGATCATTGGCCGACTGCAGGGCAGGCATGTCATACATGCCCAGCATCGCTGTCACGATTTTGCAGCCTTCTGACGGGCCAAAGCGGAATCCACGTCGCTGATACCCAGCAAACTGACGACGAGACGCAAAAGCGAATCCTCTTCGCCTGTACGCTGACCATCCGCAAGAGCCACTGACCACATGGCCTGAACAACAGCCAGCCGATCCTCGTAGGCGACAGCCTCTTTTATGGCACGGGTAAAGCGTACTGTGTCTGGCGCTTCGGCTTCCAAGTCTTCGGCTTGGGCCCGAAGACTGGCCGCCTCGAAAGGGGACAGGCCATAGCGTTCGGCGGAAATCTTGTCGATCCGCGCCATCTCGGTATCTGCGTAATCATTGTCGGACCGGGCGATGCGCACCAGCAAGGCCGTCAAGGCAAGGCGGGCATCGTCGTCGGCAAGAGGGTCGGGTTCGGGCTGTGTCAGCCGGGACAGAAAATCACTAAACATGAAACAGATATAGACGCGGGCTAGCCGGCTTCCAAGCGGCTTTGCACCCGCGCGCGCGCGGTTTCACTATCCTTGAAGCTGAGCCCCATCGCCACCCGGGCCTCTTCCACGATCTTGATCTCGCCCTCATCCGAGTTGCCATCGGCCAGCACGACCTCCCACAACGCGTCCAGAGCAGCCAGACGTTCTTTAAGATCGGTGGTCTCGCGGATCAGTTTGCCGAACGTGTCCGTTTCCGGTGCTGCGGCATGCAGTTTTTCGCATGTGGCCCGCACCTTTGCCGCTTCTATGGCGTTATGCTGGTACAAGCGTGCCAGAATCCGGTCGATCAGACTGATTTCTTCCAGCTTGTAATCCCGATCCGCCTGCGCGACCCGCACCATCAACGCACCCAGAGCCAACTCGGCGTCCGGGTCCGGCAGGTGGTCGGTTTGCGGTGGGCGGAGTGCCTGAAAGAACTTCTTCAACATTGTGTCAGGTTATTCCATATTTTGTGGCGCGCCAAGCGGCGACTACCCGTCATAGCCCTGAATGATTACAAGATCGCCGAAAGAGACCGGATCACGCAGGGCTTTCGCCTTTTGATACCCGTCGCTTTCATAGCAGGCGAGAGCGTCCTCGTAGCTGGGGAACTCGATCACCACGGTTCGCGCACGGGCCGCGCCTTCTTTTACTTCGCGCGCACCACCACGCACCAGGAACCGTGCGCCATATGCGCCAAAGGGTCCTGCATTGGCTGCGATATAGTCCTTGTATTTCTCCATGTCGTCCACGTCGACATGCGCAATCCAATAGCCTTTGCTCACGGTGTCCTCCTGCCCAGATGCAAGTGCAGGGTGGTGAGAAACTCAATGAATTGCAAGCTGAGCTTAGCCTGCGTAGCTGATTGCATTCCGCGCCTGTTCGGTCAGCCATGCAATCATCTGACGATACGGCACCGGGCCATAACTGACGCGTGCCACACCCAGCTCAGCCAAACGTGGAGTGTCGGGTGTGCCGGGCAAGGCAATAATGTTGACAGGCAACCCGGTCGCCTCACACAACTTACCGATCATCTCTTCATCCTTGAGGCCGGGGGCAAAGAACCCGCTTGCGCCACTATCGGCATAGGCTTCGGCCCGCGACATCGCGTCGTCCAACATCGCCTCATCATGGGTGTCTGGATGGGCTTTGAGGAAGATATCGGTGCGCGCATTGATAAAGGCGGGTACGCCCGCGACATCACAGGCCTCTCGCATGGTGGCGATGCGTGCAGCCTGGGTTTCGGTGTCATAGAGTTCTTGTGTTCCGATGATCTGATCTTCGAAATTGAACCCGACGATGCCACTGGCCAAGGCTTGCGCGACGTTTTGGGCAATCCCAGCAAGATCCGCCGCATAGGCCCCTTCAAAGTCAAGCGTCACGGGCAGTTCGACTGATTTCACAATGCGCGCGGCATTGTCCAGTGCCACCTCGATCGGGATGTTCTGCCCATCTGCATAGCCCTGCGCCATGGCGACCGGAGCACTTCCCGTCGCTATCGCCTGAGCACCTGCATCGGCTACTGCGGCGGCACTGCCAGGGTCCCAGATATTGTACAGGATGACCGGCTCACCCTTTTTGTGCAGTCGGGTGAAGGTTTCAGCGCGTTCGGCTTGGGTCGTCATGGGGCATCTCCTGTCGAAACTTGTTCAACAGTTAACCCCATGTCGGGCAATCACTAAACGCTTAATTGTGTTGGTACATCAATTTGCGGCGACAGGATCAGACCAGACGCGAGCTGTCTTTTGCCGCGCGCACGAAATCGCGGAACAGCGGATGCGGGTCGAATGGCTTGGATTTCAACTCGGGGTGATACTGAACGCCGATGAACCACGGGTGATCCGACCATTCGACAATTTCGGGCAGACGTCCGTCCGGTGACATGCCCGAAAAGTTCAGGCCCGCCTTTTCCAGCTTGTCGCGATACTTGATATCGACTTCATAGCGGTGGCGGTGGCGTTCTTCGATCTGGGTGCTGCCATAGACGTCCGCGACCTTCGAGCCCTCGGCCAGAACCGCATTGTAGGCACCCAGACGCATGGTGCCACCCTTGTCATCTCCGACCTTACGTTCAACCTTGTGATTGCCCTGCACCCATTCTTTCAGATGGTAAACAACCGGCTCAAAACGCTTTTTCCCGGCCTCGTGGTCGAATTCCTCGGACCCGGCTTCGGTGATACCCGCCGCGTTGCGGGCCGCTTCGATCACCGCCATCTGCATGCCCAAACAAATACCCAGATAAGGCACTTTATGTTCGCGCGCATATTGCGCGGCTTTGATCTTGCCTTCGGTCCCGCGTTCACCAAATCCGCCGGGGACGAGGATCGCGTGGAAACCTTCGAGATGTGGCGCGGCGTCTTCGGTGTCGAACACCTCGGCATCGACCCACTCGACCTTGACTTTTACGCGGTTGGCCATGCCGCCATGGGTCAGTGCCTCGGCGATTGACTTATAAGCGTCTTCCAGCTGCGTGTACTTGCCGACAATCGCGACCTTCACTTCGCCTTCGGCATTGTGAATGCGGTCGCTGACGTCTTCCCACTTGGCCAGATCGGGCTTGGGTGCAGGGCTGATCTGGAATGCATCCAGGACCGCCTGATCCAGTCCTTCGCGGTGATAGGCCAGTGGCGCGTCATAGATGGTGGACAGGTCTTGCGCCGCAATCACGCCGTCGGGACGGACGTTGCAGAACAGCGCCAGCTTTTCGCGTTCTTTGGTCGGGATCGGGCCTTCAGATCGGCAGACCAGAATGTCGGGTGCCAGACCGATCGAGCGCAGTTCCTTGACCGAGTGCTGAGTCGGCTTGGTTTTTAACTCGCCGCTGGCCTTGATATAAGGCAGCAGTGTCAGGTGCATAAAGATACATTGACCGCGCGGCTTGTCCTGGCTGAACTGGCGGATGGCTTCAAAGAAGGGCAGACCTTCGATATCGCCCACGGTTCCGCCGATTTCGCAGAGCATGAAATCAACTTCATCCTCGCCAATGGCGATGAAATCCTTGATCTCGTTGGTGACATGCGGAATGACCTGAATGGTCTTGCCGAGGTAATCGCCGCGGCGTTCTTTCTCCAGCACATTGGAATAGATCCGGCCGGAGCTGACCGAGTCGGTTTTGCGGGCCGCCACACCGGTAAAGCGTTCGTAATGGCCAAGATCCAGGTCGGTCTCGGCCCCGTCGTCGGTGACGAAGACCTCGCCATGTTCAAAGGGCGACATCGTGCCCGGATCGACGTTCAGATAAGGGTCCAGCTTGCGCAAGCGCACCGAGTATCCCCGGGCCTGCAACAGTGCGCCCAGAGCCGCCGAAGCCAGTCCCTTGCCCAAGGACGAAACCACACCACCAGTGATGAATATAAAACGCGCCATAGTTTTTCGGCTGCTCCCGTGAGACGTCAAAATCAACTGCCCGGCGGCTTCGAAAAACCGCTGCATCACGGGACTTCACATATAGAGGATTCGCGCGCGCAACGCAAGAGAACCGCAAGATGCTGTTGCAGTTCTCTTTCAGATTTCTAGGTCTAGTGGATCAGTCGGCTTGCGGAATAAGCGGTGCGTTGTCGCCCTGAGTGGGCGGCAGCAGGTCATTTGCCGACGGAACTTCCGGTGTGCTTTCCTCGGTCGATGCCGGGGCCGGAACGCCCAGACGATCAATCACCGAACTGCCCGATGACTTCTGGGCGGCCAGAATCGTCAGTGTGATCGAGGTGACTATAAAGCACGCAGCCAGAATCCATGTCACCTTACCCAATGCCGTCGCCGCAGCGCGACCGGTCATGGCGCCACCACCACCGCCACCCATGCCAAGGCCACCGCCTTCGGACCGCTGCATCAGAACAACGGCAATCAGGCCCAAGGCCAACAGAAGGTGGATGATGAGAACGACGTTTTCCATGGTGGTCCTGTACAGCGTGACGTGTATCGCGTGGTACTTATGCAAGTTTGATCGTGGGGGCAAGTCACGAGTTCGCATCGCAGCGCGTGATGCATCATATCACAGCAAAGAGACTGGACAGAGCGGCAAATCCTGACGCAGGCTCTGGCCTATGCCTCATGACAATCCCGACCACCCGCACGCCCTGTTGCCGCCTGAACCCGCGCTGCGCGTCAAAGCGCTTGAAACGATTCTGACCCGCAAAGGCTTGATCGATCCGGCGGCCTTGGATGAGATCATCGATACCTATCAGAACAAGATTGGTCCAAAGAACGGCGCGCATGTCGTTGCGAAAGCGTGGAGCGATCCCGGTTTCAAGGCCGCACTGTTGAAAGACGCGACGTCTGTGGTTGCCGAGCTTGGCTACTACGGTCGACAGGGCGAACATATGGTTGTCGTTGAAAACACGCCTGCCCAACACAACATGGTCGTCTGCACCTTGTGCAGCTGCTACCCGTGGCCGCTGTTGGGTATTCCGCCCGGTTGGTACAAATCCGACGCCTATCGGGCGCGGGCCGTACGTGAACCCCGCAAGGTTCTGGATGAATTCGGTGTCACACTGTCCGATGACACTGCGGTGCGTGTTTGGGATTCAACGGCCGAAATTCGGTATCTCGTTCTCCCCATGCGCCCCAAAGGAACCGAAGACATGCCTGAGGACGATCTGGCAGCCCTTGTCACCCGCGACAGCATGATTGGCACGGGCTTGCCCAAGGTGCCCGAATGACCCGCATTCACGATATGGGGGGCCGCTTTGGCGACGGCCCCATCCATCCCGAACGTGACGACGCCCCGGTCTTTGCCGAAGACTGGCATGCGCGGGCTTTGGCGGTCACGCTGGCCTCGGGGTTTCTGGGTCAGTGGAACATCGATGTCTCGCGCCACGCGCGCGAGCGTTTGTCCCCGACAGACTACACGCGCTTTTCGTATTATGAGAAATGGATTGCGGGCCTTGCCAACCTGCTTGTCGAGCAAGGTGTTCTGACCTTGGATGATCTGCGTGGCGAGGGCAGTGACAGCCCGCACGATTTGATGGAAAGACGCCTGAAGGCCGAGGCCGTCTCTGCAGCCTTGTCGAAAGGGGGACCAGCGGATCGACGATCAGACGTTTCCGTACAATTCAGCATAGGACAAGAGGTTGCGACCGTTCGGCCCAGCGCCAATCGACTTGTGGACCAAGGCCACACGCGCTTGCCGCACTACGCCGCAGGTGCGCGGGGTCGAATCCTGCGGCTACATGGCTCTCATGTTCTTCCCGATGCCAATGCACATGGTTTGGGCGAGGCCCCCGAACCTTTGTACGCCGTCGCATTCGCCGCGTCCGAGCTTTGGGCCGCGCCCGAGCATCCCGGGGACGACGTGGTGCTGGACCTCTGGCAAAGTTATCTGGTGCCCGCATGACCGATTGCATTGAACATGCGGCACCTGATCCTGTGTTCGCTGAACCCTGGCATGCTCAGGTCTTTGCCGTCACCGTGGCTCTGAATGAGGCTGGCCGGTTCGATTGGCCGGACTGGGCAGCACGTTTCTCGGACACTTTGAAGCGCAACGGCTTGGATCGCGAACTGGATGGAGGCGACGACTATTTCGACGCCTGGCTGGAAACACTCGAAGCATTGCTGGCCGAACAAGGAGCAGCAGCGCCCGACGAGGTGAAAAACCTGCATCAGGCGTGGGAAGAGGCCTATCTGACCACCCCGCACGGGCAACCGGTTCTTTTGCGGCAAGGCTAAGCCGGGGGGGGGCGCTGCCCCCGCCGCCCGTTCCGGGCGACTCCCCCGGGATATTTTTGGCCAGATGAACAAGGGATCCAGACTTCATCTGGCCAAAAACATCCCCGCCGGAAGCATCGCGCAGCTGCGCGATTTCAATCTGCGGCGAAATAGCGGTTTCCCTGTCGTCTGTGCCTCGCTATACGAGCCGAGTTCGATTACTCAGCACGAAAAGGACCGGATATGGCCAATGTGGTTGTTGTCGGCGCCCAATGGGGTGACGAGGGAAAAGGCAAGATTGTCGACTGGCTCAGCGAGCGGGCCGATGTCATCGCGCGTTTTCAGGGCGGACATAATGCCGGGCACACTCTGGTCATCGATGGTGAGGTCTATAAGCTGCACGCGCTGCCCTCGGGTGTGGTGCGGGGCGGCAAGCTGAGTGTCATCGGCAATGGCGTTGTTCTGGACCCATTGCACCTGATCAAGGAAATCGGCACGATCCGGGCGCAAGGTGTTGAGATCACGCCTGAAACGCTGATGATTGCCGAAAACACGCCGCTTATCCTGCCGATCCACGGCGAATTGGATCGCGCGCGGGAAGAGGCTGCGAGCAAAGGCACCAAGATCGGGACAACCGGTCGGGGCATCGGTCCGGCCTATGAAGACAAGGTTGGGCGGCGTTCGGTCCGGGTTGCGGATCTGGCCGATGAGGCAACCTTGGAAGCTCGCGTGGACCGCGCGTTGCAACATCACGATCCACTGCGCAAAGGATTGGGCATAGAGCCGGTCGACCGGGATGCGCTTGTGGCTCAGTTGAAACAGATCGCCGCCGAGATTCTGCCCTTTGCCGCGCCGGTTTGGAAAGTGCTGAACGAAAAACGCAAGGCGGGAAAACGCATTCTGTTCGAGGGTGCGCAAGGCGCTTTGCTGGATATTGACTTCGGCACATACCCATTTGTGACCTCATCCAACGTCATTGCCGGTCAGGCTGCAACGGGTGTGGGTATCGGGCCGGGCTCTATCGATTTTGTGCTGGGGATTGTTAAGGCCTACACGACCCGCGTGGGCGAGGGGCCTTTCCCGACCGAGTTGGAGGATGACGACGGTCAGCGGCTGGGCGAGCGCGGACATGAGTTTGGCACCACCACGGGACGCAAGCGCCGCTGCGGGTGGTTCGATGCCTGCCTGGTGCGTCAGACCTGTGCGACCAGCGGGGTCAACGGAATCTCTCTGACCAAGCTTGACGTGCTGGACGGGTTTGACACGCTGAAGATCTGCACTGGCTATGAGCTGGACGGAGAGCATCAGGACTATCTGCCCACTGCCGCAGACCAGCAGGCGCGCTGCACGCCGATCTACGAAGAGATGCCGGGTTGGAGCGAGTCCACAGAAGGCGCACGCAGCTGGGCCGATCTGCCTGCAAATGCGATCAAATACGTGCGCCGGGTCGAGGAATTGATCGAATGCCCGGTGGCGCTGTTGTCCACCAGTCCGGAGCGGGATGACACCATTCTGGTGACCGACCCGTTTGAAGACTGATGAGTGACGATAAAAAGCCTGGCCTGAGCTACAAAGCGCGCCGCCGCTGGTCTCTGGTGATCCTGCTGGTGGGGTTGCCGGTCTACATCGTGGCGGCGGTAACGGTCGTGAACCTTTTGCAGCGACCGCCCATTCTGGTGGAACTGCTCGTGTATATCGTGCTGGGCATAGTTTGGGCGTTGCCGTTTAAATTCGTGTTTCGCGGCGTTGGCAAAGAAGATCCGGATCACTGAATTCAGGTCCCTGATTCCTGGCGGCATGTGCCTCTTGCCAGACAGGCTAGGATATGGGGTTCGGGCAACGAAGATGTAGCCGATTGCTGGAACAGATTTGGCGATGGCGGGTGCCGCCGCATCGTCGATTTCGTTGTCCACGGAAATAACCGGAGAGTGAGAACTCACCGTTGCGCCCTTCCTTTGGGGGCAGGAGTTTCGGGTCTTGCTGGTTGGCAGGTCAACCGTCTCCGAGGAGGGTCAGTCCAGACCAGAGGTGCTTGGCACTTTGCAGCAGTGTGATTTGGACCTGTCAACGACGGTTCTGGGACTTGCCGCACGCGCAGATCAGAACTGCACGGATCTGATCGTCAGAGCCCGGTTCAGCCATGCGACCGTCCAGTGAGCCGACCACCATCGACGCGCCGGGGGGCTGGTCAGCGCAATTGACGGTGTTCAGAGCGAAAAGGCCGGGGATGTCCCCGGCCTTTTGGAAGGTCATTGTGGTTCAGGTTTAACCTGCCGCGCGCTCGTCATCCGGGCGGAAACCGATCAGGTTCGAGGCTGCAAAACGCCCACCACCCGCTTTTTCGATTTTACCATCGCGCAGAAGCTGGCCAAAGGACCGCAGGCTTTCTTCGCGGTTGAACTCATCCTGCTTGAGCGAGCGAACCTTGTTCATCAATTGCGGGCGCGAGAACTGTTCCTGACCTTCGATGAAGGACAGGTAGGCAGCAGCGGCCTCAAGAAGATCCGACAGGGATTGTGCACCCTGATCCTGCGCAAATTGTGCAAACCCACCTTCTTCGAACAGTTCCTCGGTTTGCTCGGCGGTGACGCGGCGGGGGGTGACCGGTCCTGTGTCCGCATCGGGGTCATCAACGCGCTGTTCGGCGACCAGTTTCAGCGGCGCGGCCGCATCGGATTCCGGACGCATGCTGGTGACCTGAATCTCTGGGCGACGCGGGCTGACGACCGAAGCCAGATCGCCCCGGTATTCGTCGTCCGGAGATGTATCTTTGACCGCGCCTTCAGCCTCTGTCGCCGCAACAGCGGTGCGCAGATGCGAGTAGGTTTCGCGCGTGTCGCTTGCAACCGGGTCGTCCATCTGCTCATCGGCTCTTGCCATCAGACGCGAGACATCCTGATCCAGATCCGATTCACCCGTTTGTGGCTGATCCAGCAATTCCATCTCGATTTCCGAGATTTCGCTGAACAGGCTGGCCTCGTCCTCGGCGGTCAAAACGCCATCGGTTGCGGCATCCTGAGCAACGGTCAGTTCTTCCGGATCTTCGCTGCCGTCGGTATCGCTGAGGATGTTGACGACCTCATCCTCTTTGTCCTCGTCCTCGTCGAACTCGGTGAATGAGACTGTCTTGCCAGGGGTCTCTTCCGCGACAGCCATCTCGGGTGCGGCCTCGACTGCACTTTCTTCTGTCAGAACCAGCGTTTCCTGGGGCGCCGGCTCCTCCTCGACCATCAGATCGGATGCGGTTGTCTCGACAACCGGTTCGGGCTGCGTATCCGAGGCCGATGTCTCAAAGGGTGTCAGAGCTTCAGGTGCAGAGTCGTCGGATGCCAGGGGGGGCTCTTCGGACCGTGCACTTGGATCAGGCTGAGCGTCTGCAACCGGCGTTTCAGGGGTCGCCGGTGTTTCGGGGGTCAAATCTTCAGGGCTCAGCGTGCCGGCTTCGAATGCAGCGGCAACCGCATCAACGGGGGCCGGTTTGCTGCTTTGCAGAGGTGTGACATCATCTTCGGAATAGGCATCGTTGTTGACGTCCGAATGAGACACCACCGCACGAATGCGCTGCAACTTGGCTGCCAGACTGTCCGGTGCCGGTTCAGGGGCGGCCTCGACAGGCTCGGCCTGTGCAAAGAAGGGTTCGTCGCGCTCTGGTTCTGTTGCCGCAGCGGGGGGCGTCTGGACAACATTCAAGTCACGAGAAGACGTTTCTTCATGGTCCCCCGACGTGGCAGGGTCGGGGGAAGGGGGTGTTTCTGTTGCGCGCAACAGCAGACCGGTTTCGCTTGGACGCGCCTCAACCCGCTGCGCGGCATCGCGTTGCGCGATCCGTGTCAGCATTTCGGCATCAGGCTGGGGGGGTTCAGAGCCAAAATAGCGATCTTCTGCCGCCAGATCTCGGAAGTATTCGGCAATCGCCTTCATTGTTTCGAAGGAATCGTCGAACCCCTCCAAAGTGCATGAGAAGGTTCCGTAGGAAACGGTTAATACCTTGTTGTTCTGTACCATCAGACGCACGTCCTTTACAAACTAACTGAGCCGATCAGCCCGGACAGGGGCACACAGTTCGACTCGGAACTATCTGCATGAACCTATCATTTTGTGGTCTCAATGTGTCCAAATCCGGGAAAAATGATCAATCAGAGGAAAAATAGGGCAATTGTGCGTTCAGACGAGCCAATCGGCTTGTTTGGAGGGGGACAAATGACGCCAGAGGACCAAAATCTGGTGCTGAGTCGCGTCACATCCGTGGTCGCGGCGGATGGCGGAGCCTCGACCCTGATCGATTCGGGGCGGATTCCCGATGCTGTTATTGGCGATTTCGATTCGCTGACCGATGAGAACAAGGACCGAATCCCCGCAGATCGTCAGTTTCCGATAGAAGAACAGGACAGTACCGATTTTGAAAAGGCCCTGCGCAGCTTGGATACCCCGCTGGTTTTGGGGGCCGGGTTTCTGGGCGGACGCCTGGATCACCAGCTGTCGGTTCTGAATACACTGGTTCGATTTCCGGATCGCCCGTGTGTGCTGATCGGCGGACGTGAAGTCGTCTTCCATGCGCCACCTCGCATCGTATTGAACCTGCCAAAGGATGAGGTTGTGTCGCTTTTCCCACTGAAACGGGTCACGGGGCGCAGCCAAGGGCTGCAGTGGCCGATTGAGGGGCTGCAATTCGAGCCCGACGGGCAGGTGGGCACATCCAATCGCGTGGTCTCGGACGTCGAGTTGCAGATGGATGGGCCGGGGATGTTGGTGATGACGCCGCGGATGTCGCTGGATCAGGTCATGCAGGCGTTTCTGTCGGAGCAGCGCGCGCCGTGGCCCGCTCTCGCAGAATGACATACAGACCGGCTGCCATCGTGATCACGATACCAACGGCAGCCGGCCCGTTCGGCAGGTCGTGAAAGATAAGCCATCCGATCAGGGTGGCAACGGGGATTTCCAGATACTGCATCGGGGCCAGAGTTGCCGAAGGCGCGTAGCGCAGCGACCACGTCATCAGCAGGTGTGCAACGGTGCCCAATACCCCGATCGCCAGCAGCAACCAGTGCGCGTTGCCGGTTGGAATGATCAGGGACAGTTCCCAGACATCAGCATACGTACCCCAGACAATGAATGGCAGCAGCAGGGCGGTGGCGAAGGCACCGGAAACCGCCTGCAGTGACACGGGATCGGTTTCCTTGGCGATTTGCCGCGTGACGAGCATGAACAGCGAAAAGACAACGGCCACAATCAGGGGAAGCAGGGCGGGCAGGCCAACCTCGGCAAAGCTGGGCTGGATCACCAGCAACGTTCCGACAAAGCCCACGATGCAGGCAATCAGACGGCGGGGGCCGACCTCTTCCCCCAGTACATATCTCCCAAGCAAGAGCATGATGAAGGGCATGACAAAAGCAATGGCGATGGCATCTGCAAGCGGCAGGAATTGCAAGGCACTGAACATCGCGGTGATCCCGACGATATGCAGGATCGTGCGGATCAGGGTCAGGCGCAGAATCCGTCCGCGCATGCGCCAGGGTCTGCCCGTTGCAGCCACAAGAGGGATCAGGATTACCGCCTGTATCGCAAAGCGAACAAGGACCAGCAGGCCCAGGGGTGTCGTCTCACCCAGTAGCTTGGCAAGCGAGTCGCCCAGCGGTGCCAGAACACAAAAGCCAAGCATCAACACGATGCCGAAAACGGGACGATCCTGAGTCATGGGCGCGACGCTAACGGTTTCATGGCCCGGTGAAAAGCGCTGCCGTCAGGTGTCTGGCAAAGGCTGAACCTTGGTGTAGTCCGGACCGGTACACGCGGGCAGATCGTCGTCCAGATGTAGCCAACTCAGTTTCTCTTCATGCGACACGTGCAGGGTGGGTGCCAATGCGTTGGGGTGGTCCAAAGTCGCCACATAAAGATGCAGCACGTCGGACATCTTGCTGGAGCGAAATGAGATCGGCGTCCCGCACTCCGGACAAAAGCTGCGCTCAACCTCGGGAGAGGAGTTGAAGCGCTTGGGCTCTGCGCCGGTCCAGCGCCATTGGTCATCGCGTACGGCGAAATAGGTTGTCATGGGTGCGGCGCATTGGCGGCGGCAGCTGTCGCAATGGCACGAGACACAGGCCAGAACCGGAGGGGTCACTTCATAGGCGATCCTGCCGCACAAACAATGTCCACGCATAGCGCGCCCTCCGTCTTCTGCCTTAGCAGTTTGGGACGTTCACCGCCAAACCACCCAGCGAGGTCTCTTTGTATTTCTCATGCATATCAAGCCCGGTTTGGCGCATGGTTTCGATGGCTGAATCCAGCGGCACGAAATGTTCTCCATCTCCCCGTAGTGCCAGCGAGGCTGCCGAAACCGCTTTGATCGCGGCCAATCCGTTGCGTTCAATACAAGGCACCTGAACCAGCCCGGCCACCGGATCACAGGTCATGCCCAGATGATGCTCCAGCGCGATTTCAGCGGCGTTTTCCACCTGCTCTGGTGTTCCGCCCATAACCGCACACAGACCTGCCGCGGCCATGGCTGCGGCGCTGCCGACCTCGGCCTGACACCCGGCCTCAGCGCCCGAGATCGAGGCGTTGTACTTGATCAGGCCGCCGATGGCAGACGCGGTCAGCAGGAAATCCTCGACATGGCTTTGCGAGGCCTCTGGGACGTGATCCAGATAATAGCGCAGCACGGCGGGCAGAGTACCCGCTGCCCCATTGGTCGGTGCGGTCACAACCTGTCCACCGGCAGCGTTCTCTTCGTTCACGGCCATGGCATAAACGCTCATCCAGTCGTTGATCGTATGAGGCGCGGTCAGGTTTTTGCCGCGCTCGGCGATCAACGCATCATAGATACCCTTGGCACGGCGTTTGACTTTCAGACCGCCGGGCAGGATGCCATCCGTTTTCAGGCCACGATCGATGCAGTTGTCCATGACTTCCCACAAACGCGCAGTTCCCTTGGCGAAACTGTCCGGGCAGCCGCGCGCGATTTCGTTCTCGCGCTTCATGTCCGCAATGGACTTACCGCTGGTCTTTGCCATCTCAAGCATTTCGGCAGCGGACTGGAATGGAAACGGCACCGGTTCGCCATCATTCGTGTCCTTGCCTTCGGCCAGTTCTTCTTCGGTCAGAACAAAGCCGCCACCGACGGAATAAAAGACCTGCCGCAGGATCACGTCGCCCTGTGCGTCCGTGGCCATCAGGATCATGCCGTTGGCATGGCCGGGCAGGGTGTGGTCGTAGTCGAATGCCAGATCCGTTTTGGGGTCGAATTTCAGGGTTGGCAGGCCCTCGGGCGACACGGCATGCGTTTTTGCGATCTCTGCCAGCGCAAGCTCGGCCTTGTCATTGTCATAGGTGTCCGGCAGAAACCCGGCGAGGCCCAGGATGGTTGCGCGATCGGTGGCATGACCAACACCGGTAAAGGCCAGCGATCCGTGCAGCGATCCGCGCAAGCCGGTGAATTCGAACGGCGAGGCACGCATCATGTCCAGAAAGCGCGCGGCGGCGACCATCGGACCCATGGTGTGTGACGACGACGGGCCAATGCCCACTTTGAACATATCGAAGACAGAGAGGAACATGTCAGGTAGCTGAGCCTTCTGGAGGGGTGGCGTGAATGGGTGAAGTGAACGGGCTGGGCCCAAGCCCTTCGGCGGCAATGGCCGCTCGGGTTGCGGGGCGGGTATCGAGCCGCGTCAGGATGCGTTGCAAATAGGGCGTGTCAGGCAACTGGTACCAGCTGCGGTCCGTGTGTGCCGGATAGAGCGCCATCCAGCGCATCATACACGCAAGGTAATAGGTCAGGACGGACGGTTGATCGGCGCTCAGCCAATCCGGTGACTGCGCCGCAACAGCCTCCAGATGTCGAAGATGGGTCCACAGTCTTGGGCGTATCCCGCTGCGCAGGGTCTCGACCTGTGCCGGATCGATGTACTTTTCGGCATAAAACAGAATGCGCAGATCGGCGTGCAGGGTGTTTGACGCGAAGAAAAGCCATTTCAAAAACGCCGCCCGCTCTGGGCTGCTGGGGGCTGGTGCAAGCTGCCGATGCGTGTCGGCCAGCCACAACAGAATGGCGGCGGTTTCAAAGACAGGTCCCTCAGGGGTTTCCAGAACCGGGATCAGACCATTGGGGTTCAGCGCCCGATAGGCCGCGCTGTCCTGCGCGTTCTGGCGGCGGTCGACCAGTACGGTTTCATAGGGTTGCCCGAGTTCTTCCAAAACCAGTCGGATGACCAGCGAGGCGTTGTCAGGGGCATAGTGCAGGCGGTAGCGTGTGGTCATGCAGTCTATCTATACTGCGATCGGATTTCAAAAAGACATGTTTGCGACGTTTCCTATCGGAAACGCGCAATCCGGCGACATCTTTCACCCCGGTCTGATGTGAATTGGGTCTCGAATCCGTCTGGGGCTTTCCGTATAAGTCTGGCAGACCAATCGGGGAACGCCGCCAATGACCGGAGACTTGTCGCCTATCGATACCGCCAAATTCGTCGCGGCCCGACGCGCGGCGGACTTGGTCGAAGATGGCATGCGGGTCGGTCTGGGCACCGGATCAACCGCCGCATGGCTTGTCCGTCGGTTGGGCGAGCGGGTGGCACAGGAAGGGTTGCGCTTTCAGGGCGTGCCCACATCAACGCGGACGGCGCAACTGGCCCGCGAGGTCGGGATCGAGGTCGTCTCGTTGGATCAGGCCGGGTGGCTGGATCTGACCATCGATGGTGCCGATGAGTTCGATGGCGAATTCAACCTGATCAAGGGCGGAGGCGGTGCGCATCTGCAGGAAAAGATCGTGGCGACCGCCAGTGATCAGATGGTGGTGATTGCGGACGCAGGCAAAGAGGTGGAAACGCTGGGTGCGTTCCCACTGCCGGTCGAGGTGATCCCCTTTGGCTGGCAGACCACCCGCACATTGATCGAAGAGGTGCTGGACACAATGGATGTGCTGGGCACCACCTCGGCATTACGCATGAATGGCCAGGCGCCCTTTGTGACCGATGAAGGCAACCATATTCTGGATTTGCATCTTCAACGTATCGGCAACGCGCGCCAGATGGCGCTGATCCTGAATCAGGTGCCTGGTGTCGTCGAGAATGGTCTGTTCATCGACATTTGTGACAAGGTCCTGATTGGACATGGCGACGGACGGGTCGAACTGCGCGACATCAACGCCGGGACCCTTGAATTGGACCAGCTTGTTGGCGGGACGAAAGAAAACCTGTTCTCGGATTTGACGGACTGATTGGATGTCGACTTGTCAAACATGTGTTCAGTGGAAGGCGAGATTTCCGCAACCTGGGGGTTGGCAGCGCTGTTTTCGCGCCCAGATATCCATTGATTTTTTCAAGCTGAATGAAGGAACCCAGCATGAGCTTTGACTATGACCTCTTCGTAATTGGCGGAGGTTCGGGCGGGGTCCGCGCAGCGCGCGTGGCGGCGGGTGAAAACGGTGCCAAGGTAGCGCTGGCCGAAGAGGACCGCTATGGCGGCACATGTGTCATTCGGGGCTGTGTGCCGAAGAAGCTCATGGTTTTTGCCAGCGAGTATTCGGGGATGGTTGGCGACGCGCAGGCCTATGGCTGGGACATTCAGTCGGGCGCCTTCAATTGGAAAACGTTCCATGGCAAGCTGGTAACGGAACTGGACCGGTTGGAAGGCATTTACCGTAACATATTGAAAAACAACGGGGTCGAAAGCTTTGATCAGCGTGCCCATGTTGTCGATCCCCATACGGTCGAACTGGCCGATGGCTCGCGCAAGACGGCCAAGCACATCCTGATTGCCACGGGCGGTCGCTCGGTTGTGCCAGACTTCCCAGGCTCGGAACTGGCGATCACCTCGAACGAGATTTTTCACCTCGACAAGCTACCCGAACGCATTCTGATCGTCGGTGGCGGGTACATTGCCAGCGAGTTTGCCGGGATCATGAACGGGATGGGTGTAATGACCACCCAGTTCTATCGCGGTGCACAAATCCTGCGCGGCTTCGACGAAGAAGCCCGTGGTCTGATTTGCGAAGAGATGCGCCAGAACGGTATCGACGTCCGTCTCGGCACCAACGTTTTGGAAATGACCAAGGATGGCGACCAGATCCGCGTCAAAGCCACGGATGGAACTGAAGATCGGTTCGATGTGGTCATGTACGCCACGGGCCGGGTGCCGAATGCGGACAATCTGGGGTTGGAAGCGGTTGGCGTAGACCGTGGCCGCAAGGGTGAGATCATCGTGGATGAGTACAGCCAGACTGGCGTGCCGTCGATCTATGCCATAGGCGACGTGACCGACCGGGTGAACCTGACACCGGTCGCGATCCGCGAGGGCATGGCCTTTGTCGAAACCGTGTTCAAAGGCAACCCGACCCCGGTGGACCACGATCTGATTCCAACTGCGATCTTCACCCAGCCGGAATTTGGCACGGTTGGCCTCAGCGAAGAAGAGGCGGCGGCGCAAGAGCCGATTGAGGTCTATGCAACCTCGTTCAAACCGATGCAGAAATCTTTTGCAGGGGGTACTCAGCGCGTGTTGATGAAGCTGATCGTCAGCCAGGCAACCCGAAAGGTGCTGGGATGTCATATCGTTGCACCCGGTGCAGGTGAGATGATCCAATTGGCGGGAATTGCCGTAAAAATGGGGGCGACCAAGGAAGATTTCGATCGCACGGTTGCGGTTCACCCGGTGATGGCCGAAGAACTGGTGACAATGCGGCAACCTGTTCGCACGGCTTGATTTGCAAGCGCGGGCAACCAAGTTACAAGGAACACCGTGATCACACGGTCAAACACAAGGGAAAACACACATATGGCGGGCAACAGCGGTGGCCCCTGGGGGGGCGGAGGCTCTTCTGGAGGTGGAGGAAATCGGGGCAACAACGGGGACGGGCGCAAGCCCCCCGAAGGCGAAAGCCCGCAGATCCCCGAGATCGATGAGCTGATGAAAAAAGGCCAGGAACAGCTGCGCGTCCTGATGGGCGGTCGCGGTGGTTCAGGCCGTGGTGGCAACGGGCAGGGCGGCGGCGGTGGCCCGATCTTTACCAAGGGCACCTTGGCTATTGGTGCTTTGGTGGCTGTCGGTCTTTGGGCTGCGGCCAGCTTTTATACCGTGAAGCCCGAAGAACAGTCAGTTGAACTGTTCCTTGGTGAATTCTCGGCTGTCGGAAATCCCGGTCTGAACTTTGCACCCTGGCCGTTCGTAACTGCCGAGGTCATTCCTGTGACCCGCGAACAGAACGAAGACATGGGCGGTGCCCGTGGCAGCGACGATGGTCTGATGCTGACCGGCGACGAGAACGTGGTCGACATTGACTATCAGGTCGTCTGGAACATCAACGACCCGGCGAGGTTCCTGTTCAATCTGCGTGATCCACGCCAGACAATCCGCGCTGTGTCAGAATCGGCGATGCGTGAGATTATCGCGCAAAGCGAACTGGCACCGATCCTGAACAGGGATCGTGGTGTGATCGCCGACCGTCTGCAGGAGCTTATTCAGGCAACGATGGACAGCTATGATTCAGGCGTAAACATCGTCCGGGTGAACTTTGACAAGGCCGACCCGCCGCAGGACGTGATTGCCGCGTTCCGCGACGTTCAGGCTGCCGCGCAGGAACGTGACCGGTTGCAGAACGTGGCAGACGCCTACGCGAACCGTGTTCTTGCTGAGGCCCGTGGTGAGGCCGCGCAGGTTCTGGAAGAGGCCGAAGCCTATCGCGCCCAACAGATCAACAGCGCACAAGGTGAAGCCAGCCGCTTTAGCGCGGTTCTGGAAGAATACTCCAAAGCGCCGGATGTGACCCGCAAGCGTCTCTATCTGGAACGGATGGAACAGGTACTTGGTGACGTGGACAAGATCATTCTGGATGAAAACTCGACAGGATCGGGTCAGGGCGTTGTGCCCTATCTGCCGTTGAACGAGCTGCGTCGTTCCACCCCAGCCGCGGAGAGCAACTGATGCGTAAATCACCCATTATTCTGATTCTCGTTGTCGCTCTGGGCATTGTTGGTCTGTCGTCGATCTTCATCGTGGACGAACGCGAACGTGCTCTGGTCCTGCAATTTGGTCGTGTCGTAGCGGTTAAGGAAGAGCCTGGTCTGGCCTTCAAAATTCCTCTGATTCAAGAGGTTGTCCGCTACGATGACCGTATCCTGTCGATTGATGTTCAACCGCTGGAGGTGACGCCCCTGGATGACCGTCGTTTGGTCGTTGATGCGTTTTCGCGCTACCGGATTTCGGATCTTGAACAGTTCCGACAGGCCGTTGGCGTTGGCGGTATCCCAGTGGCCGAAGATCGTCTGGATCGCATTTTGCGCGCCGAAACCCGCGAGGTGCTGGGTTCGGTCTCATCCCGCGATATCCTGAGTTCCGACCGTGCTGCACTGATGCTGCGCATCCGAAACAGCGCCATTGCCGAAGCGCAGGCGCTGGGTGTGACTGTCATTGACGTGCGCCTGAAAGCGACTGACCTGCCACAAGCCAACCTCGAAGCGACATTCGACCGGATGAAGGCCGAGCGGGAGCGTGAAGCCACCGACGAACGCGCCCGTGGTAACGAGGCCGCGCAGCGTGTGCGCGCGCAGGCCGACCGGACCGTGGTTGAACTTGTGTCCGACGCCAATCGTGAAGCCGAGATCATTCGCGGTGAGGCAGATGCCGAACGCAACTCGATCTTTGCCCAAGCCTACGGTGCCGACCCTGAGTTCTTTGAGTTCTACCGCTCACTGTCCGCCTATGAGCGCGCGCTGGGTGGTGGCAACAGTTCGATGGTGCTGAGCCCTGATTCGGAATTCTTCAATTATCTGAAATCGCCCACCGGACAGGCGACCCAGTAATGGGTATGATCCTTCTGGCCTTCGGGCTGGTACTGATTGTCGAGGGGCTGGCCTATGCGCTGGCCCCTTCTCTTATTGAGCGGATGCTGGAAGCATTGAAGTCATTGCCTGAACAGGCCCGAAGGCTGGCGGGACTTTTATGTGTTGTCAGCGGTTTGGTCCTGCTGTGGGGCGCGTACCAGGTGGGGTTTTGACCTCCTGACCTCACTTGCTGGTGATTTCCCCGCGATCCCGAGTTGCTCGTTTGGTCAAACTGACTACATTGGACGTTAACAGGGGCCCAGGAAAGCTGGCCCGGAAAAGATTTCGACAAGGAGACCCCAAGTGCAGGCGAAAGCGCGCAGTGTATCCGTCCGGTGGGACGAAGTGAGTGTTGTGGTGCGGTTGATGTGGCTGGCTTTTGCCGGCACGCTGCTTGTTTTGGCGCAGACGATTGCTGCACAGGCGCGGGGCGAAAGCCTTGCCCCCCTGGCGGAACAGATCAGCCCGGCCGTGGTGAATATCACCACCAGCACCTTGATCGAAGGGCAAACCGGCCCGCAGGGAATCGTACCCGAAGGCTCTCCGTTCGAGGATTTCTTTCGCGAGTTTCAGGATCGCAATGGCGATGATGACAACCGCCCACGGCGCAGCAACGCCTTGGGGTCGGGGTTTGTGATTTCCGAGGACGGTTTCATTGTGACCAACAACCACGTCATCGCGGAAGCGGATGAGATTCTGGTGGAGTTTTTCCCCGGTGACGGTCAGCCAATCAAGGAACTGCCAGCAAAAGTCATCGGGACCGATGAGAAAACGGATATCGCGCTGCTCAAGGTCGAGGCCTCGGGCCCGTTGAAATACGTCCAGTTCGGCGACAGCGATACGGCGCGTGTGGGCGATTGGGTCATTGCGATGGGCAACCCGCTGGGGCAGGGCTTTTCTGTTTCAGCAGGCATTGTTTCAGCCCGGAACCGGGCGCTGAGCGGTTCTTACGATGACTACATCCAGACGGATGCGGCGATCAACCGAGGCAACTCGGGTGGCCCACTGTTCAACATGGACGGTCAGGTGATCGGTGTGAATACCGCCATTCTATCGCCCAATGGCGGCTCGATTGGCATTGGCTTTTCAATGGCGTCCAACGTTGTGATCAAGGTCGTCGATCAGTTGCGCGAATTTGGTGAAACCCGTCGCGGTTGGCTGGGCGTGCGCATTCAGGACGTAACCGAAGACATGGCCGAGGCGATGGGATTGGACAAACCCGGCGGCGCGCTGATCAGCGATGTACCGGATGGCCCGGCGAAAGAGGCAGGCCTGAAAGCGGGCGATGTGATCCTCAGCTTTGATGGGGTCGAGGTCGAAGATACACGTGGTCTTGTGCGTCAGGTCGGTGAGACAACTGTGGGCAAGTCGGTGCGTGTTGTGGTCAGCCGTGATGGCAGCACACAGACCATCTTGGTCACACTGGGACGTCGCGAGGACGCCGAAAGCTCTGAGGTTGGGGAAGAAGAAACACCGGAAGATACGGGTGACGAAAACGCGGATATTCTGGGTCTGACCATCTCGCCGGTGACTGATACGCTGCGGTCGGACCTTGGGTTGGATGCGGATGCGGAAGGTCTGGTTGTGACTGCGGTCGACGAGGCTTCAGAAGCTTTCTCCAAGGGTTTGCGCGCCGGTGATCTGATCACCGAGGCGGGGCAGCAAAAGGTTGAAACAATCGATGACCTTGAAGCCCGCATGGAGGAAGCGCGCGAGGCCGGGCGCAAGTCGCTTCTGTTACTGGTGCGCCGGGGTGGTGATCCACGCTTTGTTGCGCTGACCCTCGACAACTGATTGATCTTCAACGGGACGAGAAAAGGCCGGGAAAGTATCCCGGCCTTTTTCATGCCGGGCCGAAGGGTGTCATACGCACGAAAAAGCCATATGCCCGCAGGGCATATGGCTCAGGTACAGGGAGAGATCAGTGGACAAATATCGGGGATGATTATCTGACCTCTTACGGTAACGAATCCGACCATAAAGCAGGTTTTGTTTCCTGTATGTGAACAAAGTCACAGAAGATCAGATGAGATCGGATTCAGCCAATTCCCGCAGAGCTTCAAAATCTTTAATCAACAACCCCCCGCGCGAGGCCTGCACAACGTCATCGCGTTTCCAGGTCGAAATGGTTTTGGACACGGCTTCGCGGGTGGCCCCGACAAACTCGGCCAGTTCGCTTTGAGACAGGGTAATGCGCTGGGTCGGGTCGTCCTGCAATGCAGACAGGTGCAGCAGCTTGCGCGCCAAACGGATCGGCATTGGCAAAAAGACCTGCTCGTTCAATTGTGAACCCATCCACCGCATCCTTAAACCTGCCAGACGGACCATATCGACCGCGAGGTCCGGGTGCTGCCGGATCTGCTCCATCACGTCCTTGCGGCGCACACGCAGAACGCGAGAGGGTTCTGCCGCTGCAATAGTCGCGGTACGCGGGCCGTTGTCGAACAGGGCGATCTCGCCAAAGACTTCGCCCGGGCGCATCAGGGTCAGGGTCAGTTTTCGGCCGCTCATGGCCAGGAAGGAGACTTCGAGCGTTCCTTCGACAATGGCATAAAGCGCATCACCCTCATCGTCCTGATCAAAGAGGGTTTCGTTTTTGTCCAAAGAGATTTCCGACGCCAACGCCGAGAGCATTTCGCGCAGTTCTTCGGAGGCATCGGACAGAAAGCCGCTATTGGGGAAGGGCGTCATTCGGGTACAGATCTCCGAAACTTTAAGGTGAGTGGTTACTCAATTATTCACAGCTGGATCGACAAGCCAAGGCTTTTCCCCACTTTGTCCCAGTTTGAGAGTGCCAGGGCGATCTACTGGCGATCAGGATCTTCAATGTAACCCTGCAGGCGGTGGAACTGAAACATCAGGAATGCCATCAGTGCGATCGGAAAACCGAAGGTCTCGATCTTGACCCAGAGGTCGGTGGACATGGTACGCCAGACAACCTCGTTTGCGACCGCCAGAGCGGCGAAACAGGCGCACAGACGACGGGTAAGGATCATCCACCCTTCGTGCTGCATGGGCAGCATCTCTTCCAGCACGTAGGCGAGGTAAGATCGTCTTTGCAGAAGTCCGATGCCCAGAATCACTGCGAAGACACCGTAGACCAGCGTGGTTTTCATTTTGAAGAACCGCTCATCATTGAACCACGCGGTCAGACCGCCGAAGAAAATCACCATGAAGGCGGTGAAAATCTGCAACTTGCTGAGTTTGCCCGTCAGAAACCACAGGATGCCCATGGCCGCCAGCATCAGCGGGACGAAGATGATGGTGGCGACGATAAAGCCTGAGTATTCGGTGCCTCCAATCTGGAAGCTGTCGTCGCGCAGGCGCAGATAGATCAGGAAGAAGGCCAAGGGAGGGCCTAGTTCGAGCACCTGTTTCAGAAATGGGTTGATGTCTTTTTTGCCTGTCATCATGTCTTCCTGCTGCCTACCCGCCCATTTCAACTATTACGGCGCCCAATGCAATCAATGCCATCAGGGCAATGCGCCTTGGACCCACGGTTTCTTTCAGAACCAGCCAGCCGATCAAGGCTGCGAACACAGTTGAAGTTTCGCGCAACACAGCCGCTTCGCCGACCTTGTCGAGCCTGGTGGCGAGCATGATGGCACCGAACGACAGCGGCGCGATGATACCGCCTGCCAGCCCACGCAGCATCAGGGGGCCAACAGCCGGGCGGTTGATCATGGCACGCCATCTCAGGAAGGCGTAGACCGGCATTGCTGCCCCATCAATCATGAAAAACCAGGCCAAAAAGGTGAACGGGTCCGCGGTCGCGCGGATACCGTAGGCGTCATAGGTTGTATAGAGCGCAACAAAAAGACCCGTTGCTACGGCCAGGGCGAGCGCGACACCGAGCGTTTCCCGGTTCGTTTCGAGGAAGCGCAGGTTATATATGGCCAACCCGAATATCCCGGCCAGCAACACGGCCACGCCGAGCCATTGTGTGCCGGTGAAGGTTTCCTGGAACAACAGATAGGCACCGATCACGGTAAACAGCGGGCCGGTGCCGCGGACAACAGGATAGACAACCGTGTAGGCGCCTTTTGTATAGGCCATCGCTTGCAGCGTTTTGTAGGCGATATGGATCAGCCAAACGACAGCAAAGATGCCCCACATATAGGGTTCGGGCCAAGGCACCACGAAGAACGCAAAGGGGGCAGCCATCAGGCAGTAGCACGCATCGATGGCCCCGCGTGACAGCCAGGGATCATGGCGACCTTTCTGAAGCGCACCGAAGACCGCGTGCAGGAAGGCGGCCATCAGAGCCAGCCCGAGGGCGAGGTTGTGGCCCGCTTCGGTGCCTTCGAGTGAGATCAGCCAGTCGCTCAAGAATTCGATCTTTGTGCTTGGTGGAGAGGCTGGGGGCTGTCTGCCCCCAGACCCCCGAGGATATTTATAGCCAGATGAAGATTTGGATCAGCTTTGGTCGAGGCCGGTGAGGGCCGCGGCGAATTCTTCGGGGTCAAAGGGGGCAAGGTCGTCGATTTGCTCGCCGACGCCGATGGCGTGGATGGGCAGGCCGAACTTGTCGGCCAGAGCAACCAGAACGCCGCCCTTGGCGGTGCCGTCGAGCTTGGTCATGACCAGACCCGAGACATCGGCCAGGTTACGGAAGGTTTCGACCTGGCTGAGCGCATTCTGACCCGTAGTCGCATCCAGCACCAGCAAGGTGTTGTGCGGGGCGGTTTCGTCGACCTTGCGAATCACGCGGACAATCTTGGCCAGTTCCTCCATCAGATCAGCGCGGTTCTGCAAACGGCCTGCCGTGTCGATCATCAGCAGGTCGGCGCCGTCTTGCTGCGCCCTTGTCAGGGCGTCGAAGGCAAGGCTGGCCGGGTCTGAGCCTTCCGGGGCCGTCAGGACAGGAACCCCGGCCCGGTCGCCCCAGACCTGGAGTTGTTCGACAGCGGCGGCGCGGAAGGTATCTCCGGCGGCAATGACGACCTTCTTGCCCGCTGATTTGAACTGGCTGGCCAGCTTGCCAATGGTTGTGGTTTTGCCCGACCCGTTGACACCGACCACCAGCACCACCTGCGGGCGTTTTGGGTAGATGGGCAGCGGGCGGGCAACCGGTTCCATCACGCGGGCAACTTCCTGCGCCAGCAGTTGTTTGATTTCGCGGGTCGAGAGTTTGCGGCCAAAGCGGCCCTCGGCCATATTGGCGGTGATCCGCAAGGCGGTGTCGACACCCATGTCCGAGGCGATCAGCAGCTCTTCGAGTTGTTCGAGCATGTCATCGTCCAGCGCCCGGCGCACCACTGTGCGTTCTTCGCCTCGGCTGAACAGGCGACCAATCAAGCCCTTGCTTTCGCTGGTTTCAGGCGGGCTTGGTGCGGGAATTGGATCTGTTGGGGCAGGTGTGACAGGTTCGGCAGGCTCGGTAACCGGCTGGGGGGACGGGATTTCTGGCGCGGGCTGTGGTTCAGGCTCGGGATGTGGGACTACCGGGTCAGGGGCGGTTTCTTCCCCGCCTTCCTCGACAATGGCGTCCAGCCCCTGTTCAAGGCGCGATGAGGATTTGAACAGCTTGTCCTTCAGCTTTGAAAAAAATGCCATTTTCGATCTCCGCAGGTGTTCCCCTCACCTAATGCGGAATGACCCGAGTTGCAAAGGGTCAGGTGAACGCGATCAACAGCCCGGTCTGGGCGATCCAATAGAGCGGCCAGATCACATATGGCGTCAGGTTCAATGCCGGGTGACCGGGTGAGAGCAGGAATTTCTCGGTCGCCAGAACCAGATCGGAGGCGATGAAAGCCAGCGCCGCCGGAAGAGCCCAGAACAGAACCCCGGTCGGCGGCAAAGACAGGACCGATATTCCCATACCCAGGATTATGGGGATGTAGATCAGAACCGGCACCTTCAGGTCCCCGGCACGCGGGGTCAGAACGGTTGCTGCAACGATGCCCAGCAGGATGAGCGGCCAGACATATCCGGGGCGATCGAAAATGAGCCCTGCGTTGCTGGCGGGGTGAGACAAGAACAGGGCGATATACGCGATATGGCCCGCTGCGAATGCCCCGATACCAGCCATGAAGCTTGCGTCGGACTCGCGTGAGAGCAGGGCATCGCCCACGGCACACAGCGCCAATGCCAGAATCAGCAGCACAGCGCCATCGCTGAGGGCTGCGACCAGGGCAAGCAAGGCGACCGAGACGGTTTTAAGTATCGTGCGCAATGCGCTTGCCGGGCGCGGTGATAGGGGCAGATAGGCCAGGGCAGTTGCTGCTGCGATCCAGATGAGACCGGTCACGGTGGTTTCCTGTCTTCGTCATGAGGTTACAGTCTTTTGAAATCCGCACCTGGCACAACAGGTAACGTAGAGGCAGGAAACTCGGCGCATGCGAATGGCATTGGCCACACGTATCTGACACTATGGCCGTATGTTGAAATCTCTTTCGATTCTGCTGACGTTTTCGGCCCTGCCTGCGGCGGCGCAAACGGCGCTGTCCGGGTCGGAATTCGATGACTATACGCGCGGTAAAACTCTGTTCTACGGCTATAGCGGCGAGGTTTACGGGGTTGAACGCTATCTGCCCAATCGCAGGGTGATCTGGTCGTTTCTGGATGGCCAGTGCAAAGAGGGCGTATGGTATCAGCGCGAGGACCAGATTTGCTTTATCTACGAAGACCGGTCGGACCCGCAATGCTGGCTGTTTACGAAATCCGACGGTGGATTGATCGCACAGTTCGAAGGGAACCCGGAGGCGACGGAGCTTTATGAGGCAGAGGATCTGGGCGAAGAAATGATCTGTCTGGGGCCTGAGGTCGGCGTCTGAGCCTAGCGGGCGCGCAAGTCCTCATAGCCGATCATCACATGCTGCCGAAAAGCGTCTCGGTTGGTCAGTCGGGTGTAGTAGGATTTCAGATGTGGCAGCCGTGTGCGTGCAATGCCGATATCGTAGTATCGATACAGGATGTGGCCAAGCTGGATGTCGGCCAAAGTCAGGTCGGGACCTGCGATAAATGCGCTTTCAGCCAGCCGGGTATCGGCAATTGTCATCTTTCTTTCGACGGCTTCTACAGCACTCTTGATTGACTCTGGGTCCTGGCTTTGAGGTGGCGTTCGAACAACCTGCCAGAACACCGGTCCCGTGAAGGCCATTGCGATATTGATCTTGGCCCAGTCAGCCCATTTGTCAATTTCCGCCCGTTGAATCGGTTCCCTTGGCCAGAATGGCCCGCTGCTATAGCGATCTGCAAGATAGCGCAGGATGGCTCCGGTCTCCCAGAGAGGCGGGTTAGGGCCATCCTGAAGTACGGGAATAGTGCGGTTGGGGTTCATGTCTGCAAATTCCGGTGTGTCGAGCCCGCCAAAAAGATGGCCGACATCATGACGTTGGTACTGCAAACCCAGTTCGCCCACGCACCACATCAGGGCCTGTACATTGGAGGATGTTTTGCGACCCCAGATCGTCAACATGGTTTAGAACAGCGAACCCTGTTCAGAGGCGTCCGGTTTGTTCTTTTTGACAGGTGTTTTTGCAGAACCTCCGGTCGTCAGGCGCCCATCTGTAAATTCGATCTCAAGAACCGGATGTTTTGCGGCCTGCGCTTTTGTGGTGACCACATCCCCTTCTGCCCGGACCACAGCATAGCCGCGCGCTAGTGTGGCCTTGTAGCTGAGCGTCTCACGCAGGCGATCCGTCGCCTCAAGTTGCTGGCGCAGTCGATCCAGCCGCGCGGTTTGGGCGGCCCACAGGCGTTCGGCCAGACGGGCAGTTGCTTGACGCTGTTGGTCGATCTCGCGTCGGATGGGGCGCAGCGACAGACGTGAAGACAGGTTGCGCAGGCTTTCCTGACGCGTCGAAACCATGCTTTGTAGCGTTGAGGGACGCAGATGCGCAGAGGTTTCGACCAGGTGCAGACGCCGGTTCTGTACACTGCGATTCAGGGCTGGGTTCAAGCGTTCCGCAATCAGATCAAGACGTTGTCGCGGTGTGTTCAACAATGCATCCGGGCGAGGGAGGGCGCGCGCAAGGTCGTGCAGTCGCTGGGCGCGACGCTGCACCCCATCGCTGGTAGCACGCGACAGACGTGCGCCTTGTTCGTTGGTCCAGGCCAACAGTTCCAACCGTACCGGCACGGCCAACTCTGCCGCAGCCGTCGGTGTGGGTGCGCGGCGGTCCGAGACATAGTCGATCAACGTTGTGTCGGTCTCGTGGCCGACGGCAGAGATCAGCGGAATCTCGGAGGCGGCAGCCGCGCGTGCGACGCTTTCCTCGTTGAATCCCCAAAGGTCCTCGATGGAACCGCCCCCACGTGCAACGATGATAAGATCGGGACGCGGTAGCGCGCCTCCGGGCGTGAGCGCGTTGAAGCCTTCGATGGCGCGGCTGACTTCGGGGGCGCAGTTGGTGCCTTGCACCGCAACCGGCCAGATCAGAACCTTGCGGGGAAACCGGTCCCGCAGGCGGTGCAGGATATCCCGGATCACGGCACCTGATGGCGACGTCACAACGCCGACAATCTGTGGCAGGTACGGAAGCGGCTTCTTTCGCTCGGGCGCAAACAACCCCTCGGCTTCCAGCTGTTTCTTGCGCTTTTCCAGCAGCGCCATCAGCGCGCCTTGCCCGGCGACCGCGACTTCATCCACGTTCATATTGTACTTGGATTGCGCGCCAAAGGCGGTCAGACGACCGGTGACAACAACCTCCAGCCCTTCCTCGGGCACGACCGACAGGCCCGATATCTGACCTTTCCACGTCGTACAGGCCAGCACGCTCCGGTCATCCTTGATATCGTAGTACAGGTGGCCGGAGCGAGCCTTGAACACCCGTCCGACCTCACCGCGTACACGGATTCGCCCAAACGACCCTTCAAGTGTGCGTTTCACCTCACCCGATATCTCGGAAACCGAATATTCCGGGGTATTCTGGCCAGGAATGGGGTCGTCTATCAGGTCGGACATTTCAGCGCCTTGTGTCAAATGCCCACCCAGCTTAGAACGCCGCGCAGGCGAGGCCAAGCAGATCGGAGACGACCCCATGAACATCCTTATTCTCGGCAGCGGCGGGCGCGAGCACAGCCTCGCCTGGGCGGTGATGCAAAACCCAAAATGCGACCGTCTGATTGTCGCGCCGGGAAATGCCGGGATCGCCCAGATCGCCGAGTGCGCGTCGCTGGATATCGAGAATGGCGGAGCGGTGGTCAACTTTGCCGAAGCCAACGCGATTGATTTCGTGATCGTCGGCCCCGAAGCGCCTTTGGCCGCAGGGGTTGCCGACAGGTTACGCGAAGCGGGTGTTCTGGTCTTTGGCCCTTCGGCCGAGGCGGCGCGACTGGAGGCCTCGAAAAGCTTCACCAAGGAGGTTTGTGATGCGTCAGGCGCACCAACAGCCGCCTATGCCCGCTTCACCGAAGCTGATCCCGCCAAGGCCTATATCCGCGCACAGGGCGCGCCGATTGTGGTCAAGGCAGATGGTCTGGCCGCAGGCAAGGGTGTGATCGTGGCGATGGACGAACAGACCGCGCTGGATGCGATCGACGACATGTTTGGCGGCGCGTTTGGCGGCGCGGGCGCCGAGGTGGTCGTCGAAGAGTTTATGGATGGTGAAGAGGCATCCTTGTTCGTGTTGTGTGACGGAGAGAATATCCTTTCCGTCGGCACCGCGCAGGACCACAAGCGCGTGGGCGAAGGGGATACTGGTTTGAATACGGGCGGGATGGGCGCGTATTCTCCCGCGCCGGTTCTGAGCGCCGAGGTTGAGGCCCGTGCGATGGATCAGATCATCCGACCGACCATGGCCGAGATGAAGCGTCGGGGGACCCCGTTTCAGGGCGTTCTTTATGCGGGTCTGATGATCAAGGACGGGCAGCCCCGTTTGGTCGAGTACAACGTACGTTTTGGTGATCCCGAATGTCAGGTTCTGATGATGCGCCTTGGCGCGCAGGTGATGGACTTGATGCACGCTGCCGCCGATGGGCGCTTGGGTGAGACCCGTGTGAATTGGGCGGACGATCATGCGATCACGGTTGTCCTGGCCGCCAACGGATATCCCGGCGCGTATGAGAAAGGATCTGTCATCAAAGGGTTGGACGAACTTCCTGAGGACAGCAGCAACATGGTGTTCCACGCGGGCACAAGGGCCGTCGAGGGTCAGGTGCAGGCATCGGGTGGACGCGTGCTAAACGTCACTGCGCGCGGCGAGACGCTGCGCGAGGCGCGGGACCGAGCTTATGCGATGGTGGATGGGGTGGACTGGCCCGAAGGGTTCCATCGCCGTGATATCGGTTGGCGGGCGCTGTAAAAGGATTGCCGGGCAAAGCCCGTCTTTATTGGTGCAGGGCGAGGGGCCAGCCCCTCGCGCTCCCCGCGATATTTATGGCCAGATGAAGTTCGGATCAGCACCTTAGTGCTTGAGTGAGGCTTCCGGGGCCTTCGAATTTACCGATATCGGTTTTTCTCCAGCCGTCTTTGTAAGATACGCTGACGATCCGGGACCAGTCGGCACTGGCTACAATGAGTTCAGGAGCGCCGTTGCATGCGCGCAGACCGCCTGAGATAAAATCCTCACCAATCTTGTGATTGGTCAGGCCCGGTATCGCGGCGATTTCGGTCAGAACGCCATCCTTGAACCGCCAGATGCGCAGGGTTTTTGCCAGATGCGGGCGGTCGATATAGGCGATTTCCACATAGCCGTCGCCATTCAGATCGGCCGCCCCGACAGGGGCGAGCCAGCGGAAGCGGGTGCCGATATGGGGTGTGGAAGCAATTTTTTCTCCTCGTGCGTTGTAAATTGCCAGTTGCGCACCAAGCTGGTCCTGGGATTCGACGACAACAACTTCGGAGGTGTCGTCAGAATTGACATCCAGCAAACGTGGGGCGAGGTCTTCGAAAACACGATCTTCGGGCAAGCGGATAGTCACCTGTCTGGTGCCGGAGGTGCCGTCGCCTTTGACGGTCAGTTCCAATGCGCCGTATTCGACAGTGTCGCCCAGGACATTGTGCGCGTATCGTGTGGTTGGTTCAGTAAACCGGGCTGCTCTTATGGCGTCAGCGGCAACGGCAAGGTTTGCCCCTGCCAGCCAAATGCAAAACGTTGTCAGAGCGCCGCGGGCCCGCGCGCGCCAGAAGCGAACGGGCAGGCGCGGCGCTTTGGCTGGCATCAGATCTGCTTTTCTGGCATCTGCACGACCAGACCGTCCAGCGCGTCGGTCACCTTGATCTGGCAGGTCAGGCGGGACCGGGCCGGGTCAGGTTCGTAGGCAAAGTCCAGCATGTCCTCTTCCATGTCGTCTTTGGCCGGAATTTTCTCGACCCAATCGGGGTGGACATAAACATGGCAGGTGGAACAGGCGCAGGCGCCGCCGCAATCGGCCTCAATGCCGGGAATGTTGTTGTCACGGGCCCCTTCCATGACGGTCAGTCCGTTGGCGACCTCGACTGTGTGCTCGGTACCGCCATGCTCGACATAGGTGATCTTTGCCATTGCGTGCGTCTTCCTTTTGCGATGTTCGAAACCTTCCTTAATCAAGGCATTTGGGTCTTTCCAGTACCATTTGCGACTCTGCACGCCGTGTCTGGACTTTCCTTGCTTTTGTTCTATCTTTGTTCTTATGCTTGCAACCTCCGTTCCCCCTGTGGTTTCCAACCGCGACTGGCCCCGTCCGCCCGCCTGTTTGCCGTCCAACCGGTTGGACGATCCATCAGAAGGCGCGCGGGTGGCAGTGGCGGGGCTGGTGATCCTGCGGCAACGACCGGGAACCGCCAAGGGGGTGATCTTTCTGACCCTCGAAGATGAGACCGGGGTCGTGAACGTTGTGGTCTGGCGCAAGGTTTACGAGCAATTCCGTCGCGCGGTCATTTCGGGGCGGCTGCTGAAGATCACAGGCCGGATGCAAAAGGCGCATTCAGTGATCCATGTGATCGCGGAAGAGATTGAGGATATCTCGGCCATGCTGGATGTGCTGGTACGCGGCGAGGGGTAAGCGATACGTCATACGCCAACGTCTCTCGGGTCACTCCAGATCGCGGACCATGTGCAAATGCAGGCCAATTCCATGCCGATCATCTAAAACAGGGATACGCGTTTCCACTTCGACCCGAAATCCCATATGTCGATAAAAGCCAACAGCGTCGTTATCTGCGGCAACATCCAGACAAACTTGGGTGCACCCTTTTGAAACGGCTTGCGCCCTGGCAGCCTCGAGCAACTGGGTAGCAACGCCCGCGCCCTGCATGCCGGGGCTGACGGCAAATTCAAGAATATAGTATGACCCATGACGCGGGGTGGGGAACAGGCGATCCATCCAATGCAGCGCCGAATGCAGATGTTCAGTCTCACTTTCATTGAGCGCCTGTCCCTGAAACTCGACCGAAAAGGTGAAATTTGCAGAAAGCTCTTCTTGGGTATACCCAATCAGAAGGCCTGAGATATTGTTTTGTATAACTGCGGTGAACGCGTGTTTGTGAGAATACAAACCCATTTCCGCAGGCCATTCGGTTTCAATGATCCTATGCAGAACATCCATGGTCCCGAACATGTAACTGTTCAGTTTTGGATCTGTGCTCCAAAGCAGATCGGCAAGTGCCTTTGGCTGCACAGATTTGGAGGCGGGAATTACCAGCAAAGTCAACTTCGCGCTCCTAAATGCGGTTTCAAAAACACCGGGTCGGCACAGGACAAATCTGTCAGTTGCAGCAAGAAATATGGATCGAAGTCAAATCCATACCACATTCTGGGGCGCGAACAAAACGCGCTGGGACGGTTTGTCCCAACGTACTCTGCGCAACGAGGGGCGCAAAGCGCGTCCGGATCGAACCGCAGGCCGGGCGCTGACTGCCTCAGGTCGGCGGTTGATATGTCGTTTGTCCTTCAGCACCCGTTGCCGGTTTTCCCACAATCTGACCAAGCCGCAGATCGGCATGTCGGGGACGGAACAGAAATCACCCGTCACATCTGTCGTTCTTTCATGCAATCCGGTCGCGCCCTGAATTGCCATTGAACTTACCGGTTTGAAAGCGAGGTACATCAGGATCGTGCTGGGTTCAAAAGACCGAAACCGGCGCGCCATTGGTTGTTTGGCGAGATCTTCTAAAAGTTAGATCGCACTGGACACCTTTGCCGACACTGATCGGGTGGGTTGCGTGGGGCAGGCCCATCTGTTCCAAAACGATGGACAGCTTCTAACCATTTGGCGCGGGTCAAAGATTCAGATCAAACAAGACATGTTTTCCAACTGCGAGCAACACTAGGCTTTCTGTGCAAACGGCACCGACGCCTGCAGGTGGGGCAGCGCAAGGAGCCTTGACCAGCGGCGGTGCGGTTGCTCTGGCACGCTTCTTCGCAAAGTGTGCAGGCACAGGCGGTCTGGGTTGCGCAGCAGGGCGTTGTACACGCGCAGCACGCCAGGTCTTGTGTAACTTGACCAGTGGCAAACCCGCCGTTGCGGTGCAGCGAGAGGGAAAATCAGCTTGGACAGGAGTTCCACAGTCGCCGGGCAATCGATCTGCAGCGTAATTGCATTTGGCAAAACCAGACCGGCCCCAATACTGCGGTCACCTGCAATAGGTGGTTGAATCAAGGTCTCGTACAGGAAATCGAACAGGTCGTTTTCGCGGCTGGTGATGTTGATGAACTCTGCCTGACGACCTGCCGGCGTCGCCAAAGCTTCGACAGTACGGGAATGGTAGGTTGCACCCGTCAGGGACACAATCCGGTTCAGCGCGCCGGGTTGGATATGGTGCAACGCTTCCAACGCCAGCTCGGTGCCCATGGAATGGCCCGTGAAGTGGATCGGGCGGTCCGGGTTCAAGTGGCGAATTCGGTGAATAACATCGGCCAGAACGCGGCCGGCCTCAACCGCGCGACGTCGTGCCGCCCATAAGGGGCCGCGCGCATCCCAACCGAATGCAATGGCCAGACCTTCATCTGGGAAGCCTGCACCAAAGCCCAGATGTTGCGGCCAACTTGGGCTGTACCATGGCGTTTCTTTGGGATGCAGGGACAGGATATGGCGATGGGGGCAGGCGTTCGGATCGTCGGGGCGGTATTTATAGCCATGGGTCATGATTATGACCGGCCCTTTGGTCATGCGCGTTTGCCGTAACACCCCGGCAACGGGACGGGGGCTGCCGTGCAACTCGGCGCGTCCCTCGACAGCATTGATCCGGACTACTGGCATTGGCTCCGCCTCGCACAAGATGTTGTGGTGCTGCTTTGTCATGACGCTATGACGCTCCGTGAATGAACGATTACAGAACCGTGACGTTGTCCTGGTCGGGGTTGACGAATTCTCGACTGCGGCGTAAGGGCAACAGCGCTACGTGGCGATTTGTTACCGGATTGCGGGCCACGCTAAACAACACCGCTAAAAGGTCAGGATGAAAGGCCCCTTTCGCTTGACCGCGTCTGGGGTTTTTTTGATGCGCTCCGCGGATCGGAGCCGAAAGGAATGACATGAGCGAGAATTGGAACAAACGCACCCAAGCCGTCCATGGCGGCATCCGTCGCAGTCAGTACAACGAGGTGAGCGAGGCGATCTTCCTGACCCAGGGTTTCGTCTATGACACCGCCGAACAGGCCGAAGCCCGGTTTCTGGACTGTGGCCCGGACGAGTTCATCTATGCCCGTTACGGCAATCCGACCGTCTCGATCTTTGAACAGCGCATCGCGGCGCTGGAAGGGGCCGAGGATGCGTTTGCCACGGCGTCGGGCATGGCGGCAGTGAATGGTGCGCTGACGTCCATGCTGAAAGCCGGGGATCACATCGTGTCGGCCAAGGCGCTGTTCGGGTCGTGCCTGTACATTGTCGAAAACATCCTGACCCGTTTCGGCGTGGATGTGACGTTTGTTGATGGCACCGATCTGGACCAGTGGAAGGCGGCGATCCGTCCTGACACCAAGGCCGTGTTCTTCGAGTCCATGTCAAATCCGACGCTGGAAGTGATCGACATTGCCGCAGTCGCCGAACTGGCCCATACGGTCAATGCCTTGGTTGTAGTCGATAACGTGTTCTCGACCCCGGTGTTCTCGCGCGCGATCGAGCAGGGCGCGGATGTGGTCATCTACTCGGCCACCAAGCACATCGACGGGCAGGGCCGGGCGCTGGGCGGTGTTATTCTTGGCACGCAGGAGTTCATTCGCGGCACGGTCGAGCCCTACATGAAGCATACCGGCGGCGCGCTCAGCCCGTTCAACGCCTGGATCATGCTGAAAGGTCTGGAAACCATCGCCCTGCGAGTCAATGCGCAGGCCGAGACCGCGCAGACCATCGCAACGGCTCTGGAGGGCCATCCCGCGCTGGAACGGACGTTGTATCCCGGTCTGGAAACCCATGCGCAGAATGCTCTGGTGCAGACGCAACTGGGCGGCAAAGGCGGGACCGTGCTGTCGCTGGACATCAAGGGTGGCAAAGAGGCGGCGTTTGCGTTTCTGAATGCAATGACCATCCCTGTGATCTCGAACAACCTCGGAGATGCCAAATCCATCGCAACGCACCCGGCCACAACAACACATCAGCGTCTGAGTGATGAGCAAAAGGACGAGCTGGGCATCACCCCCGGTCTCATCCGCCTGTCGATTGGTCTTGAGGATACAGATGATCTGCTGACGGATATTCGGCAGGCGCTGGAGGTCTCTCAAAGCTAAATCAGCGCGCCTCGACGGCACGACCGCGGGGCGCTTGGGATTTCGCAGTCTGAAAGATCGCGTTCCTACGCGGTGTATCTTCGGCACCGGGGCGCGCGGTTTTATTGAGTCCGATGGGTTTGCGGGCATTGGATTCGCGCCAGCCCGATCTGGCTGTGGGGGCAGCACAGGTCGTATGCGGGTGGCATGTGCCGGTTTTGTGCTGGGTTTTTTCGATCCAGACTGTTATCTCCCGCGTATCGGGCTAAACTGGAAAATGAACTTCAGTCGTTTACTTTATTAAAACGATCAACCGAGGAACCCCAGCCTATGAATGTTCACCCCCGCGACATGGATGACACTCCCAACCGTGACGAAGCAGCCGAGGCTCTTGACGTCTTGCGGCAATGGGCCAAGTCTGCGCCAGCGGCAGAAATCAGCCAGTTGGACCCGGCAATTGCACGCCTGGTGCCCGGGCTGACGGCAGTGAACTACCCCACGTTGTCGCGTGACTATCCAGAGGAATTCGAGGTTGATGCCGCATATCGTGCAACCTTGCCTGATCTGCAAAACGGTCCGTCCAGCCTGATCCGCGGTGCGAAACAGCAAATCCAGCATGTCGGTATTTCCAATTTCCGGCTGCCGATCCGGTTTCACCGCAAACATGGGGCAGACCTGACGCTTGAGACCTCGGTTACGGGTTCGGTGAGCCTTGAGGCCGAGAAGAAGGGCATCAACATGTCCCGGATCATGCGCTCGTTTTACAAACACGCGGAACGCACCTTCAGCTTTGAGGTGATGGAAGCTGCGCTTGACGACTATCTGACCGATTTGGACAGCTTTGATGCACGTCTGCAAATGCGCTTTTCGTTCCCCGATAGGGTCAAAAGCCTGCGGTCCGGACTGGAAGGATACCAGTATTATGACATAGCGCTGGAACTGGTCGAACAGAACGGCGTGCGTCAGAAGATTATGCATCTGGACTATGTCTATTCATCGACCTGCCCGTGCTCACTTGAACTGAGCGAGCATGCGCGGTCGCAGCGCGGACAGCTGGCAACGCCGCATTCGCAGCGTTCGGTCGCGCGGATCTCGGTCGTTGTGGATTGCGACGCCGACTGTCTGTGGTTCGAGGACCTGATCGAACTGTGCCGTCGCGCCGTTCCGACCGAGACGCAGGTCATGGTCAAACGTGAAGATGAACAGGCTTTTGCCGAACTGAATGCTGCGAACCCGATCTTTGTCGAGGATGCCGCGCGCCTGTTTTGTTCCGAGCTTCTGGCCGATCATCACGTGGGCGATTTCCGTGTGATTGCCAGCCATCAGGAAAGCCTGCACAGCCATGATGCGGTCTCGATCCTGACAGAAGGGCCGACCTTTGCGACGTCCAGCTTGGACCCGCGCTTGTTCTCAACCTTGTTTCATGTCGGGTAAGAGCCCGAAATAGCGGCAGAACTCGTCACAACATGTCAAAATAAGCGCCTTTTCGCCGCAATGCAGCAGAAAATGCTGCGCTTGCGATGGGGTTGAGGTATACAGAACGGGAATGCAGCTGCCGCATACCTGCGCCCGTGCAGGTGTGCCGCCCCGGAAGGAAGCCGAGACGTGCGACGCCTTGGACTGCAAGACCCAACGAACCGCCCGAGCAATCGGAGCGGGCAGGGTCCCACTCTCTCGATTGTCCGGCTGCATCGCATTTACAGGAGAGACATGTAATGAACCCAATTACCCAACCGTTGGCGCTGCAGGCTGCGGCTGTACGCGTGGCTGGATACGCGATGGTCAGCCATATGAAAATCATGCAGATCATGGCCCGGTCCGCGATCGAACTGCCAATGGCGCCGATGCAGGCCCTTCGCGCAGCCGCGTCCGAACCTGCCCCAGCACCTGCAAAACCTGCAGTTAAACGCGCACCGGCTGCGAAACCAGCGGTCAAACGCGCCTCCGCATCCAAACCTGCCGCAAAACCTGCTCCGGCCAAGCGGGCTGTGACCGCCAAAAAGGTTCAGGCGAAACCAGCGGCACCCAAGCCAGTGGCAGAGCCGGTCGCAAAATTTACCGCCAAACCGCGCCCGGCGGCCAAACCAGCGGCGGCAAAGACACCTGCGACGGACATCCCGGCGAAGCCCGAGGCCAAAGTTGCGGCTCCGGCCCCCAAGCCAGCCGCCAAGGCTGCTCCGGCGGTTAAACCAGCCGTTAAGGTCGCTCCAGCGCCCAAACCGGCTGCAAAGGCCGCGCCAAAAAAGGCGGCTGCACCAAAAAGCGCGCCTGCCAAACCGTCAGCGCCTAAGGAAAAAGCTGTGGCCCCCAAACCAGTTGCGGCATCGGCCAAGCCTGCCGCCAAGACGCCCAGCTCAACCCCGGCCAAAGCGGCGTCGCCTGCTAAAAGGGTCGCACCCGCAGCTGCATCGACCGAAACGGCGTCGCCTGCCAAGGCACCAGCACCAGCAACTGTATCGGCCAAAGCGTCGACAGAGACGGCAGAGGCCCCCAAACCGGCAGCTCGTCGCACGCGCGCGCCATCAAAGCCGCCCGCGATGCCGCGGGTGACGGCAAAATCCGACGAGTAATCGCGGATCATCTGCTTGACACGGTCGGGCTGGCGCGCCAACGCTGCGCGTCATGATGGATCTTCGCCCGGTCGGATATGTGATTGGCTTGCTGGTCGCCATTCTGGGGGCGACCATGCTGCTGCCCATGCTTGCCGACATGATCGAGGGGCGGGGCGAGTGGTTCGTGTTTCTGGAAAGCGCGATCATCACGACGCTGACGGGCGTTGTTCTGGCGCTGAGCTGTGCCAATGGCGTCGGCGAAGGTCTGACCATCCGTCAGACCTTTTTGCTGACCTCCGGGGTCTGGGTCGCCTTGCCGGTGTTCGGTGCGATTCCCTTCTTGTTCGGTGAAACCGAGCTGCGCTTTGTCGACGCCTATTTCGAGGCGATGTCGGGTCTGACCACCACAGGTTCGACCGTTATCAACGGCCTGGATGATTTGCCGCAGGGTCTTTTGCTGTGGCGGGGCATTCTGCAATGGTTGGGCGGTATCGGTATCATTGTCGTAGCAATGGTGTTCCTGCCCGAACTGCGCGTTGGGGGGATGCAAATCTTCCGGTCGGAAGGGTTTGAAACCATGGGGAAAATCCTGCCTCGCGCGCAAGAGATTGCAGGCCAGATTTCCCTGATCTACGTCTTTCTCACCGTCGTCTGCTGCTTGGTTTATACCGGCTTCGGGATGAGCTTTTTCGACGCGCTGGTCCATTCCATGACAACCATCGCGACCGGTGGGTTTTCGAACTACGACAGCTCTTTCGCGACTTTTACCGGACCTCTGGAATATGCGGCTGCGGTCTTTATGATCCTCGCGGCTTTGCCATTTGTCCGTTATGTGCAACTCGCCAACGGCAATACCAACTCGCTGTGGCAGGACAGTCAGATCAAGGCGTTTCTGGCGACCATTCTGGTGCTTGTTGTCGTGATGGCCGTGTTTTTGATGTCTGTTTTCCCCCATCACTGGGAACAAGCCTTCCGCGAGTCGCTGTTCAATATCACCTCGATCATCTCGGGCACTGGATATGCCAGCGTCGACTACATGACCTGGGGCAGTTTTCCGGTCATGTTGTTTTTTCTAGTTGGCCTGATCGGAGGCTGCGCGGGTTCGACAGCCTGTTCGATCAAGGTCTTCCGGTATCAATTGCTGTTCGCGTCTATCAAAACGCAAATCCGGCGTATTCGGTCCCCGCATGGTGTGTTTCTGCCGCTTTATGACGGACGTCCGGTCAGCCGCGATGTCCTGACCTCGGTCATGAGCTTTTTCATGTTTTTTGTGCTTTCGATGGGCGTGTTGTCCTGGGCTTTGGCCTTGACGGGGCTGGACTTTATCACGTCGGTGTCGGGCGCTGCCACGGCGTTGGCCAATGTCGGACCCGGCTTGGGCAGCCAGATCGGGCCGGCAGGTAACTTTGCCGGATTGAACGATACCGCAAAGTGGTTGCTGTCGATTGGAATGCTGGTCGGGCGGCTTGAGTTGTTGGCGGTTTATGCGATTTTCACCGTTCAATTCTGGAGAAGCTGACATAAAGGCCTCTTGCCGCCCGGAACACATCGGGTTGTCCCACAGGCGGTTGAAGGCCTGTCAGATCCTGCGCCGCGTGAACCTCTGCCAACGCTGACCTGCATCATTCCTGACATCCAGCGAAAAAAACGCCGCAGAAATCTGCGGCGTGTTTCTTTTTAAGGGGGATGAAATCAGTCCCAGCAATGAACCAGAACGGTCATCCCTGTTGCGCGACGGTTCAGTTCATTGGGTGTTATCTGTGTCGTCTCCTCCTTACCGGGCAGGCCGGAAACCCCGGCCTGTGTCAGGACATCCGTCAAACGGTCTGCAGTGGCGGCAAGACTGACCGAGGCGGGCAGGGTGCGCCCTTCGGTTGGTGTGGGCAGCAACATGCCAACAACGTTGCCGCTGTCGTTGAAGACCGGACCACCGGCATCTCCGGGCTGGGCGTTCAGGGCCAGACGTTTCACGCCTTCTTCACCGTTCAGGCCACGGATGTCCGCGACCTGGCCATAAGTCAGCGTCGGAGCACCCAATGCCCCCTGATAGGAAAACCCGGACACGGCCACTTCGGACTGAATGCGCGGCGCACCTGCGCTGAAGGCTGCAACACTC
The DNA here is from genome assembly GCF_056542645.1 of Ruegeria sp. AB5. Classification (NCBI taxonomy): domain Bacteria; kingdom Pseudomonadati; phylum Pseudomonadota; class Alphaproteobacteria; order Rhodobacterales; family Roseobacteraceae; genus Ruegeria; species Ruegeria sp. AB5. The sequence continues at coordinate 355,025 of NZ_JBQGAE010000001.1, forward strand.
ATCGGAGCCAGGCTCTGGTTCGGGCGCAGGACGGATACGCCCAGATCGGCATCGGTCCATGCAACCTGAACCTCCTGATCGCCTTCCAGCGTGACACGGGTGCAGTTGTCCGCCGCTTCGGATACGGTCAGAACCGCACCGCTGGTATCGGCGAAAAAGCCCGACCGGGACAGGCGCGGCTTGCGCACCTGCAAGCCCGACACCAGATCAACGCGCTGATCCGCATTCGCCCCGGCAGTGGCGTCCAGAACCGCATCCGTGGTCGCAAAGCTGGTCGTCATAGCCGCCAGGATGCGCAGGCGGCGTGCCTCGTCCCCTTCGGGCCAAACAAGCGTAAATCCTTTGATCCGTCCGTCTTTCAGTGTCGCCTGAGTGACCGAGACAACGCCATTGCCGCGCCCTTCCAGTGTGAACCGGTCGCCGCGCAATTCGCGCGGGCCATCCAGCGGAACCAGTTCCAGCGATTGCATGACGTCGTAAAGGGCGCGCAAGGTGGACTTGTCGCCTTCCTGTGAAATCAGCAGCGCTGTGGCGCCAAGGTCTGAATTGGCTTTGAAATGGGCAAATGGCGCCTCATAGCGATCAAATTCCAGCGTCCCCAGTGGCATATCCAGCGAGATACCGGCCTGATCGTCCGTGTATCGTGCCATTCCGGCGCTTATCAGAGGCGCGTTGTAGTCATCCATAAGTGTCTTGCGTTGCAATGTTGTCAGAACTCCGGTGGCCTCAAACCCGTTGAAGCGCTGCCAGTCGCCCATCGAGCGGCGTGTGCCCTGGCCAAAGGCCCCATCGATTGTCGCATTGTAGAAACCTGCCGCCTGTAGCGCGGTTTGCAGATTCTTGCGCTCTTGCCCGGACAGCAGGCGTTCGGATTGCAACGCCTGTGCGCGGGTTTCGTCCGCATCCTGAGGGGTAATTCCAGTCAGGTTCTGTTCCGGTTCCGGTTCTACCGGGGGGGTGACAACGCCACGGTTCAGGAGATTCACACCGACCGGCCAGAACTGTTGACCAAAGGCGCTGGAGAACGCGATGTAGCTGTCACCGGGTATCTGACCTTCTGCGCGGTACACGCGCAGGACCTGCTCGGCGTCGCTGCGGGCATAAGGGCCAATGACGACGGCATACCAGCCGCTGTTCAGGCGAAACCCGTTCACATCGGGCAAGGCTCTGGCGTAGGCCTGAACGCGTTCCTGTGCTTCGCGCAGCGAAGGTTGTGCCTCGACCTGCACCCAAACGCCTTGATCCTGCTGCGCAAATGCGGCGCGCAGGCCAAAGAGAAGAACCAATAGAAAAGCCGTAAAAAATCGTGTCATTGTCTGCCCGTTTTTGCAGTGTTGGTGCTTTGGTGCAGAATACGCGATTTCACTGTGCAAATACCATCGCGCGAATACGGGGAATTTGCGGTGTGGCTGTGCAGATACAGCATGTGCCCAATGGCCCGTTGACGCCCCTTGGCCCCTTGCATAGGAAGGGCAAAACCGACCGGAACCGGGCGCAAGCGGCGTCCAAAGGGAATGTCATGACCGAACCGTCCAGCGCACCTCGTTCTTTTCAGGAAATTATCCTGCGGCTTCAGACCTATTGGGCCTCGAAAGGCTGCGCGATCCTGCAGCCCTACGACATGGAAGTCGGCGCCGGTACGTTCCACCCGGCCACCACATTGCGCGCTTTGGGCTCCAAGGCCTGGGCGGCGGCCTATGTGCAGCCCTCGCGGCGTCCTACGGACGGACGGTACGGCGAAAACCCGAACCGTCTGCAGCACTATTATCAGTATCAGGTACTGATCAAACCCAGCCCGCCGGATTTGCAGGAACTGTATCTGGGCTCGCTTGAGGCCATCGGCATCGACATGACCCTGCATGACATCCGGTTTGTCGAGGATGACTGGGAAAGCCCGACCCTTGGCGCTTGGGGGCTGGGCTGGGAAGTCTGGTGTGATGGTATGGAAGTCAGCCAATTCACCTATTTCCAGCAGGTTGGCGGCCATGACTGCGCCCCGGTTTCGGGCGAGCTGACTTACGGGATTGAACGTCTGGCCATGTATGTACTGGGCATCGACCACGTGATGGACATGCCGTTCAACGACCCTCAATCCCCCAGTCCGCTGACCTATGGCGACATCTTCAAGCAGACCGAAGAGGAATACGCCCGCTGGAACTTTGACGTCGCCAATACCGATGTGTTGCTGCGCCATTTCGAAGAGGCGGAAGCAGAATGTGCCGCTATTCTGGCGCAGCAGCATGACGACCCGAAAACCGGCAAACGTATCGTCATGGCGCATCCCGCATACGATCAGTGCATCAAGGCCAGCCACATTTTCAACCTGCTGGACGCCCGAGGCGTGATCTCGGTGACCGAGCGGCAGGCGTATATCGGTCGCGTGCGGGCTTTGGCCAAGCAATGCGCCGATGCATTCGTGCAGACCGAGGCCGCCGGATATTCGGCCTGATGCGGCACCTAGGCCAACCCCGGCAACAATGCCTTGAGGCCATCGGCGATCATACTGATGGCTATGGCCGACAGGATCATGCCCATGAAGCGGCTCATGATCACGCGCGCGTTGTCCGACAGGCGTTCGGACAGCCAGGCGGCGTTCCAAAATGTGATCAGAAGCAGGGCGACCACGCCCAGGAACACACCTGCATAAACAATGGCTTCGACGGGTTTCGTTACGTGATGTGCGTAGAGGATCAGGGTGGTAATCGTGCCCGGACCCACCAGGATCGGAAAAGCCAACGGGTAAAAGGCAACGGTGTCCGGCTCGGGATAGGCGTTTTTCTCTCCCTCGGTCCCGTGATGCGAGCTGCTTTCGCCTCCATTCAGCATGTTCATACCGATCATCAGAACAACAAGCCCGCCAGCGACCCTCAGATGATCGACGGTTATGCCAAACAAGCCCAATGCTTGGCTGCCCAGGGTTGCAAAGGCACCTCCCAGTACGATGCAGTAGAGCGCGGTTTTAAGGGCCACTTTTCTTTGATCCGCTGCCGACAGGCTTTGCGTGACGCTCAAAAAGACCGGCAAGTTGGTGATTGGGTTCATAATCGCGAAAAGCGCGCCGAAGAATCCCACGGCAAGGGTTGTTTCCATTGGAAAAGCCTCGGATCAACTTGGTCTGTGCCGGACCCTGTCCTATTTCTGACGCACTGGAAAGAGCCTGCGTAAAAGGAAACGCCATAAGATGACCGGAAAAATGCTTGCCATTCTGCTACTTCTATCCGCCGCGCTCGCGGGGGGCGGGATGTATTATCTGCAGGTTTACGGGTTCTACTACGACGTCCAAGCCACGCCCGGCAAGGATGTGTTGGTGTTGGCAGAAGGGGCGGATGAACCGTCGGCGATCAGCTATTCCAGGTTTCAGGCTATTGACGCCGATAGCTCTCCGATCCGGTTTCGGGCCTGTTTCGAGACCGATCTGACACTGGATGAACTGCAGGCCACATATAGCGTGGCCGAAGATGTGACTCCGCTGACCGCGCCGGGATGGTTTGACTGTTACGATGCCGTGTCACTGGCGGATGCGTTGAAATCCGGTCAGGCGCAGGCTTTTCTGGGGCAAAAGAACATCCACTACGGTGTGGATCGTATTGTCGCCGTGACACAGGATGGGAAAGGCTTTATCTGGCACGCGCTGAACAATTGCGGCGAAAAAGCTTACGATGGGACCGTCGTCGGCGAGGAATGCCCGCCCCGACCTGAAAGCTAAGGAAACATGGACCCGCAATCCCTGCAGATACCGGATTTTCTGACGGCAACGCTTGGGCTTGCGGTCTACCTGATCGGGGCCGAGATCAATGCCCGGGTAGCAACCTTGCGTCAGTTCAACATCCCCGAACCTGTTACGGGGGGTCTTCTGGCCTCGCTTGTCGTGCTGTTCATGTACCTTCTGTTCGATCTTGAACTCAGCTTTGGTCTTGCCGCGCGTGATTTTCTGCTGGTTGTTTTCTTTGCAGGGATCGGCTTGAACGCGCGGTTGTCTGATTTGATTGCGGGTGGCAAGCCATTGCTTTTGCTTTTGATTCTGACGCTTGTCACGATCGTCATCCAGAACGTGATCGGCGCGGTGGGGGCTGCGAGTTTCGGCTATCCGGCGCAGGCTGGCGTGTTGTTCGGCTCTGCCTCGCTGATCGGCGGTCACGGCACGGCGATTGCCTGGGCGCCCGAAGTGGCGGATGCGACCGGACTGGATGGCGCGATCGAATTGGGCGTTGCGGTCGCCACGCTGGGCCTTGTGCTTGCGGCGCTGGTCGGTGGGCCGATTGCACGCGTCCTGATCGAAGGACGGGGTCTGCACCCTGCGCGTCCAGACGAGGAACACACGATTGGCCTTCCAGACAGTGCAGAGGCGGGTAATTCTGAAATCGATCACCTGACGGTCATGCGCGTGCTTCTGTATCTGAACCTCGCCATTATCTTCGGGTATATGCTTGGCGAGGCAATTACAGCCGCAGGTCTGAATCTGCCACTGTTCGTGCCCTGCCTGATCATGGGCATTTTAATTGCGAATCTGCGCGCCATGGTGTTTTCGAAGGCACCACCTGTCGCGCGGACGCCATCGCTGGCGCTGATCTCGGAATTCTCGCTGGGCGCGTTTCTGGCCATGTCCCTGATGAGCCTGCAACTCTGGACCATTGCGGAACTGGGGTTGGCCATCGTCGTGATCATGACCGCGCAGACCCTGTTTGCAGTCGTCTTCGTAATCTGGGTGCTGTTCCCGGTCATGGGATCGAACTATCGCGCAGCCGTTCTGGCCGCAGGCTTTGGCGGTTTCGCTTTGGGCGCGACCCCCACGGCAATTGCCAATATGACTGCTGTCACCAAGCGATATGGCCCGTCCCCTATTGCCTTTATCGTGCTCCCCCTTGTATCCGCATTCTTTGTGGATATCGCCAATGCCATCGTCATACAGACGATTGTCAATTTCTAAGGACCGAAAATGCCCGACCTGCTGATCGAACTGTTTTCCGAGGAGATCCCCGCGCGCATGCAGACCCGCGCCGGTGAGGACCTGAAAAAGCGGATCACCGATGGTTTGGTCGAGGCTGGACTGACCTATGCCGGGGCCGCTGCCCTGACCACACCGCGTCGGTTGACGCTGGCGGTCGGGGGGCTGCTGTCTGAAAGCCCAACAATCCGCGAAGAGCGCAAAGGCCCCAAGGTCGGCGCGCCGGACAAAGCCATCGAAGGCTTCCTGCGCGGTGCTGGCCTGACCCGCGATCAGTTGGAGGAACGCGACACGCCGAAAGGCGCGGTCTATTTCGCCACCATTGAAAAAGCGGGCCGCCCAGCGGCCGAGATCGTGGCCGAAGTGCTTGAGGTAACCATCCGCAATTTCCCATGGCCCAAGTCGATGCGCTGGGGCAGCGGCCCGATGCGCTGGGTGCGGCCCCTTCATTCGATCCTATGCATCCTGACAGATGAGGCCGGCACGCAGGTTGTGCCGCTGGAGGTTGAGGGCATCAAGGCCGGAGACACCACTGCCGGCCATCGCTTTATGGCTCCGAACCGGTTCTCGGTTAGTTCTTTCGAGGATTACGCGGCCAAGCTGAAACGCGCCTTTGTGGTGCTATCGCCCGAGGAACGCGCCGAGCATATTTGGAACGACGCCCGGAACATGGCCTTTGCCGCCGGTCTTGACGTGGTCGAGGACAAGGGCCTGCTGGCCGAGGTCGCTGGTCTGGTCGAATGGCCTGTGGTGCTTATGGGGCAGATCGACGAGGAATTCCTCGACCTGCCGCCCGAAGTGCTGCAGACATCGATGAAAGAGCATCAAAAGTTCTTTTCCGTGAAAAACCCGAAAACGGGCCGGATCGAACAGTTTGTCACCGTCGCCAACCGGGAAACCGCTGACAACGGGGCGACCATTCTGGCGGGGAACCAAAAGGTGCTCTCGGCGCGTCTGGCGGATGCGAAATTCTTCTGGGAGAACGATCTGCGCGTCGCCAAATCGGACATTGCCCAATGGACCCGCGCGCTGGAGAATGTGACCTTCCACAACAAGCTGGGCACGCAGGCCGAACGGATCGACCGCATCGCCGCACTGGCCCGTGAACTGGCCCCGGTGACGGGCGCGGATGCCGACCAGGCTGAGAAAGCCGCACGTCTGGCCAAGGCCGATCTGAGTTCTGAGATGGTCTATGAATTCCCGGAACTTCAGGGCCTTATGGGGCGCTATTACATCGAAGCAGCAGGCGAGGATGCCGCCGTGGCTGCCGTGGCGCAGGAACACTACTCTCCGCTGGGGCCGTCGGATGATGTACCCACCGCACCACTCTCGATAACCGTCGCGCTGGCGGACAAGCTGGACACGCTGACCGGATTCTGGGCGATTGATGAAAAGCCGACCGGATCGAAAGACCCGTTTGCGCTGCGCCGCGCGGCGTTGGGTGTTATTCGGTTGGTTTTGGAGAATGAACTTTCTATTGAACTCGAGTTGGCGCTGGCCAACCCGATATTGAAATTTGCTGCCGTTCGAGAAGGCCAGCCATTGGGCGAGGTTTTGGAAAAACTGAAGGAATTGGAAGGGCCACTGGTTGGTGAAGCGCTGGCCCTTGCCAAAGAAAAGAACCTTGAACTGTTCCAAGAGAGCTTGGGGTCGCTGGCGACCGAGGCATTTGCGAAGGCCGCTGACCTCCTCTCCTTCTTCCACGACCGCCTCAAAGTCTTCCTCCGCGACGAGGGTATTCGCCACGACATCATCGACGCCTGTATCGCGATGGAGGGGAATGACGACCTCAACCTGCTGGTCAAACGCGCCCGTGCGCTGAACGCGGTGATTGCGACCGAGGATGGGGAAAACCTCGTACAAGGCTTCAAACGCGCCAATAACATTCTGACGCAGGCCGAGGAGAAGGATGGCGTTGAATACTCTTACGGTGCGGATGTGAAATTTGCGGAAACGGACAGCGAGAAAGCGCTGTTCGCAGCGCTCGACGCGGCGCAGGCGCAGATTGATCCGGCACTGAAGGCCGAGGATTTCCCGGCAGCCATGGCTGCTATGGCAGCTCTGCGTGGGCCGGTCGATGCGTTCTTTGAGGACGTGCAGGTCAACACCGACAACGACATTCTGCGCCGCAACCGTCTGAACCTGCTGAGCCAGATCAGACAGGTCTGCTCCAGCGTGGCGGATCTGACCCTGATCGAAGGTTAACGCCCTTGCGCCACGGGCGCAGGGGCTTATGCTGCGGACAAACCAAAAGGTGCCGCAGTGCAGAATAATCCGCATACCACGCTTATCACATCCGACGCGCCCGTCGCCGCCAATACCCATGGCGGTCGCGCAAAATGCCTGCAACGGCTGGTCCGGCTGGACATGCCTGTCCCACGCACCGTTGCCTTGTCGTTCGATGCTGTGCACCGCATTGCCGAGGGGGATGTGCCGGATATTGCGGCCATTCTGGACCAGTTTGATGAGACGGCTCTGTTATGTGTACGCCCCAGTTCCGAGGATCCCGATTGGGGCGGGCCGGGGGCCATCCTGAACATCGGTATGAACAAAGCCCGGTACGACGAGCTGTCTGACAACATGGGCGCCGAAGCTGCAGCGGCCATGTCTCTGCGTTTTGTGCAAAGTTACGCCATCCATGTCGCACGTCTTGACGCTGATGTGTTCGACCATATCGATACGGATGGTCAGGCTGGACTGCGTGACACGTTGCGCGCATACGAGGATGAAACGGACGAGACCTTCCCCGATGACCGGGGCGAGCAGCTGGTAGGCGTGTTGCGTTCGATGGCGCGGGCATGGGATGGTACATCCGCGCGATTGCTGCGTCAGGCCAAAGGGGCCCCGGCAGATGCCGGGCTTGGCCTTGTCATTCAGGAAATGATCCCTGGTGTCGGGCAGGGCGAGTGTGGCTCGGGTGTCTTGCAATTGGCCGATTCCACAACCGGAATGCCCCAGATCACTGGGCGATACCTGAGCCAGAGCCAGGGTCGGGATGCGCTGGGCGAAGGTGTTGCCGCGTTATATCTCGAGAAAGACCCCCGGGGACAGTCACTGGAAGAGGTGGCCCCCAAAGCCTTTGCAGAGCTCAAGATGCAGGCCGCGTTGATGCGCGAGAAACTGCGCGAAGAGATGCAGGTCGAATTCGTGATCGAAAACGGCCATGTGCATATTTTGGATGGCGTGCGCGTGCAACGCACCGCCCGCGCGGCGATGCGGATAGCTGTGCGTTTGGCCGAAGACGGAATCATTCCCCCGCAAGAGGCTGTGATGCGCGTTGACCCACACGCGTTGAACGAGTTGTTGCATCGCCAGGTCCACCCCGAGGCCGAGCGGGATGTTCTCACGACCGGGATTGGGGCCAGCCCCGGCGCCTCGACCGGCAAGATCGTATTCACCGCTGCCGAAGCGCAAGCCAGCGCTGCACGTGGCGAAGCCTGTATTCTGGTCCGCCGCGAAACCTCGCCCGAGGATGTGCGGGGGATGCACGCAGCCGTCGCCGTTCTGACCGAGAAAGGCGGTATGACAAGCCACGCCGCCGTGATTGGTCGTGGTCTGGGTCTGCCCTGTATCGTCGGCGCATCCGATATGCGCTTTCAGAGCAAGAAACGGATGCTGACGGCCCCGGATGGGCGGGTGTTCAAAACCGGAGATGTTCTGACAATTGACGGAAGCTCAGGGCAGGTTCTCGCAGGCCAGCCCCAGATGCTGGAGGCCGCACTGGATGATTGTTTTCAAACGTTGATGGGCTGGGCCGACGCCGAACGGGACATAGAAATCCGGGCCAACGCCGATACACCTGCCGACGCCCAGACCGCGCGGAACTTTCAGGCGCAGGGCATCGGTCTGTGCCGCACCGAGCACATGTTCTTTGATCCCGGCCGCCTGATCGTGATGCGCGAGATGATCTTTGCTCAGACCCCCTCAGGGCGGGCGGCGGTTCTGGAGCGGTTGTTGCCCATGCAGCGCGACGACTTTGTGCAGCTGTTCCGCATCATGGAGGGCCAGCCGGTCTGCATCCGCCTGTTTGATCCGCCGCTGCATGAATTCCTGCCGACCACCCGCAGCGGTCAACGCGAACTGGCCGAGGCGTTGGACCTGCCGGTCTCGGACGTTGAGCGTCGGGTGGCCGCGATGAGCGAATACAATCCGATGCTGGGTCTACGCGGCGTGCGTCTAGGTGTGACGGTGCCGGAGATCTATGACATGCAGGCCCGTGCGATCTTTGAGGCAACGCTGGAGGCCAGCAAGAACGGAGCACCGGTCGTACCCGAAGTCATGATCCCGCTGGTTTCGGCCAAGCGTGAGGTCGAATTGGTGAAGTCCCGCATCGACTCGGTGGCGGCGGCGGTTGCGGCCGAGCGGGGGCAGGAGTTTGAATACCGTCTGGGTGTGATGGTTGAAACGCCGCGTGCCTGCCTGCGGGCCGAAGAAATCGCGCCGCACACCGCTTTTATGAGCTTTGGAACCAATGACTTGACCCAGATGACCTATGGTCTGTCGCGCGACGATGCAGGGCGTTTCATGTCTGCCTATGTCCGTCAGGGGGTATTCACCGAAGATCCTTTCCACGTCTTGGACGCTGATGGCGTCGGCGAGTTGCTAAAGCTTGGGTCCGAACGCGGGCGTCTGGCAAAGCCGGATGTCACCCTTTCGGTCTGCGGCGAGCACGGCGGCAACCCCGAATCAATCTCGATTTGTCGCGATCTGGGCTTTGACTATGTGTCCTGTTCTCCGTTCCGAGTCCCGGTCGCTCGGCTGGCTGCCGCTCAACTGGCAATTTCGTCCAGACTTGGGGGTTGACAGAGGCGTTTAACCCAAGGATTAGTGGGTTTCAGGCGGTCTTGTGGCAGAAATAATATTCTCCACGAGCGATTTTCCACTTGCTTTTTCTTCTGATCTGGACGTTTGCGCCAGACTGCGCTAAATGCCTCACCGCGCCCGCCGGGGGAGGGTTTGGCGCGATACGTGCCTGTGCGAGGTTATCTGATGCTACGTTACATAATGGCTGTTGCCGCAATGGCAGCAACCGTGCTGCCCAGTGCGTCCTTCGCCGAGAAGGAAGCAACTGATACTGCCAAGGAAGAACTGGTCGCCCGCAGTGAATTGCCGACCCAAAGCTTCCGGGACTATTTCAAACTGTTCCAGCCGCGCAAGGTGGCGGAACCAATCAAGGTGTCCTATTCGAAGGATTGGCTGGACCAACAGCCAAAAGCGAACGGGGACGAAAACTGGAAGTGCTTGTCCGAGGCACTGTATTTCGAAGCCCGCGGCGAAAGCGTGCGCGGCCAGTTTGCTGTGGCCGAGGTCATTCTAAACCGGGTCAAAAGCAGCCGCTTTCCCAACAGCCTGTGTGGCGTGATCCGTCAGGGGACCGGCAAGAAATACCAGTGTCAGTTCACTTATACCTGCGATGGCCACAAAGAAGTGATCCACGAGAAGAAAGCGTTTGAACGTGTGTCGAAAGTCGCCCGTGCTGCGATGGACGGTGTAGCGAAGGAACTGACCGAAGGTGCCACCCATTATCACACCACGGCAGTACGCCCGGCCTGGTCGCGGGTTTACAAGCAGACCGCGCAGATCGGCGTGCATATCTTCTATCGTCACAACTATCGCACCGCGAGCAACTGACCCAAGCAACGCGCTGCGCCCAACCAGATTGGGCGGGGCGTGTATCGACGCGAGGCGACAGGTGCGCCGCAATCTGCAGTTGGAATGGCGCTTGTGTGAATGCTATAGGCCCTCGGAGCGCCTAATCTGGGCGAACCTTTGACAAAGCCCGAGAAGGCCTGACCCATGAGTTCTGAAATTCGCCTTGCATTTGCGCACCCGTCCGAGCGGTCCGAGGCGACTTCGCCCCGGGGGCCGCTGGATCGCATTTCGTTGCGGGATCATATTGTCGAAGTCGAGATTGGTGCGTTTCAGGCCGAACGCGGCACAACTCAGCGGATATGCTTCAATATTGTGGTCGAGGTGCGCCCGCTGACCTCGGATATTGATGACGACGTAGACCGCATCCTGTCCTATGACCGCGTGACCGAGGCCATTGCCTATGAGTTGGCGGCAGAACGTCTGAACCTGCTTGAAACTCTGGCCGAACGCGTGGCCGAGCGCATCTTGGTGGAGCCTCAGGCGGTCCGGGTTTTTGTCCGCATTGAAAAGCTGGACCGCGGTCCGGGCGCTCTGGGCGTTGAGATCGTGCGCGGCAAGGATGGCGTTCACCATGATGTGGTTGAGGAAGAACGCCCTCATCCCCGCCTTGTCTTTCTGTCCAACGCGGCGATTGCGTCCGCCAACCTGAAGGGTTGGATCGATCAGTTGGAAAACCGTCAGAGGCCGTTGATCCTCTGTGTCGGAGCGTCTGACCTGGAGGTGCCGCAAACCGGGCACGCTATGACGCAGCGCCGGATCGATCTTCTGTCCATCGAGCAAAATGCATGGGTTCTTGCGGCCCGGGATCACCGCTGCGTTGTCGTGTCGACCCGGACCGAGTTGGATTGGGCGATGAAAAACGGCCAGATCTGTGTCTGGGCACCGTCCAAGATTGTTCTGGATGCGGTTGATGGTCCCTCAGCCGCGCCGTCGGATGCTGTCGCTTTGGCAGCATGGTTTGCAGCGACTTTCGAGGCCAGCGAGATGATGGTGATCGGTGGCGAACTGCCGAAAGAGCCCAAGACACCCCTGCGCGCCGTCGCCGTCGATCAGGCGCACTTGTGAGCTGGTACTACCGACCACTGGTCCAACATGGCGCGGCCCGGCCCAAAGGCGCGGTTCCTTTGGCAGGTCAGGCGCTATGGTTCACACATGCCGAGGTTCTTTCGCGCGATGGCACCTCGGATGTGATCCGGTCTGTGGATGTACCAGCCGATGTCCTGGACCGTCTCAGTCGACCGCGTGCCGCCGTGGCTGGGCTGGACATGGCGCAACCGCAGATCATGGGCATCCTGAACGCAACGCCGGACAGCTTCTCGGATGGGGGCGTTCATAGCTCGGCAGAGGCCGCGCGCGCAGCTGCTGTTCAAATGGTCAGGCACGGGGCCACTATTCTGGATATCGGCGGAGAATCAACGCGCCCCGGAGCGAAAATTGTCCCGGAAGATGAGGAGATCGCCCGCACCCGGCCAGTGATCGAAGCGATTCGCTCTGAAACGGACGCCTTGATTTCGATCGATACCCGCAAGGCCGCCGTGGCCAAGGCAGCTTGTGCCGCAGGGGCAGGGTTGGTCAATGATGTCTCAGGGTTCACTTTCGACCCCGATCTCGCGCCGTTTTGCGCCGGACTTGGCGCGCCGGTTTGCGTGATGCACATGCAGGGCGATCCGGCCACGATGCAGGACAATCCGCACTATGACAACGTGGTGCTGGATGTTTACGATTTTCTGGAAAACCAGGTCACACAGCTTGAGGCGCTGGGTCTGAGCCGCGACCTCATCATCGTTGATCCGGGCATTGGCTTTGGCAAATCCCAAGAGCACAATCTGGCGCTGCTGCGAAATCTCAGCCTGTTTCATGGGCTCGGCTGTCCGGTTCTTTTGGGCGTATCGCGCAAAGGGTTCATCGGGACGATCGGGAAAGAGCCGCAAAAAAATGCCCGCGCGCCGGGATCAATCGCCCTTGCTCTGGATGGATTGTCTCAGGGTGTACAGATCATTCGGGTGCATGACGTAGCCGAGACCGCTCAGGCCTTGCGTCTATGGGCTGCGGTCCGGTAATCCGGTTTCAAAGACTATTTGTGAGAGGTAGATGATGCGCAAGCTGTTCGGAACTGACGGTGTGCGAGGCACGGCCAATACGCATCCGATGACCGCGGAAATGGCTTTGCGCATTGGGGCCGCCGTCGGGCGGTATTTTCGGCGTGATGCGTCCGGTGTGCACCGGGTCGTTATCGGCAAGGACACGCGCCTGTCAGGCTACATGCTGGAAAACGCGCTGACGGCCGGTTTGACCTCGACAGGTATGAACGTGCTGCTGCTTGGTCCGGTGCCAACGCCGGCGGTTGGGTTGATGACGCGCTCCATGCGAGCAGATCTGGGTGTCATGATCTCGGCCAGCCACAACCCGGCTGAGGATAACGGCATCAAATTCTTTGGACCCGATGGGTACAAGCTGTCTGATCAGGCCGAAGCCGAGATCGAAAAGCTGATTGATGACGGAGTAAAGCCCGCGCAAGCGCAAAACATTGGCCGCGCGCGTCGGGTAGATGATGCGCGTTTTCGATATGGGGAACGCGTTAAGTCCTCGCTGCCGCGGGACGTGCGCCTGAATGGTCTGAAGGTTGTGATCGACTGCGCGAACGGTGCCGCACACCGCACCGCGCCCGAGGTTCTGTGGGAACTGGGCGCCGAGGTGATCCCGGTTGGTGTCGCCCCCAACGGCAAGAATATCAACCTCAATTGCGGATCGACCAAACCCCAGCTGGCCGCTGAAACCGTCGTCGCACATGGCGCGGATGTCGGGGTTTGCCTTGACGGGGACGCGGACCGCGTTGTTGTTGTGGATGAGAACGGTCGGGTGGCCGATGGCGATCAACTTATGGCGTTGCTGGCCTCGGCCTGGTCCAAGTCTGGTCAGCTGAAAGGCGGCGCTCTGGTCGCAACGGTTATGTCAAACCTTGGGTTGGAACGGCACCTGCAATCCCAGGGGCTACGGTTGGAGCGCACAGCGGTCGGAGACCGATACGTGGTCGAACGGATGCGCGAGGGCGGTTTCAATCTGGGTGGCGAACAATCCGGCCACATCGTGATGAGCGATTATGCGACCACCGGTGATGGGCTGATGGCCGGAATGCACTTTCTGGCTGAGATGGTTTTGTCGGGCCGCAAGGCGTCGGACCTGGCGCAGCAATTCGAGACAGTTCCGCAGCTTTTGAAGAACGTCCGATACGCCGATGGGCAGGTGCCGCTTGAATCCCAAAATGTCCAAGCCGCCATTGCCGATGCCGAGGCGCGTCTGAACGGGCAGGGGCGGTTGCTGATCCGCAAGTCGGGCACCGAGCCGTTGATCCGTGTGATGGCGGAATGCGAAGATGACGCGCTGTTGTCTCAGGTTGTCGACAGCATCGTATCCGAGGTCGAAGCCGCAGCGGGCTAGCGCCCGGTCAGCAGTTTTTGCAGGCTGAACCATTGGCTGATCGCCAGCCCGGTCAGGATCATGACCAAGGCGATGAAAAAGCGCAGGGGCAGGGCCTCGGACAGAATCCATGCGCCCAAAACCATCGACCAGATCGGCACTTGATAGTTTACCAAGGTTAAAAAGACCGACCCTGCGCTGCGGATGATCGAGACGCGCAGCAGTGTGGCAAACGCCGTTGGCAGCAACCCCAGAACGATGATGGCAATGCCGGGGCGCGTGCCCTCCCATCTGGGCAGTCCTTCGATGATGAACATCAACGGCACCAGGCATATTGCGCCGACCACCAGTGTCAACGCGGCAAGCGTCACAGGATCGATGGGCGGGCAGCGACGGGTGAAGATCGAGGCCACCGAATAGCAGAACGCAGCCCCAATGCAGGCCAATTGCGCCAGAGGCTCGGACCCTTGACCGATCTGCGCCAGACCGGGACCAATCAGAACCAAGGCCCCTGCAAAGCCCAGAGATACGCCAACAAACCTGCGCGCGTTCAGGGGTTCATCGGAAAAGAAATGCGCCAGTGGCAAAACCATCAACGGGATTGCAGCCATGGACAGTCCTGCGAAGGCAGACGGCACATATTGCTGCCCCCAGCTGAGCATCATGAAGGGTACGGCCGTCGACAGCAGGCCAATGATCACAATCGCGCCCCACAAGGCGCGATCCGGCTTTGGGAGCCTGCGACCGGTCGCCGCCATCAGCACCAACAGCGTCACGGCCCCCAATGTCGTGCGTGCTGTGGCAACCGTGACTGGACCATATCCTTCCAGCGCCATCGCTACGACCATGAACGTTCCGCCCCAGATGAGGCCGAGTGCTATGACGCCGCTCCAATCGCGGGGGCTGGGTTGATCGACCATGTGATGCTCGGGGTTGTCGAATATGCTGGGCCAGTGATCACCGGAAACGCACTTGGTTGCAAGCGCGCGCCAGGGAAAGAAAAAGGGCGGCTTTTTGGGCCGCCCTTAATGTTGATAGAGGTCAGGCTTAGTTCTTTTCCTGATCGACCAGTTTGCCCGCCGAAATCCACGGCATCATGCCGCGCAGCTTCTTGCCGACTTCTTCGATCTGATGTTCGTCATTGGCGCGACGCGACGCTTTCAGGAACGGCTGACCGACCTGGTTTTCCAGCATGAAGTCACGAACGAACTTGCCTTGCTGGATGTCGTCCAGAACCTCTTTCATCGCTTTCTTGGTCTGCTCATATGGCAGGATGCGCGGACCGGTGACGTACTGGCCGTATTCAGCCGTGTTCGAGATCGAGTAATCCATGTTCGCGATGCCGCCTTCATAGATCAGGTCGACGATCAGCTTGACCTCGTGCAGACACTCGAAATAGGCCATCTCGGGCGCGTAGCCGGCTTCGACCAGTGTTTCGAAACCGCAGCGGATCAGTTCGACCAAACCGCCGCACAAAACAGCCTGTTCGCCGAACAGATCGGTTTCGCACTCTTCGCGGAAGTTGGTTTCGATGATTCCCGAACGACCGCCACCAATGGCCGAGCAGTAGGACAGACCGATTTCCAGCGCTTTGCCGGTTGCGTCTGTGTCAACAGCGACCAAACAAGGCACGCCGCCACCTTTGACGTATTCGCCACGCACAGTGTGGCCGGGGCCTTTGGGGGCCATCATGATGACGTCAACGCCTTCTTTCGGCTCGATCAGGCCGAAGTGAACATTCAGGCCGTGGGCGAAGGCAATGGCCGAGCCCGGCTTGATGTTGTCATGCACGTATTTCTTGTAGGTTTCGGCCTGCAGTTCGTCGGGCATGGTGAACATGATGACGTCACACCAGGCTGCCGCTTCGGCGATGCCCATGACGTCCAGACCTTCGGCCTGGGCTTTTTTGGCCGAGGCAGACCCTTCGCGCAGAGCGACGACAAGATTCTTCGCACCCGAGTCGCGCAGGTTCAGCGCGTGGGCGTGGCCCTGGCTGCCGTAACCCAGAATGGCCACTTTCTTGTCTTTGATCAGGTTGATGTCGCAATCGCGATCGTAGTAGACGCGCATTTCGCTGGTCCTTTCTGTTTCGATTGATGCGCTTTTAGCTGGGCAATTAGCGATTGGCGAGTGTGTTGGGATCGAGTATTTGTACAATATCACAAGAATTATTCGCTAAACAAAGATCTGGTAAAAAAATCATGCTCGATGATCTCGACCGGCGTATTCTGCGTCACTTTCAAGCGGAACCCAGCCTCTCGACAGTGGAACTGGCCGAGCGGTGTCGCATCACGCAAGGCGTTTGCTGGCGCCGGATCGAAAAGATGCAGGGTGCCGGAATCATCAAGGGGCAAGAGGCGATCATTGATTGGGTTGCATTGGGCTATGCGGTCGAAGTGTCGTTGCGGGTCACGCTGGACAAAACCCAGGCACGGGCTTTCGACGATTTCACCGCTGCCGCGCGGCAGGTGCCCGAGGTCATCGAAATTCAGACCTTTCTGGGCCGGGTTGATGTGCGTTTATCCGTTCTGGCAAAGGATATGAGCCACTATCAGCAACTCTACCGCGCCCGCATCCTGACCTTGCCGCATATCGCGGATATCGAGGCGCTGATGCATATTGCCCGCGTCAAAAGTGACGAGGTGCTGCCCGTATGATCGAGTTGGACGAAGTCGATCGGAAAATCCTGCGCGCGCTGGCCCAGGACGCATCCCAAAGCGCAGGCGCCTTGGGGCGTCGGCTGGGTTTGTCGCAACCTGCAACCTGGCGACGCATCCGTCGGTTGGAGCAAAGCGGGGCGATCAAGGGGCGCCGATTGCGCCTGAACGCCGAGACGTTGGGCTTTGGCGTCACCGTATTCTTGGGGGTCAAGCTGGCGCGCAAGGGGCAGGTCAGCCTCGAAGATTTTGAACGGGCCGTCAGTGCCATTCCCGAAGTGCAGACGGTCGAACATGTACTTGGTCTGTACGACTACCGCCTGCGCGTGGTGGCGCGGGACTTGTCGGATTTCGAACGGGTCTTGCGACGCCGGATCATGACGCTGCCCGGCGCGGGCGATGTGGAGGCAAACGTTCTGCTAAGCGAGGAACGTTTGCCGGGCCCCATCGGCTGACCGGGATCAGTATTTCGTGCGAATACAAAAGCCGGGATGATGCGTCATGCGGGCAAAAGTGATCGGCTTGTCATCCTTCCAGGTCGTACGCTCCAGTTGCATCATCGACGTGCCTGCCGTCGTCCCCATGAATTCGGCCAATCGACTGTCTGCCGAAATGGCGCAGAAGGCGACCTCGGCTTCGGTAAAGGGCGTTGCGTTCAAAAGCCATTCATGCGGGCCATTGTCGCTGAGGTTGGCCTGTTCCACTTCAGGGACAGCATCAATGTTGATCCAGCGCTCTTCCAGTTGGAACGGACGGTTGTCGGCGTAATGCATGCAGATGACATGCAACACGCGCACGCTTGGTGAAACGCTGAGCTGCGAGGTCAGCCAGCCGGGGCTGGGCACGACATTGCGTTCGACCAGAGCATAGCGATAGGTTGCGTTCTGGTTTTCAACGACCTGACGGGTCAAAGAGAACTCGAGCTTGGCGTGTTTACTGGGCTCTTTCTTGACGCGTGTACCGCTTTTGCGTTTGCGTTCGACGAATCCCTGATCTGCCAGCTCCCGTAAGGCGCGGTTGACGGTGGCACGGGCGCAGTTGAATTCTTCGGCCAACTGAGTTTCGGTTGGCAGCAACGAGCCTTGAGGCCAGATGCGGCTTTCGATCCGACGCTTCACTTCGTCACGAACGACCTGAAAGCTGATCCGCTTTTGTGCAGTCACGGGTTCGTTTTTCCCTTCATTTTAAAAGTGTATGTATCTGGTCAGAAGCACGTAGAAGTGTAAAGAGCTGGTTGACACTATTTGGCGTCATTTGATGCTTTTTCAGCCTGTCGGGCGGTGGGTTTCTGTCGATTTTTCAAAGTTACTTTGCGTCATCTTCTGATCGGATTCGGGCTTTACCCGCACGGGCAATGGAGGGATGGTGCACTGAAGAGTGATTGAAAGGACATCCAATGCCCGCCTTGCTGGAAACCATCGACCCGAATGGTCTTGAAGAGTTCTCGGTCGTTTTCACGGACCGGTCTCTCAATCACATGTCCGCTAGTTTTCAGCAGGTGATGCGCGACATCTCGGACATGCTGAAAGAGGTGTACAATGCAGATGGTGTCGCCGTCATTCCCGGTGGAGGCACCTATGGGATGGAAGCTGTCGCCCGGCAATTTGCCCGCGATGCCAATGTCTTGGTCGTCCGCAACGGCTGGTTTTCCTACCGTTGGAGCCAGATCATCGAGAACGGGGCCCTGACAGGGTCCACGACGGTGTTGAAAGCCCGGGAGACTGGCAATACCAGCCCGTCGCCTTTTACACCTGCGCCGATCGAAGATGTGGTTGCCACGATTCGGGACCAGCGCCCGGATGTTGTGTTCGCCCCGCATGTCGAAACCTCGGCAGGGGTGATTCTGCCCGACGCCTACATCGCGGCCATGGCCAAAGCTGCGCATGAGGTCGGGGCTTTGATGGTGTTGGACTGTATCGCTTCGGGCTGTGTCTGGGTGGATATGAAGGCTGCGGGCGTGGACGTGTTGATCTCGGCCCCGCAAAAAGGCTGGAGCGCGTCACCCTGTGCAGGTCTGGTCATGCTGTCCGAGCGGGCCGAGATGCGCTTGCAGGAAACCCAGTCTGACAGTTTCGCCATCGACCTCAAAAAGTGGCGGCAGATCATGCAGGCCTATGAAAACGGCGGTCATGCCTATCACGCGACCATGCCAACAGATGCATTGCGGGCGTTTCGCGATACGATGGTCGAAACACGTGACTACGGCTTTGACACACTCCGGGATGCGCAGTGGGCCTTGGGCAATGGCGTGAGGGCGATGTTGAAAGAAAAAGGCGTCGTCTCTGTGGCGGCTGACGGCTTTGGCGCACCGGGCGTTGTGGTCAGCTACACTGCTGACCCGGAGGTTCAGAATGGCAAGAAGTTCGCCGCTTTGGGGATGCAGATCGCGGCCGGTGTACCGCTGCAATGCGACGAGCCCGCAGGGTTCAGCACGTTTCGCCTTGGCCTGTTTGGTCTGGATAAACTCTATGACGTAGAGGGCACCATATCTCGTTTAAAGCGCGTGCTGGATCAGGTTCTCTGATCCCCACGGGCCTTAGCGCACGCCGAGGCCCATCTGCATCAACGTCTTGCGCACCGGTGCCATGGAATACAGCGCGTTCAACCCCATGGCCCGTGCATCGCGCAGGGGGCGCGCGTCAAGCATTGAGGTGCGATTCAGTAGGTCGATGCCCTTGACCCGCAGCTCGATCTCGGCGTGGCGGGCCTTGTGATAGGCGTCGAGCATCTGTGCATCGCCCAAGCCGTCGGGCCGGGCCTGCGCAAGATCCAGCAACGCCTTCAGATCACCCAAAGACATGTTCAAACCTTGCGCGCCGATTGGCGGCACGACATGGGCGGCCTCTGCCATCAGGGCGATGCGTTCGCCGGACAGGCGTTCCGCCGACTGACTGATGATGGGCCATATTGTGCGGCGCGAGGCCAGTTTCAGCCGCCCGAACAAGCCGCAGGACCGTTCCGTCATTGCCGCCTCAAAAGCATCGGTGTCGAGGTTCAACAACTCAACCGCGCGAGGTCCACGTTCCATCCACACAATGGCTGACGACGGCTGACCCTGCCAGTCGGGCAGAGGCACCAGCGTGAAGGGCCCGCCGGAGCGGTGAATCTCTGTCGAGACGTTTTCATGCGCGATAGGATGCGTGACCGCAAAAGCCAACGCCTTTTGGCCATAGCGCCTTGTGTGAACGGAAAGTCCGGCGGCCTCACGCATGGGCGAGTTTCGCCCGTCGGCGGCGACGACCAGTTTGCACCGGATGCGGCTGCCATCGCTCAGACCAACGCGAGCCTCGGCCGTTCGGGTGAACAGGCTGACTGTGCCGGTTCCGGGGCGGAAGTCGACATTTGGCAGCTCAGCCAGCCGCGCAACCATCTCGCGCCGGAGCAGCCAATTGGGCAGGTTCCAGCCAAAGGGCTGCTCGGAAATGTCCGAGGCGTTGAAATCGCGCACCACGCGCGGTTCCGGTGTGTCGCCGCCCGCGTCAACAATGCGCATGACCTGCAACGGGGCTGCATGCGCGTCCAAACGAGCCCAAAGCCCGCATTGTTCCAGCAATCCGCGCGAGGGTTGCAGGAAGGCGGTGGTCCGCAAGTCCGAGCCATCAACGTCGCGTTCGGTAACGGGTGGCGTGGGGTCAACACAAACCACATCGAAACCGGCTGTTCCGAATACCGCTGCGGCGGTCAGGCCGGCAATTCCGCCGCCGGAAATCAGGATGTCACAGCTGTCAGTCATGGCGCTTGTCTCCGTTCCCGGCAGACCCTAGTGCGGTTCTGCCGCCTGCGCCAAGTGACATCCTGTCCCGTTTCTTATCCGCGTGAAATCAGGATGAGGATCAGGAACATCACCGGGACCATCATCACGGCCGGAATATAGAGACCGGGCAGGCCAAAGACCAAAGCCGAGCACCCCCACATGCTGAAAATCGCGCCAGCGGTATAGCCCAGATCCTCGGGATCGCCCTCGGCCACATCGCGGGCCATCCAGCCGAACAAGGGGATTGCAAACAATAGGCGCTGCCAAATCGGCAGCCGCCGAGGCATCTCGATCGCGGTCATTGGGGTCTCCGTTCTGTTCGTCGCACAACGGGATATAGGGCTGATGCTGCAGGTGCAGAATGTGCAGATCGTCGCAGTGTGACAGCCTATCGCAGGCGGGCGAGAAAGGCGGTCAGATCATCGGTGTGGTGATGTATGTGATCGGCCTTGTGCGGGTCCGGTGCGACGTGGACGGTGCGCATTCCCATCTCATGTGGGGCGGCCAGATTACGGGGATCATCTTCGAACATCGCGGCTTTGTCCGCCTGAATACCGTCTTTGTCAAAAATCGCTTCAAAAGCCGCTCGGTCAGGCTTGGGGCGATAGCCCGCGTGTTCGACCCCATAGATGGCGTCAAAAAGACCTGTCAGCCCGCGCGCCGCAAGCACACGTTCGGCATAAGGCGCGCTGCCGTTTGTGTAGACGATGCGTCGCCCGGGCAGAGCCCGGATATGATCTGCCAGTTCGGCATCGGCATCCATGTGGCTCATGTCCACCTGATGAACGGCATGCAAATAGGGATCGGGGTCCAGATCATGCTCGGCCATCAACCCCGCCAGAGTGGTGCCATATTCGCGCCAGTAGTGATTGCGCAGACGGTCGGCCTCGGCCCGGTCCACGCCGATGGCATGCACGACATAGTCGGTCATCAGCACCTCGATCTGATCGAACAGGCGCATGTGCGGCGGGTAGAGGGTGTTGTCCAGATCGAACACCCATTGGGTGACGTGAGCAAAGGCAGGTTTGACCATAACCCGGGTTTAGGACGCCAGGGGCAGGTTTTCAATGCTGCACTTGATTGCCGATGGGCAGGGCGGATAGACATGACCGAACGAGGAGACCAATTGCCCCATGCCCCAATCCCGACAGTCCAACAAGGACGCCTACAGCCTGATTCTCGAAGCGATCGATGTAGGGGTCTACAAACCCGGCGACCGTCTGGTCGAAAGCGAACTGGCCGAGCGATTTGGCGTGTCGCGCACACCGATCCGTGAAGCGTTGCAGCGTTTGGAGACCCAGTCGCTGCTGGAACGAGACGGGCGGTCGCTGATCGTAGCCTCGCTGAATCACAACCAGATGGCCGAACTTTATGTTGTGCGGCGCGAGTTGGAGGGTCTGGCAGCGAGCCTCGCGGCCAAGCATGCCACGGACGAAGAAATCCGGGTGCTGCAAGAGATGGTGGCCGAAGATGACGCGCTGGTCGATGATCCGGCCGCATTGTCCCGTGCGAACCGGCGGTTTCACGAGCAGATTCACCTTGCCTCGCACAACCGCTATCTGGTTCAGCAGCTGGATCTTGTGCATCGCACCATGGCCCTGATGGCGACCACGTCGCTGGCCGCGCGAGGGCGCAGTGAAATCGCGCAGAGTGAACATAAGGGCATTGTCGAGGCCATTGCGGCGCGAGATGAAGAGGCGGCGGCGAAGGCCCTGAAAGATCACATCTCGATCGCGTTCATGACCCGGCTCAAGCAGGATGCGGTTCGACGCGAAAACTAGGTCGTGTGCGGCGGCAGGTCCTCGCTGGCCTGCCCATGCTGGGTTTTGTCCCAGAAAAACGGCCTGGCGGCCAATTCCCACAGGGCTTTGTAGGCCGCCACGACGCCAAGTGGGAAGTACAGGATCATCGTGGGGACCCAGGGGACGAGGAACCGTCTTTCCTTGGCCCATACCGCCATAACGCCAATGATGAAGTTCAGCGCCTCGGCTGTAAGAAACAGCCAGATCAGGGCCTTGAACGTTTGCATTGGAATGACCTGCAAAAACGGGTTGTTCAAACCCAATGTCGTCAACCAAAACATCCAGAGCACCGGCGCCAGTAGAAACTGCCCGACCGTGCCCATGAAAAAAGCCTGAATACCCAGAAACTTGACCGGTCCAAGATCGCGGAGCAGCCGCAGCGGTGCGCGCATATGCACCAGATAGGTGACCATGAACCCTTTGAGCCAGCGCGAGCGTTGCTTGACCCAGGGCCAGGCGCGGAAATTGGCTTCTTCGAAGGTGGCCGTATCGACGATTTCGGTGCGATAGCCGGCACGGCAAAGACGCACCCCCAGATCCGCGTCCTCGGTCACGTTGTGGGCATCCCAACCACCAAGCTCCAACAGCTTGTCACGTCGGAAAAAGAAAGTTGTGCCGCCCAACGGGACCACAAGCCCCAGCTTTGCAATCCCCGGCAGGATGACACGGAACCAGCTGTTGTATTCGATGGTAAAGCAGCGAGACCGCCAGTTGGTGCGGGGGTTGTAATAGTCCAGAACCCCTTGCAGGCACACCACGTCGGGGGCCGCTTGCGTAAAGTGATCAACGACGCGTTCGATCTGATCCGGTTGCGGGGCATCCTCGGCATCCCAGACCCCCAGAATATCACCCCGGCAGAAGTCCAGGGCATAGTTCATCGCGCGCGGTTTTGTTGTCAGACCGTTCAGTTCCGGCACTTCAATGGTTCTGATCCAGCTGGGCAGTTGGACTTTGGACAAGGTGTCCCGGGTCACGTCATCGCTTTCTTCCAGTACCAGAATCACATCCAACAGTGCCTTTGGATAGGTCAGGCGTTGCAGCCGTCGGATCAGCGCATCTGCGATTTCACGCTCTTTGTAGAGCGGCACCATGATCGAAACGCAGGGTTGGCGCAGCGCAGTAACCTGCGTGGTCGAGGGCGCGGGCCGTGGGAACAGCTTCTGGTAGGCGAACGCCACAAGCCCCGAGGTCCGCATGACCATGAACAGGAGCAACGAGGCGACGGCGGCAATCACAAGCACCGCCATGCCCGTCTGAGGAAACGCGACAAAAGCCAGCAGCATCAATGCCAGAACGCCAACGCTGCGGGTTCGGGTCCATGCCGTCCACGTGCGACAGCTCTGATCCTCTGCCACGCGAGTCTCGGCGTTCTGAGCCAACTGGTCCGAGAACAACCGTGCAATCGACCTGTCGATCTGATCAGTTGCAGCGAGCACAGGAACCACGGTCAGGTCTTCAACGGTCATTTCTGCGGTGACCGTGGTAAAACGGTCGGGTCGTGCCGTTGCGACGAACAGAAAAGGGCCAATTCGCATCCACGGGATGACGTTGTGCCGCAACCAGAATTCCATAGGTTCCAGCGTGCTGAGTTCAACGGAGGGTGGCGTTTGTTCCAGATCCGCGATCTGAAGACTGGTCTGCGTGGACAGCGCGGCAAGAACATCCTGACGGCTGGCCCAGCCTTCACCCACCAAGATCTCACCGATCGGTGCGTTCTGGCGCGCCTGCAGGTCCAGCGCATGATCGAGTTGCTCTGGCGTGATTACCCCAGCCTCGACCAGGCACGTGCCAACCGGTTTGCGATGTTCCGGCGCGGGGATCGAGGCAACAGCAGAACTATTTTGAAGATTTAAATCGACCATGAAAGAAAAAACCCCGACGCCTTGCCTTCGCGTCAGGGTTGATCAATCAAGGTTAACAGGCGGTTAACACTGATGATTCAGGAGGTTATGCCTGTGTTTTTCTGTCAGCCATTGCGCTTGCGAACCGTTCGAACAGGTAAAAACTGTCCTGTGGGCCGGGTGAGGCTTCGGGATGGTACTGCACGGAATACACCGGGCGGTCGGCCATGCGGATCCCGCAATTCGATCCATCAAAAAGCGAGCGGTGGGTTTCGACAACACCGTTCGGCAGCGACTGCGCGTCAACGGCAAACCCGTGGTTCATCGAGGTGATCTCGACCTTGCCGGTATCCAGATCCTTGACGGGGTGGTTCGCGCCATGGTGCCCGTGGTTCATCTTGACGGTCTGACCGCCCAACGCCAGCGCCAGCATTTGATGGCCCAGGCAGATACCAAAAACTGGCAACTGGGTCGTATCGAGGATTTCTTTGATCATGGGTACAGCGTATTCACCTGTAGCCACCGGATCGCCTGGACCGTTTGACAGGAATACGCCGTCCGGCTCGTGAGCCAGTACCTCGGCGGCGGTTGCGGTTGCCGGCAGAACCGTCACGTCGCACCCAGCCGAAGCCAGACAGCGCAGGATATTCCGTTTCGCACCATAGTCGACGGCCACAACCTTATGCTGGGGCGCTTCCTGCCGCTGATAACCATCCGGCCAGGCCCAACGCATTTCATCCCAGCGATAGCTTTGGGCGCAGGTGACGTCCTTGGCCAGATCCATGCCTTCCAGCCCGGCAAAACCACGCGCGGCGGCCACCAAGGCCTCAATATCGAAATTTCCCTCGGGATCATGGGCCAAAGCAACATGCGGGGCGCCTTGCTGTCGGATCGCGCGGGTCAGGCGGCGCGTGTCGATGCCGCCAATCGCGATACGTCCGCGGCGTGCCAGCCAGCCTTTGAGTTCTTCGGCTGCGCGCCAGTTCGACGGTTCGGTCGGGTCCCATTTGACCACCATCCCCGCAGCCACAGGATCACCGGTTTCGTCATCCTCGGGGTTCACCCCAACATTGCCGATATGGGGAAACGTGAAGGTAACGATCTGGCCTGCATAGGAGGGGTCGGTCATGATCTCCTGATAGCCGGTCATTGCGGTGTTGAAACACAGCTCGGCCTCGGCCTGACCGGTCGCGCCAAAGCCTATCCCGTAAAACAGCGTTCCGTCGGCCAAAGCCAGACATGCGGTGGGCTTGGACGGGGCGTTCGGGGCCATGGCGCAACTCTCCTGCAGGTAAATCGGCGCATACCTAAGGGGGTTAGACGCTCGGGTCAAGTGTGTTCAAATTTTCCGCTATTGTTATTTTTCAATGGGTTAGCAACATTCTTCCCCTGTTGTGTCGCGCTTTTTGTTTAGATATGTTCGGGGTTCCTTTGTCATGGGGATGGACAAAACATATGGACATGCGATCACGGGTGAATGCCGCCCTGAAGCAAGCGATGAAAGACAAAGCAGCCGAACGTCTGTCGACGCTGCGGTTGATCAATGCGGCGATCAAGGATCGTGATATCGCCGCGCGCGGCTCACAAAACGAAGAGGCCAAGGGCTGCGGTGACACTGAGGTTCTTGAAATCCTTGGTAAAATGACCAAGCAACGCAAGGAAAGCGCTCGTGCCTATGAAGAGGGCGGGCGTCTGGATCTGGCCGAACGGGAACTGTTGGAAGTTTCGGTAATCGAAGAATTCCTGCCCAAGCAGCTGGATGAAGACGAGGTCTCAAAAGCGATTCAGACCGCTATTACAGCGACCGGAGCGGGCTCGATCCGCGACATGGGCAAGGTGATGGGTGAACTCAAGACGCGGTACACCGGCCAGATGGATTTCGGCAAGGTCGGCCCGATGGTCAAAGACCACCTGTGCGCCGCGTCGAACGGCAATTGTTGATCCTGTTGAAGGCCCAGAGTTACTGCGCGGCAGGTCCGCGCAGTCTTGCGGCGAGGTCGTCGTAAAGGCTGATGCGTTCTTCCTCGGACAGAAACGCACCGATCTCAACCTCTCGGCCATCGCCAACCAAAGTCACATAGTGCGGCACCGGTCCGCCTGTCATATGCATTTCGGGTCGCGCCCAGTATCGGTTGCACGACCATTCCTGCTGTTGCTTGCCCGGAGAATGGTGGATCAACCGGGCTTGCGAGCCGCTGAGGGTC
Organism: Ruegeria sp. AB5; assembly: GCF_056542645.1. Lineage (NCBI taxonomy): Bacteria > Pseudomonadati > Pseudomonadota > Alphaproteobacteria > Rhodobacterales > Roseobacteraceae > Ruegeria > Ruegeria sp. AB5. The sequence goes on from NZ_JBQGAE010000001.1 coordinate 381,297, forward strand.
AGAACCTCGAACGCGCTGCGTGCACGGTAATTCGTCTGGATTGCCAGCCAAAGGCCCAAAACGGTCAGCAGCAGGAAAGGCAACAACCCCCAGAGAACCACTGATCCCAGCATGGCCAGAACCGGGATCAGACCAAACAGGAACACGGACAGAATGACAATCATCGCGCCGCGCGGCGGGAGCGAATTGTGCGGCCAGAGACGCAGTTCCTGTTCCGTATCAGATGTGTGATTCCATTGGTAAGGCATGGTGGAAACCTAGCGTAATGTCGTCCGCCGTCTAAGGCCAAAGATCACACGACATGGCCGACCCGTGCCCATGACAATGCATCGTCCAATCGGTCATCGCCCCAGAACACCTCGTCGCGCACGACAAGGCTTGGGGCACCAAAGACCCCAAGGCGTTTCGCGTGCTCTGTTGCGGCCTCAAGCGCCGCGACTGCGTCCGGGCTGCGTGCACGGCCAAGTGTCAGACGCGGGTCCTGCTGACAGCGCAGCAGAGCTTCGGACAGTGCGCTTTCGCTGCCTGCCTCTACGCCTTCCTCAAACCAGATGCGATAGAGGTTCTGGGTAAAGGACGGCCCCCAATCCTCTTCCATTCCCAGCAGCGCGACCTGATTGGCCAGGGCCAGATCCGAAATCGGGTAGGGTGCGGGCAGATTGGCGTGGATATGATATTTGGCGGCGCGCCGTTCGATATCGCGCCACATATAGGCGGATTTGATCGGCTTGCCTGCAAAGGGAATGTTTTGTTGTTCCGACATCACCGTGCGGACGTTGAAGGGGCGCCAACGCACGGTTGCGTCGTTTTCTGCGCACCATTCGTCCAGACGCATGATCGTCAAGAAACTGTATGTGCTGCCGATGGAAAACCAAAAGTCTATTTCGGGCATCTGGACCCTCCCGGATTGCCGGATGAGTTTCCCGTACCAGAATAGCGTATTTTGGCCGTTCTGGCGATGCAGTGTGCGCTGTGGCATGTTTACAAAGAAAAACCCCGCCGAACCGGCGGGGTTCTCTGTTTGGTCACTGGGATCAGTGCGCGTGGCCTTTGTCCCAGTCTTCCTGCTTTGGCAACTGCTCGAACGTGTGCTCGGGCGGCGGCGAGGGAAGGGTCCATTCCAGCGTATCCGCGTATTCGTTCCACGGGTTCGGGCGGGTCTCACGTGCACCGCGCAGCAAGGCGTAGATCACGATCCCAAAGAACAACAGGAACGAGGCGAACGAGATGAACGCACCAATCGACGACACGAAGTTCCACTGGGCGAACGCCTCGGGGTAGTCGATGTACCGGCGCGGCATGCCCTGACGGCCCAGGAAGTGCTGAGGGAAGAAGGTCAGGTTGGCACCGATGAAGAACATCCAGAAGTGAACCTTGCCCCAGAATTCCGAGTACTGACGGCCAGTCATCTTCGAGAAGTAGAAGTACACACCCGCGAAGATCGCAAACACGGCGCCCAAGCTCATCACATAGTGGAAGTGAGCCACAACATAGTAGGTGTCGTGATAGGCGCGGTCGATACCAGCCTGCGACAGCACCACACCGGTCACACCGCCAACGGTGAACAGGAACAGGAAGCCGAAGGCAAACAGCATCGGTGTCTTGAACTCGATCGAGCCGCCCCACATGGTCGCGATCCACGAAAAGACCTTAACGCCCGTGGGAACCGCGATGACCATGGTGGCCAGCATGAAGTAGGCTTGCTGACGCAGCGACATGCCAACGGTGTACATGTGGTGCGCCCAGACGACGAAACCCAGAACACCGATTGCAATGATCGCCCAGACCATCGGCAGGTAGCCGAAGATCGGCTTGCGCGAGAAGGTGGCGATCACGTGGCTGATGATGCCGAAACCGGGCAGGATCACGATGTACACCTCCGGGTGGCCAAAGAACCACAGGATGTGCTGATACAGGATCGGATCCCCGCCGCCGGCCGGATCAAAGAAGGTAAAGCCAAAGTTGCGGTCCATCAGCAGCATGGTGATCGCGCCCGCCAGAACCGGCAGCGACAGCAGAATCAGCCATGACGTGATGAAGATCGACCAGCTGAACAGCGGCACCTTGAACAGGGTCATGCCCGGGGCACGCATGTTCAGGAAGGTGGTGATCATGTTGATCGCGCCGAGGATCGAGGAGGCGCCCGATACGTGCACGGCAAAGATCGCAAGGTCCATGGACATGCCGCCCTCGGTCGTGGACAGCGGTGGATACAAGACCCAGCCCACGCCCGAACCAAGCTGGTCGTTACCACCGGGGCTCAGCAGTGAGGCAACACCCAGCGAGGTACCGGCGACATACAGCCAGAAGGACAGGTTGTTCATCCGCGGGAACGCCATATCCGGCGCACCGATCTGCAACGGCATGAAATAGTTGCCAAATCCACCGAACAGGGCGGGGATGACAACGAAGAACATCATCAGAACACCGTGATAGGTGATCATCACGTTCCACAAGTGCCCGTTCGGGGTACATGGGTCGGCCATGAAACCTTCCATGCACATGTACTGAACACCGGGGTGCATCAGTTCGAGCCGCATGTAGATGGTCATCGCGACCGAGATAAACCCGGCCAGCGCCGAGAAGATCAGGTAGAGAATCCCGATGTCCTTGTGGTTGGTCGACATGAACCAGCGCTGGAAGAATGTGCGCTCGTCTTCATGATCGTGACCATGAATGGCTGCGTCTGCCATTATAGGTGCCTCCTGTTGCAACTGCACCGCGCAACCAGACCTCTCCGATGCGCAGGATTCCTGCTGGTTTTAGAGGGCGATGAGGTCACCTTCAATGGCCGAGTTTGATCTGGATCAAGATTAATTGTCGCGGGCAGGAGGCTGCACCGCGATTTTGGGCCATAGGCAGCGTCTATCTGGCCATTCGTCCGGCCCGTTCAAGAGGTTGGATTCGCGTTCAAAGTCAGATGGGCGGAGTTCCGCCTTGACCGCCGTCCGATCGACCCGCAGAACAAAAGGCAACAGCTGAAACCAGAGGCACCCCATGTCAGTTTACGATCCGGACAATATCTTTGCCAAAATCCTGCGCGGCGAAATTCCATCCACCCGCGTGTATGAAGACGACGAGACACTGGCCTTCATGGATATCATGCCACGCACGGACGGGCACTTGCTTGTGATCCCGAAAACCCCGTGTCGCAATGTACTGGATGCCACATCGGAACAGCTTGGCGCGGTCATGGTCGCCGTCCAGAAACTGGCGCGCGCCGCAAAGCAGGCCTTTGATGCGGATGGGGTGACCATACAACAGTTCAACGAGGCTGCAGGAGGGCAAGAGGTCTTTCACCTGCATTTTCACGTCTTGCCCCGGCATCAGGGTGTCTCGATGCGTCCGCCAGGACAAATGGGCGATTTTGAACTGATCGCGCAGCACGCAGAAAAGATAAAGTCAGCGCTGGACTGAGCACCCATAGCACCGAATGCCCGGGCGGCACAGCAATTGGACTTGTAGGAAAGCCAAGCTGATAAATGAGAATTGCCGTTCCGATTTGGGGTCGGAACGGCAGACTCGTAACCAAACACTTATCGGATATCCGGGGCAGAGCCGGATCACCGGTTTAACATACCACTCACTCTAGACTGGCAGTTCGATATTACTCGTTAACAGCTCTGATGTATCCATTTGAAATATGTTTTGACTAAGGATTTAGTTAAATCCAGTTGAACATTGGTTAATTTTACCAGTTTCAGACCAAGTTTGATCGCGCCCCGGAAACAGAGCTGGTTTGACGCCGGAATTGTTGTTTTCCATACCCGTCAGATTGATTCGCGAGTTTGTTGAACAGGGACTACGCGTCGGTTTGCTCGAAAACCTCGGCGAACGTCTTGCGAAGTGCGGTATCCATGTCGGCCATGGTGACAGGCAACCCCAGATCGACTAGGGATGTCACGCCGTGTTCGCGGATGCCGCAGGGCACGATACCCGAGAAATGATCAAGGTCCGGCTCCACATTGATCGAAATTCCGTGAAAGCTGACCCATTTCCGCAGGCGCAAGCCAATGGCGGCTATCTTGTCCTCAGCCGGTTGTCCCATGGCGGTCAGGGGCTTGTCGTGCCGTTGCACCCATACGCCCACCCGCCCATCACGGATTTCGCCGGTGACGTTGAATTCTCCCAGCGCCGAGATCACCCAGGTTTCCAGCTGCGTCACAAATCGGCGCACATCGCGTCCGCGCTTGTTCAGATCCAGCATGACATAGGCCACACGCTGACCAGGGCCGTGATAGGTATATTCACCGCCACGCTTGCTTTCATAAACGGGGAAGCGATCCGGATCGGTCAGATCCTGCGGTTGGGCAGACGTCCCTGCCGTATAGAGTGGCGGGTGTTCCAGTAGCCAAACACATTCTTCTGCTTCACCCGCAGCAATTGCTGCAACGCGTGCCTCCATGAAGGCGACAGCCTCTTCATAGTCGGTGAGCCCGTCTGAGATTTTCCAGTCCATGTGGGCCTCATATCTTGCGGATTGAGCGGAGGAAAGGGCTAGGCGGCTTCGTTCAGGCATTGTTTCAGGACCTCTGTGTAGGTCTCTGTGCCTTGTGCCCCGGTGGTCAGATACTTTCCGGAAAACACCATCGAGGGCACTCCCGAAATGCCCCGGCTGGTCCAGAAATGCTGCTTATCGCGCACCGTTGCCTGATGATCGCCAGAATCCAGCGCGTCCCCAGCAGCCTGAGGGTCCAGCCCGGCTGACTCGGCAATTGCAATCAGTGTGTCGACCGACGATATGTCTCTCTGATCGGTGAAATAGGCCGTGAACAGTGCCAGTTTTAACGGATGCTGGCGACCCTTGCTCTCGGCCCAATCCAGAAGTTGATGGGCCTGGAACGTGTTCACCATCCGGCTGTCTTCTGTGAAATTGAAAGTAAATCCCAGTTCGGTCCCGATGGCAGTCAGTCGCACGCGCGCCGCTTCGCTTTGTTCAGTGCTGCTGCCGTATTTCTGCATGATGTGTTCGCGCAAATTCTGCCCTGCAGGTGGCATTTGCGGATTCAGTTCGAACGGGTGCCACCTGAGTCGCGCCAGAACGTTTTGTTGCTGAAGCGCCCGGTCAAGCTGCTTGAACCCAATAATGCACCACGGACATACAATGTCTGAAACGACATCGATCTGAACAATGGGGCGGGTTTCTGGCGTGGTCATTTGGCGCTCCTGTTGGGTGGTTGCACACTACAGATATGGATGCCGGTCCGGATTTTAAATCGAAGAGTTTTTGCCTCTTCACATCCAGGGTCCAAGGGGCTATACGCCGCGCTACCAAGTCATTGGCAGTGCGGTCGTGGCGGAATTGGTAGACGCGCAGCGTTGAGGTCGCTGTGGGGTAACACCCGTGGAAGTTCGAGTCTTCTCGACCGCACCAATAATTTAAAAAATATCATTGTAAATTAACAACTTAGATGTTCTTGGGATATCTTGGCCCACCCTCTGGACCACCTCATGTGAGTGGCTTTAGCCTTATGCCCGTATCGTTCCGATGTAGCTTGGCTCCGATCTAAACGCCATTTCGGAACTCAAAAATGCCTCACTGTAAGCGGGATTGGAGCAAAAGACGTGGGCGCGACCCACATCCGTTAGGAAAGTGATGTCTCGTGCAGTATTCTGTTTGATCGTGTTCCAGTTGCGGTAGTAGTTCAGATGTTCGGACGGGGCTTCTCCGATAACAATCAATTCAGGAGAAAGTTGGTTTAACCAGCCAGAGGGGATTTTTCCGCTATTGCGGCCATGGTGGGGTGCGAACACCACAGTAGTCTTTGGTAGAGTTACGAATTTGGAGATATTTTCCATGAAGTCGGTCTCTAAGTCCCCTAGCCAGCAAAAACTTGGGCCCCCTTGGATCGCGTACCAGAGGATTGGCGATAAGTTGTTTGGGCTACTGCCGTTCTCCGCATCGTACTTTGCTTTTTGAAAGTAGGGGTTGTTCAGGTCCGGCCAAAGCACATGGAGGCCACATCCGCCCTGACTTTCGTCTGATTGGTTCAGCCATAGTTTTTTCATGCCACCGTACAAAGAAAATGTGCCCGGTCGAGCACGTAGTTCGGCATATCGCTTAAAACTTGGAGTTACTGGGTCTTTCCAAACGTTGTTCTGAACACAATAGAAGTTCTGGACGAGATTGTCGGCTAAACCCTCGATGCCGTGGATGTGGTCTTCGTCAGGATGCGTCGAGATAAATCTTACGACGTTTGCACCTTTTGCAACATCCCTTATCTCATTGGCGACAAGTGCCCCGGTCAAATCGCTCAAATTGCAGTCAATGACTGTAACACTTCCGTTTTGATGATTGATGCAAAAAGTATCTCCATTCCCTACTGAGAATGACTTAACTACCGGCATTTTCAGACACTCGCTTTTCGATGCGTTTCCGAATGTACGTGATCTGCTTTCGGTATCCGAACACGAACAATGCCAGCACCAGCGCTACGACCACTGCAAGAAACGAGCCGTCGGGCAGCGTGCCGCTGTTGACCAACCAGCTACCCACCCACACAAAAACAAATGCGAGTACGCTTCCGATTGCAGTCCTATACGTATTAGCGACAGTAAGTAGGTCTTGAATTTTGGGGTCCTTGCCTTCTGCGGCGAGGAAGTCGGCATATGGCGCGAAGTGAACGATTTTCAGGTACTGAAATACAGGTTCGACAACTAAAGAACCAACCCGGTTGAGCACCATTCCGACAAAGTAGTAGACAAAAAAGGCGGCAACTGGATCGCTTCCAGCTATGTCGATGGAGAGAATCTGCTTACAAGCGACGCAGTAGACCACACCCGGAACAAGGTTGGTGAAAAGGTTATATGATGAGACCTTTTGGAGTATTTCTTCTGCTATCGACATAACCAATCTCCGAGACGTGCAAATTCCATCACTCTTGATGCAGTTCATCGGAATTGCAAGGCGACTATTCGGACCGATGAGGGCGTTGTCAGGCCTTTGTCTGGTGCAAAAATGCGGGTTGAATGGGTTAGTCTTGTTGCCGACTAACGTGCAATTCCTGCCTACATGGGCGGCAACCACCCAACAAACGCAGGAAAAATTGAAAAGAAAAATGTCAAAGTTTCATCAAATCCTTATTTACTAATTCTTCGTCATCGCTGGGTCAAAATAATTGCAACAGTTGCAACTCACTCCTGCAACCGCGCTGCCACGAACCCAAACAACATAAAGGCTGGCCAGAACAGAACAACGGTTGCCTTAGCGAGCATCAGAGCCGGGTCACCGGAGCGTTCTTGCTCCGATGCCTCAATATGCCATTCCAGTGCTGCTTGATCTTCCGGAATGCGGCTTGGTAGTACGACCACCCGCCATATTCGAGCACCGATAGATAGGTACACAAGCGCAGTGATCACCTCAGTCATGCCCTTGGCCTTTCTGTACGCGCTGGGCGATGAACTCGGCTTTCTGGCGTTGGCGCACTCGCTTCTCGCGCTGCGACCACTCATCCATTTCAGCCCTTGATGCCCGAATTCGGCCTTTGACTTCGAAACGTTTAGCCGAGAGCCGGATTTTTTCATCAACGTTCTGGCTGTCCGCTATCAGGGCGTTAAGGCCCATTTGACGGAGTTCCAATTCTCCAATGCCGTTGCTCAACTCAACTTTTTTCCGCCTGATTTCCATGCCCTCAGCGGACTGTTCGAAAAGTATGTCCGCCAGTAGCGCATATTGGCCCTCCGGGGTGTCGGCGGGCGATTGTGCCAGCGTTTGCATTTGATCGTGGTTGGGAGTTTCTTCGGTCATGGTGTTTTCCTTTTTGTCAGAGGTGGAACCGTCAGCCAAAGGCTTCCGGGGCAGTTCGCGTTCGCTCCCGCCGGTGGTCTTTTGAGGATTAGGTTTGGTTGTCCCGGCCTCTGACGGCGTACCGCTTCTGACCGGGGTATATGGCTAATATAAGGGTGCCAGAGTTTGCAGCAGGAGAAGCCGGAAAACGCCCGTATTCTGCGTCAGACATTGCTGCATAGAACTGAGAATTTGGTTCTGCCTGCATCAGAATTTGCAGCAGGGTTGCGTCAAAGTCTGATGCGGGGTTTTTCATTTCAACGCCTCCCGAAGAGAAATGATGTTACCCAGCTTCGAAGAGCCAAACCTGCTCGCATCGCCTCGCGCGTGACCCGGCCTGCGGCTTTTTGCGTATATCTTCACCTCATAGTCGTGACCTGCGTTCCAATGCAGAGGTTCGCGTGTGGCCGAGCGGTTTGTGGTTGGGCGCATGGTAAGCCGCCATTCCGGGGCTAGTGCTTTGCCCTTAAGCCCGTTTCCGTATTGCATCGTGCAAACGATCCAACCTTTGGCTTGAAGGTCGGCCATCGCGGTCATGGCGGTTTTGTCGTTAACGCCCATTTCTTTTGCGAGCATTCGGGCCGACAACCCAACTTTGCCGTTGTTGTTGCTGCGGAGTTTCTTACCCTCGGTCCAACACCTCACGCTAAAGTGCATGTAAGCCGCTTGTGCATTCCCGGAGAGGGCTTTCCACGCAGGGATTTTGGTTTCAGAGAATATCCACATCGCGAACTGGCCTACTCGTTTCTCGTTCTTTTTGTCGCGACCCATGGCTCAAATCGCTTTCGCTCTGGGCGTTGCAACTGTTGCAATGGGTGACACTAGGCTCTGGCCAGTTTTTGCCCGCCACAAGTTCATAAGCGTCTCTGGCTGGGTGAAGTATCCTATTGCTTCCCAAGCCCGCTCAGCGCCCGGATTTCCGCCTCTTCTCCGCTGCAAAATCCACTGGAGGCCATCCCGGCAGACGATCACCCGATAAGAGCCGGATACCTTCAGAATTCTGTTGTAGTAGTCCGAGCATTCCCTAGTTGAACTCGCGCTGGGCGTGGGGTTTTTTTCTATAGGGGGAATTGGGAAATAAACCTCAATTCCCCGGCAAGTTTTGCCGTGGGTCATCTGTTCTTCCTACTTACTATTGTGACGATGAGGCCCGGATGTTATATTGGAAGTACGCTAAACTTCTCGGAGCACCCTGCCGTTCTTTGTTAATGGTGGGGTGTTTTCTTAGGTGGCTGGCTCTGCGTCATTGGCCAATTCGTCGGCACCCAGCGCAGTGAATTCGAAAGAGCAATGACTTGAGTTCTCCGTCGTGCCATCTGGAAAGTGCGCGGTTTTGAAGAATACCGCATTTTTTTCCAGATGTTCTTTTATCGCTTGGTCGATCTGGACCGGGACGCCCTTAAAGAACTCAATTTTCCCCGGTTGTGATGAGTTCTCTGGGTTAGGACGCATCAATACGTACCGTTTCGTCGTGCCGTTTGTGAGCGTGGCCATGTATTCAGGTGTGTGAGGTTCGATTTTCGACGTGTTCTTGTTATTCATTTCGCATTCCTTTTTTCGATTGGGTGCGTCAAAGCATTCCCCACGACCTGTGACGGGTGTGAGAGGCTGCTTGGGCTTCGTTTGTAGGGTGGGGTTGCTCAGCCTCGTGCGTTGGCAAACGCCTGCATCGCGGCTTCAACTTCATCTTCTATCCAATAGGATCGGCTGCCGATCTTAATGGGCGCGGGAAATGTCCCCTTCTTGATCATGCGGTACAGCGTTGGTCCGCTAAAAGGGTATGCTTCGGTCAACTCGCGAAGGTTGCGGTATCTTTGTTTCGTACTCATGCTGAACGCTTCCAGTTTGGTCTGACTGTGTTCAGAGGTATCAGGACTGGTGCATCAAGGAGAACGAACGTTTCACGCAAGCGTTCACTTCAAAACCGTTGGTATGTTTGCGACATCAATCTCAACGTTTTGGGAATTTGGCCCTAAAGTCTTTCAAGAGGGCATCAATTGCGCGGTTTCGAACACCGACGGGATTGCCGACCCACCGGCGAATATCCTTTTCGGTTACTCTTTTCCTTTCCTCGTCAGTCAAGACTGCGCCGCGTAACAACACATGCTTCTTCAGTTTATCGTATTGTGGGGTCCCAATTCTGGGGAGTTTGGCGTTCTGAAGGAGTAAATCCTTATCTGTGTTAAGTTCTCTTGCAATCTCGCTGGCAGTTTTGAAGCCGTGGTTGTTTCGGTCGCGTTTGGTTGACCGGATCACTAACTTGCAGTTCGAGAATTTCTTCAATTTCTCCCACAGCATCCTTATTTCGTCTTCGTCTTCACGGCATGTGGCAAATGACCAATTCGGCTCACTGCGAATTACCCAGTGACGCGTTTCGAGAAACGTTCTTTCAAAGCGTCTATTTCGGCCAAACTGAACCCATCCAGCGGCGTCAAGAACTGATTGCGCCTCTACTGGCGGAATAGCTGGATCACATATGTGCAAAACGTCGCTCATACCGATTTCACTCAATTTCCCGTCTTTGACTGCGAAAACCCCTTCGTGTTTGCCGGTTTGGTTTGAGTACTTTTCGACTAGGAGTTCCACTAAGTATGCGACAATTCCGGCCAAGACTTCAGTTTTTTCTGGCCTTCGCCAAATACGTTCCACCCGCCTTTCATCGCGGTCCGACCATACAGAATTTGGGATTTCTCCGGGAAACTCATTTGGTAAATCACCGATGTTCTTGAAGACCAAATCAATCAGGCTGTCTTCAATTTCACATAGGGGCTGGCAGCCTGTTTGTTCACACGTGAATTGTGCGCTGTTCATTTCGCCACCAACTTTACGATTTCAGCACTCTGGCCTGTCACAAGCTGCGCCCAGCGCTCCATGAGAACACGACGCTGTTCAAGGAAGTCAGTTCTCCGATAGGTGCGTTCTACCTTGCTACCAGTCTCGTGGGCTAGGGCCATTTCTGCGACTTCTCGGGGCGTGTCGGTCGCCTCCGCGCACCATGTCCGGAAGCTGGACCGGAACCCGTGGGGACGTGCTTCCAACCCCTGACGTTCCATTAGGCGAGACATCGTCGCATCCGAGATGACGCCCTTGCGGACATTGGGAAACAGGTAGCCGTCTTTTTCGAAAGCCGAAGCTTGTTCAATGATGCGCTGGGCTTCACTCGACAGCGGCACATGGAATTCTTTGCCGGTCTTCATCTTATCTGCCGGGACAACCCATGTGTCACCGTGCAGTTCGTCCAGATGAATGAACCGAAGAGGCTTGGACCGCACCACAGTTAGGATTAGTAACCGAAACGCGAGATGTGTGACTGATCCATCATCAAGGCTTTCATAGAACGCGGGTACGTCAATCCAAGGCATAGCGGGAATGTGCTTGCGTACCTGACGGGATTTTCCGAGCAGGGCTTTCGCCTTCATCGTGGCTTGCAGGTCGACATCCAGCCCCATCGCTGCCCCATGCCGGAAAACGATGCCTAAACGGTCCATCGCCTTCTTCGCAGTCTCCCCTTTGGAATGCCAGATAGGCGCGAGGGTGTTTTTTATGTCCTGTTGGTCAATCTCCTCGATCGGCACATTCCCGAGTTTGGGAAGGACATGTAGTTCCAGAGGTGAGAACCAGCGCCCGGCCTTGCCGTCACCTTTTAGTTCGGCCTGACGAGCGGCGAAGGCTTCTTTCGCCACAACCGTTAATGTGTGATCGGCCTTGGCCGCTTCCCGCCGTATCCGTTCGCGTTCTTTGATGGGGTCTTTTCCCTGACGGGCGACGGCTCTCCATTTTTCAGCCTCTGCGCGGGCTTCTTTCAGTGAGACGGCGGACAAAGCCCCCAAACCCATCTCTCTACGACGCCCATGGACATGAACCCGAAGGAACCACTTGCCGCCATCACCATCTTTTTTGTGCAACCAGAGGCCCCCGCCGTCCGAGTATTTGCCGGGTTGGGCATTCTTCACCTGCAATGATGATAGCTTGTTGAGTGCTGGCATTGGTCCACCCTCTGGTCCACCTTATACTATGAGACACAGTGAACCATCCTGAAGCGAATGGAAACTACTTATTTATGTTTTGTAGTGGTTTAGTGGAGTTCTTGAGGCAACCCGAAACGGTCAGAAATATGCGTGTTCAAGTCTTCAATGCATCTCGACCGCACCATCTTTACCGTTGATTTCCAGAGCGGAACTGCCCTCAAGGGGCGAGCGAGATCTCTTGTCGCAATCTCGCTGTGGTTTTGTCGAAAATCAGGATGCGGTTGTCGTCGGTCACGACCGCATACCAGTTGTTCCCAATCGTCACGGCTTGCGCCTTGGCGCCGCCCGGTAGTTCGATTTGATCGGGCAAGGTCGGGGTTCGGTCCGATAGGCGGATGACAATAAGCGCGAATGTCAATAGAACCCCGCCAATCATCACCGCGGTCAGCAGCATGACCATCCGCCGAAGCAGCCTCAGCTGCGGCGTTTCCTGCGGTTCTTCTTGGGGTTCGGAAGGGACAGTCATGGGCACCCGACAGGTTGAGTTTCAAATTGCGGCTGCTCCGCCGCCTCGCCTTGATAAGGCGCTTTCGCGGGATGTGCCAGCCGAGGAAAACCTGTCACGCACCCGTCTGGCCCGTTTGATTGAAGAGGGCTTGGTTCAGGTTGATGGTGTGGCGGTTCTGGAACCCAAGGCAAAGGTGGCTGAAGGGGCTTTGGTCGTCATCACTGTCACCGAGGCCGAAGACAGTCATATCGGCCCCGAAGATATCCCGCTGGAGGTCGTATTCGAAGACCCCGACCTGATTGTCATCAACAAGCCTGCCGGAATGGTGGTTCACCCGGCGCCAGGATCGCCGACCGGAACGCTTGTGAACGCGTTGTTGCATCACTGTGGCGCCGATCTGTCCGGAGTAGGTGGGATCAAACGGCCCGGGATTGTTCACCGTATCGACAAAGAGACAAGCGGCCTACTGGTGGTTGCCAAATCCGACGCCGCACATCACGGGTTGGCTGCGCAGTTCGAAGCACACAGCGTCGAACGCTACTACCGGGCGGTTTGCTACGGGGTACCGGATGCCAACGACCCGCGCCTACGCGGTGTCAAAGGGGTCAGTTTCGAGCCCGGCAACATCATGCGCCTGACCACCCAACTTGCGCGTCACAAGACCGACCGTCAGAAACAGGCCGTCCTGTTTCATGGAGGGCGGCATGCCGTCACGCGGGCGCGTGTGGTCGAGACATTTGGTGCCCCTGCTGGTCTGGCGCTGATTGAATGCTGGCTGGAAACTGGGCGGACACACCAGATTCGCGTGCATATGGCCCATGCTGGCCACGGGCTTGTCGGAGATCCGGTCTATGGCGGCAGGCGTAAGCTGGCGGCAAAAGCGTTCAGTGCCGCAACCGCAGACGCCGTGCACGCCTTTCCGCGTCAGGCCCTGCACGCCGCTGTTTTGGGATTTGAACACCCGGTGTCCGGTGAAACCCTGCGGTTCGAAGCCGATTTGCCGCAAGACATACAAAACCTGATTGTAAGGCTGCGGACCCCTCTGTCATAATACGCAAACTCCTGTGAGTAAGAGTTTATTAGCTTTCCTTTACCCAAGCTTAATTTGAGACTGTTAACAGTACCTCTTGAAAGGAATGGGTTCCTTACCCATATCGTATGTTAAAGAGCTAAACATTTGTCGGAGGGACATCATTATGGCAAATTACGCAAATCTCCCCGCGCCGACGCCTGAGGGCGGCCTGAACCGCTATATGCAGGAAATCCGCAAGTTTCCTCTGCTGGAGCCGGAAGAAGAATACATGCTGGCCAAGCGCTGGGTCGAAGAGCAGGACACCGAGTCCGCTCATAAAATGGTCACGTCGCATCTGCGTCTGGCGGCCAAGATTGCCATGGGCTATCGCGGCTATGGCCTGCCGCAGGCCGAGGTCATCTCGGAAGCAAACGTGGGTCTGATGCAGGCGGTCAAGCGGTTTGACCCGGAAAAAGGGTTCCGGCTGGCAACTTATGCGATGTGGTGGATCCGCGCTTCGATCCAGGAATACATCCTGCGGTCATGGTCACTTGTAAAGCTGGGAACCACCTCGGCACAGAAAAAGCTGTTCTTCAATCTGCGCAAGGCCAAGGCCCGCATCGGCGCGTTGGAAGAGGGTGACTTGCGTCCGGAAAATGTCGCTAAGATCGCCAATGATCTGGGCGTCACCGAGGCGGAAGTCATCAGCATGAACCGCCGTATGTCTGGGGGCGATGCCTCGCTGAATGCGACCGTCGGGTCCGAGGGCGAAGGCACCATGCAGTGGCAGGACTGGCTTGAGGATGAGGATGCCGATCAGGCGGGTGACTATGAGGCCCGCGATGAACTGGACGCCCGTCGCGAGCTTTTGGCAGCTGCTCTGGAGGTGCTGAACGATCGGGAAAAGGATATCCTCACTCAGCGTCGTTTGATGGATCAACCGGTCACTCTGGAAGAGCTGAGCACGCAATACAACGTCAGCCGCGAGCGTATCCGACAGATCGAAGTCCGTGCTTTTGAAAAGCTTCAAAAGAAAATGCGCGATCTTGCCCGTGAAAAGGGCATGCTGGCGACCAGCTGATCCTGAGAATACATCAGCCCGCAGAGTTACGCGGGCTGATGCCGTTTTGTCCAAACGAAGACAATTCCATCTTACGGAAACAGGGGCACCTCAACACTGTTAGGGACGCTGCGGCCGGCTCAGAATTCGATTTCGGAGCGGGCGAAATTTCCTATTTAATGTCTTCAAATGTCCTGCCAAATGAACGTCTTGAGTTACCGGCGTGGAGTAAGAAAACTCCCTGGGGTTTTGGGTAATTCTCGCGGCTATCAAGCATAGGTGGAGCCGGATCACCAAAACCGATTAGGTTTGATTTGTGGTTTTTTTTGAGCAACTGATGATTGACAAAACACAATAATAATAAATAGTTATGATGGAAACCTAAGGTGAAATCACTTGCGATCTGTGTTCATCGCAGAGAACTGTGACCCATTGTGACGTACCAAATTCAACCAGAAATTGACTTTTTCGCTTGGTCGCGTGAAACATGATGTTCAGCTAAGAAAAAAACTCGGTCGCGTCACAATTGCCCGTTAGGCCGCGCGGGCCAAGCTCGCTATGTCTATCCGGGTATCTGGCCGACAATATCAGGGAGAGTGCGATGCAAAGACCAGTCCAATTCGGTGTTCTTGGGGCTGCAAAGTTCGCGCGTCAGTACATGGCGCCCGCGATCCATGGGGCGAACGGTGCTCGGTTGGCCGGTCTCGCAACCTCGAAGGCGGCCAAGGCCGCGCCGTTTCTCGCATTCTGTCCTGATCTGGCGGTATACGACAGCTACGATGCGTTGCTGGCCGATCCTGAAATCGACGCCGTTTACATCCCTTTGCCCAATCACCTGCACGTCGAATGGAGCCTGAAAGCATTGGATGCCGGTAAACATGTTCTGTGCGAAAAGCCGATCACGATGCAGGCCGCCGAGTTCGATGCGTTGATCGAAAAGCGCGATCAGACCGGTTTGCTGGCAGCCGAGGCCTATATGATCGTGCATCACCCGCAATGGCAGTTTGTCCGAAACCTCATCACGGATGGTGCGATTGGCAAGCTGGCCCATGTGACGGGCGCGTTCAGTTTCGACAACCGCGAAGAAACGACCAACATTCGCAATCGCGCCGAAACTGGGGGCGGCGGGCTGCGGGATATTGGTGTCTATGTTATCGGCGGTGCGCGATTTGCAACGGGGCACGAACCGATCTCGGTCCAATCCGCGATCCGATGGCAGGATGGTATCGACACCTTCACCGAGATTCGGGCTCAGTTTCCGGATTTCACCTATTCCGCCTATGTCTCGATCCGCATGCATCCGCATCAAGAGATGGTGTTTCACGGCGAAGGCGGTGTGATCCGTATGACAGCCCCCTTCAATGCGCGCGTCTTTGGTGAGGCGCGAGTCGAGTTGCATCGTCCCGGGCTGGAGGTTCAGGTGACGCGGTTCCCAGGCGACGATCACTACAAACTGCAGGTCGAAGCGTTCTGCCGCTCGGTCGGTGTTGGGGACCCATACCCTTGCCCGTTGGAGTTTTCACGTGGGACGCAAGAGATGATTGATCGTGTCTTCGAAGGGGCGGTGTCGCTGTGACTTGCCAGAGGCGGGTTGGCAGACGTATCCTGTGCCGTACCCGAACAGGAGAGGTGTCATGGCCGGTGGCTGGGCGCGCGACGGCGCGGTAAGCGAACAGATCGAGGCGTCAATTTCGGACGAACTGGCCCGGATGCAGGCGCAAAGGCGACCTGTGGGTGACAGCCTGACCCACTGTGCGGACTGCGAAGAGCCTATTCCTGAAAAGCGGCGGTTGGCCTTGCCGGGTGTGAAGCTGTGTCTGGAGTGTCAGCAAGAGCGTGACGGAGCATTCAAGGTACGCGCCGGAATGAACCGGCGCGGGTCGAAGGACAGTCAGTTGAAGTGAATTTTATTTTGTCTGATTTGAGCCAAATCTCGACATCTTCCAGCAACTGTGCGCACCGCAACCTATGTCGCTGACGCAAGACTTTGAGCAGATTTTAGAAACTGCTCTGCCAACCGATCCCAGCTTTCGGCTGATCGAACAGTCGGTGATAGACAGCTTTGTTGGTGACACCCGACGATACGCTCTAGAGGGCTCCAAGGAGGCCTTTCTGTTTTCCGCGATGCGCCTATTGGCACTGCCCGACAACGGGCACACGCGGCTGATTCCGAACGATGCCATCTCGGTGCTGCCACTGAGGTTTGTGAGCGTTGGAAAGGCCGTACATTTGGTTGGAACGGCACCAGAAACAACTGCGCCAAAAGGAGAGTTGATTGCGGTCAATGGCACCCCTTTGAGCCAAATCGAAGCCGCCTCAAAAGGATGTCTGGCGGGAACGCGCCAAAGGAAACGGGCCATCGGGTCGATTCTTCTCGCGTGGCCGTACGCTATGAACCGCCTGGGTTTTTCCTCAAAAAACGAAACGACCGAGTATCGCGTGCAAGACGAAAATGGGCAGATAACCGATTTCAAAGTGGAGAACAGGAATACGGTTCCTGCATCAACGCTTTATCCGAGAAACGAGCATGGCAAGGCTGATCCGGCCTGGACACCCAAGAGATTTGTGGAGATTGAAGACTGGCGGGGATTTGGGCTTTCAATATTGTTGCCAAGTTTCTTCGATCCAGGCGAAAATGCGCTGCCGAAAGCCATCTCAGTTGCGGCAGAACAGGTGCGCGCCCGCTTGGAAGAAACACTCTTGATTGACATTCGCGGGAACACCGGTGGTGACTTCCTTCAAACAATGCCCTTGATCGACGCCATCACTGAAAACACGGGCAGACAGGTTGTTGTACTGGTCGATAAATTCACGTTTTCCGCAGCGATAGTGTTTGTCGCCATCCTCAAACATCGTTTGGGACGTAGGCTCAAACTCATCGGCGAAGAAATGGGCGACGCGTTGATGTTTTTTGCCGAGGGCGGGTTGCTCGATTTGCCGGCCAGCGGAGCGGTTGTTCGATACTCGTCGGCCTTTCACGACTGGGAAAACGGAACCAGCGATGAAACCACACCCGCCGAGATCGCACAGTTATTGGTTCCGGCTGGAGCGCTGGATTTAGAGTTGGAATGGACCGCAAAACCTACGGCTGAGGACGCACACGGCGCGTTCTATCAACGAGTTCTCAAACGCCTGAGCGAATAGACGAACCGCAGGAAAGTCCGTTTGGCTGACATCACAACCTCAGGGCCAGACTGCTTCAGCCTTCCATCGCTTCCAACTCATCAATAAAGCCCGAGATCATCGACAGGCCCTTATCCCAGAACTTGGGATCGCTGGCGTCCAGACCAAACGGGGCGAGCAGTTCCTTGTGGTGCTTGGACCCGCCCGCGCGCAGCATCTCGAAATACTTGTCCTCGAATCCCTCCGCACCGCTTTCGTAGACCGAATAAAGCGCGTTCACGAGGCCGTCTCCAAACGCATAGGCGTAGACGTAGAAGGGGGAATGCACGAAATGCGGGATATAGGCCCAGAACGTCTCATACCCGTCCATGAATTCGAATGCGGGGCCGAGGCTTTCGGCCTGAACGCTCATCCACAGCGCGTTGATGTCGGCAGGCGTCAATTCTCCTTCGCGGCGTGCGGCGTGCAGCTTGCATTCAAAATCGTAGAAGGCGATCTGGCGCACGACCGTGTTGATCATGTCCTCGACCTTGCCCGCCAGCAGCACCTTGCGCTGTTCCTTGGTTTCGGCCTTGTCCAGCATTTTGCGGAAGGTCAGCATTTCGCCAAAGACCGAGGCCGTTTCGGCCAGCGTCAGCGGGGTGGATGACAGCATCTCACCCTGATCGGCGGCCAGCACCTGATGCACGCCGTGGCCCAGCTCATGCGCCAGGGTCATCACGTCGCGCGGCTTGCCCAGGTAGTTCAGCATCACGTAAGGATGGACGTCGGTGACAGTGGGATGCGCAAAGGCGCCCGGTGCCTTGCCCGGTTTCACCGCCGCATCAATCCAACCTTTTGAGAAGAAGGGCGCGGCGATCTCACCCATGCGGGGATCAAAGGCCTGATAGGCATCCATCACGGTTTTCTCGGCCTCGTCCCAACCGACAATCCGCGTATCTTCCAACGGCAAAGGTGCGTTGCGGTCCCAGACCTGCATCACGTCCAGACCCAGCCATTTGCGTTTCAGCTCATAGTACCGATGGCTCAGCTTGGGGTAGGCGGCTACAACCGCCTCGCGCAGGGCCTCGACGACCTCGGGTTCGACGTCATTCGACAGATGGCGACCGGTCTGCGCGGTTGGCATGTTGCGCCAGCGGTCGACGATTTCCTTTTCCTTGGCCTGCGTGTTGTGAACGCGGGCAAAGGTCTTGACGTTATCCTGAAACACGCGGGCCAACTCGCGTGAGGCTGCCTCGCGTTTGCTGCGGTCCTGTTCCGTCAGCAGGTTGAGCGTGCCTTCGATGTTCAGCTCTTCTCCGTCGACGTCAAAGGTCAGGCCGGCAATGGTTTCGTCGAACAGACGTTCCCAGGCATCGCCGACTACGCCCAGATCGTGCAGGAATTTCTCAAGCTCGTCAGACAGTTGATAGGGCTTCATCGCGCGGATGCGACGGAAAACAGGCTCGTACCGGGCCAGATCGGCATTAGCGTCGAACTGCGCCTTCAGCACGTCATCGTCGATGCGGTTGATTTCCAAAGTGAAGAACACCAGCGGCGTGGTGAAGACGGTGATCTTTTCCTGCATGTCTGACAGGAACTTGGCGCGATCCGCATCCGTGGTCAGTTGGTAGTAGCGCAGCCCGGCAAAGGACATGATGCGCCCGGCGACGGCATTGATCTTTTCGTTGCGCTGTACGCAGGTCAGCAGACCCAAGGCGTCCAGTTCGGCCAGTTTGCCCTCGTAATCGGCGGCAAAGGACGCGCATTCGCCTTCCAGCCAGTCCAGATCGCGCGCCAGCTCGGGGGCTTCTTCCGAAGTATAAAGATCACTCAGATCCCATTCCGGCAGGTTGCCCAGATTGTCGGCTCCACCGACGGCGTTTGCGTCACGAACGGGCAAGGGAAGGTCGCGCATGGATCACCTTTTGAAAACTGCTTTGGCAAACATCTAGGCGCGCGGCGCAAGGATCACAAGCAGACAGATGGACCAGACGATCAGGCCGGTTCAGGCGTACCGTTTGTCTGGTGCGCCAGGAAATGTGCCGCCAACTGGTCAAAGACTGGGCCGCGTACCTCTGGCCCCTCCATCAGAACCTCATGTTCTCCGTCGGGAATTTCGACCAGTTTGCCCTTTGGCCAATTGGCCATGCGGGTCCGGATGGCGTAGCGGTCCACGATCTGCTCATGCGTGCCAAGAAATGTCAGGGCCGGGACGTCCGGTGCCGGGTGCTCCATCAACCACGCACATTCGTCCAGAGATTCGCGCAGCCAGATATTGGATGGTGCTCCAAGCGCCAGCTCGGGATGCGCTGCAAGTTGATCTTTCATCATCTGGTACATGGCCGGATCACGTGTCAGCACATTCCCTTCGAAGGGCTGCGAGACCACATAGCTTTCCAAAGACGTCGTCGGCGGTGTTTTCTCGCCCAGCCCAATCCGAGGTCCCCAATAGGCGGTCACCCGGCTGAGTGGCTTCATGATCGGAGAAAAATAGATACCCCACATCGGCCCGGTATAGGCGCAGGCCGCAAAGCAGTTCTGCTCAATCACGGCCCGCAGGCCAATGGCTCCGCCCATCGAGTGACCCACCATATACCACGGTTTTGGCAGCTCCAGTTCCCCGGCCAGTTCCAGAACGGCCCGCACGTCGTGCTGGTAGTCGGTGAAATAGTCTACGTGACCGACGCGCGGGTCATCAAGCAAGCGATCCGCCAGACCCTGACCACGCCAGTCGACGGCCAGAATTGCAAAACCCCGGTTGACGAATTCGCCCGCCGTACCGCCGTATTTTTCGATGTACTCTGTCCGGCCCGGGAACATGAAAACCGTGCCATTCGCATCGCCAGCGGGTCGCCAATGGCCCATGCGAATGCGTTTTCCGTCGGTTGTGTGCAGCCAATGGGCCGCACCACCGGCGGGACCGCCGGCCACGTCTTCATAAAAAGGGGCCGACGTGAGTTCCATCAGGCCAGCACCGAGGCGAGTTTCATGGCAATCCCCATGTCTCCGTCAACGCTCAGCTTGCCGGACATGAACGCACCCGTCGGGTTCAGATCGCCACTGAGAATCTGTTCGAATGTGTCAACATCGGCGGACAGGGTGACTTCTGCCTCGTCATCGCTGACGCGTGCGCCATCCGAATCCAAAACGATCGCGCCCAGATCCGCGATGGCAAACTTGGCCGATGCATCAAATGCGCCGCCAGTCAGCTTTTCGTTCAGTACGGCTGCCGCTTTTTCCAGAATGTCGCTCATGGTTTTCCTCATTTTGTTAATGCGCCGTGAATGGACATCCCCGGTCGCAACGCTACACTGACGAATGTTATGGGCATTGCAATCAACAATCTCAAAGGTATCGTCGCGGCAATTGTCGTCCTAGTCACGTATTCCGGAACTTGCCTTGCACAAGAGGCTGATTCCCGCGACGAGGCGAAACTGCTGGAACAACTGGCCGTCTCGACGCCTGAGCAGGCTGTTGGCCTTGATCGGCAGTTGCAGGCACTTTGGTCGCAATCGGGATCGGCCTCGGCTGACCTGCTGCTTGAGCGTGGGCGCGACGCTTTGGACGAAGGCGACATCGAGACCGCAATCGAACATCTGACGGCCCTCACGGATCACGCGCCGGATTTCGCGGAAGGATGGCATTTACGGGCGTCGGCCTTTTTCGGGCAGGAACGGTTCGGCATGGCCGCTGCCGATCTGGAACATGCGCTGACCCTGAACCCCAACAATTACGAGGCCCTCTATGGATTGGGTCTGATATTCGAAATCGTAGACAAGCCCGATCTGGCTTTTGATGCCTATTCACGAGCACTGGCTATACATCCCCATCATGAAGAAGTAACCAATGCGGTGAATCGACTGGAGCCCCAGATCCAGGGCGCAGCGCTCTAACCATCGGGGCAGGGGGCAAAGGTGACCGGGTCATCCCGAGTAGTGGCCGTATTGGGCCCAACGAATACAGGAAAAACCCACTACGCTATCGACCGCATGCTTGGGTACCGGACCGGGGTCATCGGTCTGCCTTTGCGTCTGCTGGCGCGCGAGGTCTATGACAAGATCGTGGCTATTCGCGGCCCGTCCGTTGTCGCATTGGTCACGGGCGAAGAACGGATCGTGCCGCCCAGAACGCAGTATTGGGTGTGTACGGTCGAGGCGATGCCCGAAGGCATGGGCGCGGACTTTGTTGCCATCGATGAAATCCAACTCTGTGCTGATCCCGCGCGGGGACATGTCTTCACCGACCGGCTTTTGCGGGCACGCGGCACACATGAAACCTTGTTTCTCGGCGCGGACACAATGCGTGGCACGATCGCTGCCCTGGTGCCTGAGGCGCAGTTCCTCCGACGCGAGCGAATGTCTCAGCTTGTGTATTCCGGGTCCAAAAAGATCAGTCGGATGCCACCCCGCAGCGCCATTGTCGGATTCTCGGTTGAAAACGTCTATGCCATCGCCGAGCTTTTGCGTCGGCAAAAGGGTGGGGCGGCCGTGGTGATGGGGGCGCTCAGTCCACGGACGCGGAACGCTCAGGTGGACCTCTATCAGAATGGTGAGGTCGACTACCTTGTGGCCACTGATGCGATTGGCATGGGGTTGAACCTTGACGTGAATCACGTGGCGTTCTCGTCTCTGACCAAGTTTGATGGTCGTCGGATGCGGTCTTTGGCACCCAACGAACTGGCGCAGATCGCGGGCCGGGCCGGACGCGGCATGTCCGACGGCACGTTTGGCGTGACCGGAGAGGCCCCGCCGCTGGATGATGGCGTCGCGCAGGCGATCATGGACAGCCGGTTCACGCCGATGAAAAAGCTGAACTGGCGGAATGCCGCCTTGCGGTTTGGCTCTATCGAGGCCCTGATCGACTCGCTCGAGGTCAGCCCGGACAACGAAAACCTCATGAAGGCGCCCCCCGCAGATGACCTGAATGCGTTGAAATCGCTGTCCCAGATTACCGAAATCATGGCCCGTGCCAGTGACGGCCCATCTGTCCGTTTGCTGTGGGACGTTTGCCGAATTCCGGATTTTCGCGGCATCAGCTACGCCGAACATGCCGGTCTACTGGAAACCATCTACGGCCACCTGCACCAGGCAGGCTCGGTCCCTGACGATTTCATGGCGCGGCAAATCCGCCGTATCGACCGGACAGACGGAGATATTGATGCGCTCTCCAAAAGGTTGGCATATATTCGCACCTGGACATATGTTGCGCAACGAAACGGCTGGGTGCGTGACGAATCCCATTGGCGTGCGGAAACACGCACTGTAGAAGACAGTCTGTCAGACGCTCTTCACGACCGTTTGACACAAAGATTTGTGGATCGGCGCACTTCGGTATTGTTGCGCCGGCTCAAACAGAAGGAGGCCCTTTTGGCCGAAGTAAATGACAAGGGTGAAGTGACCGTCGAAGGCGAGTTCGTCGGTCGTCTGGAAGGGTTCCGGTTCAGCCCGGACAAAAGCGCGCAGGGCACCGAGGCGAAAGCCTTGAAATCGGCGTCCCTGCAGGCTCTCGCGCCGCAATTCCATCTGCGTGCCGATCGCTTCTACAATGCACCCGATACCGAGATTGATTTTACCGATCAGGGCGGCCTGATGTGGGGTGAATATGCCGTTGGTAAGCTTGTTGCCGGGGCGGAACCTCTCAAGCCGGTGGTCGAGGTGTTTGTGGACGAGGCCGCGGGGCCGGATGTTGAACAAAAGGTTCAGCGCCGTCTGCAGCACTTTATCGACCGCAAGGTTGCCGCGCTGTTCGAGCCGTTGCTGAACCTGTCCCGCGACGAGGAACTCGGCGGGCTGGCCAAGGGATTTGCCTTCCGCATGGTCGAGGCGCTGGGCGTGCTGCCCCGGGCCGGTGTCGCGCAAGACGTCAAAGATCTGGATCAGGACGCTCGCGGCGCCTTGCGCAAGCACGGCATCCGGTTTGGCCAGTTCACCATCTTCATGCCGCTGCTGCTGAAACCCGCACCAACACGCTTGCGTCTTGTGCTGTGGGCCCTGTCCAGCGGCCTGCAGGAGTTTCCGGAAGCTCCGCCTCCGGGTCTGGTCACGGTGCCCGTCGCCAAGGGGGCGCCGCAAGGGTATGACACCATGTGCGGCTACCGCGATGCAGGCGAGCGTTCGATTCGCATCGACATGCTGGAACGACTGGCCGATATGCTGCGCGCCGAGGACAGCCGGGGCGGATTTGAGGCCAAACCCGACATGCTCTCGATCACGGGCATGACGCTGGACCAGTTCGCGGACCTGATGCAGGGGTTGGGGTACAAGGCCGAGCGTGGTGAACGTGAAAAGGTCAAACCGGCTCCGGTCGACCAGACCACGGCAGAGGCGACGGAACAACCCGCAGCCCAAGAAACGCCGGCACCGGATGACGTAACTGAAGAGGTCGCAACACCCGCCGAGGCGGCAGCCGAGGCCACCGAAAGCACCGAGGCGGTAGCCGAGGCTCCTTCAAGCGATGAGCCCGAGCCAGAGGTGTTCTACACCTTCACCTGGGGACGCCAGCGTCAGCCCAACCGTGGTCCGCGCCGCGAACAAGGGCAGGGTAAAAGCAAGCCGCGCAGCAAGCCTCAGGATGGGCGCGGCAAGCCCCATGGCAAGAAGGGTGGTAAACCTCAGGGTGCCAAGACCTTCTCGTCGCGACCTCCGAAAAAGGAAAAGGCCATCGATCCCGACAACCCGTTCGCCGCCGCGCTGATGGGTCTGAAGGACGGCAACTGATCACCCATGGCCGAGGCCAAGCTGCGGATCGACAAATGGTTGTGGCAGGCGCGGTTCTTCAAGACCCGCAGCCTTGCCGCCAAACAGGTCAGCAGCGGCCATGTGCGATTGAACGGCAACCGGGTCCAAAAACCCGCCCAGGCGGTGGGGCCCGGGGATGTTCTGACCTTTCCGCAGGGGCGGATTGTACGCGTCGTGCGTATAGAAAAACTGGGTGAGCGTCGGGGTCCGGCACCAGAGGCCCAAACACTGTATTTCGATATGACCGAAAAACAGGACGTGCCGCCCAGGAATCCCGGTTTCGAGGGAAAAGGTCGTCCAACCAAGAAAGAAAGGCGCGCGCTTGATCTTTCTCGCACGCCAAAGGGGTGATCCTCTCTTGAAGAGGCGGGCCGTCTGAATTAGCTAGACGCCCAAACGCTAACGGAAAGTCCAGCCATGACCTATGTTGTCACCGAAAACTGCATCGCCTGCAAATACACCGACTGCGTCGAGGTATGTCCGGTGGATTGTTTTTACGAAGGTGAAAACGCGCTGGTCATTCACCCCGACGAATGCATCGATTGCGGTGTCTGCGAACCCGAATGCCCGGCCGACGCCATCCGCCCCGACACCGAGCCGGGGATGGAGCAATGGGTCGAGTTCAACCGCAAATACTCGGAACTGTGGCCAGTGATCGTCACCAAGAAAGACCCGCTGCCCGAGGCCGAAGACCGCGACGGCGAAGACGGCAAGATGGAAAAATATTTCTCCGAGGCACCCGGCGACGGCGATTGAGCGATTCGCCTGTTTCTCGTTGGGCAAAACCGGCTGTCACGCAGCTTAGCCTTTTGAAATCAGGCCAAATATCTAGAAATGCCCTAAGGTAAACTTTCGAGTGTCGCATTTTTGTGATATACTCTATCCCTACATGATGACTGAGATTGGGATGTGCTCCGTAAGTATGCTCACTTTGGAGCTTTGAATTTTTGACAGATATGCCGCATGCCGGGGGATGAAACAGACCCCGCTTGTGGTCTATTTTTGTCTGCGTCCCGGTCCAAAACCAAGGAATACACTGAATGACAAAGTCGAAAAAGCTTGAGTTCCGCCCCAACGACTATGTTGTCTACCCCGCCCATGGCGTGGGTCAGATCATCTCGATCGAAGAACAGGACGTTGCGGGTTTTTCTCTTGAGCTGTTTGTCATCTCATTCGAGAAAGACAAGATGACCCTGCGGGTGCCAACAAACAAGGTCACCGAATCCGGGCTGCGTTCACTCAGCTCGCCGGATGTGATCAGCCAGGCGATGAGAACGCTAAAGGGTAAGGCCAAGGTCAAACGCGCCATGTGGTCGCGCCGGGCACAGGAATATGAACAAAAGATCAACTCGGGCGACCTGATATCGATTGCCGAAGTTGTCCGTGACCTGCACCGCACCGATGACCAGCGTGAACAAAGCTATTCCGAACGTCAGCTTTATGAAGCCGCATTGGAGCGTCTGACCCGCGAAGTGGCCGCGGTTTCAGGGGACGGAGAAATCTCTGCTGCCAAGCAGGTGGATGACGTTCTGACCTCACGCGCTGCAGCCGCCTGAGGTGAACTCGCTTGAATGAGACTGGCCGCTCCAGCGACGGGGCGGCTTTTTTCGTTGCTTGGTGGAATTTTGAAAACCGGCTAGTTTCACTTTGTATGCAAGCAGATACAGGGCCGGGATGAAGCAGACGATCAAGTTTCTTTATATTGGCAAGGCTCCGGTCTCGGTCTGGTTTCGATATGGTTTGATCCTGTTTGATGTGGTGACAATCGTGTTCTTCGTTGCTACGGCGCATGTTCCTCATGGACCATGGGTGACGACAGCGAGCATGGTTTTGGGCCTTTTGATCCTGATGGATTTCTCGGCCCGGATGTGGATTTCAAAGGACCGCTGGAAGCTGTTGCGCAAGATTTACACGCTTGCGGACATTGTGGTGATTGTATCGTTGATCCTCGATCCGTTTCTCACCGGAAATCTGGCGTTTCTGCGTATTCTCAGGGCGTTACGCTTGATTCATTCCTATCATCTGCTGTGGGATCTGCGCCGGGACAGCACGTTTTTTCGCACCCACGAAGATGCGGTGATCGCGGCGATAAACCTTCTGGTTTTTGTCTTTGTCACATCGACTGCCGTTCTGGTGTTCTTCATCCCACAGGACGCACCGAACCCCTATATCGACGCGCTGTATTTCACGATGGCGACGCTGACCACGACCGGGTTCGGGGATATCACGCTGTCCACCCCTTGGGGTAAACTCTTTTCGGTCTTCATAATGGTCGTTGGCGTGGCCCTGTTTGTGCGACTGGCTCAGGCGATTTTCATGCCACAGAAAGTGCGCCACAAGTGCCCCAGCTGCGGTCTCTTTCGGCACGACCCGGATGCGGTGCATTGCAAGCATTGTGGCTGTACTCTGCGCATCGAGACGGGTGGGGCGTCTTAGATCTGAGCGGTGAGTGCGATCAGGGCTGTGATCTCGGCCAGTTGCTGTGATGCGCCAAGAATATCACCGGTTTGACCGCCGACCTTGAACCTGGCCACAAGGGCGAGCGCTGCGACAACGAACGCGGCACAAAGGGCTGGCAGCAGGATGTCTCCGCCGATCAGCACCAGACCAATCACAAATGCCAATCCCAACGACACGACGACGGGCAAGACGGTCGGGGCGCCAACCGAATGGCTTAGGCCCGATTGTCGTGCATTGGGCAGGGCGGCCATCAGAACGGGCATAAACGCCCGTGAGATCACGCAAGCCGCAACAATGGCCCAGAATGCCCCGGTCGACAGAAGGGCAGCGATTGCCGAGATACGTATCAATTGCGAGATAGTCAGGGACAAGACGCCATAGGTCCCGATTTGGCTGTCCTTCATGATCTCCAACCGCCGTTCCGTCGTGAACCCGCCCCAAAGCCCGTCGAACGTGTCCGCCAACCCATCTTCGTGCATCGCGCCGGTGGTCATCATCAGCACTGCCACAAGCAAGCCGGCACAGATGAACAGAGGAATAGAAAGCGCCGTTGCGATCCAGCCCATGGCGCAGGCAAGCGTACCAACCACCAAGCCCACAAGCGGAAACGCCCAGACCGCATGCGCTTGCCGGACAAAAACATGCTTTGGCAGTTGCGGCACCGGCAGACGGGTCAGCAGGACCAGCGCCAGCGGGATATCCCAAGCAGAAAGCGGTTTGGTGTCGTTTTTGTGCACGCCCGCGCCTTTCCGGGTCTTGTTGGTTTCTCAGCTTCGGTTAAACACGCAGGACCACTGTGATGCAATGAGGCTTTGATGCTGCCTGAACTGAATGATTTGAAGACGTTCCGCGATGCCCTGGCCAACGCGCCTGACCCGGACACAGCGGCGGC
Organism: Ruegeria sp. AB5; assembly: GCF_056542645.1. Classification (NCBI taxonomy): domain Bacteria; kingdom Pseudomonadati; phylum Pseudomonadota; class Alphaproteobacteria; order Rhodobacterales; family Roseobacteraceae; genus Ruegeria; species Ruegeria sp. AB5. Next base: position 408,825 of record NZ_JBQGAE010000001.1, read on the forward strand.
AGAAGGTGCAGCCGAGCGCAACCGTCAGCTGACCAAACCCCCCAGCGCATTGGGGCGGCTGGAAGATTTGGCAATCTGGTATGCGTCCTGGCGTGGCGATCCGCGCCCGCGGATCGAAGCCCCTCAGGTTATTGTGTTTGCAGGCAATCACGGGGTCACGGCGCAGGGCGTTTCCGCCTTCCCGCCCGAGGTGACCGTTCAGATGGTGATGAATTTTGAACATGGCGGTGCGGCGATCAATCAGCTTGCCAAGGCCGCCGGGGCCAAGATGGACGTCCATGCGCTGGAACTGAACCGTCCCACGGCGGATTTCACCCAAGGCCCGGCCATGACCGAGGCCGAGGTGCTGAGCGCCCTGCAAACCGGCTGGACTGCGGTTGACCCGCAGGCCGATCTGCTTGTGGTGGGCGAGATGGGGATCGGCAACACCACCCCTGCAGCAGCGATTGCATGCGCTTTGTTCGGCGGCGCGGCTGCCGACTGGACCGGTCGTGGGACTGGTGTAGACGATGACGGCCTCGCCAACAAAACCCGCGTTGTGGCCGAAGGCGTAGCGCGTCACACCAGTCAGGACGGGCTGGAGGTGCTGCGCTGTCTGGGCGGGCGCGAGATCGCCGCGATGGCCGGGGCCATTGCCGCCGCGCGGCTGTTGCGTATTCCTGTCCTCCTGGACGGTTTTATCTGCACCTCGGCCGCTGCGTGTTTGGGACGGCTGGATCCGTCGGCTCTGGACCACGTGATTGCCGGGCACCTGAGTGCGGAAAGCGCCCATGGCGCGATGCTGACGAAACTGGGAAAAGAGCCGTTGCTGAGCCTTAGCTTGCGCCTGGGCGAAGGCTCGGGCGGTGCGCTTGCCATCAACATCCTGAAAAGCGCCGTCGCCTGCCATTCGGGTATGGCGACCTTTGCCGAAGCGGGCGTATCTGACGGCTAGCCCCTATGCCTGATCAGGGCAGGGCCTGGTCAGGCAGATTTTTTGGCGTGTTCTTCCGCCAACTCCAAAAGCGCGGTTTCAAGGTCTTTTTCCAGCTTTTGCGCGCGCTCGATGTACTTTTTGTTCTCGGCGGTTGGCAGGCCGGGAACCCAAAGCTCGGCCAGTTCACGGACAGACATACGGTCGTGATGATAGAAGGTCTGCTCTGCCTGCGCGGCCTCGTATTCGCTCAGGCCGATATTCTCGAGAACATAGCGTCCGGCCCGCAAAGAGCTGTCGAACATCTCGCGCACAATGTCGTTGGCTCCGGCCTGGTACAGTTCGTACACATGGGTCCGGTCATGGGCGCGCGCGATGATGTGCAGATCGGGGCGCTGCCTCCGTGCAAAGCTGACCAGCCGTGTGACCTGCTTGCGGTCATCCATCGCCGCCACCAGAACGGCGGCCTTTTCCAGCCCGGCGGCCCGTAGCAGCTCGGGCCGCGTGGGATCGCCCAGAAACCCTTTGACACCAAAACGACGCATCAGCTGGATCGTCTCGATATCGTGATCCAGGACGACGCTTTTGAACCCGCTGGCGCGCACAAGCCGGTTAACGATCTGACCAAACCGCCCAATCCCGGCAATGATGACGGGGCCTTTTTCGTCGATCTCATCAGGTTCCGGAGCCGTTTTCGTTTCGCCCATTTTGCGCGAAAGCAAATCATAGATGATAAACAGAAGCGGTGTGATCAACATGGTCAACGCGATGATCATCAACAGCTTTTGCGACAGATCCGGCGGGATGACGTTCTGTTGCGTGGAAAAGGCCAGCAGGACAAAGCCAAACTCACCCGCCTGTGCCAACCCGAGGGTGAACAGCCAGTGATCCCGGCCCTTTAGCTTGAAGGCTTTGCCGACGATAAAGAGGATGATGCCTTTGGCAAGGATCACCAGCAGGGCCAGGCCGATCAGGTCAAACGGATCATTGAAAAAGTAGGCAATGTCGATCCCGGCCCCGACGGTGATGAAGAACAGGCCCAGAAACAGGCCCTTGAACGGCTCAAGGTCGCTTTCCATCTCGTGCCGGAATTCCGAGCTTGCCAACACCACGCCCGCCAGAAACGCGCCCAGAGCGGGGGATAGACCGACCAGGGTCATCAGGAAAGAGATACCGACCACGATCATCAACGCCAACGCGGTATACATTTCGCGCAGGCGGGCGGCGTGGATAAAGCGGAAAAGGGGGCGCGTCAGGTAGACACCTGCCAGAATGACAAAGGCAATTGCGCCGATGGTCACAAGTGTAACGGCCCAGCCGGGCAGTCCTTCGACCAGAGACAGGCTGTGATGCGCGGCAGAGTGCAGGTCGTCCGCACTGCGATCAATTGATCCGTCGGCCTGAAAATGTGGCATGGCGGGCAGGGCCAGCAGAGGCAGAAGGGCAAGAATCGGGATGACCGCGATATCCTGTGTCAGCAGCACAGAGAAGGTCGCGCGCCCGCCATTTGTCTGCATCAACCCCTTTTCAGACAGGGTTTGCAGCACGATCGCAGTGGACGACAGGGACAGGGTCAGTCCAACGGCCAAAGCGACCGACCAGGGATGGTTGGCGTATATTGCCACGCCGGCGATAACGGCGGTGGACATCAAGACCTGAAGTCCGCCCAGGCCCAAAAGCCTGTCTCGCATGTCCCACAACGCGCGGGGTTCCAATTCGAGGCCGATCAGGAACAGCATCATCACGACACCGAACTCGGCCACATGTTGCAGGTTCTCGGTTTCTGCTCCGACAAGGCCCAGAATCGGGCCGATAATCAAGCCGGCGGCCAGATATCCAAGAACCGACCCCAAGCCCAAACGCGCCGACAAAGGTACAGCTATCACCGCAGCAGCCAGATAAATCGTAGCCTGATAAAGGAAATCGTCCATTTTTGTCCTCGTTGCCTGCTCAGGTCGGCAGGGGGGCGTCGCGTTTCAGTTGATCCATCACGATCTGGCTTTGAACCCGTGCCACAGCAGGATGCGGCAGGATGACCTGATGAAGCAAGCTGTTGAGCGCAGAAAGATCGTCGCAATAGACGTGAAGCAGGTAATCTGCCTCACCGGTCATCGTCCAGGCGCTGGTGATCTCGGGGCGGGTGTCGACCATTCGGGCAAAGCTGGCCGATTGTTCGGGGCCATGGGTGCCCAAGTGTACTTGAATAAAGCCCTGAACCTGCAAACCCAGCTTAAGCGGGTTCAACCGCGCGGCGTATCCGGTGATGTATCCTTCGGCCTCAAGCCGCTGACGGCGGCGGCCTGCCTGGCTGGGGGACAGGTTCAGCAACTCTCCCAGCTGATGCGCTGTCAGGTGTGCATCCTTTTGAAGAGCTGAGAGTAAACGTGTGTCGGTTGTATCCAGCATATGCGGCATATTAACAGAATTTGATTTCATCCTGCGCGTTTTCCGCGCCTGAACGTAGTTTACATGAAAACTATGCGCAGAAACAGCGTTGTTTAAGGCGTATTTTAGAATCAGCAAAGAATTTCCGGTTTCCCCCCCGGTTTTCCAAGGAGACGCGCCATGGGTCCTTTCCCGCACACTGCCCCGAAATCCGTCATCAGCCCCGAAAACCCCGCCGGAACCGACGGGTTTGAATTTGTTGAGTTTGCACATCCGAACCCTCAGGAGCTGCGCGATCTGTTTGCCAAAATGGGTTTCGAACAGGTTGCCCGACACAAGGTGAAGCATTCGGTCGAACTGTGGCAGCAGGGGGATGTGACCTACATCCTCAACGCTGATCCGGACAGCTACGCGAACAAGTTCGTGGCAGAACATGGCCCCTGCGCGCCGTCGATGGGCTGGCGGGTTGTAGATGCGGAACAAGCCTATGCCCATGCTGTGTCCAACGGGGCCGAGCCGTATGACGGCGCGGACAAGACCATGAACGTGCCTGCGATCAAGGGTATTGGCGGGTCATTGATCTATTTTATCGATCAGTACTACGACACATCACCCTACAATGACGAGTTCGAGTGGATCACACAGTCCAAGCCAAGGGGCGAGGGGTTCTTCTACCTCGATCACCTCACCCACAATGTTTACAAGGGCAATATGGACAAGTGGTTCAGGTTCTATGGCGATTTGTTCAACTTCCGTGAAATCCGTTTCTTTGACATACAGGGCAAGTTTACCGGGCTCTTTAGCCGCGCGCTTACGTCTCCGTGTGGGCGCATTCGCATTCCGATCAATGAAGATCGGGGTGAAACGGGGCAGATCGTGTCATACCTGCGCAAGTATAAAGGCGAGGGTATCCAGCACATCGCGGTGGGCAGCGATGACATCTACGCCTCGACCGATGCCATCGCCGAGAAGGGGCTGAAGTTCATGCCGGGACCCAACCTCTCCTATTACGAAATGTCGAAAGAACGCGTTGCAGATCACCAGGAACCGTTGGACCGGATGATGAAACACGGCATTCTGATCGACGGCGAAGGCGTCGTGGACGGCGGTGAGACGCGGATCTTGTTGCAGATTTTCTCAAAAACCGTGATTGGCCCGATCTTTTTCGAGTTCATTCAGCGCAAAGGGGATGACGGGTTTGGAGAGGGCAACTTCCAGGCCCTGTTCGAATCCATCGAGCGTGAGCAGATCGAAAGCGGTGAGATTTCGGCGGCCTAGGCTTTGTCGAAAACAAGCCAAGTCCATGTGACGCCAGCACTTCGATTGCCGGGTTGAAGAGAGAGACGGCTCACGCGATGCGCCGTCAGCAGCCCAACGCTCGCGGCGGCTGCACTGATCCGGTCCGGGCAGACGGGAAATCCCGGTCGGTCCGGTCTGCATGGGCCATGGCGAAGGGACAGGATCAAACGCCCCGACACGTTCAGGCAGTTGGACAACGTCACGAGCGAAGCCTGCTGATCGTCTGGCTTCAGGTGGTGCAGCACACCGATTGCAAGCGCCGCATCGTATCGTTTGCCCAGTGAACGAGGCGTGCTCAATCGGGGCAGACTGGTCTCAAACCAATCGATATCGAGGTCATGGTATTTGGCCCGGCCATGGATTCGGAACCGCGAAACCGGCTCGACGGCTGCTACGTGACAGCCGCGCCGGGCGAGCCAGGCAGCCAGAGTGCCGGGGCCCGCGCCAATATCCAGAACGCGTGCGCCACGCTTGGGCAGGAACTCTGCGACCGGGGCCAAAACCTGCTCGGGTCGCAGGCTCTCGTATGTGGGGATCAGGTGCGGTGCGGCCTCGTTGTAGCCACCTATCACACGCGTCTGATAGGTGAAGCGGTCATCCACGTGGCATCGACAGGGTCACGTTGCGGCCCTTTTTCTGATACCGCAATTCACTGTCGCTGATGGCGATCACACGTCCACCATCGATTCTGTCGCCGACTTTCAACTTTTTGTACCGCCCGCTTGGCAGCCGAACCAACGCGCGTCTGTTTGACGGCGTGCCATAGACACCGATCAGGTTCAGCCTGCGCAGGTTGAGCGCGTTGTCGATCGTGGCCTGTCGAGCGACCGATGCGGTGGACGGAATCTTTGGCGACACGGATTTGGGCTGAAACGAGCCCGCTTCATCCCCGCCTTGCGCGACCGCCGCCGTTGATCCCAGATTGGACCCGCCTGAACTGGGCACGACGACACGCGCGGGCCGCACTTTCGGGCGCGGAACGCGAACAACGGCCAAAGCGGTGGGGGTGTCGTCAATTTCAGGCTGGGCTTGCAGGCTTTCGGGCCGCATCTTGGGCCGCTTGCCGGCAAGCTCTTCGCGGCTCTGCCCACCCAATTGCTGACGTTCGAATGTCTCGGCCAGATTGCCCGGTCGCTGGCGCGGGCGCAGCTGTGCCAGCCTTTCGCTGGGTTCGTCAACTACAGGCGCTTCTTCGAAACGCACCGGTGTCTCTGGCGGCACTTTGGATGGGCGCCCCAGATACACGACGATTCCCTCCGGTGACAACGCGCCTTCGGGCGTCGGTTTAACAAGGCCCCGCTCATCAAGGTCAAACTGGGAGTTTGCCAAAGCTGCGCCGAGTTGGCCCTCGAAAGCGGTATCTGTGTCGAAACTGTTTTGCGGCGGCAAGGCAATTGCGTCGCTGGACAGATCGGATTTGTGGATCGACGCCAGATAGAGGTCATCCTCCTGTTCGGGGGTCGGCGCCGCCGGCGCTTCGGGGGCGGTCAGCAGTGCCCCGGCAACAGCCGCAACCTCGTTTTGTGCTTCGGGATCCTGTGCGACCTGCTCCACGGGCGTGGGCGCGACCTTCAGGGCTTCGAGAATAGCCGCATCTGTTGCGGACAGGTCAGGTTGTGGATCGGGTTCAGGTGCCTCAGGTGTCGGGATGTTTGCTGTTTCAATGTCCACCTCTGGGGCGGTCGTTTCGGACTCTGTCTGTGGGTCCTCGGGCACGTTCTGCGGGGTGGTCGCCTCGGCGAGATCAAGCACGGTCTGCTCAGTGGTCGTCTCTGCGACGTCAGGCGCAAGATCTTCGGTGCCCGATCCAATCTGTGACCACGCCCAAATCCCAAGGCCAACAACAATCGTAGCGGCGATTGCAGGACCGACCAAGCGCTGCATGGTCTGGCGTGAAAAGGTCAACGCACCCACCGATGGCGCAGGTTCGGGCGTCTGAGACCGGAAGGGCTCGGGCGCAGCGCTTTCAGCAATTGCGTGAACCGGCGGTGTATCCGGTTCAGGCGGCGCAGCCGGGGGTGGTTCGTTGTCTGATGTCTCAAAAGCGGGCTCATGCGGAAACTCTGCCTTGGTCGCGCTGGCCGTGAAGGCAGCGGGCAGAAAACCGTGCTGGCTTGCAAAGTTCTGCGCCTCTTTCAGCGTCTCGCGGGCAACGGCCGCAACGAAGGTGGTCTGTCCTTCGGTTGCACTGTCATAAGACAAATCCGCCACATCATACGGTGTCGCCTCTGACAGGGCAGTGTGCACATTTCGAGTGATGTCTTCTGGACCCAGATCCTCAGTTGGAACGGAAAGATACCGGACCTGATCTGCTGGAAGAACCAGCTTGCAACTCAGGTCGTTCTCCAGCGCAAAAGCTTTATCGTGCAGAGTCTTGATCTGGTCGCTCAGATCGGGCGAGTCCAGCGAAACAGTGCCGATCTCGTACCATTCGCCATCGGATAGGTGCAGAAGAGAAATTCCAGTCGCAGAAAAAGACAGCGCAAAGGCGGGTTTCATAATCCGGAGGAACCATAGTTAGCTGTATCAACGCAAACAACTTTGTACTTGCAGTGCGATACTAAAGCAGGAACCCGCCGAGGGAAAGAAAAAGCCGGACCTTCCCCTTGTATGGTCCGGTCCTGCCGACCCATGTTGAAAGACAGTAAATTGGAGGGATCACCTTGAAGACATTTGCTTTTCTGGCCGCGATGATGGCCGCGATGGCTGCGGGCGTGGCGTCTGCGGAAGAACGTCGCATCTCGGTAAGTGGCACCGGAACCGTGCAGGTCGCGCCTGATATGGCGACCATCACGCTGGGCGTCACAAATGAGAACGCCGAGGCCTCGGCTGCGATGCAGGCCACATCCGAGGCGGTTGCGCAGGTACTTGCGCGAATGAACGAAATGGGGATCGAAGATCGTGACGTGCAAACCCGCGACCTGTCGCTGTCGCCGGTCTGGTCGGGCAGAAACGCGCAAAACGGTGATCAGCCCAAGATCACCGGCTTTGTGGCCTCGAACCGCGTGTTTGTGCGCGTGCGTGATCTCAGCCAATTGGGTCAGATCATGGACGCGGTCATTCAGGACGGTGCCAACGATTTCGGCGGGTTGAGCTTTGGAGTTCAAGATCCCAAGCCGGTCCAGGCGCAGGCCCGCGCGCAAGCGGTTGCCGATGCGATGACCAAGGCTGAACAACTGGCGCAGGCAGCCGGGGTTGCCCTGGGACCGGTTGAGTCCATTGCCGAGCAAGGCGGTGGCGTCCACCCTATGGCCGAGATGCGCGCGATGAGCATGGCGGATGCTGGTGGAATTCCGGTCGCAGGCGGAGAGATTGACGTGTCCGTCAATGTCTCGATGGTCTTCTCGATCTCCGAATAAGTTCAAGCCCCGACACGGGCCATCAGCGGTTTCCGTTGCTGGCCCGCATCGTCAAAGTTGTCCGGTGACAACCAGGCCTCGAACGCGGCGCGAATGCGGGGCCAATCGCTGTCAATGATGGCAAACCAGGCTGTGTCGCGATTGCGCCCCTTATAGTGGGTGGCCTGACGAAAAACTCCCTCGAAGGTAAACCCCAACCGCTCGGCGGCAGTGCGTGACGGCGCGTTCAGCGCGTCACATTTCCATTCATAGCGGCGATAGCCCAGTTCATCGAAGACGCGCCGCATCATCAGGTACATGACCTCGGTCGATTGCGGCTTGCGCTGCAGCAGTGGTGAGAAGTGAATGTGCCCGACTTCGATCGCCCCGGCCGCAGGTTCTATGCGCAGGTATGATGCCATGCCAACGGGCACCTGATCTACATCCAGAACCGTGTGAAACATCGGGTCCGCGCCCATGCAGTTCGCGCGGGCCCAAGTTTCAAAACCACGCTCTGTCTCAAACGGTCCGTAGGGCAGGTAGGTCCAGTTGCGGTGATCGGTGTCGTTGGCAAACGCCCGGAACAATCCGGGCGCATGCCGGTTCACGTCCAGCGGCACGACCGAGCAATACTGGCCCTCCATCGGGGTGTAGGGCGGGGTGGGGCGAGGGAACTCGCCCGTGACCGGCAGACCGATGGGTTGGCCCAGTGCGTTGGTGTCGTGCCCGCTCATGGGTTACGCGCTTGCTTTGCTCAGCGCCTGATCCAGATCGGCGATCAGGTCGTTGGCATCCTCGATCCCGATGGACACGCGCACAACGTTCGGACCCGCGCCCGCAGCCTCTTGCTGCTCGGGTGTCAACTGACGGTGCGTGGTCGACGCCGAATGGATGATCAGCGACCGGGCATCGCCGAGGTTGGCGACGTGGCTGAAGATCTCCAGCGCGTTGACCAGTTTGATACAGGCGTCATAGCCACCTTTGACGGCAAAGGTGAACAAAGCCCCCGCGCCACGCGGGTACTGCGTCTTGACCCGATCCTTGTAAGGCGACGAGGGCAGGCCCGCATAGGTCACGTAGTCCACACGGTCATCGGCTTCGAGCCATGCGGCGATCTTTTGGGCGTTCTCGACATGACGTTCCATGCGAAGCGACAAGGTCTCAATACCCATCAGGGTGTAATGCGCGGCTTGCGGGTTCATGGTCATGCCCAGATCACGCAGACCGATGGCAATGCCGTGAAAGGTAAAGGCCAAGGGGCCGAAGGTCTCATGGAATTTCAGCCCGTGATAGGCGCTTTCGGGTTCGCTGAGCGAGGGGAACTTGTCATTCGCGGACCAGTCGAACTTGCCCGAATCCACAATGCAGCCGCCGGTGACCGTGCCGTTGCCGGTCAGGTATTTGGTGGTCGAATGTACGACCAGTGTCGCGCCGTGTTCGATCGGGCGGCACAAGTAGGGCGTGGCCGAGGTGTTGTCGACGATCAGCGGAATGCCTGCTTCGTCCGCAACATCGGCCAGCGACCGGATGTCCGTGACATAGCCGCCAGGGTTGGCGATGGATTCACAGAAAATCGCGCGGGTGTTTTCGTCAATTGCGGCTTTCACGGCGTCCAGATCGTCGGTGTCGACAAACTTGGCCGACCAGCCGAAGCGTTTGATCGTCTGGCTGAACTGCGTGACTGTGCCTCCGTACAGGCGTGTCGAAGCCACCACGTTGCAACCCGGACCCATCAAGGGGAATAGCGCCATGATCTGCGCCGCGTGGCCCGAAGAACAGCACACCGCACCAACGCCACCTTCCAGCGTCGCCACACGTTCTTGCAGCACAGCCACTGTTGGGTTGGTCAGGCGCGAATAGATGAAGCCCACTTCTTGCAGGTTGAACAGGGCGGCCGCGTGGTCGGCGTCGCGAAACACATAGGCGGTTGATTGATAGATCGGGGTCTGGCGCGCTCCGGTTGCGGGGTCAGGGCGTGCGCCTGCGTGAATCTGCAGCGTGTCGAAACCGTAAGTTGGGCCGTCAGACATCTTGAAAATCTCCTGTTGGACTGTGTGTTGCCGAATCTGTAGGCCATTGCAGGCCCCTGTACAACGATCCTGTCACCGCAGCCAAAGGCCCTTGGCCTTGATGGCTTTGCGAATGGCCTGTTCGCGCCCCGGCAGGTTGTCACGATCAAACATCTCGCGGATCTTGTGCCCCTTGCCTTGGATCACCAGCCGTTTCAGCGGGTCATAGTTCTTCAGAACTTTTTTGACCTTGTTGGGGGTCGCGACGGTTTCCAAGACCTCGACCACTCGGTCGCTTTCACGCGCATAGAGCAACGGAAACAACCGATAGTGGCAACTGACCGAACCGTCGAGCAGGCCATCAGGCAAGGCATCGCGCCCACCGCCAAAGGAATGGATCACCAGAGGCAGAGCAGCCTGATCCAGCCACGGATCCAGATTCTGGCCGGTCAGTTCAGGGATGTCCTCGTCTCGGATGGCACGGGCGAAGTCCACGAAACGCTCGCCGAACTGACGCGGGCATTTGTAGAAAAAATACCCCGCATTGAAGTAAAGGAACCGCCGCCAGTGCTCTCTGGGCTGGGTGTTGTCGACTGAGCTGTCGAAATCCAGTCCAAACCGGTGGTACAGCGCGCTCCAGATCCCTTCGAACCCCGGCCCGTACAGCGTGGGCTTTGGCCAGGTCCCCTCGACCTTGAGCGATGCACCGGGCCGGTCGAAATCGAACGGGACCGAGGTCAGGTTGCCGGTGATCAGCGTATCCGTATCGAAGAAAACAAAGGACTCGCCTTCGGGCAGCGCCAGCAAGGCCTCGATCTTGTTGCCATGCGGGTAGCTTTGGCCGAAGACATGGTTGTCAAAGGGCAGAATCTCGGCGTCCAGTTGTGTCAGCGCTTTGCGCACATCCTCGTTCTGGATGCCGGGGTTCTGGCCCCAGCGTGGGCCGGGGTTGGGGGTGGCAACATACAGCTTCCCCGCGAAGTCGGGTGTGCAATGGCGCAAGGAGGCAGCAAACAGAACGGCCTCGTATTGCAAGCGGTTGTTCTGTCCGATGATGACGATATTGAAATTCTGCGAAGCCTGCATCTATGCCTTTTCCCATCGGCGCTTTGCATCGGCATTACAGCAAGCCAGGAGGGGCGTCAAAAACTGTTGATTTGAAATCCGCGCTTGTGATCCCATCTGGGATCAGGAAAGCAGTCAAGGAGACGCCCATGCGGATCAACGCAGACTTCACCAAGCGCGCAGCGGTGCATTTTGATCAGACCGAGTGGGTGCAATCCCCCGCCGCCGGGGTCGAACGCAAGATGCTGGACCGGATCGGAGAGGAAGTCGCCCGTGCGACGACCATTGTGCGCTTTGCTCCGGGCAGTGCCTTTGCGGCCCACACCCATGACGGTGGCGAAGAATACCTGGTTCTGGACGGTGTATTTCAGGATGAAACCGGAGATTTCCCTGTCGGGAGCTATGTACGCAACCCACCGACCACATCCCATACGCCTTCGGCGTCTGATGGGGCGACTATTCTGGTCAAGCTGCATCAATTCGACCCCCAAGATCGGACCGAGGTGAAACGCTCGATCAATGACGATGGCAATTTGCATCTGTTCAGGGATGACAACGAAGACGTGCGCGTGTCCCATTGGGCTGCCGGAGAGGTCGTTGATCTGGACGCGCCAGGCGGTCTGGAGGTGTTTGTCATCGACGGAGGGTTTACGGAAAGCAGCGAAGCGTTTGACACCTGGGACTGGCTGCGCCTGCCGCCCGGTGCGCGCTCTACCGCTGTCGCGGGGCCGGGTGGTGCGCGCGTCTGGATCAAATCGGGGCACTTGACCGACATGGTTTAGGCCAAGGTTCGCATAATTTCTGGGCAAAACCGCAGGAATTCGGGCCAATCGCCCGGATTTTTCGGTTTTTGACCACTTGATAAAATTTACCAATTGATAAAATTTTTTTTTGTGGCAAGCTGAAGCTACAACAAACATATCTACAGGGAGTAGAGTGATGGCACAGGGCCAGATGGCACCCGGGATCGTCTCTGGGCGGCTTTCCAGCGATGAGCTGACCTCGAATTTCACCGATCTGCATCCACCATTGGCCCCGCATGAGGCGGCCGTGGCCGCAGATCGCTGTTATTTCTGCTATGACGCGCCATGTATAACGGCCTGTCCAACGGCTATCGATATTCCGTTGTTCATTCGTCAGATTCAGGCCGGTCAACCGCAATCGGCAGGACGGACTATTCTGGATCAGAATATTCTGGGTGGCATGTGCGCCCGCGTCTGTCCGACCGAGACACTGTGCGAAGAGGCTTGCGTGCGTGAAGCCGCCGAAGGAAAACCGGTTGAGATCGGGCGCCTGCAACGCTTTGCGACGGATGACCTGATGGCCTCGGGCATTCACCCGTTCGAACGTGCTGCAGCGACGGGCAAAACCGTGGCTGTGGTTGGGGCGGGGCCCGCAGGTCTGGCCTGTGCGCACCGGCTGGCAATGCTGGGCCATGACGTCGTGATTCACGAAAGCAAACCCAAGCCGGGCGGCCTGAATGAATATGGCATCGCCGCTTACAAGTCGACCAATGATTTCGCGCAGGCCGAGGTCGACTGGCTGCTCAAGATCGGTGGAATCACAATCGAGACCGGGTCGGCTCTGGGCGCGGGCATCTCACTGGAGGGATTGTCCGAGAACTACGATGCGGTGTTTCTGTCCATCGGTCTGGCCGGGGTGAATGCCTTGCGCGCAGGTGGTGTAGGCAAGGACGGCGTACGCGCCGCGGTGGATTTTATTTCAGACGTGCGGCAGGCCAGCGATCTGGCGGATTTGCCGGTCGGCCGGAATGTGGTCGTGATCGGCGGCGGAATGACAGCCGTGGACGCGGCAGTGAAATCCAAACTGCTGGGGGCCGAGCACGTCACCATTGCCTACCGCCGGGGGCGCGATGCAATGGGGGCCAGTCGATATGAGCAGGATCTGGCGGCCTCACATGGCGTTAGGATCATGACCAATGTACAGCCCGTCTCTGTGCATGGAAACGGCGCGGCCGCCGAGATCGAGCTGGAATATACCGCCAGCCAGGACGGCACGCTGACCGGAACCGGAGAGACGATCCGCCTGCCTGCGGATCAGGTTCTGAAGGCCATCGGTCAAACATTGGATGGTGCACCCGAAGGGCTGGCCTTGAACGGCAACAAGATTGCGGTCAGCGGCGCTGGGCGCACGTCCATGGCCGGTGTCTGGGCGGGCGGAGACTGCGCAGCGGGCGGAGAAGACCTGACCGTCACCGCAGTGGCCGAGGGTCGGGATGCGGCGATGGACATCCACGCAGTGCTCGTTTCGTGATAGGGTGGGGTGTTCACCCCATTCCTGTCACTGCGGAGGTCGTCTCATGTCACAGATCGAACAAGCTGTTGCCAACCATTATACAACGGGTGCCCTGACGGAGCGTGTGCGCGCAGCGCTTGCGGCAAGCGGCGTTGATCCCGATGCTGCCACGGTGGCTGATCTGAAGGCCGGGGACGAATTCCATACCGGCGGCGTATTGGCGACGGACAATCTGTTTGCCCAGCTTTCTCCGTCCCATGCCACCCGCGTTCTGGATGTGGGCTGCGGTATCGGCGGGACGTCGCGTTACATCGTTGACCGGTTTGACTCGACGGTGACGGGGGTCGACCTGACGCCGGAATTTGTGGAAACCGCCACAGCTCTGAGCGCGCTTGTGGGTCATTCGGACAAGTCCAGTTTCCATGTGGGCAGTGCCCTGGACATGCCGGTGCCGGATGCGGGGTTCGATCTTGCCGTGATGCTTCATGTGGGCATGAACATCGAAGACAAGGCGGCGCTGTTTGCGGAAGTGTCGCGCGCACTGGCCACGGGCGGCATCTTTGCCTTGTTCGACGTCATGGGAGGAGAGGTGGACGAACCCTTGGCCTTCCCATTGCCTTGGTCGACCGTCGCCGAGACATCCTTCGTACACGCGCCCGAAGTCTACAAGGATGCGGCCACGGCGGCGGGGCTTGACCTTGTGACCGAGACGGATCGTACCGATTTTGCCATCAAGTTCTTCGAAGAAGTCTTTGCAAAGATTGCAGAATCGGGTCCGGCGCCGTTGGGCATACACCTGATGATGGGCGAGACTGCGCCTGAGAAGTTTCAAAACTACGTCGAAAACCTGCATGCCGGGCGGATTCGCCCGACCGAGATGATTTTCAAGAAAACCGGCTGAGGAGCCGGAAAGGAGTACCCATGGCTGACCTGACAACAGACTTTCTGGGCATTTCCAGCCCCAATCCCTACTGGCTGGCGTCCGCCCCGCCCACGGACAAGGAATACAATGTTCGCCGCGCGTTTGAGGCCGGATGGGGCGGCGTGGTCTGGAAGACGCTGGGGTCCGAGGGACCTCCGGTCGTGAACGTCAACGGCCCGCGCTACGGTGCCATTTATGGTGCGGATCGTCGGTTGCTGGGTCTCAACAATATCGAACTGATCACCGACCGGCCCTTGGACGTGAACCTTGAGGAAATGGCGCGGGTAAAAGCCGACTATCCGGATCGCGCATTGATCGCCTCGATCATGGTGCCGTGCGAAGAAGCGGCATGGAAGGCCATTCTGCCGCGTGTGGCCGAGACCGGCGCGGACGGGATCGAACTGAACTTTGGCTGCCCACACGGGATGAGTGAGCGGGGTATGGGTTCGGCCGTCGGACAGGTGCCAGAGTATATCGAAATGGTCACGCGCTGGTGCAAGATGTACTATGACCGACCGGTGATCGTGAAGCTGACGCCGAATATCACGGATATCCGCAAACCGGCAGCTGCGGCCCGGAATGGGGGTGCGGATGCGGTGTCGCTGATCAACACGATCAACTCGATCACAAGCGTCAATCTGGACACGTTCAGCCCCGAACCATCGATTGACGGCAAAGGCAGCCACGGAGGCTATTGCGGCCCGGCGGTCAAGCCCATCGCCCTGTCCATGGTCTCCGAAATCGCCCGGGCCGAGGCGACGCATGGCCTGCCGATTTCCGGCATCGGCGGTGTGACCACATGGCGCGACGCCGCCGAGTTCATTTCCCTTGGCTGCGGCAACGTGCAGGTTTGTACTGCGGCCATGACCTACGGGTTCAAGATCATCGATGAATTGACGGCTGGCCTGTCCGAGTGGATGGACGAGAAGGGCTATTCCAACGTCTCGGAGGTGATCGGTCGCGCCGTGCCGAATGTGACAGACTGGCAGTACCTGAACCTGAACTACATCGCCAAGGCCAAGATCGACCAGGATCAGTGCATCAAATGTGGTCGCTGCTACGCTGCGTGCGAAGACACAAGCCATCAGGCCATTTCGATGTCGCCGGATCGCGTGTTCGAGGTGATCGACGAAGAATGCGTGGCCTGCAACCTCTGCGTGGATGTCTGCCCTGTCGAAGGCTGCATCTCGATGGAGCCGATGGCTGTGGGCGAGGTTGATCCACGCACCGGCAAGGTAGTCCAGGAAGAGTATGCCAACTGGACGTCTCACCCGAACAACCCGATGGCCAAGGCCGCAGAGTAAGAGAAACCGGTATCCCGAAAGAACCGGTTCGGTGATACACTGCCGCTGACAGACAGGATCACAGGAGAATGTCATGCCAGCGGTACCACCGGGCCGGACCAAGGGTGGCAACAAGGTCACCAAGCTTGACCGCGATACATCCAAGAAAAAAGTGGCCCTGTCCAAGGCCAAGCAACGCGATGCGCTTGCCGCCAAGAACTTTGTGCAGCACCAGAAGCAAATAAAGCGCGATCTGGACAATCTTCGAAAGCTGAAACGCTCGATTGACGAGATGATGACCAAGCTGAAGGACGACCGCCAGCTGGATCAGCGCTTCATGGGGCAGGTGATCAAGAAGGTCAAAGCGCTTCAGGATTTCGATGGGTTCGTAAAATCTTCGGCCAAGGACCACATGGCCGGTGTCCAGCAGCAGAAAATGTACACTGCCATCGTCAAAGATGCAGGCAAGGTGCCCAAGATCAACACGGTCAAGACCATGGGGGATTTCACGATCCTGCTTGCGATGGCCATAGTTATCCTGAAACGTATTCTGGCGTTGAAGCCGTCAAAATAGCGCTTACCCCTGCGGCGTCAGAAGCCGCGTGAACACCTGATCGAGATAGATTTTTGCCTCAGGATAAGGATCGGCCTCGGGCCCGCCCAGAACCGCTCGAATCTGGACGTCGAAATCAGCGTAGTGCTGCGTCAGGGACCAGATCGAAAAGATCAGGTGATAGGGGTTTACGTCAGCGATATGCCCCTTGGCGGCCCACTGACGGATCAACTGGGCGGTTTCATCCACCAGAGATTTCAGGTCAGTGGACAGGACATCGTATATTTGTGGCGCGCCGCGAATGATTTCATTGGCAAACAGACGGCTTTCCCGGGGATAGTCCCGGCTCATTTCCAGTTTGCGGTGGATATAGCCCAACAATTCCTGCAGGGGGTCGCCGTCGGGTTTGATGGCCCGCAATGGGTCCAGCCATGTGTCCAGAAGGCGTTCAAGAAGTGCCGCGTAAATCGCGTCCTTGCTGCGGTAATAGTACAGAAGGTTGGGCTTGCTGAGCCCGGCCTCTGCCGCGATCTGGTCAACGGTTGAACCGCGAAACCCGTGCGTTGAAAACACGTCAAGCGCGGCCTCCAGAATCGCGGCGCGGTTCTTTTTCTGAATTCTGGTCGGTGCGCGGTCTTTAGGCATCTTTCCAACCTGTCTGGTTTTGCGCCATCTTGCTGCGGACTATGCGGAAAAATCCGGCTTTGGCGTGCAATTTCTTGACTGATGTCGAACCCGTGATAGCGTGAGTTTGACCATATGGTCAAATCAAGACACCAAAAGCGAGCCAAATCGCAAGCAACAGGGAAAATGACTATGGCAGCTCCGGCGCAGAATCTCAGGATCGATGGCGACAGGTTGTGGGATAGCCTGATGGAGATGGCCAAGATCGGCCCGGGCGTTGCTGGTGGCAACAACCGACAGACGCTGACGGACGAAGACGCCGAAGGCCGCGCGTTGTTTCAAAGCTGGTGCGAGGATGCAGGCTGCACCATGGGGCTGGACCAGATGGGCAATATGTTTGCGCGGCGCGAAGGCACAGATCCCGAGGCCTTGCCCGTCTATGTTGGATCGCATCTGGATACACAACCAACGGGTGGCAAATATGACGGTGTTCTGGGTGTCCTCGGCGGGTTGGAAATCATCCGAACGCTGAACGATCTTGGCATCAAGACAAAACATCCGATCGTGGCGACCAACTGGACCAATGAAGAGGGCACAAGATACGCTCCGGCGATGCTGTCCTCGGGCGTGTTTGCGGGCATGCACACGCAGGACTGGGCCTACGACCGCGAAGATGCCGAGGGCAAGACATTCGGTGCAGAGCTTCAACGCATTGGCTGGCGCGGCGACGAAGAGGTTGGCGCGCGCAAAATGCACGCCTTCTTTGAGTTGCACATCGAACAGGGACCGATTCTGGAGGCCGAAGGCAAGGACATAGGGGTTGTTACCCACGGTCAGGGCCTAAGCTGGACACAAGTGACGGTGACGGGCAAGGACGCCCATACCGGCTCGACCCCGATGCCGATGCGCAAGAATGCCGGTCTGGCGATGGCGCGTATCCTTGAGAAAGTCGACGAGATCGCATGGTCGCATGCGCCGCATGCAGTTGGGGCGGCAGGGCACATTGATGTCTTCCCGAATTCGCGCAACGTGATTCCGGGCAAAGTGGTGTTCACGGTCGATTTCCGCTCGCCCGAACTGGACGTGATTACCGATATGGAAAACCGTCTACGCGTCGCTGCCGAGGACATCGTCGATGAGATGGGCCTGCAGATCGAGTTTGAGAAAGTCGGTGGGTTCGATCCGGTGAAATTCGATGAGAGATGCGTGGCGGCCATTCGGGATGCGGCGGACAGGCTGGGCTATTCGCACACGGATATCATCTCGGGCGCGGGCCATGATGCCTGTTGGATCAATCGGGTGGCACCGACCGCCATGGTCATGTGCCCGTGTGTCGATGGGCTCAGCCACAATGAGGCCGAAGAGATCAGCAAGGACTGGGCGGCTGCCGGGGCGGATGTTCTGTTGCATGCGGTGGTCGAAACGGCGGAAATCGTGGAGTAGGGGGCTCTGCCCCCGTCGCCCAAGGGGCGACTCCCCCGGGATATTTCCAGCCAGGTGAAGCAAGCGGCGCAGACCGCATCAGGGAGATTAAGATGAGCACTGTGATCAAGAACGGAACCGTTGTGACCGCTGATCTGACCTACAAGGCGGATGTGAAGGTTGAAGGTGGCGTGATTACCGAAATTGGGC
Source organism: Ruegeria sp. AB5 (assembly GCF_056542645.1). Classification (NCBI taxonomy): domain Bacteria; kingdom Pseudomonadati; phylum Pseudomonadota; class Alphaproteobacteria; order Rhodobacterales; family Roseobacteraceae; genus Ruegeria; species Ruegeria sp. AB5. The sequence goes on from NZ_JBQGAE010000001.1 coordinate 427,104, forward strand.
CGGACCTGCGTGGTGACAAGGAATTGGATGCGGCGGGCTGTTATGTCATGCCCGGCGGGATCGATCCGCATACGCATCTGGAGATGCCGTTTATGGGGACTTACTCCAGTGATGATTTTGAAAGCGGGACGCGGGCGGCGCTGGCTGGCGGGACCACGATGGTGGTGGATTTTGCGCTGCCCAATCCCGGTGAAAGCCTGTTGGACGCGCTGAAACGCTGGGACAACAAGTCGACACGGGCGAACTGTGATTATTCGTTCCACATGGCCGTGACATGGTGGGGCGAGCAGGTGTTTGACGACATCAAGACCGTGATCGAGACGCGCGGCATCAATACGTTCAAGCACTTCATGGCCTACAAGGGCGCGTTGATGGTGAATGACGACGAGTTGTTTGCCTCGTTCAAGCGTCTGGCGGAGCTGGGCGGCACGGCTATGGTCCATGCCGAGAACGGCGATGTGGTGGCCGAACTAAGTGCAAAGCTGTTGGCCGAGGGCAACACAGGCCCCGAGGCACACGCCTATTCCCGCCCACCGCAGGTCGAGGGCGAGGCCACGAACCGGGCGATCATGATTGCCGACATGGCGGGTGTACCGCTGTATGTGGTGCATACGTCTTGCGAAGAGGCGCACGAGGCCATCAGGCGGGCCAAGATGCAGGGCAAGCGGGTCTGGGGCGAGCCCTTGATCCAACATCTTACGCTGGATGAAAGCGAGTATTTCCACCACGATTGGGAACATGCGGCGCGCCGGGTCATGAGCCCTCCGTTCCGGAACAAGCAACATCAGGACAGCCTTTGGAATGGTCTGCAATCGGGCACGCTGAGTGTGGTGGCCACGGATCATTGCGCCTTTACGACCGAGCAGAAACGTTATGGTGTGGGAGATTTCACCAAGATCCCCAATGGGACCGGAGGGTTGGAGGATCGGATGCCGATGCTGTGGACCTATGGGGTGAACACGGGTCGTTTGACGCCGAACGAGTTTGTTGCAGTTACTTCAACAAATATCGCCAAGATATTGAATTGCTATCCGAAAAAAGGGGCAGTTCTGGTGGGCGCTGATGCGGATTTGGTGGTTTGGGACCCGGACAAGGCCAAGGTGATCTCGGCCGAGACCCAACAGTCGTCAATCGACTACAACGTGTTCGAGGGTAAAGAAGTGCGCGGGTTGCCGCGGTTCACGCTGACCCGTGGCGCAGTGGCGGTGCATGATGGCGAGATCAGAACGCAGGAGGGCCATGGGAAATTCGTGGCGCGTGAGGCCAATACCCATGTGCACAAAGCGCTGAGCACCTGGAAAGAGCTGACCGCACCGCGACCGGTTGAGCGGACGGGTATCCCGGCGACGGGTGTGTGATGTGTGCGAGCCGTGTATCACGCGGCTCAAACCCAATCTTTTCAAGGCAATGGAATGAATACTGAAAGTAAGACCCAGCCCGTGATCGAGGCAAGGCAACTCGACCTGACCTTTCAAACCAATGACGGGCCTGTTCACGCGCTCAAGGATGTGGACCTGACCATCGACAAGGGCGATTTTGTCAGTTTCATTGGCCCGTCGGGCTGCGGCAAGACCACCTTTTTGCGCTGCATCGCCGCCTTGGAAACCCCGACCGGTGGTACGTTGACCGTCAATGGCATGACCCCGGACGAGGCGCGGCGCAAGCGCGCCTATGGGTATGTGTTTCAGGCGGCGGGGTTGTATCCGTGGCGCACCATTGCCAAGAATATCAAACTGCCGCTTGAGATCATGGGCTACACGGCTGCCGACCAGGAAGAACATGTTAAGAACGTTCTGAAACTTGTTGATCTTGAAGGATTTGGTGGGAAATTCCCGTGGCAATTGTCTGGAGGAATGCAACAGCGCGCCAGCATTGCGCGCGCCTTGGCCTTTGATGCCGACATCTTGTTGATGGACGAACCCTTTGGCGCTTTGGATGAGATCGTGCGCGATCATCTGAACGAGCAACTGCTGGCCCTTTGGGCCCGGACCGAGAAGACGATCGGCTTTGTGACGCACTCGATTCCCGAAGCCGTGTATCTGAGCACCAAGATCGTGGTCATGAGCCCCCGGCCAGGACGGATCACGGATGTGATCGATAGCCCATTGCCGAAGGAACGGCCTTTGGACATTCGCGATACGCCGGAATTCATCGAGGTTGCGCATCGGGTACGCGATGGGCTGCGGGCAGGGCATTCCTACGATGACTGATACACACCCAGAGCAGATCAGACGCGCGACACCCAACGATGTGGAAGCCTGTGCCTGGGTGGTTCATGACTGGGTCAGCCGAACCGAGTGGATGCCCGATGAACTGCCTGTCGAGCAGTTGGCCGGGATGATCCAGAAGGCGTTTGATGCGCGTGAAATCTGGGTCGCTGGCGATCCTGTGGATTGCTATATGTCGGTTGATCCAAAGGAACAGAAGATCGGCGCGCTTTATTGCCGACGGACCGGGCAGGGCATTGGCAAGTGCTTTTTGGACAAGGCCAAACAAGGCCGGGATTTTCTGTGGCTCACCACCCATACCCCCAACGTCGCGGCGCAGAGGTTTTACCGGCGCGAAGGGTTCGAAGTGACTGCCGAAGAGCCACCTGTTCCACCGGATACGGTTCCGGTTTATCGGATGGAGTGGCGCGCATGAAGCAGGTTCTGTCAGTCCTGACCGTTTTGTTTGCCATCGCCGTCTTGTGGTATCTGGCTGTCGCACCAATGAATACACGCGTCTCGCTGGATCAGGCAGAACGTGCCGGAGAATCCGTGAAGCCCGAGGCATCGCGGGATCGCCAGCAGGTCTCGGTCTGGGTGCTGATGGTGCAGAACCCGTCGCATATCACGCGCGGCTATGATCTGGATCGCCCGCGCCTGCCGACTCCGGTTCAGGTGGGGCAGGAGCTGTGGAAAACCACCGGTGAGATGGTGATGAAAGGTCGGGCGATGTCCAAGAGATCGCTGATCTACCATGGCTGGATCACCCTTCAATCCACGCTTTGGGGTTTTGTGCTGGGCACGGCGTTTGGTATCCTTGGGGCTGTTGCGATCGTCTATTCCCGGGTCGTGGACATGAGCCTGATGCCCTGGGCCATCATCAGCCAGACGGTGCCGATTGTGGCGCTGGCGCCGATGATAATCGTGCTGAGTTCCCAATTGGGGATCGAAGGGCGCGGGGTGCCCAAGGCGATCATCTCGGCGTATCTGTGTTACTTCCCAGTGCTTGTTGGTATGGTCAAAGGTCTGCGGTCCCCGGCTGTGTCGCAGCTTGATTTGCTCAAGACCTACAACGCCACAGGGCTGCAGGCGTTTCTGAAGCTGCGCCTGCCGTCCTCGGTGCCGTATCTGTTTACCTCGCTGAAGGTGGGGATTGCGGCCGCCCTCGTCGGAACGATTGTGGGCGAGCTGCCTACGGGCGCAATCTCGGGGCTCGGCGCACGTATCCTGATCGGGGATCAGTTCGGTACGCCGCTGGCCATTTGGGCGGCGCTGTTCGCGGCGGCTATTCTGGCGGGCGTTCTGGTGACTTTGCTGGATGTTCTGCAGCGGGTGACCCTTAAACGTATGGGGATGGGCGCATGAGCTGGTTGATCTTTGCCCTGATCTTCTGGGCCGGGGCCTGGTGGCTGAACGCCTGGCTGGCGCGGTCGATCTACCGAGATTCAAAGGGCGTACGTGTCTTTGTGCCCGTGCTCTTTGGTGTCACGCTACTGATCTTGTGGGAGGGGTTGGTGCAAGGGTTGAACGTTTCGCCCGTCATCTTGCCGCCGCCTTCGATGGTGGCGCAAACCTTTGCAAACTCGACTGATATTCTGTGGCAAGACTTCAAACAGACTGTTTTCAAAGGCGCTTTTACAGGGTTTGCAATCGGAGCCGCTGCTGCGTTTCTGACGGCTGTATTGATCGACCGATCTGTCTTTCTGACCCGAGGGTTGCTGCCCATCGGCAACTTTGTGGCTGCGCTTCCTATCGTTGGGATCGCCCCGATCCTGGTCAGCTGGTTCGGGTTCGACTGGCAATCCAAGGCGGCTGTGGTTGTGGTCATGGTGTTCTTTCCGATCCTTGTGAACACCGTCCAAGGGTTGCGCGAGGCGGACGCGATGCAGCGCGACCTGATGCGCACCTATGCAGCAAGCTATATGCAAACGCTGATCAAACTGCGCCTGCCTGCCGCGATGCCTTTCATTTTCAACGGGCTCAAGATTGCGACAACGCTGGCATTGATCGGTGCTATTGTCGCTGAATATTTCGGCTCTCCGACCCGGGGCATGGGTTTTCGAATCTCGACCGGGGTGGGAAGCTTGTCGATCGACCTTGTCTGGGCTGAAATTGCGGTGGCGGCCATGGCCGGGACGGTGTTCTATGCTCTGGTGGCGGGCCTCGAAAAAGTGGTGACCTTCTGGCACCCCTCACAACGCGGATAACCAAATTCAACAGACCTCGCAAACGGGGCAAAACTTGCAACTAGGAGACTTGAAGATGAAGAAGCTACTCAGCGGGGCGGTTGCCGCCTTTAGCCTGACAGCCGGCGCTGCGCTGGCCGCCGACGAAGTGAACCTGCAACTCAAGTGGGTCACGCAGGCACAATTCGCTGGCTATTACGTGGCGAAGGACAAGGGATTCTACGAGGAAGAAGATCTGGACGTGACGATCCTGCCGGGTGGTCCGGACATTGCACCAACACAGGTGATCGCCGGTGGTGGGGCTGATGTGACCGTTGAATGGATGCCGGCCGCACTGGCCGCGCGCGAAAAGGGCCTGCCGCTGGTCAATATTGCGCAGCCGTTCAAAAGCTCGGGCATGATGCTGACCTGCTGGAAGGATGCAGGGATTGCCTCGCCCGAGGATCTCAAGAACCGCACTCTGGGTGTCTGGTTCTTTGGCAATGAATTCCCGTTCATGAGCTGGATGAGCCAGTTGGGCATCGATACCGGTGGAAAAAGCGAGAGTGGCGTCGAGGTTCTGAAACAGGGTTTCAACGTTGATCCTCTGTTGCAGCGTCAGGCCGATTGCATCAGCACCATGACCTATAACGAATACTGGCAGGTCATTGATGCGGGTGTGAACCCGGACGAACTGGTGACCTTCAAGTATGAGGATCAGGGCGTCGCAACACTGGAGGACGGTCTGTACGTGCTGGAAGAAAACCTGAGCGATGCGGCGTTTGTCGACAAGATGCAGCGCTTTGTGCGCGCGTCGATGAAAGGTTGGAAATACGCCGAAGAGAACCCCGAAGAGGCGGCCTTGATCGTTCTGGACAACGACGCGACCGGTGCGCAGACCGAAGAACATCAAAAGCGCATGATGGGGGAAATCGCCAAACTGACGGCCGGTTCGAATGGCGCGCTGGACCCTGCCGATTTCGAGCGAACGGTGAATACCCTGCTGGCGGGCGGCTCGGATCCGGTCATCACCAAACAGCCTGACGGGGCTTGGACGCATCAGATCACGGATGCGGCTTTGAACTAGCCCGGCAAACATTTTGTCAGACATGACGCGGTCCCATTCGGGGCCGCGTTTTTTGTTGCGATTGTCGGAATTGTGTATGTACAGCGAGTGAAAAAGAAGTAGTATTCTGTTGTGATTTACCGCAGTTAATCCAAAATTTGTCGCGAATAGGAACAAAATGCAAGGATTTGCAGTAGAATTCAGTAGCGCCATATCTCTGATCCTCAACGGGGATGCAGAGCTGTGGGCTATTGTGTTCCTGTCTTTGCAAGTTTCCGTCTTTGCGGTGCTGATTTCTGCGTTGATCGGTATGCCGGTCGGCGCAGCTCTGGCCGTGGCGCGTTTCCCCGGGCGGCGGGCTGTGATCGTTCTGATGAACGCGCTGATGGGGTTCCCGCCGGTGGTGGTCGGGCTGCTTGTGTACCTGATGCTGTCGCGGTCCGGGCCTCTGGGTGTATTGGAACTGCTCTATACACCGACCGCGATGATCATCGCTCAGGTGGTTCTGGTGACGCCCATTGTCGCCGCGCTGACCCGGCAGGTGGTCGAACTGTTGGCCGAGGAATACTCGGAACAACTGCGCTCGCTGGGGGTATCGCGTCTGGCTTCGGTTCCGGTGCTGCTGTGGGATGCGCGACTTGCCTTGATCACCGCGCTGCTTGCCGGATTCGGTCGTGCCATTGCCGAGGTGGGTGCCGTGATCATCGTGGGCGGTAATATCAACCATGTCACGCGGGTGATGACCACGACGATCGCTTTGGAAACCTCAAAGGGCAATTTGGCGCTGGCACTGGCGCTGGGGGCGATCCTGATCGGGATCGCGGTGGCGGTAAATGCCATGGTCAGCGCCGCCAGCCTGCGGGCCGAACAGGAAGGGCTGCGCCATGCGTGATCTGACCTGGGACATGGAAAACTGCCTTCAGGTGCGGGACCTGCAAATCCGTCGCAATGGCCGGACACTGCTGGATGTCACGGACCTGAAATTGGACGGGCCGGGGCCAACCTTGCTTTTGGGGCCAAACGGATCGGGAAAAAGTCTGCTGCTGCGCTGTTTGCACGGGCTGATTGCGCCCGATCAGGGGCGGGTGATGCAGGATGGTGCCCCGTTGACCGCGGATCATATGGCGCGACAGGCCATGGTGTTCCAGCAACCGGTTCTTCTGCGGCGTTCGGTTGCGGCCAATCTAGACTTTGTCCTGAGACGTCAGAGGCTTGCGCGGGCTGCGCGCAAAACCAAGATTGCTGAATTGCTGGCCGAAGGCGGGCTAGAAGGCAAAGCCCGTCAATCCGCGCGCTCGCTGTCAGGGGGCGAGGCTCAGCGGCTTGCGATCCTGCGCGCGCTGGCGGCGACGCCCGAGACCTTGTTTCTGGACGAGCCCACAAGCGCCCTGGACCCCAGCGCCACCCAGATGATCGAACGGATGATCCTGCGCGCCTCGTCTCGGGGTGTGCGGATCGTGATGGTCACCCATGACATCGGGCAGGCGCGGCGGTTGGCAGCCGATATTGTCATGATGCAGGGCGGACATGTGGTCGAACATGGGGCGGCACAACAGGTCCTGGATGCCCCGAAAAGCGAAGCATCGCGCTGCTATCTGGCAGGCGGTCTAGTCACTTAACAACACATTGGAGATCGGAATGGTTTGGGCAGGTTTGCGCGCAGCAGTGGTGGGATTTGGCCTGATGGCCGGGGCCGTCTGGGCAGAGGAGCCATTCATTGTGGTTCAGTCGACAACCTCAACGCAGAATTCGGGTCTGTTGGACTATATCTTGCCGGGGTTTGAGGCCGAGTCGGGCATTGATGTGCGCGTTGTTGCCGTCGGCACGGGTCAGGCCATTCGCAACGCCATCAACGGAGATGGCGACGTTCTTCTGGTCCACGCCAAAGCGGCTGAAGAGAAGTTTGTGGCCGATGGCTGGGGCGTTGAACGGTTTGATCTGATGTACAACGACTTTGTTCTGGTCGGGCCAAAATCCGACCCTGCCGGTGTCATGGGCGGGACGGATATCTTGTCTGCGTTGAATGACATCGCGGCGGCAGAGGCTATATTTGTTTCGCGGGGTGACGATAGCGGCACCCACAAGGCCGAGATGCGGCATTGGGCAGAAACCGGTCTCGATCCGACCGTAGGTTCGGGCGACTGGTATCGCGAAACCGGGTCGGGCATGGGGGCGACATTGAATGTTGCCAGTGGCATGGGTGCTTATGCTTTGACAGATCGGGCGACATGGCTGTCCTTTGGCAACAGAGGCGAATTGGACATTCTGGTCGAAGGCGACCCGCGATTGTTCAACCAGTATGGTGTGATCCTCGTGAACCCGGACAAGCACCCCAAAGTGCGGGCCAATGCCGGGCAGAGGTTCATAGACTGGCTGACGGGGCCGGACGGGCAGGCAGCGATTGAAACGTTCCGGTTGGATGGCCAGCAGGTGTTTTTTCCCAACGCGCAGTAGATTGGACTTGGGCGGGTGTCTGATCGAAAAGATGAGACGCTAACCGCTGGCCCCGTTGTGGTGAACGCGTCCCAAACCTGTCAGATCATAGCCGCCGAACTCGGCGGCTCGGGCATGGAATGGGTCTGAGCGGAGAAAGCGCAGCAGCTTTTGCATCGGCGCGTCGAAATAGGCGCGCCGCCAGATCGCAAGGTCCAGCCTTTCGGAATGTGTCGGCGCAAACCCGAGGTTGTAAAGCCCCGCCAGCGCACCAAGACCAAATCCCGCATCTGCTTTGGTATCATGCAGGGCGATGGCCAGTTCCTCTTCTGTGCGGGCACAGGTTGGAAGGGCATCCAGATCGTCTCGGTTTAACCCATGGGCGTCAAGCTCGGCGTCAAACAGGCGTTGGCTGGCTGCACTGGTCTGGCGCAGGATCACGCGGCGGCCTCTGAGGTCCCGGAAGCCAGTGATATCTGAGACCCCGGGCGCAAGCAGAAGCCCGCGCTGTCGTTGCGCGATCTCTATCAGAACAACGGGGGCTTCGCCCAAAGCGTCGCGCAGGGCATGCGTGTTGAACCCGTCCACTTCATGAATATGCAGCGCTGCGGCCTGCGCGCTGCGCTCGTTAAGGCGGTTCAACCCGTCGAAAGAGCCGTCATAGTAGGTTGCCAGCCCAGACCCGCTTTCCCGCAGAGCCCAGTCCAGCAGCGGGTCATGGCTGCCTGCCACAATGGGCGGCAAAGGGGGCTCGGCGACGTGCGGACCCGACCGTGAGGCGTTGAGCCAGGCGATCACCTCGGCGCGTGGGAACAGCAATTTGCCCATGGCGCGGACGCAAGGAACCTCGCCCGACGAGGCCAGATCGTAAGCCTTGCGTTCACCAATCCGCAGCAGGTCGGCCAGCTCTTTGGTCGTCAGGTATTCGGACATTCAATCGAGACGCACGGCAGAGCCGGAGGTGGCCTCTTCGGCGCTGAACCCGAACTGGTCCAGCGTAAAAGGCGCGGCAACAGTGATGACGACCATCGCGGCCGCGGCGGCAAGAAAGGCTTTCATGGTCTCCTCCGGTTCAGTTCTGGTCGACCGTTGCGCGGCGCAGAAAAGTGATCAGGTCGTTTCGGTCCTGGGCTTGCGTGATCCGCTGCATCGGCATCTTTGATCCTGGAATGTAATGATCCGGCCCTTCGTCGAAAAGGGCATTTATCGTCTCGTCATTCCAAATGATATCAGAGTCTTGCAGAGTGTCCGAAAAAAGGTAGCCGGGCAGAGTCCCGGCCTTTCGTCCGAATATGCCATGAAGTGCCGGACCCGCGCGGCGTTGACCGTCGGGCGACAGGCTGTGGCAGATCGAGCATTTGCGGGCGAACTGGCGTTCACCGTTGCTCATCTGGTCGGGATCTTTCAGAAAGCTCGGCTCGGCGGCGGCCATCTGTTCCCGATCACCAAGGGCAGTCACGGGCCAGCTGTACATGGCTTCATCAATGCCGCCTGCGTGAATGTTTTGCCCATCCGCAGAGAAGGTCAATGCCCAGACCGGGCCCCGCAGTGTTGCGCGAAAATCCTGTGCGATGCGCCAGTCGACCGTGTCGATCACCATGATGTAGCCTTCGCCGTCGCCCACTGCCAGCAGGCTGCGATCCGGGCTGAGCGCCAGCGCAAGAATCGGGCGACGGTCGAGCGTGAAGTCCCGTTCTTCGCCAGTGGTCAGGTCGCGGACGCGGGTGACGCCATCCACCGCACCATAGGCCACCCATCCATCCGGTTCGTTCAACACCAATTCGTTGATGCCAAAACCATGTTCAACAACGCGCAGGGTTTCCTGACCACTGGCCACATCCCACTTGCGCAGGCTGCCGTCGACCCCGGCAGAATAAAGCTGCGTTCCGTCCTGCGAAAACGCCACGGCATTTACACCACTGCCCGAAGGTCCCAGCATCTGCGGGTCAGAGCCATCGACCGGCCAAAGACCAATCGTGCCATCCCAACTGGCTGTCGCGACGTGCGTCTTCGAGGCCGCAAGGCTGACGATCTTGCCCTTGTGCCGGCCAACGATCTCTCCACCCGGCCAGCGGCGCAGGGTGAAATCATCTCCGGCGGAATAGATTGCTGTCCCGTTGAACACCACGGAATTGACGGCGGCCTCATGCCCTTCCAGCCATTCGGGCATCTGATCAGACCACAGCCCGACCGAGTTGTCGAAACTGGCGGTTGCGATCCGGCCATCGGGTGCTGTGGCGATCCCCATGATGGGCCCACCATGCCCCTTGAGCGTAAAGAACTCGGGCCAGGCGGGCAGGGGGATCAGAGCAAGCGCCAGTGCCAGCCAGCGCATCTATTCTGCAGGTGAGGCCGCTGCTTTTTCGGCCTCTTTTTCCTGCACCTCTTTCAGCCATAGCGAGTGGTGTTCACGCGCCCATTGCTCTTCGACCTCGCCGGTGCCCATAGCATCGAAGGCCCCCTCCATCCCGACGGACCCAAGGTAGATATGCGCGATGATGATGGCGATGAAGACATAGGCGACCATCACGTGCCAAACCTGCGCGTATTGCATTTCTTCCTGCGGTGACATCTGGACGGGCAGGTTCAGGCCCAGCATCTGTGGGATGCCCGTGGAATTGGCGACCGAAAAGGTCTTGGCAAACATCGGCAGTTCGAACGGGAACAGCAGCGAAAGTCCGGACAGGCTGATCGAGATGCCCAGCAGGATGCACGCCCAAAAGATCACCTTTTGGCCTGCGTTGAACTTCTTGGCGGGTGGGTGGCTTCCTTTGGTAAACAACCCTCCGCCAGCGGCGAGCCATTTCAGGTCGGTCCGGTTTGGAATGTTATGGGCGATCCAGTTCACGGTGACGATAACAAGCCCCAACATGAAGGCCCAGGCGAGGTTGTTGTGCAGCCACTTACAGCCTTGCGCGATCATGGCGAACCCTTCCTTGCCGAAGATCGGGATCAGGAAGTCGCGGCCATACAACGTCAGAAGGCCAGTGATCCCGAGGATCAGAAAAGATCCCGCAAACAGCCAGTGACCGAAGCGTTCGAAACTGTTGAAACGCAGGACAGTGCGTCCCGTTCTTTCTCCGTCAATGCGGATCTTACCGCGGAGAAGGAAGAACAGGGCAATGATCCCCAGCATTCCGGCAATAATGTAGGTCCCGTATTCACGAAGTGGCCCGGTGCGGAATTCCCACCACCACATGCCTCCATCCTGAATCAAAACGCTGTCCGCAGGGCCGCGTGAGGAAACCGTGACATCCGCCGATCCAAAGCGCAGCGCGCGGTACACGTCGCTGTCCGAAGATGCACCGCTGGGTCCAAACTGGCCCAGCAGCCCCTCGACATTGCCCTGTCCGGTGTTTTCCGAGCGATACCTGTTATCCACTTTCTCGCCGCGCTGCCGGGCGAGGATGTCCTCAAGCGTGGTCGCGCCACCGGTCGAGGTGCGCTCATTTGTGGCGACAGGCGCCTCGGCCTCGCTGGTTTGCGCAACAGTGGCCTGAGCCAGCCCAATAGAGAACATCAATGCGATGAGTAAGCGGAACATCTGAACCTCGGTCAAAATCCCCGATCAGGCGACCCACGGATGCGGGTCGCCTGTTTGGTTTGCGAAAACGGTCTTAGCCGTCTTTCTGGTCGTAGGCTGTGCCCCAACCCCACGCGCCCGAACCGAACCCGCGGGCGACAACGCGCTCGCGGTAGATGGCCGAGACCACGTCGCCGTCACCGGCGAGCAGGGCTTTGGTGGAACACATCTCGGCGCAGATGGGCAGTTTACCCTCGGCGATCCGGTTGCGACCGTATTTGGCGAACTCTGCGGTCGAGTGCGTTTCCTCGGGACCACCAGCGCAGAAGGTACATTTGTCCATCTTGCCACGCGATCCGAAGTTGCCCGCCTGCGGGTATTGCGGCGCGCCAAAGGGGCACGCGTAGAAGCAATAGCCGCAGCCAATGCACAGGTCCTTGGAGTGCAGGACGACCCCTTCTTCGTTCTGATAGAAGCAGTCGACCGGGCACACCGCCATGCAAGGCGCGTCCGAACAATGCATACAGGCCACCGAGATCGAGCGTTCGCCCGGGTCACCGTCATTGATCGTCACCACCCTGCGGCGGTTCACGCCCCACGGCACCTCGTGTTCGTTCTTACACGCGGTGACGCAGGCATTGCACTCGATGCAGCGTTCGGCGTCGCAGAGAAACTTTGCTCTTGCTGCCATTATCTCTTCTCCTCCTTACGCTGCCCAGATCTTGCAGAGAGTCGCTTTGGTCTCCTGCATCTGGGTCACTGAATCATAGCCATAGGTCTGGGCGGTGTTGGTACTTTCACCCAGCACATAGGGATCGGCACCAGCGGGGTATTTATGCCGCTGATCTTCGCCCTGGAAATGGCCACCAAAGTGGAACGGCATAAAGGCGACGCCGGCACCGACCCTGTTGGTCAGCATCGCCATCACCTTGACCTTTCCGCCTTCAGGACCTTCGACCCAGACCTGCGATCCGTCCCGAATACCAAGGTTGTTGGCATCGCGCGGATTGATCTCGACGAACATGTCCTGCTGAAGTTCGGCCAGCCACGGGTTCGACCGTGTCTCATCGCCACCGCCCTCATATTCGACCAGACGACCTGACGTGAGGATTATCGGGTAATCCTTTGAAAAGTCATTCTTCTGGATCGACGCATAAAGGGTAGGCAGGCGATAGGCCTGACGGTCCTCGTAGGTTGGATAGTCCGCCACAAGATCACGCCGGTTTGTATAAAGCGGCTCGCGATGCAGTGGGATCGGATCCGGGAAGGTCCAAACAACCGCGCGGGCTTTGGCGTTCCCGAAGGGCGCACAGCCATGCTCGATCGCGACGCGCTGGATGCCGCCCGACAGGTCGGTTTTCCAGTTGGTCTCTGGTCCTGCAACGGCATCAATGGCCGCACGTTCCTCGGCCGTCAGATCGCCATCCCAGCCAAGGTCCATCAGCATCTGCATCGTGAATTCGGGATAGCCATCCTGAATTTCCGATCCAACGCTATAGACCCCTTCGGCCAGCAGGTTGTCGCCATCACGTTCCACCCCGAAACGGGCGCGGAAGGTCAGGCCGCCTTCGGCCACCGGTTTGGACATGTCATAAAGGTTCGGTGTCCCCGTATGACCCATCTCGGCCGTTCCCCAGCAGGGCCAGGGCAGACCATAATACTCGCCGTCGTTGGGTCCACCAATGGCTTGCAGCGTGGTTCTGTCGAACGTGTGCTGGTTGGCCATATGGCTTTTCAGACGTTCCGGCGACTGTCCGGTATAGCCGATGGTCCAGAGGCCCGAGTTGAACTCACGCGTGATGCTTTCAACATTCGGGGTTTCCGGGTCGTCCATCTCGATATTGCGGAAAAGCCGATCTGCCCAGCCGAACTTGTTTGCGAACTTGGCCATGATGACCTCGTCCGGCAGGCTTTCGAACAGCGGTTCAACCACCTTGTCGCGCCATTGCAGCGACCGGTTCGATGCCGTGACCGAGCCACGGGTTTCGAACTGGGTACAGGCGGGCAACAGATAGACGCCATCGGTGCGGTCATGCAGAACGGCCGAGACGGTGGGATACGGGTCGATCACGACCAGCATGTCCAGCTTCTCCATCGCCGTTTTCATTTCCGTCATCCGGGTCTGCGAGTTGGGCGCGTGGCCCCACAGAACCATGGCACGGACGTTGTTGTCCTGATCCATGTTGGCCGGGTCTTCCAGAACACCATCGATCCAGCGCGAGACCGGGATGCCGCGCTCGTTCTGCAGCGGTTTATCCTTGCCGTCCTTGTCCTTGATCGTAGCGAACTGGCCTGCCAGCCATTCTGGTTCTTCACCCCAGACACGGGCCCAATGACCCCATGCGCCTTTCGACAGGCCATAGTAGCCGGGCAGGGTGTGGGACAGAACACCAAGATCGGTCGCGCCCTGCACGTTGTCGTGGCCGCGGAAGATGTTGGTGCCACCCCCGGAGGTGCCCATGTTGCCAAGTGCCAGCTGCAACACGCAATAGGCGCGGGTGTTGTTGTTGCCGTTGGTGTGCTGGGTCCCGCCCATACACCAGATCACCGTGCCGGGGCGGTTGTTGACCATGGTCCGGGCAACGCGCTTGAGCTGCGAGCCGGGAACACCAGTCACACGCTCGGTTTCTTCCGGCGTCCAGTTGGCAACCTCGGTACGAATCTGGTCCATGCCCCAGACACGGGTGCGGATGAACTCTTTGTCCTCCCATCCGTTGTCAAAGATGTGCCACAGCATGCCCCAGATCAGGGCAACGTCTGTGCCGGGACGGAACCGGACGTACTCATCCGCATGCGCTGCGGTGCGGGTAAAGCGCGGGTCGCAAACGATCAGCGGCGCGTTGTTCTGCTCTTTCGCGCGCAGAACATGGAGCAGCGAGACGGGGTGCGCCTCGGCCGGGTTGCCACCGATGATGAAGATGGCCCGAGAATTGTGGATGTCATTGTACGAATTGGTCATGGCGCCGTAGCCCCATGTATTCGCAACACCCGCAACAGTGGTCGAGTGGCAGATACGGGCCTGATGGTCCACGTTGTTCGTGCCCCAGTAGGCGGCGAACTTGCGGAACAGATAGGCCTGTTCGTTATTGTGCTTGGCAGACCCCAGCCAGTACACACTGTCCGGCCCGGATTCTTCGCGGATGCTCATCATGCCGTCGCCGATCTCGTCGATCGCCTGTTCCCAGCTGATGCGTTTCCACTCGCCGCCTTCCTTTTTCATCGGGTACTTCAGACGACGCTCGCCATGGGCGTGCTCGCGAACCGAGGCCCCCTTGGCGCAGTGCGCACCCAGATTGAACGGACTGTCCCAACCGGGTTCCTGCCCGATCCAGACGCCGTTTTGCACTTCGGCAATGACTGTACAGCCGACCGAGCAGTGGGTGCAGACGGATTTGATATTCTCGACGGCCTGATTGGCCGCTGTCTGGGCGCTGGCAGGCGTCACGGTTCCACCCGTGGCGCTGATCGCGGCAAGGCCGCCGATCGTCAGGCCCGAGCCACGCAGGAACGCGCGGCGATCGACGGTTTTCTCGCCGATCTGGGACAGGATACTTGTCCGCTGGGGGCGTCTCGCAACCCCGTTGGTCTTTTTCCTAAGCATTTCTTTCCTCCCTTGCTGGCCATGAAGATCACGGCTGGCTTGGTAACTGCGAAACCGACGTCAGGGCCAATCGCAACCGTCAGTCGGGTGGTGACATCGTCCAGCTGGTGCGCCGGGCGCAGTCGTCGTGCTGAAAGCGCGCGTTCAAGCTGCTTAGAAGCGCGCGCTTTCCAGATACGCGCGGGTATGCGCGGTATCCTGCATGCGGGTCTCGTCCGTCGGCAGCTCGGCTGCTTCGGCTTGACCGCTTAGGCTGGCGGCGGCAACGGCAGCAGGCGCTGCGGTTCCGGCCAGTTTCAGGAAGTCGCGGCGCGTTGCGCCTTCTTCCTTGGTCTTGCTCATGGGCTTCTCCTCTCCCATTTGCGATCTAGCGCCACTTCGGGCGCTGGCGAGTGGCGGGTTATGCCGCCGTCATTCGGAAGGCCTCGCGTTCGATCTCCATGAACACCCGACCGGCTGTGCCGACCGAGGCATAAAGAACCGACGCTTCGGCGGCTTCCAAATCCGAATAGAAATGCGCGGCCCAGGGGCCGATATGTTTGTTCCAGAACGCTTTTTGGTCTTCCAGCGTGGCCGGCGCGCCAAAGCGTCCAACGATCATGCCCGCCATCATCTCCATCAGCGAGGCGATATTGTCTTCGGGTTCAAACACGTTTCGCGCCCGCGTAACGCCCCGCACGGCCATGTCATTGCGCAACTGTGCCAAAGGTTTTTCGTTCAGGAACCCGGTCAGATAAAAGCTGGCATAAGGCAGCAACTCGCCACGCCCCAAGCCAATGAAAAGGGCGTTGAACTCACGCTCGGCAGCGGCCGGTTTGGTGACCTTTGCCACGCGCGCCATCGCCTGAATGGCCTGGCCCAGATCGGTGTCATCTCCGCTCAGCCCCGCCATCTGGTCCAGCAGCAACTGATCGGGAGGCCCGGCCAGCAGCAGACCCAGAAAGTTGTAGAAATCCGCGCGCAGCCGATCCTCGGCTGAGATATCCAGTGTTTGCGCGTTATCTGCGGTCATGCGTTATCCTTCAAACTCAAATCTCATACGGCGCGGGGTTGGGGGCAGTTCGATCTCGTCCTCGACCTCAACCTCTGCCAGAATCGCCACTGGGGCAGGGGCGGTGTCATCCGGCACCTCTGCAGCCGTCACCGGCTCGGGACCAACCTCATCCTCAGGTTCGCCGTCATCCTCTTGGGTGTCTTCCTGCGCTGCCAGCGCTTCGACATGGGCCAGCATGCCCTTGCCCACCTGATAGGCCGTCTGAAGGTTCTCGATCACGCAGGCGGCGTCAGTATAGTCTTCGCCATAGTCGACCAGACCGTCCACATTGGCCAGAACGGGGTTCAATCGCCACAACCGCCGCAAGGCCCGTCGGCGCAAACGGTCTGGCACGGCCTTTGCCATAAAGCCCGACACATCATCGCCCGCCTGCAATTGATCAGGATCTGGCAGGTTGAATTCGGCCAGAATCTCAGCGTCGCATTTTTCTTCAAGCTCTGCGTGGTGCGCGGCAAGCGCCCGGTCTTCAATCGCGATAACCTCAGCCTCGGCTTCCGCCTGAACGGCGGCCTTGCGACGGGACCAGAAATCGCGCTCTTGGGTCATTGTATGACCTTTCGCGGCGCGCGGTAGACGTCCGAGGCCTGTCTGATCCGGGCGTCGCCCTTGCCATCCTCGACCAGATCCGTCCGCTTCCTGTCACGGCGGCGTTTGATGAAGACTTCGTCGCGATGGTGTTCCAAAGCAAAATCCCGCACCCAGGCGATCAGGCCCTCGGACATCGGGATCTTCTCGACGATCTCTTCGCCCGTGTCCGCGTAATCCTGTCCTTCGAACGGAGAGGCCGTGATCAGCAGGGCATCCATAGGCCGCTCCCCGTCCATGGCATCGCGCAACACCAGATAGACCGAGGGCTGACCGTCCGAGAGGTTGACCATGTACGCTTCGGTCTCATCGGCCCACAGGGTCAGAGGCAGGGTTGCTGCGTGATACTCAACCGCATCACCTTCGCGTCGAAGTTCGACCCAATCAGCAGGTCCCGCGCCCGGCAGTGCTGCAACAGCGCGCCAGTTCCACTTGGCCCAGCGGGTTACACCGGGTGTTTTGCGCACGATGACGCCAACAGGCATTTGAATACGGCTTGCGGCCTTGGCCACTGGCTCCTCCCCGTAAGGCTCTCCCCTGCCTTACCCTGCGTCTACTATGGTACACAAAATGGCGACCTGCCAAGTCTCAATCGCGTGAATTCGAAAGGAATACGCAAAAATTCGTTTTTAGAATGATTACAAATTCATTTGGGAAAACAAGGTTCTCGCGCGTATGTCATCGGATTGCGGTGCTGTTTTCAGCGCTCTGGATTGCCAGCCGCCGGATACCATCTAAAGTAAGTAAGTCAGGAAGCTGTCCGGGGGAGGGACATGGCCACCAAACTCATTCTTTGTGACTGCGAGGCATCGCAGCCAGTTGATGCCGAGCGGATCGGATCCGCTTGCGATATCGCGTGTTCCAGAACCCACACCGCTTTGTGCACCCGCGAATTGGGTGTGGTGGCCGAGTTCCTGAAGGGCGAAGACCCTGTTCTGATCGCCTGTGGGCAGGAACAGGACGTTTTTCGCGATCTGGCCGAAGACCTGCAGGTCGAAACCCCAGCCTTCGTCGATCTGAGGGATCGCGCCGGGTGGTCGGAACAGGCAGGGGATGCGACGCCGAAGATGGCCGCCCTTGCCGCAGAGGCGTTGGTGCCGCTGCCGATCACGCCCAGTGTGGATGTGATCAGCCAGGGCACCTGCTGTATCGTTGGACCCGCCGAGACTGCCTATGATCTGGCGGACCGTCTTTCTGCAACGCTGGCCGTGACGGTTGTCACGTCGGAGGACATCCCCCCGCCCAGCCGTGCGTTTGACGTGGTGCGGGGACAGGTGAAGCGCGTCTCAGGCGCGTTGGGGGGCTTTTCGGTACAGATTGATCAGTTGCAACAGATCGAACCCGGCGGGCGCGGAGCCTTCAGGTGGACAGCACCCCGTGACGGGGCGACGTCTGCCTGCGATGTTCTGATCGACCTCAGCGGTGAGACCGCTCTGGTTCAGGCCCCGACCAAGCGAGAGGGATATCTGCGGGCCGATCCGCGCGACCCTTTGGCCGTAGCGCGGCTGGCGTTTGATGCGGCGCAATTGATAGGGACCTTCGAGAAACCGCTTTATGTGCGGTTGGAGGAAACGCTATGTGCCCATTCGCGGGCGGAACAGGTTGCCTGCACCAACTGCCTCGACATCTGCCCGACCGGAGCGATCACACCCGCAGGAGAGCATGTCGCCATCGACCCGATGGTCTGCGCGGGGTGCGGGGCGTGTGCCGCGCTGTGCCCTTCGACTGCGATCACCTATGAAGATCCGCCAGTATCAGCGGTCTTGTCCCGGATGCACGTCCTCGCCCGAACGTACCGCCAGGCCGGAGGTACCGCGCCCCGACTTTTGGTCCATGACGCCCACGGGGCCGAAATGATCCGACTGGCTGCCCGGTTTGGCCGAGGTCTGCCCGCCGATGTGATTCCGTTGGAACTGAGCGTGATCTCGGGTTTCGGCCATGCCGAGATGCTGGCCGGTCTGGCCCATGGATTTGCGCGGGTCGACATATTGCTTGCTCCCTCAACCGAGCGGGACGCGCTGGATCGGGAACTTGCGCTGGCGTTGGCCATCGCCAAGGACGCCGGTCTGAGCCTGATTGACGAGGCCGACCCGGACACGCTGTGTGATCGGCTTTATGCGCAGCATGTACCGCCACCACTGACCGATCCGGTGCTGCCCCTAGGCAATCGCCGACAAATCACCCGCCTTGCCGCGCAGGCTCTGAACCCACAGGCAGAGCAGCCGTTGGACCTGCCTGACGGCGCACCATATGGGGCTGTTGCGGTTGATACAGACGCTTGTACTTTGTGCCTCAGCTGTGTGTCGTTGTGCCCGTCGGGCGCGTTGATCGACAACCCGGACAAACCACAGCTGAACTTTCAGCAGGACGCCTGCCTGCAATGTGGGCTATGCCGGAACATCTGCCCTGAAGACGCGATCTCGCTGGTCCCTCAGCTGGATCTGAGCGATGCCGCGCTCTCACAGCAGGTTCTGAACGAGGAAGAACCGTTTGCCTGTGTCGAATGCGGAGCGCTGTTCGGCGTTAAATCGACGGTCGAACGCATTATGGAAAAGCTGTCGGGCACGCATCCGATGTTTGCCTCATCGGAACAGGCGCGCATGATCCAGATGTGTGACAATTGCCGGGTCGGCGCACAATTCAAGATGCAGGACAATCCGTTCCAGTCCAAACCCAAGCCTCGGGTCGTCACTACCGACGACTATTCCTCAAAACGGAAGGATCATTGATGCTGCAGCGGCGCGCCAAGATCCGCTGCCTCCATGACCGAGACAAAGGCCAGGATGGCGTCGAGATCGTCCAGCGTCATCTCGACCGGATGAATGGGCGACGGGCGCGTAGGATCAAAAGGCGGTGTCAGCCCGTCGATCTGGGTGAAGGCCGGGTGCGGGTTCAGCGCAAAGAAAGCCTGGAACCGTTCGGACCAGTCAGGAAGGGTGCGCAGCACTGCAAAGGAGGGCGTCGATCCCAGCCCGTTCAAACGGTTCTGCGGGCCGATGACATGGCATCTGCCGCAATGAGTCATCGACAGCTCCTGGCCCAATGCGGTGTCGCCATCAATGGTGTGCGTTTCAGTCACAACGGCGACCTGAAAGCTGGTGCTGAACGGCCCCCCCTGATCCGGTGCATAGCTTTCAACCGTGCGCTTGCCGATGTCCGATTTTAGCCAGTCGCGAAATCTGGCTTGGCGGGGGTCGTTCTGAATGCTTAGGTGGAAAACCACGCCGCCACGGGCAAAGACCGGTTCGCCATCCGAGGCTGTATTCAGTGACATGACGCCGGCCTCATCAGCAACAACGCGTATCCCGGTCTTGAGGGAAAAGCGCGGAAGAATATGTTGCAAAAGGCCCGAGTCCGAAACCTCGGACGGCGCGGACAGGCCGATCGCGTCTTGCGCCCCGGAAGGGGTGGCGGTGAGCGTCAGGCTGAGGCACAACAGGACAAAGCGCATGGCCAAGCCTAGCGGCCAACAGGCGAATGCGTCAAATGAACGAGGAAAGACGGAGACACATGCAATGAAAGTGAACCATGCGATGGAGCGGGTTTTGGAGATGATGGCATGAGTGTCCGTGACGCGGTTCTTGCAAACCTCAAGAAGATCACCGACCCGGTCTCGGGCCAGGACATTGTCAGCGCCGGTGTCGTGCGCGCCCTGAACGTCGAAGGCGATACCGTGCGGTTCGTGCTTGAGATTGATCCAAAACTGGCCGACAGGATGGAACCCGTCCGCGCCGCCGCCGAACAGGCAGCGCAGCTTGTGGACGGGGTCGCCAATGTTTCAGCCATGCTGACAGCGCATTCCGACAAAGCGCCGCCGGACCTGAAGCCCAAACCCAAACCATCTGAAACTGGCCCACAAGCTGTACCGGGCGTGGATCGGATCATTGCGGTGGCCTCGGGAAAAGGTGGGGTGGGAAAATCCACGGTCTCGGCAAACCTGGCATGTGCGTTGGCGGCAGAAGGGCGGCGTGTCGGCCTTTTGGATGCCGACGTATATGGCCCGTCGCAACCCCGGATGCTGGGCGTCTCGGGCCGCCCCGCCAGCCCGGATGGCAAAACCATCCTGCCGCTGCGTAACCACGGCGTCACCATGATGTCCATCGGGCTGATGACCAACGAAGGACAGGCGGTTGTCTGGCGTGGGCCCATGTTGATGGGTGCGCTGCAACAGATGATGGGTCAGGTACAATGGGGCGCCTTGGACGTGCTGATCGTTGACTTGCCACCCGGCACCGGCGACGTGCAATTGACGCTGAGCCAGAAGTTCCAGGTCGATGGGGCCATCGTGGTGTCAACGCCGCAGGATGTGGCTTTGATTGATGCCCGAAAGGGAATCGACATGTTCAACCAGCTCAAGACGCCGATCTTCGGAATGATCGAGAACATGTCGACGCATATCTGCTCGAACTGCGGACATGAGGAGCATATCTTTGGCCACGGCGGTGTCGCCTCGGAAGCCGCGGCGCTGGGCGTACCGCTGCTGGGTGAAATCCCGCTGCATCTGGATATCCGGATGGCCGCAGACGGAGGCGCACCGATTGTGGTCAGCAAACCCGACAGCCCGCAGGCCGAGGCATTTCGCAAGGTTGCCCGTGACCTGATCGCCAAGGGCAACGCATGACCGAACCGGTTTTTCCGCCGCTGCTGACAGGTCATCCCGCGAAAGGAGGAGAAGACCCGTTCGAGACAGCACAGGCCATGGCGGCGCTGGGCTGCGATGCGGGATCGGTGGTTTACAACATTCAGGCCGACCGCCTGCGCGCGGCCATCGTATTTGCGCCCGAAGTACCTTTGCAGGACGCCATGGCGATGCTGCCGTTGTGCGCGGTTGGGTTTCAGAACGCGCTGGGCGCTCTGGCCCCGCCAGAAGTTGCCGTACATCTGGGGTGGGACGGGCTGATTTGTGTGAACGGCGCAAAATGCGGGCAGTTTCACGTCGCGGCTTCGACAAAAGAGCCCGATCAGACACCCGACTGGTTGGTGATCGGATGGGAATTGGCGCTGTTGCAAACCAGCGACGCGCCGGGCAATACCCCGGACATCACCGCACTGTATGACGAAGGCTGCGCCGACGTCTCGGCGATCCAACTGGTTGAAAGCTGGTCACGGCATATGCTGACCTGGCTCAACCGTTGGCAAGAGGACGGCAACGCGCCGGTACATGGCGAATGGCTGGGCCTGTTGCGCGGTGTCGGAGAACCGCTGGATGATCGGGGCGTTTTCCTTGGCACGGATGAACGGTTTGGCATGTTGATCCGGGATGGAGACAACACCCATTTGCGCCCGCTGACCGATTTATTGGAGGAAACCTGATGAAACTCGCCCGTGCGATCCATTTCGATGAAAGCGACATGAACGTGTTTCATTCCCCAGCCCGAACCGGCGAGTGGTGCGTTTCGGGCGGGTTCGAGTTTTCGAACTGGGGGCAGGGCGATCTTGAGGGCAAGTCCCGACAGGCCTTTGCCAATGGCTGGCTGGGACTAGAGACATTCGGGCGCGTTACATTTGTGGCGGTCACGCAGATCGAACCGGTGGAGAAAGACCAGATCATCCAGAATCTGGCCGAGCATTTCGTTCAACTCTACGGGGCGCCTTCCGTCGAGGCCGCCCTGGACGTGGCCCGCGCGGAAATCGACCATATGTCCGAGCTGTGTGACGAACACGCGCCGAACACCTTGCTGACGGTGGCGCGCGACCTGACCGATAGCGGTGTGCATGAGGCGTTTCGCGTGATCACGCCACAAGAGACGCAACTGGAGGCGCTGGCGGTTCATGGTTCACTGGATGATTAGACGTTGTCGACAAAGCCGCCGAATTGTCCGCGCTTGAAGATCAGGCCCTTACCGGTTCGGTACATCACCTGTTCCACTTGTCCGACAAGAATCAAATGATCCCCGGCTTCGTGTTTGGCATGTAGTCGGCAATCGAACCGGGCCAGACACTCGGCCAGTTGCGGGCGGCCTGCCATGTCCAGTTCCCATTTGGCATGAGAAAAGTCGGTGCCGTCGCGCGCAAAACTCAGCGCTGCGTTCTGCTGACCCTCTGCCATGACGTGAATCGCATAGTGCTGACAGGTGTTGAACGCATTGAAGCGGAACGAGTCCTTGGCCAGACACCACAACACCAAAGGCGGATCAAGTGACACCGAGGCAAACGAATTGACCGTGATCGCGCGCGGGCCGTTCTCTGTATGCGTGGTCACAACTGTGACACCCGTCCCGAAACAGCCCAAAGCTTCGCGGAAGGCGGTGCTTTGATCGGGGCTGGGTGTGAAGGTTTTTTTGGTCATTGCGCGCTCTTGGGTTCGGCGCGCCTCAGGTGCCATGCGCCACTGTATTTGTCCATCAAAAGCTTAATATAGCGCGCAATTTCCGCAGATCAGTTCAGATCCTCCAGCAGCCTGCCATGTTTCCGCGTTTCCGCGATTACATCACCGAATGTGGTCATCTGGCGGGCTTCGAGCATCGGCAGCATCTTGACCAGCGTCTCTGCGGTGGCCACCGCGTCGCCCAAGGCGGTATGGCGCAATGCTTCGGGGATGGTGACATCCAGACGCTCGCACAGGGCATCGAGCGTGTGTGTTTCGCTGGCCCCAAACAATACAGCCGACAGCAAGACCGTGTCCAGAATCGGATGGTCCCATTCGACGTTCATCCGTTTCGCGTGGCGGCGTAGAAACGCCATGTCGAACGGTGCGTTATGGGCCACGATCACCGCATCGCGGGCAAATTGATGGAACACGCGTCCTGCTTTGCCAATGTCGGGCGCGCCCTGCACCATATGGTCGCTGACTTTATGGACCTTGGTCGATGCCGCTGGAATCGGGATGCCTGGATCGACAAGCATATCCAGTTGTTCCCCTTCAACAATGCGCCCCTTGATGACCCGTACCGCGCCGATCTGAACTATTTCGTCCTTGTGGGGCAGCAGGCCGGTTGTTTCGGTGTCGAAAACCACAAAACACAGGTCAGAGATTTTGCTGTCTTCAAAAGCATCCTCGCCCGTCGAATGAAGCAGGTCAAAATCATAAACCAGCGGTCGTGCAGCCTCGGGGGCGATGCGGGCAACGCTGTCGTCGAAGATCAGCATATAGCCCGGCGCATCGCCCAAGGGTTTCATCCTGGCCTTGTACGTCTGTTTTCCGTCCACGCTGACTAGGGAGCATTCAACATCCATGCCGGTCTTGGCCAGGGTCGCATAGGCGGCTTTTAGTGCTTCTGTTTGAAGGTATTCAAACAATGACGCGTTGAGACGGGGATGCGAGATCTGTGCCAGAACCTCGGCTGCTTGTGCATCATACAGCACGATCTTATGCGACGGACTGGCCAGCAACATGGCCACAGGGATCTCGGTCAGCAAGGCGGTCAGGCGCTGCTTTTCTGCGGCCAGATTGGCGGTTTCTGCTGCAACGGCCTCGGCGATGTTCAGTGTTCTGTCCGAGAGTTGATCCGCCAGTCCAGCGGCCGCCGGGGCCAGATCCCCCAAATACTTGGCCGTCTGCATGTCCATGTCTGTGCTCACGCCTGCATGCGCCCGGGCGCGCAGTTCAGCCGACAAACGCTCGATCGGCTTGGCTATGTTGTCGTCGAACAACAACCAGACCCCGGCGACCAGCGCCAGGAGGCCAAAGGCCGTCACGATCCCTGCAAAGATGAACGCATCGAACAGATCGGAATTTCCAGCGCGGGCGTAGCTGAACCAAAGCGCCAAAGCGCTGACGGCCAGACCACCACCTGCAAGCAGGCAGAAGAATAGAAAAATCCGTATGCGCAAGCTCAGCTTGGTCAGCATGATCAGACTCCGCAAGTGGCCTCGATGATCGGGTCGCCGGACCCTGCATTGAACCAGTCCGCATTCAGAACCCGTCCATCGTCGGCGAATTCGGCACCATCCGCCAGATTGGCGCGCAGGTTTTCGGCGCAGTTCACCGCAACCGGTACCTGTGAAACCGGGGCCCAGCGGCCAAAGAAGTACAGGTCCACCAGGCGTTCATCCGGAACCTGTTCATTTGTGCGCACCGATACCGTGTCGATCGCAGCAAATCTGTCCACAAATGGCACAGCATAGGTCCACGGACGATAGAAGGCGCGGCTTTCAACTTCTTGTATGACGGCCAGGCTGTCGGGCAAGGTTTCTCGGGTGCGATCATACCAGGAGTATTCGCTGGCAATGGTCATCCCGATCATGCCCAAGCCAGCCGCAACCGGAGTTGCCCAACGCGGCAACCGACCGCCAGTCAGCTTGTTCAGCACCAGTACGATCCCTGCAAAGGCAAAGCCTGCGAAAATCGTGCCGATCAATTCCAGAAACATGGGTTCTCTCCACCATTCGGGCGTAATCCGCCCCGTGTTATCGTTTCAAAACCGGTCGCCCACGGCGATCCTGACCGATTTGCTACCCCAGCATGCCTTTGCCGTGACCCACAGCGGATTGCATGGTCTTGACCACCACAAATGCATCCCTGAGATGGCTGCGCTCAAAATCCGACAAGGTTGTGGGTGGCAGGTAGTTGTCGGGCTTTTCGCCCGATTTGACCAGAGCGACCTGATGCTCCAGCCGGGTTTCGGCAATCAGATCATAGGCATCCAGCAAATCCCGCGCGCCCGAAGGGCTGAGGACCTCTGCCGTCTCTGCCGCTTTCAGCCGCGCGCGGGTGTTGGCCTCGGGCAGTTGCCCTTGCAGGCTGTAAATCCGGGCCAGATCGACCACCGGCACGACGCCGTTGTGTTTCAGGTCCAGTGTATTGCGGTGCTCGCCCGACCGGATGGTCGCGAAACCACGCAGCAGACCCAATGGCGGCGTATGTTTCAGAGAATTCGAGATCATGTGGGCCACAAAGATCGAGTTCGCACTGGCCGCGCCCAACGTTTCGGCCTGCAAGTTGGCGAACAGATCAAACGCCCCACCGATGGGGCGCAGGTCGAACATGACCGAGGCCTGCATCTGTGCTTCGGGGTTCGGTTTTGCGATCCAGCCCTTGAAATACTCGCGCCAGACGCGAACCGGCTGACACCAGCGCGGGTTGGTCGCCATCATGTCCCCGGGGCAATAGAAATACCCACAGACATCCAGCCCGTCCGAGACGTATTTGGCCAGCGCGGCGAAATAGGTCATATCGGCCTCTGTCACGCTGTCATCCAGCATCAGGCAATTGTCCTGATCCGAGACGCCTGTCTGTTCCTGCCGTCCTTGCGAACCGCAGGCCAGCCACAGATAGGGCACCGGCGGTGGCCCCAGTTTTTCTTCGGCAAGGCTTAGCAGACGACGCGTGGCCGTGTCGGCAATATCGGTGATCAGGCGGGTGACGATCTCGTGCCGGTTGCCGCCGGCTACCAGTTGCACCAGAAGCTGTGGGATTTCGGCCGTGACCAGCGCCATGTCCTGCGCCGAATTGGCATGGGCGATCCGGCGGACCAGTTCGGCCGAGTTCACGGCCTGATAATGGGTCAGGTCGGTCTGGGTGACGATGCCAACCAGACGACCGCCCTCGCAAATGGGGATATGGCCTATGCCGCGTTCCATCATCACATGCAACACGTCCGATCCGATATCACCCGGCGACAGGGTGGTGGGGTCCGCGGTCATGATGTCAGAGATCGAGGTATCGCTGGTCATCGCGTCTGCGACGTATTTTCCCGAGATGTCCCGCAGGGTTGCAATGCCCAGCAGAACGTCCCCATCGGTCACGCATAAGGAGGAGATCCGCTTGTCCCGCATCATCCGAGCCGCATCCCGTACCGGTGTGGTCGGCGGGCAGGTGGCGGGGTCGTGTGCCATCAGAATGTCAATAGCACTGGTCGCCAGGCTTTGCGGGCCGCTGCGCCCCCCGCGCGAGCGGTCAAAGAATTTGGAGACGACATCATGGCCGTCAATCAGCTGACGCACCAGGTCCGGTGGCAGGACAATCAGCACAGATGGTGTATGTGCGCGTGCTTTGGTGGCGGCTTTGCCGTCTTTCAGAAGCCCCCGTTCGCCGAACGAATTGCGCAAACCCAGATGTGAGACGACTGCGCCGTTTTCATCGGTGATTTCAACCTGCCCCTCGTAGATCACGAATACGCCGGGCAGGGTATGGCCCATTTCGTAAACGGATGAATCCTCATCGACTTCCCAGACTTCGATCTGCTTGGCGACATCTTCCAGAACGTCGGCGGGCAGGGCACCATAGGGATGCACGGATTCCAGAAACCGGGTGATCTGTTCGTGGGACAGGGACATCAGATAGCTCCGGGTGGTCTGAGTAAAAATCCCGCCCGATGGAATGCCGGGCGGGAACAGTAAGTCGAAAGACGCGGCACATAGAAACTATCCATACGCCGCATCATGCTCATTTATTCTGAGCTGCGCCAGCACCACGGGGAATGCGTACGCTTTCGACCAGATCTTTGATCTCCTGCGGAGTCTCTTTGGTCATGCCGGCAACGACGTAGGCAACGCCGAAGTTGATCATCGCACCAATGGCGCCGAACGAGGTCGACTTGATCGGACCCAACAGCGGGTCAGCATCGGTGAACGAGTTGGTGCCCGGAATGAACAGCCAGCCTTTGTGCAGGAAGATGTAGACCAGGGTTACGACCAGACCAGCCATCATGCCAGCGACCGCGCCGGTGTTGTTGATACGGGTCGAGAAGATCCCCATCATCAGCGCCGGGAAGATCGAGGCTGCCGCCAGACCAAACGCCAAGGCCACGGTTTGCGCCGCAAAGCCCGGTGGGTTCAGGCCCAGCCATGTTGCGACCACGATGGCCACAGCCATTGCAATCCGTGCCGCCAAAAGCTCACCCTTTTCAGAGATCGACGGGTTGATCGCCCCTTTGACAAGGTCGTGGGACACCGCTGACGAGATCGCCAGCAACAGACCCGCAGCCGTGGACAGGGCAGCAGCCAGACCACCGGCAGCAACCAGACCCACAACCCAACCTGGCAGGTTGGCAATTTCCGGGTTCGCCAGAACCAGGATGTCGCGGTTGAACTTGGTCAGCTCGTTTCCGACCCAGCCTTTTTCTTCAGCGAGTGCCTGCATGTCTGCATTGGCATCGTTGTAGTACTGGATCTTGCCGTCGCCGTTCTTGTCTTCCCAATCCAACAGACCGGTTTTCTGCCACGTGGCCATCCAGTCATAGCGTGGATCGGTGTTGATTTCCTCGACCGAGACAGCTCCACCTTCGATGCCACCATTGGGCCACATCATGTCACTGATGTTCAGACGCGCCATCGCACCAACCGCAGGGGCGGTCAGATACAGCAGGGCGATGAAGACCAGCGTCCAGCCAGCAGACCAGCGGGCGTCAGACACTTTCGGCACGGTGAAGAAGCGCATGATCACGTGCGGCAGACCGGCAGTACCGATCATCAGCGACAGCGTGAACAGCACCATGTTCAGCGTGTTCGAATGGTGGGCCGTGTATTCGTTGAAGCCCAGCTCGGTCACGATCGCGTCCAGCTTGGTCAGCAGAGGCTCACCGCTGGCGGTGTCGCCAAACAGACCCAGCGCCGGGATCGGCGTGCCTGTCAGCTGCAGCGAGATGAAGATCGCCGGGATGGTATAGGCTGTGATCAGCACGCAGTACTGAGCGACCTGAGTGTAGGTCACGCCCTTCATCCCACCAAACACGGCGTAGGCAAACACAACAGCAGCACCAATCAGCAGACCGGTTGTGTTGTCGACCTCAAGGAAGCGGCCAAAGGCCACGCCCACACCGGTCATCTGACCGATCACGTAAGTCACCGACGCGACGATCAGACAGACAACCGCAACAACACGTGCGGTTTGGCTGTAGAACCGGTCGCCGATGAATTCCGAGACGGTGTACTTGCCGAACTTGCGCAGGTAGGGCGCAAGCAACAGCGCCAGCAGCACGTAGCCGCCAGTCCAACCCATCAGGAAGGACGAGTTGTCATAGCCGGTAAAGGCAATCAGGCCCGCCATCGAGATGAACGAGGCCGCAGACATCCAGTCCGCCGCTGTCGCCATACCGTTGGTGACCGGGTGAACGCCGCGACCGGCGGCGTAGAATTCCGATGTGGAACCCGCACGGGCCCAAATCGCGATGCCGATGTATAGCGCGAAGGATGCGCCAACAAACAGCAGGTTGATGGTAAACTGATCCATTGTCCCCGCGCTCCTTTATTCTTCTACGCCGAATTCGGCGTCGAGCTTGTTCATGCGCCAGGCGTAGTTGAAGATCAGCACCAGAAAGACCAGGATCGATCCCTGCTGAGCGAACCAAAAGCCCAGATCGGTGCCACCAACAGAGATGCCGGACAGCAGCGGACGCAGCAGAATGCCGAATCCAAACGACACCAGCGCCCAGATCGCGAGGCTGATGTAGATGAGGCGCAGGTTGGCCTGCCAATAGCCCTTGTCGGCTTCGGCAGTCTGCGCTGAGTTAGTAGATTGATCCGCCATTGCGGGTTCCTCCTTCGCTTCCTCGTTGGGCGGCCCGTGCCCAACTCCTCCAGTGCCGCGGGCCGCTTCTCGATTGTGCCAAACGCCCCGTGACGTCCGACATAACTTCCCTGTTCCGCCAAGGCGGTTCATTGAAGTATTCCTTTAAGGATCAAAGCCTTGTGGCCTCTCTCCTCCCCTTACGTCATCGCGTCTGTGACGATGTCTTCAAGATCACCAGCGATGTCTTCAATCTTGCCCATGGCGTTTGTGCGTTTCAGCACGCCTTGCGCATCGTAGTAGCTGATCAGCGGTGCGGTCTGCGCGTGATAGGCGGTCAGGCGCGAGGCCACGGTTTCCGCGTTGTCATCTGCGCGGCGCTTGAACTCGGTGCCGCCGCAATTGTCGCAGATGCCGTCAACAGTGGGCTGCTTGAACGTGTCGTGATAGCCCTCGCCACATCCGGCACAGGTGTAGCGGCCCGAGATACGGATCACCATTTCCGCATCCTCAACCTCGAGGCTGATCGCGGCACTGATCTTTTGGTTGTTCTCTGCAAGCAGACCGTCCAGGGCTTCGGCCTGAACGGTTGTGCGGGGAAAGCCGTCAAGAATGACGCCCTTAGAGCAGTCGGGTTCCGCCATACGGTCGCGCAGGATGGCAATGACGATCTCGTCGCTGACCAGATCACCGGCCTCCATCACCGCCTTGGCGGCTTTGCCGGCTTCAGTGCCCGCGGCGACAGCGGCGCGCAGAAGGTCTCCGGTGCTGAGCTGAACCAGACCGAATTTCTCTTCAAGCATTCGAGCCTGGGTTCCCTTCCCGGCACCCGGAGGGCCGAGAAGGATCAATACAGCGGGTGTGGTGAGTGTGGCAGTATCCATCACATCCTCACTTGTTCGCACGGTTTTCGATCAGCTCGTCGACCACCGATGGATCGGCCAGTGTCGACGTGTCACCCAGCGAGCCAAAGTCGTTTTCGGCGATCTTGCGCAGGATACGGCGCATGATCTTGCCCGAGCGGGTCTTTGGAAGGCCGGGGGCCCACTGGATCACATCCGGGCTGGCAATCGGGCCGATCTCGGTCCGAACCCAGGTGCGCAGCTCTTTCAGCAGGTCATCTGACGGCTCACGATCGTTCATCAGAGTGACGTAGCAATAGATGCCTTGTCCTTTGATTTCATGAGGATAGCCAACAACGGCGGCCTCAGCTACTGCGGCGTGCGCAACCAGCGCGCTTTCCACTTCGGCCGTACCCATACGGTGGCCGGACACGTTGATCACGTCGTCGACGCGGCCCGTGATCCAATAGTCTCCGTCCTCGTCACGACGACATCCGTCACCGGTGAAGTAGTAGCCTTTGTAGTCCGAGAAATAGGTTTTCTCGAACCGCTCATGATCGCCCCAGACGGTGCGCATCTGGCCGGGCCAGCTGTCCTTGATGCACAGAACGCCCTCGACGCCGTTGCCTTCGATCTCGACACCCGACTGAGGGTCGAGAACCACAGGCTGGATGCCGAAGAACGGCTTCATCGCCGATCCGGGTTTCATCGCATGGGCGCCGGGCAGGGGGGTCATCAGGTGACCGCCGGTTTCGGTCTGCCACCATGTATCCACGATGGGGCATTTGCCTTTTCCGACGACGTCATTGTACCAGTTCCAGGCTTCGGGGTTGATCGGCTCACCCACCGTGCCCAGCGTGCGCAGATCGCTCAGGTCGCATTTCTCGACCCACTCATTGCCTTGCCCCATCAGGGCGCGCAAAGCGGTCGGGGCCGTGTAGAACTGATTGACCTTGTGCTTTTCACAGACCTGCCAAAAGCGGGATGCGTCGGGATAGGTGGGAACCCCTTCGAACATCAGCGTGGTCGCGCCATTGGCCAGAGGGCCATAGACGATATAGCTGTGGCCGGTGACCCAGCCCACATCCGCAGTACACCAATACACGTCACCTTCGTGGTAGTCGAAAGTGATCTCATGCGTCATCGCTGCATAGACCAGATAGCCGCCGGTTGTATGTACGACGCCTTTGGGCTGACCGGTTGAGCCGGAAGTGTAAAGGACGAACAGAGGATCCTCGGCGCTCATTTCAGCGGGCGCGCAGTAGTCATCGGCTTCCAGAGCCATTTCGTTGTAGTCGTAGTCCCGGCCACTGATCCACGTGGTCTGACCGCCGGTGCGTTTGACGACAAGACATTTCACCGTGTCCTTGCAGTGCAACAGCGCCGCATCAGCGTTCGACTTCAACGGTGTTTTGCGACCGCCACGCGGCGCTTCGTCCGCCGTGATGACAACCTTGGCCTCGCAACCATTGATGCGTGCAGCCAAGGCATCGGGGGAAAAGCCTGCGAAAACAATGGAGTGAATGGCTCCGATCCGCGCACAGGCCAACATGGCATAGGCGGCCTCGGGGATCATTGGCAGGTAGATGACAACGCGGTCACCTTTGCGCACGCCCATGGATTCCAGAATATTGGCCATACGGCAGGTGCGGCGGTGCAATTCTGAATACGTGATGTTCTGGGCGGGATCGTTTGGATCATCCGGTTCCCAGATGATCGCCGTCTGATCGCCGCGTGTTTCCAGATGGCGGTCAAGACAGTTGGCGGCCACGTTCAACGTGCCATCGGCATACCAGTTGATCTTAACAGAGCCAAAGTTGTAATCGACATCCTTGACCGTGCTGAACGGTTTGATCCAGTCAACACGCTTGCCTTGCTCGGCCCAAAACGCGTCAGGGTCGCTGATGGAAGCCGCATACATCTCATTGTATTTCGCCGCATCAATATGGGCGCGGTCAATGGTTTCTGCGGATGGCGGATAGGTCTTGGCATCTGCCTGGGCAGCGGTAGTCATGTTTGAGGCTCCTCCCTCTGGACTGGATTGCGTTGGATCGTTTTTGCCTGCCGTTCTGGCAAAGTCGATCCCATTCCTCCCCGAGAGCAGTATGGCCGGGTTCAGAAAATAAAGAAATAAATTGCGGTAATCCTTGGATTTGTTTGTAAATAAATTTCTGAATGCGGTTTGTTGGAGTCAATGAATTGTAAAGGTGACGTGAAAAATATATTAAAAACAGAATATAAGATGTAATTACCTTGCGCGACCAATTCTGAGTGTGCCGCCCATCAACTCCTTGGCGAGGCGGTCAAGTCTCGGCACGCATGTCGAGATCAACCTGCGGACGAAGACCCCCGGGGGTTGGCACACCTCTATGTTGGCGCTAGCTTCAACCTCAAGCGCTTCGGGAGGAGGCGCATATAAGGGAGAGATCACCATGAGAAAGCTGTTGGGCGGTGCGGCCGCCGCTGCCATTTGTATTGCATTTGTCACCGAGGCTGCCGCAACCGAATGGAATGCGTCGGTCTGGGGCAAACGCCGGGCCTTTACCGAGCATGTCGAGAAACTGGCCGAACTGGTTTCGGAAAAAACCGGTGGTGAGTTTACCATCAATGTCAGCTATGGCGGCCTGTCCAAGCCACGCGAAAATCTGGACGGGATCGAAATCGGAGCTTTCGAAATGGCTCAGTTCTGCGCAGGCTACCACCGTGACAAGAACCGTGCGATCACCGTTCTGGAACTGCCCTTTCTGGGCGTGAACAATCTTGAGGAAGAGGTCGCCGTCAGCCACGCGGTCTATGGTCACCCGGCCGTGGCCGAGGAAATGGCGCAGTGGAACGCGCGTATCCTGATGACGTCCCCCATGCCGCAATACAATATCGTCGGTACCGGTGATCCGCGGAGCAAGCTGGCCGATTTCGAAGGCATGCGTGTACGCGCGACCGGAGGTTTGGGTCAGGCCTTTGAAGCCGTAGGTGGCGTTCCCACTTCGGTCCCCGCTACCGAGGCCTACAACGCAATGGAATCCGGCGTGGTCGATACGGTCGCTTTTGCGCAGCACGCGCATCTGTCCTTTGGCACCATCAACGAGGCTGACTGGTGGACCGCGAACCTGAACCCCGGCACCGTGAACTGTCCCGTCGTTGTCAATATCGACGCGTATGAATCACTGTCGCCAGAGCATCGTGAGGCGTTGGACAGCTCGATTGATGAGGCCATCGATCACTATCTGGCGAACTATGGCGGGTTGCTGGAACAATGGGACAGTGTTCTCGAAGAAAAGGGTGTGCAGAAGGTGATGATTGACGATGCCGTCATCGAAGAATTCCGCACGAAAGCGGCCGATCCTATCCGCGAACAATGGATTGCGGATATGTCGGCACAGGGCCTGCCGGCGCAGGATCTCTATGATCTGGTCCAAACCACGTTGCAGCAACAGCGCGGCGGAAACTGACCCATAAGGCCGGGCGCTGAACGGCGTCCGGTACTTCTAAACAAGAGGGACCACCGGAATGGCAGGACAGGCCACGGTGCTGGAAGATGGCAGCCGCCTCAGCCAGTTGGATCAGCGTTTGTTGGGGCTCGAGCGGTTTTTGGCTCTGATCAGCGGGTTTGCCGTTTTTGGGCTGATGGTGCTTGCGGTGATATCGGTCAGTGGGCGCAATGCGTTCAACGCGCCACTGCCCGGCTACGTGGACTGGATTGAACAGGCCATGCCGCTGATCGCATTTCTAGGCATTTCATATGTACAGCGCGATGGCGGACACATCCGAATGGACATCGTTATCTCACGGCTGCAGGGTCGGGCACTGTGGTTGTTCGAGTTGATCTCGGTAGTCCTGATTCTTGTCCTGATGTTGGCGTTGGTCTGGGGCAGTTGGTCCCATTTTGACCGCTCCTTTGATTTCGGCGCTCCGATGTGGAGCCGCGACAGCTCGATCGACATCGGCATTCCGCTTTGGCCCGCCAAACTGCTGGCCCCGGTTGCATTCTCGGTTCTATGCCTGCGGCTGGCGTTGCAGGTTTGGGGATATGGGCGTGCCTTCGTTCTGGGGTTGGAGACGCCCGTAGCGGTGCCCCTGATTCAGGACGCTGCCGCGCAGGCTGCCGCCGAGGCCGAACAGTTTGAAGGGCAGGACTGACCCATGGACACGATAGAAATCGGCCTCTGGGTCACGGGTGGCCTGCTTCTTCTTGTCGTCACGGGTATGCGGGTGGCTTTTGCCGCAGGGCTGGCCGGACTTTTCGGGTTGGTCTGGATCTTCTGGGCCAAATTCGGGTACGAGCCCGACCGGTTTGGTCGAGCGGTCACCGTCGCTATCAAAACCGCGGGGCAGGTGCCACATTCGAAGGTGGCAGCCCATACCCTCAGCCTGATCCCGACATTCATCCTGATCGGCTATCTGGCCTATTACGCTGGCCTGACACGCGCCCTGTTCGAAGCGGCCAAGCGTTGGATCGCGTGGATGCCCGGAGGGCTGGCCGTCTCGACCATTTTTGCAACTGCAGGCTTTGCAGCCGTATCCGGTGCATCTGTCGCCACGTCTGCCGTGTTTGCCCGCATCGCAATCCCGGAAATGCTGAGTGTCGGGTACAATAAGCGCTTTGCCGCTGGTGTTGTCGCGGCCGGTGGCACGCTGGCCTCGCTTATTCCGCCGTCCGCGATCCTTGTGATCTATGCCATCATTGTCGAACAGGACGTGGGCAAGCTGTTGCTGGCCGGCTTCATCCCCGGAGCGTTCTCGGCTCTTGTCTACGGTTTGTTGATCGTCGGCATCGCGGTCGTGTTCAAGAACGTTGGTCCTCCGGTGACCGGATTCACCTGGAAACAACGCTTTTCGGCGCTTCCCGGGGCCATTCCCATCGTCGCCGTGATCCTGATCATCATCTGCTTTGTCTATAACCCGTTTGGGGACAAGGCGTGGGGCACACCAACAGAAGGCGGCGCGATCGGAGCGTTCATCGTCTTCTGTTTTGCGCTGTTTCACGGAATGCGCTGGCCGGAGTTCAAATCGGCCTTGTTGGAAACAGCGAAGCTGACCGCAATGATCTTTTCGATCATCTGGGGCGTTTTGATCTACGTGCGGTTTCTGGGTTTCGCAGACCTGCCGGGCGCGTTCTCGGATTGGATCACGTCGTTGGAGATGTCTCCGATGTTGATCCTGATCTGTATCCTTCTGGCTTATGCCGTGTTGGGCATGTTCATGGACGCCATCGGGATGCTGCTGTTGACCTTGCCTGTCGTCTACCCGGCGGTCATGGCCTTGAACGGGGGCGAAACCGTCAGCGCAGCCGACAGTGCCTTTGGCATGTCTGGCCCGATGTGCGCGATCTGGTTCGGTATTCTGGTGGTCAAGATGGCCGAGTTCTGTTTGATTACGCCACCCATCGGGCTGAACTGCTTTGTCGTCGCCGGGGTACGCCCTGATCTTAGCGTTCAAGATGTTTTCAAAGGCGTGACCCCGTTCTTTATTGCTGATGCTTTGACAATTGCACTGCTTGTGGCCTTCCCAGGTATTGTCCTCTATTTGCCCTCCTTGGCGGGCTAGGGGCCAGCGAGGCTCTGCCTCGCGCTCCGGGATATTTATGGCCAGATGAAGTAATGGATCCTTAACCAAACCCTCCGAAAAAAGAGTGGCGGCACAGGCAGGGATGCCGATGACCGCGCCAGGTGAAGCTGTCTGGGTTGAGGCCTAGAGAGTGGATCCCTGCTTCATCTGGCCATAGATATCCCGGGGGAGTCGCCCAAAGGGCGGCGGGGGCAGCGCCCCCTCGCCGGTGGCCAAAGGGTAGGTTGAGCCGCTATTGCGCCCTCATCAGCATTCCAAACAGATCGCGTGGATCATCCGGGTCTGCCAGCATGTCCAGCGGTTCAAAGAACTCGGTCTCTGCCACCAAAGTTTTGACCACGCGCAGGGCCGAGAAATCCTCGATGGCAAATCCGACGCTGTCGAACAGGGTGATCTGCTTGTCGTCTGTGCGACCTGGGGCCTGACCGGTCATGACCTTCCACATCTCGACAACAGGGTGGTTGTCTTCCAACGCCTGAATCTCGCCTTCGATCCGGGTTTGTTCGGGGTATTCCACGAAGATATCGGACCGTAGAAGGATATCGCGATGAAGTTCGGTCTTGCCCGGGCAGTCGCCTCCGATTGCGTTGATGTGAACGCCAGGACCGACCATGTTGTCGGTCAGAATCGTGGCGTACTTCTTGTCCGCCGTACAGGTGGATATGATCTGGGCACCTTCAATCGCCTCTTCCGCTGTTTTGCAAGACACTACTGCCAGACCTTTGCCTTGAAGGTTTGCGGCGCATTTGGCGGTGGCGTTCGGGTCGGTATCATAAAGGCGAACGGTTTCGATTCCGCACATGGCCTTGAAGGCAAGGCACTGGAACTCGGATTGTGCGCCGTTGCCGATCATCGCCATGATGGTTGCATTTTTCGGGGCCAGATACTGTCCAACCAGAGCAGAGGTCGCAGCCGTCCGGAGTGCTGTCAGGATTGTCATTTCGGTCAGCAGTGTCGGGTAACCTGTATAGACATCCGCAAGCAACCCAAATGCTGTGACCGTCTGCAGACCTTCGGACGTATTCTTTGGATGGCCGTTGACATATTTGAAACCATAGGCCTCACCATCCGAAGTGGGCATCAGTTCGATCACCCCATGAGGGGAATGCGCCGGGATGCGCGGGGTCTTGTCGAAGCTTTCCCACCGTTTGAAGTCTGCCTCGATCTGCGTTGCGATCTTGGCAATCATCTGCTCAACGCCGATATGGTGCACCAGCCGCATCATGTTGTCGACGGAAACGAAGGGCACAAGGGCCTTGTCAGAGGGTTGCATCATGCACTCCTAGCGGCGGGACAGGTGGATGCCAGCAATCATGCAGCGCACCGACCCTCCCGCAGTTTCGATGGTGGGGACCGAAAGCGGCAGCAGCGTTGCGCTGGCTTCGATGGTGGATATCTGATCGGGCGTCAACGCCGCCAGCGCCCGGGCCGAGAGGGCCAGAACCAAACCGTCTGTGCCCCTAAGCTCGATGGCGTTGCCGGCAAATTCGGCGATCTGTTCGTGGCTCAGGTCGATCACGGTGCGGCCAGACTCTTCAAGCCGGGCTTTGACTGTCGCACGTCGTTCGAGGTCAGCGATCATGTCGAGGCAGATCAACGCATAGTGTGTCCCGATCCCCATCAGGACATTGGTATGATAGACGTCACGCCCGTGTTCGTCGCGGGCTTCGAACACCATGGGTTCATAGTTGAAATGGGTGCAGAAACGTTCCAACAGGATCGGGTCGGCGCGGTTGGATTTTACTGTGTAGGCAACGCGGCCAACGTGATCCAGAACCATCGCTCCGGTGCCTTCAAGGGCCAGCCCGTCCTGTTCAAGCCCGGAATAGTCGATCACGTCCTGAACCCGGTACTGCTGTTTGAGCAACTCAAGCACATCCTGACG
The DNA here is from genome assembly GCF_056542645.1 of Ruegeria sp. AB5. Classification (NCBI taxonomy): domain Bacteria; kingdom Pseudomonadati; phylum Pseudomonadota; class Alphaproteobacteria; order Rhodobacterales; family Roseobacteraceae; genus Ruegeria; species Ruegeria sp. AB5. The sequence continues at coordinate 464,418 of NZ_JBQGAE010000001.1, forward strand.
TCGTTCGCGGCGGCGCGAAGGGACATACATCGGGAAGACCGCCACATGGCCGCCGGGATGGGTCGAAAACCAATTGTTCGGGAATACACTGTCGGGAGTTTCGTCCTGACCGTGATCCTCGAACACATGCACGGTCACACCTGCGGCGCGCAATCGCGCCACCGCCTGGTCATGTTCCTCCCGCGCCACGGAGGATGTCACCTCGCCTGTCCGGTCGGCCAAGGTCTGAAACGCGTTGTCATCGTGTGTTTCAGGGTTTGAAGCAAAGGCATGGGGTCTGATCATGACCACGGCAGAAGGGGCTTGCAAAGACTGCATCAAAAGCTCCGGGTGGGGCGGTCAAAGATCCGACGTCCCATCAGGGACGCGGCCAGATCCACCATCAGTTTTGCGGTACGTCCGCGTTCATCCAGAAACGGGTTCAGCTCAACCAGATCAAGCGAACAGACCAGCCCGCTTTCGTGCAAAAGCTCCATCACCAGATGAGCCTCGCGTTCTGTGGCGCCACCGGGCACGGTCGTGCCCACGGCAGGCGCGACGACAGGGTCCAGGAAATCGACATCCAACGAGACATGCAGGAGTCCGTTCTCGGACTGTACGCGATCCAGAAAGGACATCAGCGGGGCCTTGATCCCGTGCTCGTCTATGCTGCGCATATCGGCCAGCATCGCGTGGTTTTGCTCCAACGCGGCGCGCTCGGCTGGATCGACCGAGCGCAGTCCGATCATGCCAACCCGGTTCGTCGGAACGATAGCCGGAAGCGGTGGGAACGCCTCAAACCCGGACTGACCTGTGAAATAGGCGACGGGTGTGCCATGCAGGTTGCCGCTGCCGGTGCTGTCGGGCGTATGAAAGTCGCTATGGGCATCCAGCCACAAGACGAACAAAGGCCGGTCGATGCGCTGAGCGTGAACGGCCATTCCGGCCACGGTGCCCATCGACAACGCGTGATCACCGCCCATGAAAATCGGAACGCCCTTGGGCGCAACCTCAGCCGCCACCCGTCCAAGAGCCTGGGTCCAACCGATGCATTCGGGCAGGGCAAAGAGGTGGCGGTGGTCGGGGACATCCACAGCATCGGGTGTAACATCCCCGTGGTCTGTCACAGAATGACCCAGATCGGCCAGGGCACCATCAAGACCTGCGACGCGATACGCATCCGGTCCCATTCTGCACCCTTGTCGCCGCTTGCCCACATCCATCGGCGCGCCGACCAAAATTATATTCTTGCTATCCATATGCGTATTTAGCGGGACAGTATGTCTTGCGTGAAGAGGGCAAAATGCTCAATAAGGAAGGTGAATATCCGAAAAGGAAGTGTAATATGGACGATTTGGATAACAGGTTGCTCAGTGCGTTGCATCGGGATGCGCGGGCTTCGTTGTCCGAGCTTGCGGAAACGCTTGGGGTCACGCGCACGACGGTACGCAGTCGGCTGCAGCGCCTTAAACAAACGGGTGAGATTGTGGGCTTCACCGTTCTGACGCGACGGGATGTGGCGCAAAGCCCGGTTCGGGGTCTGATGATGCTGGAGATCGAAGGGCGGGGGACCGAGCGCACGATGGCTCGGATCGGAGCATTGCGGCAGGTGCGCGCCGTGCATTCGACAAATGGCAGCTGGGACCTGATTGCCGAGATCGGAACCGAGACTTTGGACGAGCTGGACGAGGTACTGTTTCAGATCCGGCGCATGGAAGGCATCACCCGATCCGAGACAAACCTGCTGTTGTCGACGCGCAAGGGCAGGTTCTGAGACCGCTGTGCTAAAAGCGGGCTGTAGTGCTTTGAACGTCAAGGAAATTGTGCGACATTCACTTGGCCACGATGATCCAATCGCGGGGCCAAGGGACAGAGGCGGGACCGTTCGACATGACCACTCAGCAGCAGCACGAACCTCGGGCCGTGCAATGGGCCGAAAAGATCACGGCTGTACTGGAAAAACCCTGGGTTCGCATCGCTATCCCGATCCTGATCACGGTGATCGCGTTGACGGTTCTGCACGAACTGTCGTCCCATGTGAAATGGGCGGATGTGCAGTCGGACATTTCGGATACGTCTTGGCGCGTCATGTTCTTCGCCCTGTGTTGGACGGCGGTCAGTTTCTTTTCGCTGTCGCTCTACGACGTCTTCGCAGTCCAAAGCGTGGCAGGCGGGAAAGTCCCGTTGCCGGTTGCCGGGATGGCGGGGGCAAGCGGGTATGCGGTCTCGAACTGTCTGGGGTTTTCGTACATCACGGGGACGGCAATTCGCTATCGCATATACGCGTCGCTCGGCCTTGACCTCAGCCGCGTTGCCGGGGTGATCGCCACGTCATGGGTGGCGTTTTGGACGGGACTGGTCTTGATCCTCGGCCTCTTGTTGACCTTTCATCCCGACGGTATTTCCAACGCGCTGCCGATCAGTGCAACGGTCGAAACCGCCATAGGCGTGTGTCTGCTTGTTGGATTGGTCGCCCTGTTTGTCTGGCTGTCCAGTGGCGGGCGTCGGTTGGAATTTGCTGGTATCGGGTTCCAACTGCCCGGCGGAAAGTTGGCCAGCTGCCTGACGCTGGCGGCGATTGGGGATCTGGCCGGAGCATCAATGGTGCTCTTTGTGCTGATGCCGGACGACCTTGGGATCGGGTATCCGTATTTCTTCACTATCTATATCGCGGCAATAGCATTGGGCATCCTGAGCCATGCACCCGGCGGCATTGGTGTGTTCGAGGCGACGATTATTGCCGGGCTGGGGGCATCCGGTCGTTCGGACGTCATCGCGGCCTTGTTGTTGTACCGGGTCGTTTACACATTCCTGCCATTCGCCATCGCCAGCCTGTCCATCGCGGTGGCATCGGCCCTGACACAGCGTCATCGGATTCTTGGCGCAGGCACATGGGTCTACCGGGCCATTCGTCCGATCGTGCCGATGGTTGCCGCAGGTGTCACCGCAGTGGCGGGGATCATCCTCTTGGTATCGGGCGCGCTGCCGGCTGACAGCAAAAGCCTTGGCGCGTTGCGGGAAGTCCTGCCCTTGTCCTTTGTCGAGGCGTCACATCTGGCGGGCAGCGCTGTGGGCGTTTTGCTGATCCTGGTGTCACGCGGATTGTTCCGCAAGCTGTACCGTGCCTGGGTTGTCGCGATGTTGTTGATGGTCGCAGGCTTTGCGGCGTCACTCGCCAAGGGGTTGGACACGCATGAAGCGCTCAGCATGTTGGGCACAATCGCGGTGCTGGCCCTGTTTCGTGGTGCGTTCTACCGTGTCAGTGGTGCGTCGATCTTTCGGTTGAACATCCCTTGGCTGGTCAGTGTTGTGGCGTTGCTTGCGGTGATCTTCTGGATCGGCCTGTTTGCCTATTCCCATGTTCAATACCAGAACGCCTTGTGGTGGGACTTCGCCTGGAATGGCGACGCGTCACGCTTCCTGCGGTCCAGCCTCGTGGTGGCGGTGATCCTTGGGATTGTGGCGGTGACCTCTCTGTTCGGACGCGAGATTCCGGCTCCGGTGCGCACTGACATTCCAGACTGCGTCGAACGGTTGGTGATGCAAAGCGAGGACACAGAGGCCCAGATTTCGCTGACCGGTGACAAGCAATTCCTGATCGCACCGGACGAGTCGGCGTTCATCGCCTATGCAGACACGGGCAATGCCATCATATCGAAGGGCGAGCCGGTCGGTGATGAAGAGGCTGGCCGGCAGTTGGTCTGGCAATTGCGCGAAATGGCGGATCGCGAGGGCAAGCTTTGCGCCTTCTACAGCGTCTCGACCAAATACCTGCCGACCTTCCTGGACCTTGGCCTGTCGATCCTCAAGATCGGTGAGGTGGCGCGCGTGCCGTTGAAAGACTTTTCGCTGGACGGCAAGTCCCGCAAACGCTTCCGTCAGGCCAAGAACCGGGCCGAGCGCGAAGGCTATGTGTTCGAAATTATCCCCAAAGAGGACCTCGCACCTGTTCTGCCAGAGCTGCGGGCGATTTCCGATCACTGGTTGGAACAGAAAGCCGGGGCCGAAAAAGGCTTTGCTCTGGGTGGGTTTGACGACGACTACCTATCCTATTTCGACCATGCCGTGTTGCGAAATGGCGAGACCGGCAAGATCATGGCCTTTGCCAACCTGTTTCAGGGCGGGAACAAATCCGAGCTTTCGCTGGATCTGATGCGCTATGAGCCTGATAGCCCGAGCTTTGTCATGGATGCCCTGTTTGCCGAGATGATGGCCTGGGGGGCCGAACAGGGGTTTCATTGGTTCTCGCTGGGTGCCGCGCCGTTTTCGGGCATCGAAAATCGCCAGCTTGCGTCCTTGTGGAACCGGATCGGCGGGTTTGTTTATGAACATGGCGAGCAGTTCTACCATTTCGAAGGCTTGCGGGCCTTCAAACAGAAATTCGATCCGGAATGGAGTCCGAACTATCTGGCCAGCCCCGGAGGCTTTGCAGCGCCGCGTATCCTCTATGAGGTGAACATCCTGATATCCGGCGGTCTGCGGGGCCTGACCAAGTAGGTCCTAGTTCAGGCTGGCACGGGTCGGCGTTTCCTGCAGCAGATCACCCCAGTCGGTGCGATAGGCCATTTCGGCCAGCACAGTATCGGGCAGGAATTCTCGGTTCTCGCGAATTTGCCAGCCACCGCCAAGGCCTTTGTAGACAGCGACCAGATTGCTGGACACTTGCTGACGCGCCTCGATCAGGTTGGCCTGCGAGCGCAGCAGCGCGGTCTGCGTGTTCAGGATGCGGGAATAGTCGGCAATTCCGTCGGTATACTGACTGACTGCAATCTCTGCCGCCCTGCGTGAGGCATCGACGCTTTGTTGGTAAAACCCAACCTGCTTGCGTGCCTGAGCATAGGCCACCATGGCGCTTTCCACTTCGGAATAGGCCGTCAGCACGGTGTTTTGGTAATTCGCGATCAGCGCCTGATAGGCGGCGTCCTGCGCGCGAACGTTATTCTGTATGCGCCCATAGTTCAGCACGTTCCAGACAACGCCCGCGCTGGCAAGTCCGGTCGTGCTGTTCGAGCTGAACAAGTCCCGCCCACCGGAGGCTTGCAGGCCGACCGAACCGGATAGAATGAACTGAGGGTACAGATCGGCCATTGCGATCCCTACCTGAGCCGATTGCGTGGCTGCGGCCAGTTCCGCGGCCCTGACATCGGGGCGACGGCGCAGCAGCTCGGCCGGGACACCGACGGCCACGTTCGAGCGGGCCACCGGGATGCGACCGGAGTTTCCAAGAAGGCCGGTCATCCGCGACGGAGTGGTGCCAAGCAGCACGGCCAGGGCGTTCTTGGTCTGCTGCAAGTCGCTTTCCAACTCGGGCACCAACGCTTTGGTATTGTTCAACAGTGCGGTCGATTCCTGCACATCCAGCTCGGTGGTGACACCGTTGTTGAACCGCAACTGGGTCAGATCCGCCGACTCCTGCTGAAGCTTGATGTTCTCACGTGCGACCCCCAGCGATTCCTGTAAGGCCCGGATATTCACATAGAGCGCAGCCACATCGCCCGTCAGCGTCACCAGAGCGTCGTCATAGTTGGCGACCTGCAAGGCCAGGTTGGACCGCGCCGCCTGAACGCCGCGCCGCTGTGCGCCCCAGACATCCAACTCCCATTGCGCGTCAAATCCAGCCTGAGAGGTAGAGAATTCGGTATCCAGCGGAATGATTCGATTGATATCGGCGATTGGGCCCAGATTGTCACTGATCTGTCGCCGCTCGGTCGAAGCGCCGAGAACCTGCGATTGCGGGTACAACTCGCCAAAGGCGATGCCCAACTGGGCCCGGGCCTGCAACACCCGTGCACCGGCCACCTGCAAGCTCAGGTTCTGGGCGTAGGCCTCGGCGATGAGTTTGTTGAGGGTGGGGTCATTGAACGTCTCCCACCATTTCACCACAGGCGCGCTGCGTGAGGTCAGGCCACTTTGCCCGGTGCTGGGGCTGTTCACCTCGATCCATTGCTTCACAACCGGAGAGTTCGGGCGCACGAAATCGGGGCCAATCGGCGCACAGGCTGCCAAAACCGCGGCGCACAGGGCCGTTCCCATCAAGCGTTGAAAGGATTTGGCCCGTGTCATGATGCGCGTCCTCAAATGTCCAGCGGTCGAATGAAATTGGCGAAAGAGTACAGGCGAATGTTTATGCGCCGCAAAAACTCAAAGCTTTTACCCTGACCGGTGTAGATCGCCACGGCGGCATGACCGCCAGCTGGCAGGATGTGGTCTTCGGGCAAATCGACCGTGATTTGAACGGCGATCCGGCCCGGAAGCTTTGGCAGCTCAAAGCCGGGCAGGCGACCCGAGGGAAGATACTGGCCCTGACGCGTCGCCCACCAGATCGCCTCGACCTTGCCGGGCAGGATTTCTCCGGGATACAGGTCCAAAGCCACTTCAACCTCTTGTCCGACCTCTACGAATTTCAGGTTCTGCTGGCGGAACGTGGCCAGAAGGTAAGGGTTGTCTTCGGTCACGAAACTGGCAATGGCACCCAGACGGATATCGCCCACAACTAGCCCGGGGCGGGCCTGTTGTGAAACGATCATGCCATTTTCAGGGGCGTAGATCGTGGTGTTTTCCAGAAAATACTCTGCTTCGGACAACTGCGCCTGAGCCTGCAGAACCCCGGTATTCACGCCGTCGATTTGCGACGCTTGTGCCAGCTTGGCCTTTTCCAGATTGGCTTCGGCCTGTTTCACCGAAGCGGTGTCCTCGCTCACCTGCTCGTTCCAGCGATCCAGTTCATCCTGACGCGCTCCTCCGGCAGGGACGAGGTTTTCGTACCGCGCCTGCTCGGTCAAAGCATACGCCAATTGCGCGTTCGCACGTTCCACAGCTTCGGTCTTGGCAATAACGTCCTGTTCCAGAATCTTGGCATTCTGCTCTGCGGCCACCAACTGCGCGGTTGCATTGTCGACAGCCAGAGAAAACACCGTGTCGTCAAACCGATACAGCGGATCACCTTTGGTGACCTGTGTGTTCGGCTCAACCAGAACTTCGGTCAGGATCGTGGGTTGCGTCAGTTTGGGCACGATCTGAATGGTGGACCGCACCACGTGGCTGTCGACCGAGAAGGGCTGGAAGAACCTGAGCGCGACAAGGAAGATCAACAGCAGGTGCGCACCGACCCAGAATGAGACAATTCCCCAGGCAATGTTGAACTTGAGCCACTCCATCTTGAAGAAGATGAACCAGACGAAAATGATGTAAAAAAGCGTAATGCCGAGGGCAACGAACATGTCCGGGTGTTTCCTTTGGCCTTAGCTTTTCTGCGTCTCGTCTGACGCGGCCTGATATTCTTCTTTGACAGTACCACCCAGGCGCTCGATGTCATCGCGGATGGCTTTTTTTTCTTCATCCGGCCCACGGCGAATATCGACCGTTACGCCATCATGAAATGCCCACATGAAGGCATGGACCCAAGGCACTACTGCCAGAAAACCCATCCAGCCCATGATCTTGACGGCTTCGGCATGCGGATGATTGCGTTTGATCGCGATCCGGCCCGGTAGCCCCATGATGAACAGAAACAACGCCATCACAGCGGCCAGCAGCAAGATCAAGGCGACAAAGGTCAGGTAGTCATAGTAACCCAGAGGCTGTCCCAGAAGTCCCATGCTCGTGCCTCCTTTCTGGAAGTTTCCTCCATCCTCAGGTTTGGGGGGCCGCACGTCAATCCATTTATCGAGGATGTTTGACGCTAATCCGTTTCAGGTGCAAAGGCGGATGTGTGTGTTCCAGCCCGCGCATTTTTCAGCCAGCCCTTTGGGCAATGCGTGATCGGTGAAAATAGCATCCATCTCGGCCAGAGACGTAATCCGCGCGGGGGCCGAGCGTTGGAATTTCGAATGATCGGCCACCAGAAACGTGCGCCGCGCCTGCGCGATGATTGTCTGGCTCACTTGCACTTCCTGAAAGTCGAAATCCAGCAAGTCACCTTCGGCGTCCAACGCCGAGCATCCGATGACCGCATAGTCAAACTTGAATTGCCGGATCGTCGAGACGGTCAGGTTGCCAACCAATCCGCCATCCGATCGGCGCAAGACGCCTCCGGCCACAACAATCTCGCACTCGGGGTTTTCGACCAGAATACTGGCGACATTCATGTTGTTGGTGACCACCATAAGGTTCTTGTGGCCAAGAAGTTGTCGCGCAACGGCTTCGGTCGAGGTGCCGATGTTCATGAAAACTGATGCGCCGTCGGGAATATCAGCCGCGCAGGTCCGCGCCATGAGGGTTTTGGCGTCTGCATTCAATGTCCGGCGATCCTCATAGCCGATATTGGACACGCCCGACCGCAAGACGGCCCCGCCATGTACGCGATCCAGTTTACCCGCCTCGGCCAATTCGGACAGGTCCCGTCGAATCGTCTGAACCGTGACCCCAAAGCGTTCGGCCAGCCCATCGACCGTGACACGGCCTTCGGTGCTGGCAATCTCCAGAATGTCGGATTGGCGAAAGGACAGGGACATAGGGTGTTCCAATAGCTAAGGACTTTTTCGTTTTTGTTCTTTTACAGCGAATTGGCAACCGCGTTTGCGTGAATTTCACATCCGTGTTGCAAAACGAAAATAAACGAACAAAAACATTGATAATCCGAATGGTATTCTTATTAATGCGCGCAACTCGATCTGACGGAGGCTCATAGGGTATGGAACGGACAGAGGACCAGATCACCGACCTGTTCATCATCGGCGGCGGGATCAATGGGTGCGGTATCGCGCGTGACGCCGCCGGACGTGGATTGTCGGTGACATTGGCCGAGATGAACGATCTGGCCTCGGCCACGTCTTCGGCCTCGACCAAGCTGTTCCATGGCGGCCTGCGATATCTGGAGTATTTTGAGGTCCGACTGGTGCGCGAGGCATTGATCGAACGCGAAACACTGTTGCGTGCCATGCCTCATATCAGCTGGCCGATGCGTTTTGTGCTGCCCTATCACAAGGACATGCGCTTTGATTCCGAAACGCCGACGTCAAAGCTGCTGAGCACCGTGATGCCCTGGATGCGCGGGCGGCGCCCGGCCTGGCTGATCCGTCTGGGCCTGTTCCTGTATGACACCCTTGGCGGACGCAAAATCCTGCCGGGCACAAGCTCATTGAATTTGCACACGGCACCCGAAGGTGCGCCGTTGCAGGACAAGTTCGAAACCGCTTATGAATATTCGGATTGCTGGATCGAGGATGCCCGGCTGGTGGTGCTGAACGCTCGTGATGCCGAGGCGCGCGGCGCACGGATCATGGTGCGGACCGAGGTGGTCTCGGCCCACAGGGTCGACGATCTGTGGGAGGTGACGGTGCGCGATCGGGACAATGACGAAACCCGCGTGATCCGGGCCAAGATGCTGATCAATGCAGGTGGTCCCTGGGTTGGCGACATCATCCAGTCCAAAATTCACGTGAATTCGCGCGAAGGGGTTCGGCTGGTGCGGGGCAGCCATATCGTGACGCGGAAGCTGTTTGATCATGACAAGTGCTACTTCTTTCAGGGTGAAGACGGGCGCATCATCTTTGCCATTCCGTACGAACAGGACTTTACCCTGATCGGAACCACGGATCAGGACCATGCGGAACCGTCCGAACATCCCGTCTGTACCGAGGCTGAAAAAGACTATCTGTGCGATTTTGCGTCCAAGTATTTCGCTCAGCCCGTGACCAAGGACGATATCGTCTGGACCTATTCCGGTGTGCGCCCGCTATATGATGACGGTGCCAGCAGCGCGACGGCAGCGACGCGGGACTATACGCTAAAAGTGAACGCAATTGGCGGTGCGCCGGTGCTGAACGTGTTTGGCGGCAAGATCACCACCTATCGCCGTCTGGCAGAAAGCGCGCTGGAAAAGGTGTCAGAGCATTTCCCCGATTTGCCGGGGCCATGGACCGCTGGCGTGGCCCTGCCGGGCGGGGATTTTCCGGTTGATGGGGTGCAAAACCTGGTTGATGGGCTGAAGGCCGACTTTCCGTTTCTGGACGCCTTTTGGGCCGCGCGCCTGATCCGGGCCTATGGGACCGAAGCGCGCGTGATGCTGGGCGATGCGAAAGAAGCCGCTGATCTGGGCGAGGCTTTTGGCGCGACCCTGACCGCGCGTGAGGTCGAATGGCTGATGGACAAGGAATTTGCCCGCAGGGCCGAAGATGTGGTCTGGCGCCGCAACAAGCTGGGGCTGCGTCTGGATGCCGATCAGATTGACCGGCTTGATCAATGGATGGCGCAACATGCGCAGGTCGCTTGACACTTGGCGGTGCTGCCGGATCGTGCTAGCCGTCAGGTACGGTCGGCAGACACCGAGGCGTCGCTGCTCTGACACAGAGAGCTAAACCTGCCATTCAGATCGAAACGGCATCGCAAACCCAAGGGGCGTTGTGTCGTCAAGTCAGCGACCGATGATCGTGCGAAACGCCCGCTATGGATGCATGATGACCAAAACGCCTGTTTCCCTGAATGTGGATGACCTGACAGGATTCGCGCGCGCTCTGCGCCGCCAGCTGGGTGAAACCAGTCCATCCCACCTGACCCTGATGAATATGCTCGCCCGCGCGGCAGGGTTCCAGAACCTGCAGCACATGCGCACCGTCAACGCCGCAAGACGACGTGTTGAAACGCGGCAGGAAGTGGCGCCGGTCGATATGCGCGTGGTCGAGCGCACGCTGTTTCAGTTCGACGATCAGGGCCGCTTGCGGCAATGGCCGTCGAAAAGAGCGGTGCAAACCCTTGCACTATGGGTCATGTGGGCCAGCTTGCCAGCCGGAATCAGCCTGACTGAACAGGAACTCAACGACCGATTGCAGGCAGAGCATCTGTTCCACGATCCAGCCACGCTCAGGCGGACGATGATTTCGTGTGGGCTGCTCACCCGAAAACCAGATGGGAGCGATTATCGCCGTGTGGAGCGGCCGCCCACAGCCGAGGCACAAGTCGCGATAAGGGAAATTTCTGCCCGGCGTCGTCGCTGGGTTGGGGCTGTTATCGCCTGATCGTTTAGAAAAAAGCCCCGTGATGACCACGGGGCTTTTCAGTGTCGATGGCGATTGATCTCAGCTTGCTTCGGGCGTGGGACCTGGGTCGCCTTTGTTGCCTTTCAACCATTCCCGCACCCCTTGCATCAGGGCGTAAAGGACGGGAACGAGGATCACACCTACCAGCGTGGCCGCCAGCATGCCGCCAAACACTGCCACACCGATGGCCTTCTGGCTGGCCGCGCCGGCACCGTTTGCGGCCAGCAGTGGAACAACCCCAAGCAGGAAGGACAGCGCGGTCATCATCACAGCCCGGAACCGCTGATAGGCGGCTTCGGCTGCAGCGTCCTTGATCGACAGCCCCTTGGCCCGTTGCTCCATGGCAAATTCGACAATCAGAATCCCGTTCTTGGAGGCCAACCCCACAAGCATGATCATCCCGATCTGTGTATAGAGGTTGATGTCACTGCCCACGATCGCCACGGCGGCCACGGCCCCAAACAGGGCCACGATCACCGAGAGCAGGATTGAGACCGGCAAAGACCAACTTTCGTACTGCCCCACAAGGAACAGGTAGCCGAACAGGATTGCCAACCCGAGGATCACGATCACCAGACTGCCCGAAGCCAATTGCTGTTGCGCGGTCCCGGTCCATTCGAACGCATATCCCGGGGGCAGGGCGGTGGCGGACTCTTCGGTCATCACGCTGATCGCGTCGCCGCTGGACAGTCCGGGTGCGGGCACCGCCGTGACAGTGGCCGACCGGAACAGATTATGCCGTTTCAGCAGCACCGGCCCCAGCACGTTTTCAACGTCAATAAGCGTACCCAGGGGAACCATCTCGCCCTGTTCCGAGCGCACATAGAGGTTCGAGATATCTTCGACGTTGTCCCGATAGCTCCCGTCGGCCTGAATCATCACGCGATAGACCCGACCGAACAGGTTGAAGTCGTTCACGTAATACGAACCCAACTGCGCCTGCATGGTCTGGAAAATCTCGGCAACCGAGACTTGCAGCGTCTTGGCTTTTTCCCGGTCCAGATCGACAAAGAGCTGCGGAACATTGGCGCGGAAGGTGGTGTAGGCCTGACCGATCTCGGGCCGTTGGTTCGCTGCATAAACAAACGAACCAACCGCCGAGGCCAGGTCCTGCGGTGTGCCACCACCGGTTTGTTGCACCTCCATCTCGACCCCGGCCGACATCCCCAAACCCTGAATCGGCGGAGGGTTGAAGGCCACAATGGATGCCGCCGACTCGCCACCAGCGATGGCCAGCACTTTGGCCAGAATGGCATCGGCGCTCAGATCGTCTTCCTGACGCTCTGCCCAATTGTCGAGGTTCACGAAGATCGCCGCACCGTTGGTCGTGGTTCCGTTCAGCAGCGAAAAGCCGTTGATCAGAACGGTACTGGCCACACCCGGAATCTCGCGGATCCGATCATCGACGCGGGCCGAGACCGTCTCGGTCCGTTCCAGCGTCGCGGCGTCGGGCAGTTGGATGTCGACAAACAGATAGCCATTGTCCTCAAGCGGGATAAAGCCGCTGGAGGTGTTGGACATGATCGTTCCCGTTCCCATCCCCAGTGCCACAATCACGCCCAGTGCGATGACCGGAAGGATCAGAAGCTTGCGCACAATCGCGACATAGCCATTGCGCACAGTGCCGATGAAACGTTCGAACACGGCCAACAGCCCTTTGGGCGGGCCTGAACGCGCGCGCAGAACCAAACCGCACAGCGCCGGTGACAAGGTCAGGGCGTTGATGGATGAGATCACAACCGCCGTCGAAATGGTCACCGCAAATTGTGAATAAAGCCGTCCGGATATGCCGGGCATAAAGGTCACGGGCACAAAAACGGCCAACAGAACCAACGTTGTCGCGATCACCGGTCCGGTGATCTGGCCCATCGCCTTGCGTGTCGCTTCGGCGGGGGGAAGCCCCTCATCTGCAATGATCCGTTCCACGTTTTCCACCACGACGATGGCGTCGTCCACCACGATCCCGATGGCCAGAACCAAAGCGAATAGCGAGATGGTGTTCAGTGACATTCCAAAGGCCAGCAGAAAGGCAAATGTGCCTATCAAGGAGACCGGGATTGCCACCGCCGGAATAATCGTTGCGCGCCAACTGCCAAGGAATACAAACACGACCGAGATCACCAGAATGAAGGTCAGGATCAGGGTCGAGACCACGTCGTTCAGCGATGCCTCGACAAAGTCAGTGGTGTTGAACGGTACCTCGTATTCTACATCGGACGGGAAGGCACGGGACAAACGGTCCAACTCCGCCTGCACACGATCAGACACGGCCAGAGCGTTTGCGCCGGGCGCCTGATAGATGCCGATGACGGTTGCGGGGACCGCTTGGAAATACCCCGACGCGGCATAGTACTCTGCGCCCAATTCGACGCGCGCAATATCGCGGACGCGTACGATCGAGCCTGCATCGCCAGTGCGAATAACAATCTCGCCAAATTCGGCGGCCGAGGTCAAACGACCCTTGGTCTTGATCGTATACTGAAAGGTCTGACCCTCGGGCACGGGCGGGGCCCCGATGGAGCCTGCCGAGACCTCGATATTCTGTTCGCGGATGGCGTTGATCACATCGCCGGGGGTGATCGACAAGGCCGCCATTTTGTCTGGGTCCATCCAGATCCGCATGGCGTATTCCAGATTGGTCAGAACATCCGCCTTACCCACACCCTGAACTCGCGCCAGCGCATCTTTCAGGTTGATCGAGGCATAGTTGGACAGAAATACACTGTCATAGGTCCCGTTGGGCGATGTGAGTGTCACCAGCAACAGCATGTTGGTCGATGCCTTTTGGGTGACCACGCCCGAAGACGTCACCTCGGTCGGCAGCGAGGACATGGCCTGTGCGACCCGGTTCTGCACGTTGACCGATGCGATATCGGGGTCGGTTCCAACCTCAAAGGTGATATTCAGCGAATACGAGCCGTTATCTGATGAGGTCGACGTCATGTAGATCATGTCGTCAACACCATTGACCTGCGCCTCGATCGGGGCAGCGACGGTGTTCTCCACGGTTTCAGCGTTTGCGCCCGTATAGGTCGTCGACACGCTGACAACGGGCGGGGTGATGTCCGGGAACTGAGCGACCGGCAACACCATGTAGCCGATGCCGCCCATGATCGTCAGGACAAGCGAAATGACAAGCGCCAGCTTGGGCCGGCTGATGAACAGGGCTGAGAACATGCCTTATTCCCCCGGTTGCTCGGATGCGACGACCGCATCCACCGCGACGCCCGGGCGAACCCTTTGCAGACCTTCGACAATCACGCTCTCGCCTTCGCGCAGACCCTCGGTCACGATGATGGCCGTGCCGACCGCGTCGCCGGTGGTGATATAGCGCTGCTCGACCATTTGTTGGTCGTTGACGGCCAGAACGAATTCACCCCGCTGATCGCGCTGCAACGCCGCCTGAGGCACCAAGACCTGCAGCGTGGGTTCCAACGCTTCAATCTGTACGTTCACAAAGGCACCGTCGATGATCAGCCGGTCGGCATTTTCGAACTGCGCGCGCAGGGTGATCGCCCCGGTCAGGGGATCGATGCGGTTGTCGACAAAGACAATCTCACCGGTTTCATCCAACTCGGTTCCGTTAGGCAGTGTGACATGCACATTGGGGCTTTTTTCGCTTTCTGCCAATGTGCTTGCATTTTCGTTGAACTGTTGAAGAACCGTGGTGAACTGCTTCTCGTTCAAGGAAAAATTCACATAGATCGGCGCTTCGCTGACCAGATTGACCAAAGGCGGATTGGTCGGTCCAACAACATCGCCCACACTGGTTGTCACGCGTCCGATGCGCCCCGTAAACGGCGCGTGAATCTCGGTGTAGCTCAGATCCAGTTCGGCCTGTTGGATGGCGGCATTTGCGGCCTTGACCTCGGCCTCGGCGACCAGTTCGTTGGCACGGGCGATGTCGCGCTCGGACTCGGGCGTGGCATCGCGGCGGAACAGCTCTTCTTTGCGTGCCAGATCAACCTTGGCCAGTTCCAGATTGGCTTCGGCCCGGTCCAGATCGGCTTTGCGCGCCTCCAGTGTTGCTTCGTAGAGGTCGGGTTCGATGGTGAACAGCAGGTCGTCTTTGTTGACCAGCGCACCATCCTCGACGTTCTGGGTTTCAAGAAACCCATTGACCCGCGCGACAATGTCCACCTTGTCAACGGCTTCGGCGCGGCCAATAAAGACAGCCTGATCCGTGATTTCCTCGGTATAAGCTGCCGCGATGGACACTTTGGGCGGGGGCGCATCGCTTTGATCCTGTGCCGCAGCCCCGTGTGCCAACCCCATGCAGGCCACAAGCGCAATCCCTCGTCCGAGGCTTTGGACTGACCCGCGGTCGGGAAAACGGACAATCTTTAATTCAAGGGCCATGGCGGGTGCCTCACAATAAGTATGGGATAGGCGTCCGGGGCCGGTAGGACCCGTCGCGAGTCGCAGGAATTCTGGGACAGGATGGCCGTTTTGCGCCTATACCTCAAGCTTCTTGAATGCGATCCCGGCAGGAAGAGCGGCAGAATTTTCCCGTATATAGGCCGACTTACGCCGTCATGCTTATGTCAACAGGGGTTCAAAACGAAAACAGGGGCGATATTGCCCCTGTTTCGTGTTTCACATTTTGCAAGGCGTTCAGTCGCGTGTTCCGGCAAACCGTGTCTGCCAATCTTCGCGCTGTTCATCGGTGATTTTGGCAAACAAAACGTCAGGAACCGAGAAGGCGTGACCGACGGGCAGGGCGCTCAGAGCGGCCTCGACATCCTCGGGCCAGCCGGTGTCCAGCGTGTTCATCGCACTCAGCATTCTGGCCGAGGCGTCGGGAATGAACGGTGCGCTCAGCACGGCATAGAGACGGATCAGGTTCAGAGCCAACCGGACCTGCGCCGCGGCCTGCGCCGGGTCTTCCTTGAAAGTGGACCAAGGTGCTGCGGCTTGCAGATACTCGTTGCCCGCCACCCAGATTGCCCGCAGTTCCTGTGCGGATTTGCGAACCTCCATAGCCTCCATATGTGTCTCATAAGTGCGGACACGTTTGGACAGGTCTTCGATCAGGGCATTTTCACGCTCACCAAAACGGCCGCCTTCGGGCACAGCTTCGCCGAACTTCGAACGGCAGAATTTGGTGATCCGACTGACAAAGTTGCCCAGAACATCGGCGAGGTCCTTGTTCACCGACTGTTGGAAGTTCTCCCACGTGAACTCGCTGTCGCTGCTTTCGGGCGCATGGCTCAACAACCACCAGCGCCAGTAGTCCGCCGGCAGGATGTCCAACGCCTGATCCATGAAAACCCCCCGGCCCTGAGAGGTCGAGAACTGGCCACCGTCATAGTTCAGGTAGTTGAACGACTTGATATAGTCGACCAGCTTCCAACGCTCCGAGGCACCAGAAGTTTCATTGTAGGTGTTGGTGCCCAGAATTGTCGCCGGGAATGACAGAGTGTGGAAGGGCACGTTGTCCTTGCCCATGAACTGGACATAGCGCACGTCATCCGCGCCCTTGTCAGTGCGCCACCAGCGCTCCCACTCGGAATCGGACCGACCGCTGGCATCCGCCCACTCCTTGGCGCAGGCGATGTATTCGATTGGTGCATCGAACCAGACATAGAAGACTTTGCCCTCCATCCCGGGCCAGTCCTGATCGCCTTTCTTGACCGGTACGCCCCAGTCCAAATCGCGGGTGATGCCGCGATCCTGCAGGCCGTCACCATCGTGCAGCCATTTCTTGGCAATCGACGTGGTCAGGACCGGCCAGTCCGTCTTGCTGTCGATCCAGGCATCCAGCTGATCCTTCATCGCGGATTGGCGCAGATACAGGTGCTTGGTCTCGCGCACCTCCAGATCTGTCGAGCCGGAAATGGCCGAGCGCGGGTCGATCAGATCCGTCGGGTCCAGTTGCTTGGTGCAGTTTTCGCACTGATCACCGCGCGCGCGGTCATAACCGCAATTGGGACAGGTGCCTTCGATATAACGATCCGGCAAGAAACGGCCATCGGCGTTGGAATAAACCTGTTTCTCACTGACCTCACGGATCAGCCCGGCGTCATCCAGCTTGCCGGCAAAATGCTGCGTCAGGCGCTTGTTCTGATCGCTGGACGAGCGGCCGAAGTGATCGAAGCTGAGGCCAAACCGTTTCGCGATGTCAGCCTGAACCGCATACATGTCCGCGCAGTATTCCGCCACCGGCTGCCCGGCCTTGGCGGCCGCCAGTTCGGCTGGTGTCCCGTGCTCATCCGTGGCGCACAGAAACATGACCTCGTTCCCCCGGCCACGCTGGTAGCGCGCGTACAGATCAGCGGGCAATTGCGAACCGATCAGGTTGCCGAGGTGCTTGATCCCGTTGATATACGGAATAGCCGAGGTGATGAGTATACGAGCCATTTTGCGTGTCCACCTGTCTGTCTGCGCGCCCGTCTACCTCAAGTGACCCGGCAGCAAAAGGCCGGGTTTTGTATGGACGTCATGAAAAGCTACGATCCTTGGGAAAAAAGAGCGAAGATTGAATTGTGGATTGTATCCTATGGGGCGCTGACACTACCCATAGGTTGAATGTCAGAATCACAAACTCTTGTAATTTCGTCATGACAACCCACATAGAATGTATACAAAGGTATACAAAAATGAGGACATAGTGCCGATATTCGAATTTCTGCTCGAGGGTGCATTCGCGCCCTTTACCATGGCCCTTGCGCTGCTGTTCGGTCTGCTGGCGCTTGAGCTGATTGCCCTGGTGCTGGGTGGCAGCCTTCTGGCAGGTGAGGGCGAAATCGATATGGATGTCGCGGATGTCCCGGATCTGGATGTTGCAGAATTCGATCTCGACATTGATGCGGATATCGATCTGGGTGAGTTCGAATTGGCCGAGATTGAAACGGATGTGCCTGAGGCGGTGGCCGCAGGTCCGATGGCTTGGCTTGGCATTGGCAAGGTGCCCTTCATGATCTGGCTTGTGGTACTGTTGGCGGGCTTTGGCCTGTCGGGCATGGGCCTGCAACTGGCGCTACGCGATCTGCTGGGTTTCGACCTGCCAAGCTGGATGGCCGCATTACCGGCGGGCGCGTTTGGCCTATGGTTCGCACGTGGTTTTGGTGCGATCTTTGCCCGGCTGTTGCCAAAGACCGAGACCCAAGCGATGTCCGAGCGAATGCTGGCCCGTCGCAGGGGCGTGATCTCGCAAGGAACTGCCTCACGCGGACGTCCGGCCGAGGTGCGCGTTATGGATCGCTTTGGCAATACTCATCACCTGCGCGCCGAACCGTTGCAGGACAACGATACGCTTGAGCAAGGCACCGAAGTTCTGGTGCTGCGTGATCGACGGCGTGACCGGTTCGTTCTGGTCGGCTTGTCAGACTAACCAAATTTCAAACCCCAAAAATCGGAGGATTTTGCATGGAAGTTTCATTCCTGGCCATTTCGGTCGTCACCATTCTGGCTGCCCTTGTCTTCATCGGCCTTGTGCTGGGCCGTCTATACAAACGCGCCACAAGAGAAATCAGCCTCGTGAAGACTGGCCAAGGCGGCAAAAAGGTCATCATGGATGGTGGCGTCATCGTTGTTCCGCTGCTGCACGAGGTCAGCCCTGTGAACATGAAAACCCTGCGCCTAGAAGTGCAGCGCAGCGGAGAGGCGGCACTGATTACCAAAGACCGGATGCGTGTCGATGTGGGCGTCGAGTTCTACGTCTCGGTCATGGCAACCGAGGAAGGCATCGCACGGGCCGCGCAAACATTGGGGGACAGAACCTTTGACGTCGAGCAACTGCGTGAGATGATCGAAGGCAAGCTGATCGACGGTCTGCGCGCCGTGGCCGCGCAGATGACCATGGACGGTCTGCATGAAAACCGCGCCGACTTTGTACAGGAGGTGCAGAACGCCGTGTCCGAGGACCTGTTGAAGAACGGTCTGTCGCTGGAATCGGTTTCGCTGACGGCACTGGACCAGACCCCGTTCGAAGCGCTGGACGAAAACAACGCCTTTAACGCCGTGGGGATGCGTAAGCTGGCCGAGGTGATTGCGACCTCGAAAAAAGAGCGCGCGCAGATTGATGCAGATGCCGAGGTCGAAGTGCGCCGTGCTGCCATGGAAGCCCAGCGTCAGAAGCTGTTGATCGAAAAAGATGAAGAACAGGCGCGTATCGAACAGACGCAGCAGGTCGAAACCCTGCGCGTGGCACAAGAGGCCGAGATTGCCGCACGGACAGAGGATTCGGTACGTGAAACCGAACGCGCCCGGATCGCCCGCGAAGAGGCCATTCGCGCGGCTGATATCGAGCGTGAGCGTAAAATCCGCGAGGCCGAGATTTCGAAAGAGCGTGAGTTGGAGGTTGCCGAGCAAGAGCGTCAGATCATCATCGCGCAGAAATCCGAAGAGGAAAGCCGCGCCCGTGCCTCCGCCGATCTGGCCCGCGCCGAGGCGACAAAGGCCACCGAAGCGGTGGTCACCGCCCGTGAAGTGGCCGAAGCCGAGCGTCAGAAACAGATCGTTCTGATCGAAGCCACGCGCGAGGCTGAACGCCAGGCCACTGCGATCCGTCTGTCTGCCCAGGCCGAGAAAGAGGCCGCCGCCGACCGTGCCGAAGCCCGTCGTGAAGAAGCTCAGGCCGAAGCGGATGCGCTGAACATACGGGCCGAGGCCAAGAAAAACGACATGCTGGCCGAAGCGGAAGGTAAGCGCGCGATTGTCGAGGCTGACAATGCGCTGTCCTCCGCTCAGATCCGAATGAAGGTCGACATGGCACGGATCGAGACGATGCCGTCGATCATCTCGGAAATGGTCAAGCCAGCTGAGAAGATCGATTCCATCAAGATCCATCAGGTTGGTGGCATCGGCGCTGGCCCCACAGGTGGGGCAGGCAACGGCGACAAGCCGGTGGTCAATCAGGCGCTGGATTCGATCATGGGTATGGCCGTGCAGATGCCGGCGCTCAAGAAGCTGGGCGAAGAGCTGGGTCTGTCGATGGAAAACGGTGTCGGCGGCGTTGTGAACGGTGCGCTTGAGGCGACGTCAGAACCAACGGTCAAGCCGGTGGAGGATGCCGATCTGGTCGACGAAAAAGGACCTGAAGGTCGGTAATACTGAAGGGCCGGGTATTCCCCCAGCCCTTTACCATAAGTGTTGCACTTTGGGAGATGGGTGAAGAACATAAGAGCGCCGCGATGTTTCGTGGCGCTTTTTCAGTTTCTGATTGTGGCAATGGAACCAATATCCATTCTTCAAGAATGAGAATTGAAGAATATGATTACCGTCAAGCAATTTGTAAGCCTCGCTTTGGCGCTTCCTGTAGTCGCGTGCGTTGCTGATTTGGCCATTGAAACGCCCGGGGATCGTGAGCGCAAAGCAGCCCGTATTCAACAAGAGGCGGAAATCCGAAAGCCTGAAAACCTTGTTCCAATGGCTTGTTTTATGCCAGTGAAGGAACAATTGCACGACCCATAAACCGCGGAACCAGTTTCCATGGAGGGTTGGAAGTTTCTGAATCCGGAAGACAATTTCTTTATCACATACCCTGTGGTCCGAGCAAAAAACCGACATGGCGCGTTGGTCTTATCCAGGTGGGGATGCTCGCTTCGTCATGAAGATGACGGATACCGAGTGATCAAACTGGAAGAATTTAGCTGAACAAATCCTTCGCATTGATCTTCCCCCTGGCCAACCCCAGCTTCATCGCTGGGGTTTCCTTTGTAGAGCCACTTCCCATCCAGTTGTGGGTGAAGCGATAGATATCGACTATCTTTACCCTGGTTTCGGGGTTGTAGAGGTAATGCCGATGCCAGGCGCGGCCGTTCGCGCTCGGCGTATGAGATGGGCGTTCAGCCAGTCGGAGATTGCTTCGGATCTTGTGGAAATACGCGTCCACACTGCGCAATGTTGCCAGACGCATGAGGCGCGCGCGGCGGTCAGGTGCCATGCTCTCACGGTCAGTCAGAATACGCATGCACCGATGTGGTTCGGACTTCGTGTGGTATGGCCATTCAAAAGGCGCGGTCAAAGGCATGTCTTCGAGCATGACCTCCACTAAAATATCCTTGATTTCATCTTTGGCCTTAGGGTTGAAATCATCAAAGATATGGCGTGGCACATTGCTGTCATCTTCCAGTTGCTTGCGCCCTTCGTTCATCAGCATTTTTCGCTGATCATTGGATTGGTTCTTGTCAAGTTCAACGACGATGACATCAGCTTTTTCTTTCCGAATCCAACCGGCGAACGCCGAGATGAAAGACATAGCCAGCCCGGGATCGGCATCCAGGACGAACACGAAGCGTTCTGAGCCTTTGCCGAGGAACCGCCGCATCTGGAATGCGTGAGCCATTTGCATAGCATCCTGGCGTACCAGAGCGCCGCTATGAGGGAGTTGCAACCCCTGATCGACCTCAGGGGCTTCATCGGGGTGGATGGCGACATTATGGGTCATTTTGTCGAGGTAGCCTTTGAACTCCGTTTCAGACCATAGGCGAGCCTGATCCCGAAACGCCCGTGGCAAACTGAAATCCCCGGAGGCGATCATTCTGGCCTCGATTTCCGGTAGTTCAACGGTTGGATCCAGCTGCAGATGAGCGGCCATTATATAGCCGGAATTGGCGTGTGCGGTGCAGAGGTGCTGAACGGCGATTTGTGCCCTGGTTCGCTTGTTTGACCAGTTCAGATGGAGAGTTTGCGAGTCAGCGGCAAACCGGCGCCCGACCTTCTCCCACTGCACGCGCTGGAAGACAGCTTCTCGCTTTGCGGTAAAGTCGATGACGCGGTCGTAAATGAAGTCAATCTTCCGATAGACATCCCGCGGAGATAGCTCTGTGAAATCACAGATCTTGGTGATTGGAACGCCATTGGTGATTATCCACAAAACCTCGCGGTTCGTGTGGCTTCGCTTTTGACGCCCCAAGCGCGTTCCAGTAGCGAAGGTCTTCAGGCAGGATTTGCATTTCCAGCGCTGTGTGCCCTTCGTGGTCGTTCCCGCTTTGCGGTAGAGGTCGGGATGCTCGGACTGCGGCTTCCCATGATTGGCACACATCTCGTTTGAACAGGCATCTCGCGGAAACTCGGGCCGAAACTTGCGCCGGAGTCGCCGGTATTCTTCGACGATCGCCTTGTTGTTCTTTATGATTGAGGTCTTCCCGCACCCGCCACATTGGAAGGTCTTTTCATCACTTGATCCGATGACCCGGCCACGCGGAATGTTCGGCTTGACCTTATTTCGGTTTTGCCCTCTTCTGTCATATGGGTCTGGTGTTTCTGCAAAGAAATCACACTGAGGATTCCTGCAGAAATTGATGCCGATGCCGATGCCGAAGGAAGGCGCAGGCAAACGCCTACGAGGGCCTGACGAAGATTTCTTCGTGGCTTTTCCCACACTCATTCTCCCGGTTGTTCCGAGTTTTTCTTATTATTGTGCAGGTAGATTGGCCAGTTACTGGCCAACCGAAGTTTTTACTTGCAACACTTATGGTAAAGGGCTGGGGTATTCCCAGCCCATTCTTTTCCCACATTTCTTTTTCCAAAAGGTTTACTTCCAGAAGTTGTTGGCACGCGAGACGGTCTGAAAATTGACGGCCACAACATGAGAGACGCCAACCAGACTATCCGCATTGTTTGCATATTCAGGCCGCATGCGGCTGCGGGCTGCCTCATCGGGTTGCGTCAGTTTGACTGCCATGCGGGACAATTTTATTGCCAATTCATAGCCTTCTTCAGGTGTTTGGGTTTTCAAGCTGGGTAGCCAGGACATTTCATTCTCCATTTATATCGTGCGCGATATAAAATGCAAAGTTGACGAAACCTGAGTTTAAGTCAAGAATAATATCGCGCGCGATATAAATGAGGCGAAGAATTGGACACTCCTGATATTCCCGAACATGCGGATGACCTGTTTTGTTTTGGCGTTTACACGGCGTCGCACGCGATAAACCGTGCGTATTCACCGCATCTAAAAAGGTTGGGGCTGACGTATCCACAGTACATCACATTGACATTGCTGTGGGAGCAGGACGGGCAGCAGATCAATACGCTTGCCCAGCACCTGGGGATGGAGACCAGCACGCTGACACCGTTGGTCAAGCGTTTGGAGAAACTTGGTCACGTGACCCGGTCGCGCAGTCAAACCGATGGACGCGCCGTGGACGTTTTCTTGACCCAGCAGGGTTTATCACTCAAGCGCAAGGCGCCAGAGATCACCTTATGCATGATCGAGCAAACGGGTTTGGACAGATCGGATCTGCAAAAGCTGCAAACGCTGCTGTTTCGGTTGAGAGATGGATTGCAGGATACCAGATGACGCGCCACAGGGGTTACTCTTGTCGCTCACGTGATCTTTTCAACAAACTGCCAATCGTGAAAGAGGTGCGCGGCGCATAGACATAGTTTGTACGTGCGTCCGGTGTCGGGCGCGTGCGCATCCGCGCCAGACCGAAGACAATCAGACCCAGATGCCCGACGGCAACAAAGGCAAACAGTGCGCCCGGACCAAATTGCTCGATCAATGTTGAGGAGACGTAGGGCGAGGCAATTGCCCCCAAAGCGTACCAGAACATCAAAGCGGCTGACAGTTCCACCCGTTGCTCGGTTGTCGCAAAGTCGTTCGCATGGGCCGAAGAGAGAGAGAAGATCGGAAAGGTGGTCAGGCCAAAGAACCCAGCCGCCAGCATCACCCCAAGCGTTCCGGCCCCACTGGCAGCCATGGTGACGCCACAGCTGAGTACCGCAGCGGCAGACAGCCAGATCAGAACCCAGCGCCGGTCATATTTGTCGGCCAGCCAGCCGAGCGGATATTGCGCCAGTGCTCCGCCCAGAACAAACGACGCGAGGAAGAACGCGATCTGGTCCACGCCCAGGCCGACCTCTTGCCCGTAAACCGGGCCGACCATCCGGAACGACGCAGAGCTGAGCGCTGACACGATCACACCTGCGACAGCCAGCGGGGAACACGCCCAGGCCAGTTTGGGGCGCAATCGCGGGGTGCTGGGGGTCTGTGGCTGGCTGGCGCGGGTCAGGGTCAGCGGCAAAAGCGAGGCACAGCACAGGATCGCCAGCAGGTTGTAGGACACGTAGGATGCGGGGGGCAGGACAGCGATGATCAGCTGCGCGCTGAGTGAGGCGCCCAGATCCGCAATGCGATAGGTGCCCATGGCGCGGCCGCGTGTTTCATTTGTGACTTTGGCGTGCAGCCAGGCCTCGATAACGGTGTAGCACCCGGCGACGCAGGTGCCTGACGCGATCCTCAGAACCGCCCAGATATAGGGGTTGTCCGTCAGCGTGTGCCCGATCAGGCCCATCGCACCCAAGGCGGTACAGACGGCAAACGCGCGGGAGTGCCCAACACTGCCCATCAGGCGCGGAGCCCACCAGCACCCGACGAAGAACCCGACAAAATGCGCCGACCCCAGCAGACCGATCTGTTCGGTCGTGAATTCCAGTGTGATGCCAGAGATCGCATCCAACGGCCCGACGCCGCCAGTCGACAGTTGCAGCAGTATGACGGAAAGGAACAGGGCGGCAAAGGAAATGATCGTGCGCATAACGGGCCCACCTTGGCGGACCGCTGAAACAATGCGCGCATCTATTCGACGTCAGAGGGTCGTTTTTGGACTTTCGCCTTCGGTCAGAGGCGGCTGATCTGGGCAAGAATATCCAGCCCCACGGTTTCACCGACCAGTTCGCTGTAACCGGATGCACCAAAGTCGTGCCGGTTGAGCGCCCCTTGCAGGCCGATGGAGAGCCGGTCGAGATCATCCGCTGCTGTCCCGGGTGGACGGTACAGGCTGGCCCGCAGCATGATCGGGCGTGTTACGTCTCTGACTGTCAGATTGCCTGTGATACGGGCCCCTCCGGATATGCGACCATCTTGCCCAAGTTCAATTTTTGTCGAGACAAAGGTGATTGTCGGGTGGTTTTCGCCGTTCAGTACGCTGGGGCTGAGCATTGGCATCCGGGCAAAGGGCAGCCGCGTTTTTGCCTGACTTACATCCAGCACAACTGTGACCCGGCTGTTTTGCAAACGGTCTATGTCGACGTGCACGTCAGCCGTCTGGATCGGCATTGATCCTGTTTGGGAAACCCCTGACAGATCAAAGCTGAATCCGACTCTGGTGTCTTTGTGTGACAGGGCATAGGGGCGCAGCGCTGCGTGTAGCCTTGGGGCAAACGGCAGGGTTGCCAGCCCTGCAAGAACGATGCGTCTGGTCAAGGTGGTCATGTCCTAACGCTAGGGCGTGGTGGCTTGTGAACCAATAAAACATTGCGTGATCTTGCCGGGTCTCAGTCCACAGCTGCAATGCGTTCCAGCTGCAAACCGGCGCGCGGCCTGATCTGTGTGGCCTGCCAGCGGGCCGGGGGCAGGGCGCGGGCGCGGCGGCGGGTCAGGGCCCAGCGTCGTTCCTCGGCCCGATGGGCGGCGGCCATATGCCAGCGGCTCTCGATCCCTTGTGCACCGCCGTCACCGGGGGTCAGCAACAGGCCCAGCGGCGCCCGTCCCATCATGCCGCCCTGTTCGGCGGCCAAATGCATCCGGCGTACGGGTGTCAGCCCCGGCGCGCCGGGCAGATCACCAACAATCAGCGGGATCGCCCCGCTGCGCAGCGCCTCTTCCATGCACCACAGCAAATCCTCGGCGCGGGTGGGGCGGACAAAGATGAACCGGGCGGGATCGGCAAAAGGCATCATCCCGTCGGGGTTCAGTTGACCGGGCTCCCATGCGGGGGAAATCCACAAGACCGGCCCCTGCATCTGACCCGCCAGCCACATGGCAAAGCTGCGCCGGGCGGGGCCGCATCCTTCATGCACACGACCCAGTTGCAGGGTGATCCCATCATGTAATGTAACACCGGGCGCGATGCGCGCGGGTTTTTGACCAAGAAGCTGAGCAGACATGGTCAAACCATATCATGTTCTCATTTTGTTCTCAAGTGGCGTGCGTATCTAACGCGACAGGATCAGACGCCCATCGGTGAACTGGATATTCGAAAAGCGGTGCAGATAATCCATACCCAGCAGCGATTTATGCAACTCTCCTTCGTTGATCCAGGCCGAGACGTTCTGATCCGTGATCGGCCCTACCGTCAACGTCTCCAGCCGCACCGGCGCGGTTCGAACCTCACCATTTGCTGTGAAGGCGCGGCCGAAATAGTTCAACTGGTCGGGGTCGATGCCAACGCGTACGGCGTCCTGTGCGCTCAGCACAATCTGGCTGGCACCGGTGTCCACCAGAAAGATGATCGGCTCTCCATTCACCAGAACTGGCAGGTAATAGTGCCCATCCTGTGCCCGTGGCACTTCGATCGTATCCCCGGTGATGGTCATCTGCGGAGCAGGACCGACCGACGCGCGGATATCCTCCCACAGCCCAACAACCGCGATGACGCCTACAAAGATGAACACCCAGGCCATGACCTGTTGCAGGGTTTTGTTCAGCGATTGGCGGTTATACGACACAAACCAGAACACCACAGCCGTACCCAGCACGACCAGATAAACCAAACGCCCGATATTGTCGCCGTCCATACCGATATCCCTACCAAACACTCACTTGGCAATATGGGGATTTACGACGCAAATCCAAAGGCCTTGAGGCCGTCCAGTATGAACTGAACCGACAAAGCTGCCAGCAGCATGCCCAGAAGCCGCGTCAGAACGTTCAGCCCGGTTTTGCCCAGAATGCGCGCAATCAAACCGCCGGACAGGAAAAAGGCCAGAACCACGGCCATGACCGCCAGCATGACGACAATGGCCTCGACAATGCCGAGAATGCCGGGGTGCTGACCCGCCAGCAGGATCATTGTCGCGATTGATCCCGGTCCGGCCACCAGTGGAATGGCCAGAGGGAACACGGACGGGTCGGGGTGCTCTTCTTCTTCGGCCCGGTCTTCCCGCCGCTTGGTGCGGCGCTCGAACAGCATGTCCAAGGCGGTCAGGAACAGCAGCGCGCCGCCCGCAACCTTGAAGGCCTCGATCGAGATGCCGACAAAGCCCAGTACGGCCTCTCCAAACGCGGCAAAGGCAATCAGGATACCGGCGGCCACGGCGCAGGTGCGATAGGCGGTCATTCGCCGGGTGCGCGCATCCATACCCTGCGTCATCGCGACGAAAATCGGCGTGGTACCAAACGGATCGATGACCACAAAAAGCGTGGTGAAGGCTGTGACGAAAAATGCGAAGTCGATCATGCGGCACCCTCGGCTTGTTCCAGCCGCTCGGCAGCGGCAACCCAAAGGGCTTCGGCCTTTTGCATTGCTTCTGTCACCTCGGTGAATTTGCGGTTCCAGGTTTCCAGATCGCTGATCCTGTCATCTTCATACAAACCAGGGTCCGCCAGCTTGGCCGAGAGTTTGTCGTGCATATCCGTCAGCTTTTCGATCCGGTCCTCGCATTTGCGCAGATCGGCGCGCAGGGCCAGAACCGTGTCGCGCGAGAGGGGTTTGGGCTTGGCGGTCTGCTGCTTTTCCTTGGCGGGTCTGTCGCGGGACAGCAGAAGGGACCGATAGGCTTCGAGATCCCCGTCAAACTGTTGGACCGATCCCTCCGAGACCAGCCAGAGGTGGTCCGCCACCAGCGACAGCAGATGCATGTCATGGCTGACCAGAACCACCGCGCCGGAATAGGCGGTCAGCGCCTCGACCAGCGCCTCGCGGCTTTCGATGTCCAGATGGTTGGTCGGTTCGTCCAGGATCAGCATATGCGGCGCGTCGATTGTGGCCAGCAGCAGCGACAGCCGCGCCTTTTGCCCGCCGGACAGACGCCCCACCTTGGTTTCTGCCTGATCTGCGTTCAGCCCGAACCCGGCCAGACGCGAGCGCCATTTGCCCGGCGCCTCATCCGGGCGCAGGCGGCGCAGATGGTCCAGGGGCGTTTCGTCCACATGCAGCTCATCCACCTGATGCTGCGCGAAATAGCCGATCCGCAGCTTGTTCGAGCGGCTCATCTTGCCCGCCATTAGGGGCAGGCGGTCGGACAGCAGCTTGGACAGGGTCGATTTGCCCTGTCCGTTCTTGCCCAGCAGGGCGATGCGGTCATCCTGATCAATGCGCAGGTTCAGACGGCGCAGCACCTCGGTTTCGCCGTATCCAGTAACGCCACCTTCGATCTGAATGATCGGGGGCGACAATTCTTCGGGTTCGGGGAAAGAAAAGGCCCTCAGCGCGGCCTCTTGCGGGGTCGAGACCAGTTGAATGCGCTCGATCATCTTCAGGCGCGACTGGGCCTGAACCGCCTTTGAGGCTTTATAGCGGAAGCGATCCACGAAGCTCTGCAAATGGGCGATCCGGGCCTTGGCCTTGGTGTTCTCCGATTCCGCCTGTGCCAGACGTTCGGCGCGGCGCTCGGCGAATTTGTCGTAAGGCACAGCGTAATAGGTCAGTTTGCGGTCTTCCAGATGCAGGATCGACCCAACAGCGCGGTTTAGCAAGCCGCGGTCGTGGCTGATGATGATCACCGTGTGCGGATATTTCGCCAGATAGCTTTCCAGCCACAGCGCGCCTTCGAGATCCAGATAGTTGGTCGGTTCGTCCAAGAGCAGCAGATCAGGCTGCGAGAACAATACCGCCGCCAGCGCGACGCGCATCCGCCATCCACCCGAGAAATCGGAGCAGGGCTTCAGTTGATCCTCGTCATCGAATCCCAACCCTTTGAGGATCGAGGCCGCGCGCGCTTCGGCCGACCAGGCGTCGATATCGGCCAGCCGGGTCTGGATATCAGCGATGCGCGCGGGGTCGGTGGCGCTGTCGGCCTCAGTCATCAGCGCGCTGCGCTCGGTATCGGCGGCCAGAACGGTGTTGATCAGCGAGACATCAGACGAGGGCACCTCTTGCGCCACGCCGCCAATCCGCGCGCGTTTCGGGACCGCGATATTGCCCGATTCCAGCGCCAGTTCCCCCCGGATCAGGCGAAACAGCGTGGTCTTGCCGGTGCCATTGCGACCCACCAGACCAACCTTGTGGCCATCGGGAATGGTTGCGCTTGCGCCTTCGAACAAGGGGCGGCCTTCAACGGCATAGGTGATGTCTTCAATCCGTAACATGCGCTGCTCTTAGCAGAGCCGCTATGCCGCCGCCAGCGGCGATGCATGTTCAATACACACCCGATGTGATAGCGCTGACCCGATTGGATTGTGACGGTTGAAACATGCGCGCGGCATACACGCCTCCTTCTTTGCCCACACTGGTTTTGGCGACTGCGCTGTCGGTGCTGACGCTGAACATGTTTCTGCCATCGCTGGCTCGTATGGCCGAGGATTTTCAGGTCGATTATGCCCTTATAAACCTGTCTGTTGCAGGGTTTCTGGCGGTTTCAGCGGTGTTTCAACTGGTGATGGGGCCGCTGTCGGACCGGTATGGGCGCAGGCCGATCCTGTTGATTTGCATGATGATCTTTGCTCTGGCCTCGATCGGTTGCGTACTGGCGGACTCGATCTGGGTTTTTCTGGGCTTTCGCTTGCTGCAGGCGGTCGTGGTGGCCGGGCCGGTGCTGTCCAGCGCGGCGATCCGGGACATGTATCCGCCGAACGAGGCCGCAAGCAAACTGGGCTATGTCGCGATGGCCATGGCTTTGGCACCAATGCTTGGTCCCATGCTGGGTGGAGTCTTGGATGTTGTGTTCGGCTGGCGCGCCGGGTTTGTCCTGTATTCAATCCTGGGGGCAGGGGTGCTGGTACTGCTCTGGTTTGACATGGGCGAAACCAATGCGGCCCGATCCTCGACCTTTGCCGTTCAGCTGCGCGAATACCCCCACCTGCTGCGTGCCCGCAGGTTCTGGGGCTATTCCTTATGCGCGGCGTTCTCGATTGGGGCATTCTACAGCTTTATCACGGGTGCGCCCCTCGTCGCCGCGGCGTGGTTCGATCTGGACCCGGCGCAGCTGGGGTTAGGGATCGGGATCATCACAGGCGGCTTTATGGTCGGCAATTTCGTTACCGGAAGGCTGGCGGCCAGCACACGGCTGACCTCGATGATCCTGGTCGGGCGCATCATTGCCTCGACCGGGCCATTCCTCGGCTTCATCCTGTTTGCCGCAGAGTTGGGATCTGTTTGGGTTTTCTTTGGATCAGCCATTTGCGTAGGATTTGGCAATGGGTTGACCAACGCCAATGCCTCTGCCGGGCTGATGTCCGTGCGCCCAAAACTCGCAGGCAGCGCCGCTGGTCTGTCCGGCGCGATGATCGTGGCTCTTGGGGCGGTGTTGACCTCCATGACCGGAGCGTTGGTCAGCCCCGAGAATGGTCCGTATCTGGTTCTGGGCATGATGTGCATCAGCAGTTTTCTGGGGCTGCTCGCCGTGCTGTATGTCCGGCATCTCGACAGGACCGATCCGCTTCGCGATATGAACTGAAGCCCGGCTCATCATAGTGCTTTTCATACGCGCAATACCATGTTACGCGGCGCGCGACGGATTTCGGCGCAAAATACGCGCCACATTGTAAGGAGAGGCCGACATGGCACTGGAACGCACATTCTCGATCATCAAACCCGACGCAACCCGCCGCAACCTGACGGGCAAGATCAACGCCAAGTTCGAAGAGGCCGGTCTGCGCATCGTTGCGCAAAAGCGCATCCACATGACCAAAGCTCAGGCAGGCAAGTTCTATGACGTCCATGCTGAGCGTCCGTTCTATGACGAACTGTGCGAATTCATGTCGTCCGAGCCGGTTATCGTTCAGGTACTGGAAGGCGAAGGCGCCATTGCCAAAAACCGCGAAGTTATGGGCGCAACCAACCCCGCAGACGCGGCCCCCGGCACCATCCGCGCCGAGTTCGCTGAATCGGTTGGCGAAAACTCGGTTCACGGCTCGGACGCGCCTGAGACCGCAGCGGTTGAGATTGCCTACTTCTTCTCGGGCATCGAACTGGTCGGCTAAGCTGCCAGCCCGTTGAACAGATTTGGCCGCTCCCATTCGGGGCGGCCTTTTTTGGTCAGACCGGTTTCAAATCACCCGCCTCGACCCGCACGCCTATAGCATCCAGATCAGACACCATCTGGCTTTCCGGTGCGGTCTTGGTGTTGGATTTGATCGCGTCAAACCTCTGGCGCAGCGCTTTTTTCTCTTCGCCTTTGCAATCGTTCCATGGGCGACCCTGAAGCCCCATGACCAGCACATAATAGCCAATGAAATGCGGCCTCGAGCCCGCCTCCAAAAGCCTTGCATAGGCGGCATCGGCCCCCAACTCTCGCAGTTCCTGCGCCGAGTGTATCCCGGCGCGAGTGCAGGCCTGTTCGAAGGCCGGGCCGAGGTTGCGAATGGATGAAACCGGATCAGACATAGAACGTTCTTAGCGGGCCGAAATTGGGCTGTCACCCGCGCATGCAACAAGGTCGGCTGAACTTTTTCTTGATGCGCCGCCGGAATCGCGATTTCATGACGTCATGCTGTCATGGAGATGTCGATGCCCAAGACGAAGGACCCCGGTGAGAAACCGGGAAAAGACAAGAAAAACACCTCGCTCAGGCTGGATGGAAAGACGCTGAAGGCGCTCAAGATTCAGGCGATTGAAGAGGGCAGCAGCGTTCAGAAGATCGTCGAAACACTGGTCAATGAATACCTTGAACGATCGGGGAAGGGTAAGTCGTGAAGCTCGGAACAGATGGGTTCTTTGTCATTCCTGGTGGTTTTGACCCAGTTGCGTTTGGCAAGTCCTTGACCAATCACGCGCTTGAGGTTGAGAGGATCGGCGCGGCCAAACCGTTTGTCCTGCTGGATTGCCATGATCAGTCGCTACGACACACCGGACGGGTTCTGATCGAAACAAATGGAACTTTGCAGGTTCTGCAATCGGACGGGCAAACTTGGGCGCAAAAAGCACATGGCAAGGGCCGGTTTGTTCAGGACCTGCCGGTTGGTCCGGTCCGTGATGCGTTGAGTGGTTTTCCGTCTTTGCGCGCTCTCACGCAGATCGCAAAGGGCGAGATTGAAGAACAGACGTTGGTCGTTCTGGACGACCTGCAAAAGACCCAGGTTCGCGGCAGCGTGCTGTCGCTGCGGTCTGAGCATGGTCAGGCGACGATAGTCCGGGTGCAAAAGCTGCGCGGGTATGATCGCGTCTTCGCTTTGGTCTGTGATGTGTTTAAGGGGGTGGCGTCTGGCGGGATCAATGCGCTGTTCGACGGTCTTTTTCCGGGTATGGAAGTGTATCGGGCCAAACCGGACATCGCGCTGAGCAAGCGCGAGCCGTCGATCGAGGTCGCGACGGATATTATCCGGACATATCTGGGCGTTGCGCGTCAGAACGAAGATGGGGTCATCGCCGATATCGACACCGAGTTTCTGCACGACTACCGTGTGTCGTTGCGGCGCATCCGCTCGGTCCTCAGCCTGTTCAAAGGGGTGTTTTCGGAACAGCAGACGGCCGCGTTGAAGCGGATCTTTTCTGACTTGATGGCCCCCACCGGACGCGTGCGGGATCTGGACGTCTACCTTCTGGAAAAAGATATGTACCTCAATCTTGTACCTGCCAATCTTCATGCCGGCGTACAGGCCATGTTTGACCGGTTTGAGACAGAGCGCGCTCAAGAGTTGTCGCGCCTGACGCGGCACTTGCGCAGCAAGACTTATGGTGCCGCGATGGCTGAGCTTGCAGACAGGTTTTCGACCCCTGAAAACCTGGAACCGGGGCCGAGCGCCAAACGCGGCGCTTACAGCTATGCCTGTGCCTTGATCTGGAAGCGCTATCGCAAAGTCTGCAAACTGGCGCGCAGCATCCGTGAGGACACCCCGGATCAGGTTGTTCACGACCTTCGGATCGACTGCAAGAAGCTACGCTATCTGATGGAGTTCTTTGGGCCGCTCTTTGATGCAAATGGTTTCAAGGCCATCATCAAGCCATTGAAAAAGCTGCAAGATAATCTTGGGCTTTTCAACGACTATTCCGTTCAGCAAGAGGCTCTTTTGGCGTTTGTCTCAACCCATAGCAACGCTCAGGGCCGCGTGGATTCCCGGTTGGGTCTGGCCGCCGGAGGATTGATCGCCGTGCTTGACCAGCGCCAAAAAGCCGAGCGCGCGCGCGTCATTGCCAATTTCCAGCATTTCGACAGCCCGGACATTCGGCACCTGTTCCGCAGCCTGTTTCACCACCAAAAGGAGTGAGGAATGAAAATCATTGCCTGCTACAGCAACAAGGGCGGTGTTGGTAAAACCGCAACCTCGGTGAACCTTGCATACGCCTATGCGCAGGCGGGACATCAGGTGTTGTTGTGCGACCTGGATCCTCAGGGGGCCTCGGGCTTTTACTTTCGCGTCAAACCGTCGAAAAAGCTGACCGACGCACGGTTCTTTGAAGATGTTAAACGGTTCACCAACGCCATTCGCGCCAGTGATTTCGAAGGGTTGGACGTCTTGCCTGCCAACCTGACATTTCGCGATTTCGACGTCTTTCTGTCGCGCATGCGCAATAAACGTTCGCGCTTGAAAAAGGCTCTGATCGCGGCGGGAAGCGACTATGACGTGATCCTGCTGGATTGCCCGCCGAACTTTTCGACCTTGTCCGAGAACATTTTCCGGGCCGCCGACGAGATCGTGGTGCCGGTGATCCCGACCACATTGTCCGAGCGCACATTCGATCAGCTCGTCAGCTTTTTTGACGAGCACAAGTTGCAAAAGAAAAAGCTGCGGGCCTTCTTCTCGATGGTACAAAGGCGCAAAACCCTGCATCAGGACACGATGCAAAAGATGCGCAAGCTTTATCGCAAACGGTTTCTGACCACGACGGTTCCTTTTGCGGCCGATATCGAAAAAATGGGTCAGCACCGTGCACCGGTCAGCACATATGCCGCGCGAAGCGTTGCCAACGCGGCCTATCAAGCCCTGTATGATGAAGTGGAGAATGGAGTGGTTGCATCCAAATGAGCACCGAAATCGAACGCAAGTTCTTGGTTGCAGAAGTGCCGGACCTCAGCGGTGCCAAGAAAGCCGTGGTGCGTCAGGGCTATCTGACGGTGCCGGAGGACTCGACCGAATTGCGTCTCAGACAGAAGAACGACAGCCACTTTCTGACGCTGAAAGGCGGTGGAGGCTTGGTGCGGGTCGAACGTGAGGCCGAGATTTCGTCCGAGCAATTTGAAACCTTCTGGCCCGAAACCGAAGGTCGGCGGGTCGAAAAGGCCCGGTATACTGGCATGCTGCCGGATGGGCATGTGTACGAGTTGGACATTTTTGAAGGCGACTTGGCCCCCTTGTGTCTGGTCGAGGTTGAATTTGCGTCAGAAGCCCGGGCTTTGGACTATACTCCCCCATCCTGGTTTGGCGCGGACGTGACCGAAGACAAGCGCTATAAGAACAAGAACCTCGCGATCAGCGGTCGCCCGGACTAAAAAGGCCGGGCCAGTCTCACCGTCGTTTCAAGGCCTGGGCTACAGTTCCGGGCCTCAAATTTTCCGCCATGCATATGAGAAATCGCGGCCACCAATGCGAGGCCCAATCCGGCATTGCGTTCCGTTCTGGCCGGGTCGAGCGTAACAAAAGCCTGTTGCAGACGGTGCAGGTCTTCCTCGGGCACGCCCGGACCCTGATCGCGCACGCTCAGGCGGGTGCAGGTGCTGTCCTGGGAGATGGTGACCGTGATCTTCGACTTCTCTGGTGCATAGCGCAGCGCGTTGTCCAGCAGATTGGACAGGGCTTGCGACAGAAGGGGGCGATGGCCTTGGATCGGGTCAGCCTCGCCTGTGACGTCAAGCTGGATATGTTGATCTGCCGCGACGGGGTCATACAGCTCGACGACATCTCGGACAAGTTGTTGCAGATCAACCTCTTCGAACTGCTCGCGTCCCAACCCGGCCTCGGCCCGCGAAATCTCGGTCAGTTGTCCCAGCACCCGCAAGACATGATCGATTTCGGTGGTGGCGCGGGCGATGTCGATCTCGCGGTCCATGTCGCTTTTGCCGGGGTCAGAGAGCGCTTCGACCCGTTGTTTCAAACGCGAAAGCGGCGAGCGGAGGTCATGGGCGATCGAGTTTGAGGTCGTGCGCAGATTGCTGATCAGTTCTTCGATCCGGTCGAGCATGGTGTTCAGTGTTCCGGCCACCTGATCGAACTCATCGCCCGTGCCCCGCATGGGCATGCGCCGGGACAGATCGCCCGAAACGATGTTTTCGGCGGTGCTGGCAATGTCTGAAAGACGGGAAAACACCAGCCGGGTGAACAGCCAGCCGGTCAGCAGGCTCAGGACTAGAGCGATCCCAAGCGCCAAAGCAACCGAGCGCAGCAGCACACGGTCAAATTGCTGCCGGGCAACGGCATCGCGCCCAACGATCAGCCTTTCGCCGCCGGGCAGGCGGATCGAGGCCGCCGACACAGGCACCAGTTGGTCATTGTCGGCGCGGCGCAGCTCAAGTTCGACCCAGCCGCTGCCGGCCGTGATATTCTCGGGCCATTGTTTGAGATTGCCGACCAGCTTGTTGCCGAACCGGTCCGTCAGAAGATACAGCGCGTCCCGTTCCGAGGCACTGGGCAGGCGCCGTTCGATGGCCGTGATCAGACCAATCAGACCGCGCCGCTCATATTCATCGGCCAACCCGGTGAGCTCTGCGGACACAACCGAACGGGTCTCGGATTCAATACTGCGATTGGCCGTGACATAGACCAAAGCCAACACAGTCGCCGTCAGAAAGGTGCTGAGGACCATACTGGCGGCGACAAGTCGTGTGCGCGAATTGTTCAGGGACAGTCGCAGGTTATCCATCAGACATCATGTAACCGGCACCCCGGACGGTTTCAATCAGCGGCAGGTCTCCGCCTTCGTCCAGCTGACGTCTCAGTTTCGAGATGTGGACGTCCACGACATTGGTGTTCGGGTCAAAGTGATAGTCCCAAACGCCTTCCAACAGCATGGTGCGTGACACCACGCGATTCTTGCGGCGCAGGAAGAATTCAAGGATCTGAAACTCGCGCGGGGTCAGGGTGATTTCGTGCCCGTCGCGGGTAACCTTGCGGGTCAGCAGGTCCATCTCAAGGTCCTTGCAGGTCAGGGTCGGTGTTTCTTCGGATTCCTGCGGGCGGCGCAACAGCGCCTCAATCCGGGCGTGCAGTTCCTGGAACGAGAATGGCTTGACCAGATAGTCATCAGCACCTGAACGCAGCCCTTTGACCCGTTCATCGACCGCGCTCATGGCGGTCAGCATCAGAACCGGCGTTTTCAGGCCTGCCGCGCGCATGGACTTGATCAGGGACAATCCGTCCAGCCCGGGCAGCATCCGGTCCAGAACTATCGCGTCGAACCCGCCATCTGTTGCGTGGTACAGCCCTTCGCGGCCATCTGCGGCAACCTCGACGACATAGCCTTCTTCGCTGAACCCTTTGGCGATGAAGTCTCTTGTGTCGGCATCATCTTCAACAATCAGCAGACGTCTGCTCATGATCGAGGCTCCTTTCTATACGAATTTAAACACAAATTTCCGGTAAAGCACATGGTTTGAGGAAAACACGAGCCGGGTGCGGCCTCGCGCACCCGGCCCGCCCGGCGGATCGCGGACAATTCAATCCGCCGGGAAGCGCGCATCAGATTTCCCCATCATGTGATGCGCGCAGGGCTTGGCTCAGACGATTTCGACAGCGACGAAGATCTGGTTGCCGCCACGGTTGATCAACACGAGGGCAGGATCCGTCTTTTCGCTGTCCAGCGCGGCCTTCAGCGCGTCTGGCGTCGCGGTCTCCTGACTGCCCAGTTTGACGATCACGTCACCACGCTGCAGTCCGGCCTTGGCGGCGGGGCTGTCCGGTTTCAGATCGGTCACCACAACACCGTCGACCCCTTCGCCAACACCCATTTCGGCACGTGCCGCTTCGGTCAGCGGGGCTATCGTCACGCCTAGGGACGTGCCGGACACATTGGCGTCAACTGCTGTATCGGCTTGGGCCGAAGCGGTCTGGTGCTGACCAATTGTCAGTTCCAGCTGTTGTTCCGAACCGTCACGCAAAACCGTCAGCACACTGTCTGTACCAACCTTGGTGGTCCCAACCAGGATCGGCAGGTCACTGCTTGAATCCACCGGCTCGTCATTGAAGCTGAGGATCACGTCGCCCTGTTGCAGAATGCCATCCGCGGGGCTGTCTGCAACGACGTCGGACACCAACGCACCGGTCGAGGCATCAATCCCCAGAGCGGCGGCCAGTTCCGGGCTGACATTCTGGATCGACACGCCCAGCCAGCCCCGGCTGACCTCTCCGTCATCGCGCAGGTCGGCAGTGATGTGTTCGACAATGTTGGATGTCACGGCAAAACCAAGTCCGACCGAGCCGCCGCTGGGCGAATAGATGGCAGAATTCACGCCGATCACTTCACCCTCCATGTTGAACAGCGGTCCGCCCGAATTGCCTTTGTTGATGGCCGCGTCGGTCTGGATGAACTCGGCATAGGGTCCTTGCGAGATGTTGCGGCCCTTGGCCGAAACGATGCCCGTTGTGACGGTCGAGCTCAGACCAAACGGGTTGCCAATTGCGACCACGTCTTCCCCGACGCGGATCACATCGCTATCGCCCAGCTTGACCGCTTGCAGGTCGGCATCGGTTTCGATTTTCAAAACGGCGATGTCGGTCAGCGGGTCGGTGCCGATGATTTCGGCCTCAAAAGTCCGGTCGTCATTCAAACGCACAGTGATGGTCGAGGCATTGTCGACCACATGGTGATTGGTCACGATGTAGCCTGCCTCGTCCAGAACAAAGCCTGATCCCAGACCCTGTGCCGGGCCACGCTGCGGCATGTCAAAGCCTTCCGGGGCTCCGAACCGCTTGAAGAACTCACCAAACGGGTGGCCTTCGAAATCGAAGTCCTGACCGCGCGTCGGGGCGGCTGTTGCATCCTGTTCCGCAATTATGGTGACAACCGAGGGTGATACGGTCTCGACCAGATCGGCAAGTGCCTCATCTGCCATCGAGGGCAGGGCGGTTGTTGCCAGCAGCGCAGCGCCCAAGGCACTGGCACCGATCCAACTGGATTTACGCGGCAAAAGAAGAGAGGATTTACGGATGCTCATTTTTGTCTCCTGTTCACATCGCACGAAGGGGGTCGCGCGTTGAACAGGAGATGCACCTTCTTCCTGAGCCTTTCCTGACTGACGAATTAAGAAAACTTAATTTTGCCACAAAGACAGTGTCCTATCTGCGCGTTGGCTCCGCGAGATTCGCTGAATCAGCTGTGAATCGAGCCTGCGAATCGGTGAATTGTTGCCGAAAATGCTGTCAAATGCTGAAAACAGTTGAATTGAATCAATTTTGAGAACAGCGCGCAAGCTGGAACTGTCCCGATATGCATGATCTCCTTTTGGTTGTGGGCCTTTTTGGGTTTGCTAAAATTACACCAAAGTTCGCTGAAAATGTCAGGCGTGTGAGATCAATTGTATGCGCATAACTGCGCTTAATTCTGACGTGTAGAATTTGTAAATCATCCTTAGGTTGAGTGTCTCATGTTGGTATGTTGCGTAAATACCAAACTGATACGCTGCAAATTAACCGTTTCTTCCAATTTTACGTTGTTTCGAAGGATCGGATCGGCAAGGATGATCTTGCCCAAGTGAGGGGGAGCCAAAGGCACTAGGGGGTGCCGATGGCTATCTCAGTCTGTAAAGCGCTCGCGGCATGTTAACGAGGGGGTCTTGTTTAGGTTAGGCAGCGATGAGATCGGAGAACCATATAGGTGATCTGGTCACGCTTTATTGATTGCTGAAAAGTGGTAGTCCTGTTTTGGGCACGCGACCCGGTCGGTTCCGACCGGGTCGCGTTCATTTCAAGGCGTACTTTTTGCCCGCCAATCGGCCCATGCTTCGGGTGTATCCAAATCCAGCAAGGCGTGGTCGCCGGGCAGAGTCACGAGATGTGTTTTACTGCTATTGGCGCGAACAACGGACTGCGCGCCTTGATCTCCGGTCAACTTGAGCAGTTGCGGAAACAGTTCTCGTTCGAAAACAACCGGATGACCGGGTTTGCCGGCTGAGGTTGCTCCGCGCCAGATCAAGCAATCGCCATGATTTTCCACGGCTTGGCGCACAGCTTGCACATCCGCGCGCGTGATTTCGGGAAGATCGGCAAGCAAAACCATGACGGCGGGTACTGACCGATCAATGTGGGACAGTGCGCCTCGCAAACTGGCATTCATGCCCTCGTCTGCATCTGCAATCGGGATCGTGTTCACATCCAGATCGGACAAAACGTCGTAGCGTGCATGTGGACGCGGGGGCAGAGCCACAAAGACGGGTCCGGCAGCTTGCGCAACGGAAACCGATCGTCGCAACAGGGGCTGGCCGTCAACCTCCTGCATCAGTTTGTCGATGCCGCGCATGCGCCGGGATTGCCCTGCGGCCAGCAGGATGACGGGTATGTCTTGCATCCCGTCACCATGCCGCCAGACAGTTGGCAAGTCACCCCCTCATTCGTGTGCCCTGCGGATCGAACAACGGTGTGGAAATCACCCGCGCGCGTCGCATTTGACCGAGGATTTCGATCTGAACCTCAAGCCCGTCAGCCACGCGGTCCGTTGGCAGGAATCCCAGTGCAACCGATGTCTGAGCAAAATGGGAATACCCGCCCGACGTGCAGAAACCGACCACAGCCCCGTCCAGCCAGATGGGTTCATAGGCGTTTACATCCGCGTCGTCCGCATCGACCTCAAAAGCAACCAGTTTGCGCGCGGTTCCGTTCGTGCGATTCGCTTCGGCTGCGGCGCGGCCGATGAAGTCTGTGTTCTTTGCAAACGAGATAAAACGGTCCAAACCGGTTTCTGCCGCCGTGTAGTCCGGCGAAAATTCGCGCATCCATGAGCCAAAGAATTTGTCCAGTCGCAGGGACATCATTGCACGCATCCCGAATGGGACGATCCCAAATGGCTGACCTGCCTGCCACAGGGTCCACCAAAGTTGCCTTTGGGCCATCGGGTCGCAATAGATTTCATATCCCAGATCGCCGGTATAGCTGACCCTCTGGACGGTACAGTCGGTCATACCGATGGTCATCTGACGAACGTCGAGGAACGACAGGCTGGCCGCGTCCTGTCGCGTACAGGCCGCAAGTACGGCGGTGGCCTTTGGCCCGGCGATCTGGAACCCGTTCAGGCGGTCGCTGATGTTTTCAACGGTGACGTCCACATCCGCATTCTGTTCAAACCAGCGCATGTGATAGGCTTGGCTGCCGTAGGAGGCTGTCAGGCGGAATTCCGTCTCGCTCAAGCACGAGACGGTGAAATCACCAATCAGTTTGCCTTTGCGGGACAACATCGGGGTCAGCGACACCCGGCCCGGTTGAGGGATACGCCCCGCCATGATCCGATCCAGCCACGCGCGCGCAGCCCGACCCGAGACACGGTATTTTCCAAAGTTGTGCACCTCGTTGATGCCGACACCTTCGCGCACCGCGCGCACCTCGCGGCCCGTGGCGTCGAACGCATCCGAGCGGCGGAACGAGGGCGTTTCAT
Organism: Ruegeria sp. AB5; assembly: GCF_056542645.1. Taxonomy (NCBI): domain Bacteria; kingdom Pseudomonadati; phylum Pseudomonadota; class Alphaproteobacteria; order Rhodobacterales; family Roseobacteraceae; genus Ruegeria; species Ruegeria sp. AB5. Next base: position 504,718 of record NZ_JBQGAE010000001.1, read on the forward strand.
AGTCTGGTTCGTCCCCTTGGGCAAAGTAGTTCGGGACTTCGAGCCCGTATTGCTGCCCCCAGACCGCGCCAAGGTCGCTGAAAATGTCGTGCATCGGCGTTGTTCGGTTCGGACGCGCGGCGGGCAGTTCTTCATTCGGGTAGGCGACGCTGAACCGTTTCTGATAGTTCTCGATCACTTTGGGACGGGTATAGCCCGGGCTGATCCAGTCTCCGAAACGCGCCACGTCCATGGCAAACACGTCTCGTTCCGGCTCGCCCTCAATCATCCATTGCGCCAACGTCAGGCCAACACCGCCGCCCTGGCTGAACCCGGCCATGACACCGCAGGCGGACCAGTAATTGCGCGTCCCCGGCACCGGCCCGACCAGAGGGTTGCCATCTGGCGCAAAGGTGAACGGCCCGTGGATCACCGATTTCACCCCGGCCTCGGCCAGAACAGGGAAGCGTCTATAGGCAAACTCGATACTGTCGGTGATCTTGTCATAGTCGTCGGGCAGCAGCTCATGCCCGAATTCCCATGGCGTTCCATCCACAGCCCAGGGCTTGCAGGGTTGTTCGTAGAACCCGATGCACAGGCCCCGACCTTCCTGCCGCAGATAGCTTTCGCCTGCGGGGTCCATTACATGCGGATGCTCGCCACCCGCGTCGATGATCGCCTCGATCTGGGGGATCGAGTCGGTGACGAGATATTGGTGCTCCATCGGGTGCAGCGGGAAATAGATGCCCGCCATCGCGCCAACTTCACGCGCCCACAGACCACCTGCGTTGACGACGTGTTCCGTGTGGATCGTGCCTTTGTCGGTGACGACGTCCCAAGTGCCGTCCGCGCGTTGGTTGGTTTCGCGCACCATACAGTGCGTTTCGATCGTCGCCCCACCCATGCGCGCGGCTTTGGCGTACGCGTGGGTCGTACCCGAGGGGTCCAGATGCCCGTCCAGAGGATCGTACAGCGCGCCGAGGATACCGTCAGTATTGGTGATGGGAGCGATTTTCCTGATCTCATCGGGGCCGACAATCTCGGTCTCCAGCCCCATAAAGCGGTGCTTGGCGCGCTCGGCTAGCAGCATATCGAACCGATCCTGGTTGTCCGCCAGCGTGATCCCGCCCACGTGATGCAGACCGCAGGACATGCCGGTGATCTCCTCGAGTTCCTTGTACAACCGGATCGTATATCCCTGCAAAGCAGCCATGTTTGTGTCGCCGTTCAGCGTGTGAAACCCGCCCGCTGCGTGCCAGGTCGAGCCGCTGGTCAATTCGGACCGCTCCAGCAGCATGACGTCGGACCAGCCCAGCTTGGTCAAGTGGTACAGGACCGAACAGCCGACGACGCCACCGCCGATGACCACCACGCGGGTTTGCAGTTTCATGGAGACCTCCGATTGGTTTTTGCCAGTGTGCGCAGCATGCATCCATGCGCAATTCCAAACGCGACAAAACTTGTCGTGGACGTCCTTCGCCCGCCCGGATATCAGCGCACGCGATCGGTCACGGCCTTGTTACAGAATCAAACTAATGGCCGCGACAGATGCACCCTCATGACAATTCAGATAGGAAAAGAAATGAGTAAGTTCGACCTCAATCCCCAAGCGCTGAGTCGCCGTGAATTTATGGCGAAATCCGCCACGCTAGGCCTCAGCACAGCCGTTGCCAGCACGATCTGGGCCGAGGCGGGTTTGGCGGAAACGCCAAAGAAAGGGGGTCACTTTGTTCTGGGCCTGAAGGGCGGGGAAACCACCAACACGCTTGATCCGGCCCTGTCAGCTTCGCACGTGACGGCCAAGGCCTTGCGCGCCTTTGGGAACACGTTAACCGTTCTTACCCCGGAGGGTGGCATCGCCCCCAGTCTCGCCGAAAGCTGGGAAGCTTCGGAAGATGGCAAGGTCTGGACTTTCCGTATCCGCAAGGGCGTCGAATTCCACAATGGCAAGACCCTGACGCCCGAAGATGTTCAACTGACGCTGGCGCGTCATTCAAACGAAGAGTCTCATTCAGGTGCGCTGGGAATCATGCGGGGGATCGACGATGTCCGGGTTGATGCCGACGCCGTCGTGATCACACTGACCACTCCGAATGCTGACCTGCCGTATCTTGTGTCTGACTACCATCTGGTCATTCAGCCGAGTGGCGGCATGGACAATCCGGCAGACGGTATCTCGACCGGTGCTTTCAAGGTGGTCGCGGATGAGCCGGGCGTGCGCTACGGGTTCGAGAAATTCGCCAACCACTGGGATGACAACGTTGGTCACTATGACAGCCATGAAATCCTGGTCCTGAACGACGACACTGCCCGTTCTGCCGCGTTGCAGTCCGGTCAGATACACGCGATGAACATTGTGCCTCCACGGACGGCGAAACTGTTTGGTCGCGCCCCGGGCATCACCATCAACGCCACGTCGGGCCGCGGGCATTATATCTTTGTCATGCATTGCGACACGGCGCCGTTCGACAACAAGGACCTGCGTCTGGCGCTCAAATACGCCATCAACCGCGAACAGATGGTCGAGAATGTGCTGCGGGGCTACGGCTCGGTCGGCAATGATGTTCCGATCAACGAGGCCTATCCCCTGTTTGACGATACGATGGAGCAGCGCCAGTTCGATCTGGCCAAGGCCGCCGAGCATTACAAGGCATCCGGTCACGACGGCTCGCCCATCGTGCTGCATGTTTCGGACGCTGCGTTTGCAGGTGCTGTGGACGCCGCGCAATTGTTCCAGTTGTCGGCGCAAGAGGCAGGCATTCCGTTGGAAATCCAGCGCGAACCCGCAGATGGCTACTGGTCGGAAGTATGGAACACCAAGCCGTTTTGCGCGTCCTACTGGGGTGGGCGTCCGGTGCAGGACCAAATGTGGTCGGTCGGCTACCTGTCCACCGCCGATTGGAACGACACGCGCTTCAAGAACGAACAGTTTGACGCTTTGCTGCTTAAGGCCCGCGCCGAATTGGACGAGACCAAGCGCAAAGAGCTCTATGGTCAGATGGCGCGGATCGTCTGGGAAGAGGGCGGCTTGATCAACCCGATGTTCAACCAGTTCATCGATGGCTATTCCGACACTGTGACCGGTTGGGGCGCCCATGCCAATGGCGATTTGATGGATGGCTACGTCGCAAGCCGGACCTGGTTTGCCTAGCTTGTGAAAAAACCCGGCGCTCTGGATCAGAGCGCCGATATGTTTTTCAGGGCCTTAAAGTGGCCGGATCTTGAGGTCCGTCACACGGTTGCCTTCGCGGGCGGTCACTTCGAACCTGAACCCGTGGAACGAAAAGACCTGACCAACCACCGGGATCATTTGCGCCTCGTGAATGACAAGGCCCGCGACCGTGTTGGCTTCGTCATCGGGCAGCGACCAGTCCATAGCCCTGTTGACATCTCGGATGGTCATGGCACCTTCGACCAGAAACTGACCGTCTTCGGTTCGGGTTACGGGAACGTCTTCCTCGATGTCGAATTCGTCCGCGATCTCGCCCACGATTTCTTCGAGGATATCCTCCAGCGTGATCAGTCCACGCAGCGAACCGTATTCGTCCACGACCAGCGCAAAGTGGCTGCGAATGCGCAAAAACTCTCGCATCTGGTCGTCCAGCGTGGTGGTTTCCGGCACGAAATACGGATCGTTGGCGACCTTGGTGATGTCAAACCCGGCCAGACGTTCCGAGTTTCCATCGGTCCCGCCTACCTGCGCATACATCGCGCGGAACAGGTCTTTGGCGTGGACCACACCGATGATGTTCTCTGGTTCGTCGCGGAAGACGGGCAGGCGGGTGTGACGGCTTTGCAGGCATTGCTCGAGAATGGCATCCGGTTCGGCATCTGCGTCGATCATCTCAATATTTGATCGGTGCAGCATGATCTCTTCCACTGCCCGGTCGCCCAGGTCCAGCGCCCCCAGAATGCGGTCGCGGTCCTCTTTCTCGACCACACCTTCGGAATGGCCCAACTGCAGCGCCCCCGCGATTTCCTCACGCACAGCCAGGATATTGCTGTCCGGGTCGATCCGCACGCCAAACAATCGCAGCACCCCGCGCACAAGCACACGGACGGCGGCCACGATGGGTGAAAAAACAGTGACCACGACACTGATGATCGGGGCCACAGCCGAGGCCGCCTTTTCGGAATTGGTGATCGCGTAGGTCTTGGGCAGTACCTCGGCGAAGATCAGAACCAGCAATGTCATGACCAGTGTTGCCAGGGCCACGCCGCTTTCACCGAACAGGCGTGTGAACAGCGCTGTGGCCAATGAGGCCGCCAGAATGTTCACAAGGTTGTTGCCCAGCAGGACCGAGCCGATCAGACGCTCGTTGTCATCGGTGATATCCAGCGCCTTTTGCGCCCCGCGCGAGCCCTTGTCGGCTTGGGCCCTCAGTTTCCCTCGGGAGGAGGCGGTCAGTGCCGTTTCTGAGCCGGAGAAAAAGCCCGAAAGGACAAGCAAAAGCAGGATAGCGCCTGACGTAAACCAGAATGCGCTGTCGATCAGAGAAGATGTGGGTTCCATCGGTCCTTGGTTGTTTGAGTTTCTGCACCCGTTATGGGGATGCCGACCCTTGCGATCAAGGGGTTAACCCCCTGTATCATCCGCGCGGCCGGGGTCTTTTGCCAGCGGGTGGCGCTCTAGCACCAGTTCTGCCAGACGTTCGTCCAGCACATGGGTGTAAATCTCGGTCGTGGCGATGTCGGCGTGACCCAATAGAGTCTGGATCGAGCGCAGATCAGCACCATTGGCCAGCAGGTGGGTGGCAAAGGCGTGGCGCAAGGTGTGAGGCGTGACCTTTTCGGGTGAAACGCCGCCTTGAACCGCCAGTTCCTTGACCAACAGAAAAAACCTGTGCCGTGTCAGATGCCCCAACTTGCCGCGAGACGGGAACAGGAATTTTGAACGTGCAGCCCCTTTTTCAACGGCCAGATCCTCGGCCCTGTCCCGTTCGGTCAGCCAGACAGCCAACGCATCGCGGGCCGGGGGCGACAGGGGCACCATCCTTTCCTTGCCGCCTTTACCCAGGACCAACAGCATCCGCGGATCGCCGCGTGCGGAAGAAACGGGCAGGGACACAAGCTCGGTTACACGCATGCCAGTGGCATAGAGCAATTCCATCAAACAGGTGTTGCGCACCCGATCAGCGGGACTGCGTCCGGTGCGGCGTGCGGCGCCCAACAGGCGATCGACCTCGGCCACATCCAGTGTTTTGGGCAGTCGTTTCTTGCGTCCGGGGCCCTTGATCTGAATGGCTGGGTTTGCTTCGCGCCAGCCTTCTTCAAATGCAAACCGGTACAGCTGTTTGATCGCAGACAAGCGCCGGGCACGGGTTGAACGGGACAGGCCCTGTGCATCGCAATCGATCAGATAAGCCTCAATCTGGTCTCGATCCGATTGTTCAAATCCGGTCTTTCGGCGCTCCAGCCAGGCTGCGAAATCCTTCAGATCGCGGCCATAGGCCAACAAGGTGTTCGTGGCAGCCCCAAGTTCGGCGGCTTGCGCCTGCAAGAAGGTCGATATCCACAATTCGTTCGAGGTCGGACCACCCATCATCAGCGCTCGTTCAGGATCAGAAGGTTTAGTGCAGCGCGACGGGCGGTTTCCTCAAGCCCAACGCGGCGGAAGGCGGCGATGGCTGCGGTCATGTCCACCAGATTTCCGCGCGCACCGTGGGCAAACAGCTGCATAGCCTCCAGAATGGCCTCGCCAAGTTGACCGTTGTTCAGCAAGGTTTCGATGTCAGACGGCACAGGTGCGGCCCATGCAAAACCCTGCGCGACCGCATCCGCCAAGGGTGAGGGTGAAATTGCGCGCCCCGGATCACCTTGCGCCAGGGCCGACAGAAACTGCGTTTCGACCGAGTCGTCAGGCGATTGCAGCGCCGCACGTTCATACAGGTTGGACAGCATCAAGATGCGCCAACGCAAGGTTTCCGTGGCCGCAACCTCGAGTTCGACGCCGTAAAGACGGTCTGCAAAGAGGTCGGCAAACGGCACCTCAAGCCCGACATTGCTCATCTGTTCCCAAACAATCGGAAGGGTTTTGCCGATAGCCTCGGGGCTGCCGGTTTCAAGCGCGGTTTCGAACCTCTGAACGGCGGCCACGCGATCCCAGACCGCGCCTGACGCGGCAGGAGATCTTTCTGTATAGAGCCCAAGCAATTGGTTCGGGGTCAACGCGCCGATGCGTGTCAGGCGCTCGGCCGCTTCGATCTGGGCTTTCCAACCGGCCACATCCCTCAGATCGGCATTGGCAAAGGCCCGCGGCAGCGGAGCTGACGGCAACCGCTCGCCAATGGCCTCGAACAGGCGAAAACCAAGGGGATCCGGGTCCTCGGGTTGCGGCAGGTAAGGCGCATCTTCGAACAATTCCGGGCTCAGGAAACGGTCCAGTAGGTCCAGTTCTTCCGGCGGAAGCAGTTCAAGTGCATGCGCCGCCTCAAGCGTCAAAGCCGCAGAGGTCCAATCCCCACGACGGGCTTTACAGAAGACATGCGCGGCGTAGTCCCGTGACAGATGCGGTTGCGCGATCAGGGCGGTGCAACTGCGATCTTCGTCACCTGTCAGAAGGGTTGCATCGAACCAGCGCTGAAAGCGGCCCTGCGTGTCCGTTGGCCCGGCCAATTGCACCAGCGATTGAACCGGATCGGCCGCGCCAAGCTGCATCAACCGATCCAGACGGGCCAGCAGCAGGGTTTCCTCGGCAGCGGACCCACCGGGTGCGCGGGCCTCGGACAAGAGAAGCGTGAACAACAATCGTTGCATGGCCGGGTTCTGCTTGACCGGCACACGGGCGATCAGGTGGGAAAGACGCTCGGGGTCGCTGCCTTGCCAAAGATCCACTGGCAGGCCCGTCACAGCAGAAGAGACCAGACCGATGGGCTGCGACAGAGCCTCAAGGGGGGTGACCTCGACCTCGGGTTGGTCGCCGTTTTGCGCAACCGGAGGTTCCAACAATACTGTACCGGGCAGATTCTGTGGCGGCTCGGTCAGCCATTCTATGGCGGACAGGGGCTCTTGCGCTTGTGCGGACCCCGCCAGAACCAGCGCCACCAGCGCGTGTCTAGTCGACATCCAGCGTGACCGGTTCGCGGATTTCAGTTTGCGGTGCCGAAAAATCGACACCGAAAAAAGGGCCGATATAGGCGTATCCCACCAGCCCGATAAAGCTCAGGCAAATTATATATATCAGGAACTTGATCAGACGGCCCATGGCCCCACGCTGCCTCAATTTTTGATTTTGACCAAGTTATAACTGGCATTTTTCCTAAGATCACGTCATTCACGGTGAAATGAGCGAAATTAAGCATAATGCGTACTCTGCAGATACACAGGCTGAGTTTACTCTGCACAAAACCGTGGTTCTGGTGGGTATGATGGGGGCCGGCAAGACTGCGGTTGGCCGCGCTCTGGCTGCACGGCTGGGTGTGCCGTTTCTGGACAGCGATGCCGAGATCGAATCGGCGGCAAACATGACCATCCCTGAGATATTCGAGCGCGACGGAGAGCCCTTTTTCCGGACCAAGGAAACGCAGGTTATCGGGCGCTTGCTGGACGACGAAAAGGGGATCCTGTCAACCGGTGGCGGGGCGTTTATGTCCAAGGAAAACCGGCAGCTGATCAGCGACCGGGGCGCTTCGGTCTGGTTGCGGGCAGACCTGAATGTTCTGTGGAACCGGGTGCGCCACAAGGACACGCGCCCCTTGTTGCGGACCTCGGACCCTTTTGCCACGCTCAAGGCCCTGTACGAGGATCGCGTTCCGGTCTATGCCACGGCCGATTTGATCGCGGACTCGGATGGTGAAACCTCGATCGAAAATATGGTGGACCGTGTGGTTGAGGCCATGTTGGCCCGCCCCGATGTTTTGGAACAGAAGTAGATGCATCAGACCGTACATGTTGAGCTGGGCGAACGCTCGTATGATGTCGAGATCGGCCCCGATCTGCTGGCGCAGTCCGGAACGCGGATCGCCCCCTTGCTGCATCGCCCGAAGGTTGCGGTTCTGACCGACGAAAACGTGGCTAAGCTGCATCTGGATGCGCTGCGTCAGGGTCTGGCCGCTGCCGGGATCGAGATGTCCGCGCTGACCCTTCCTTCCGGTGAGACAACCAAAAGCTGGCCGCATTTTGAACGCGCGGTCGAATGGTTGCTGGCCGAAAAGGTCGAACGGCGCGACGTGGTGGTCGCCCTTGGCGGCGGCGTGATCGGCGACTTGGGAGGCTTTGCAGCCGCCGTGTTGCGGCGCGGTGTGCGGTTTGTGCAGATCCCGACCTCTCTGCTGGCGCAGGTCGACAGTTCGGTTGGCGGCAAAACCGGGATCAACGCGCCGCAAGGCAAGAACCTGATTGGTGCGTTTCATCAACCGTCTCTGGTTCTGGCGGACACGTCAGTTCTGGGCACAATGACGCAGCGAGATTTTCTGTCAGGCTACGGGGAAGTCGTCAAATACGGCTTGTTGGGGGACGCCGCGTTCTTTGGGTGGCTGGAAGAAAACGGTGCCGATGTCTCGTCTGGCGACATGGCCGCACGGGTTCGCGCTGTCACCCGCTCGGTCCAGATGAAAGCGGATATTGTCGCGCGGGATGAGACCGAGCAAGGCGATCGGGCGCTGCTGAATCTCGGCCATACTTTCTGTCATGCGCTGGAAGCGGCGACGGGGTATTCTGATCGCCTTCTGCATGGGGAAGGCGTGGCCATCGGCTGCGCATTGGCGTTTGAGCTGTCGGCGCGGCTGGGCCTGTGTTCTCAGGAAGATCCAAGCCGTGTGCGGGCACACCTGAAAGCCATGGGTATGAAAACCGACCTTGCTGACATCCCCGGAAATCTTCCGGGGGCCGAGGCTCTGGTAGACCTGATGGCGCAGGACAAAAAGGTGATCGACGGGCAATTGCGATTCATTCTGGCGCGCGGAATCGGTCAGGCGTTTGTCACCTCGGATGTACCGCGAGATGCCGTGATGTCCGTTCTGCAGGATGCGCTGGCAACGGTCTGAACCTAGCGCCCCCGGATGACCATCAACTCACCTATGTTTTCGCGGGTGATATAGCCGACCATGTGGCCCGTGCGGCTGAGAACGGCGATCGCCGGAGCGCCCTTGTGCAGGTCCTTCAAGACGGCTTCAAGCCCTGTGGTCAGGCTGACCTGAGGGATGTCCACATCCATGATCGACGTTGCGGGGTCCGACCGCGGATGATCCCCTGCCAAGGCGGCAAACAGGCGATCCCGGGTAACAAAACCCAGCAGTGCACCTGCGGTATCCAACACCGGAAACTCGTGTTGGGTGGTGTGAATGACAGCCTGCGCGGCGGTGTTCAGCGTGTCCTGAGGGGACAGCGTATGAAATTCCGTTATCATCGCATCCCGAGCCAGCACGCGGCGCGCAACCGAACGCAGCGCAACATCCTGATTCTCGGCATTTGCAGCGATGAAGACGAACACGGCGATCAGAACAAGGATCGGATTGCCGGAACTCAGGCCCCAAAAACCCAGTCCGACGGCAACAATCTGACCACTGACCGCAGCGATACGGGTCGCTTTGGTGCGATCCATCTTCAGGCACAGGAGGGCCCGAAAGACGCGGCCTCCGTCCATTGGAAAGGCCGGGATCATGTTGAAGGCCGCCAGCAGAAGGTTGATGAAGGCCAGGCGTTGCAAGAGCCCGACATTGGTCGATTCAAGCTCAGCAGCCGAGCCAAGTGACATGCCCGCTCCGAGCAGCACCAAGACCAGCCAGATGACAATGTTCACCGCAGGTCCGGCAAGGGCGACCAGGACCTCCTGCATCGGTTTCTCTGGCATGCGTTCCAACCGGGCCAGACCACCGATGGGCAAGAGGGTGATGTCAGGGGTTTTGATGCCGAACCGCCGCGCCGTCAGCGCGTGGCCGAATTCATGCGCCACGACACAGGCAAAAAGCGCCAGAACAAAGAGGATGTTGTGGATTGCCGCTGGCAACCCGCCGTTGGCATAGGCTGCGAAGCCAACCCATGCCAACAATAGAAAAAAGGTGACATGGACCCGCAACTCGGATCCGAACAACCGGCCGATGGCGAAGGACCATGTCATGTGATTGCTCCGTTGGGTTTAGAACGGAATCTCGTCATCATCGATTCCGCCCGATGCTGGGGCAGGGGCGCTGGATTGGCCGCCATAGGGATCGCCATAGCCACCACCGGCCTGACCACCGCCGTATCCGCCCGACTGGCCTCCGCCGCCTTCACCGCGGCTGTCCAGCAGTGTCAGTTCTCCGCGATAGGGGCGCAGGACAACCTCGGTCGAATAGCGGTCCTGTCCCGACTGGTCCTGCCATTTGCGGGTTTCCAGCTGGCCTTCGATGTACACTTTGCTGCCTTTGCGCAGATACTGCTCGGCAATGCGGGCCAGCGGTTCCGAAAAGATGGCCACAGAATGCCATTCCGTCCGTTCCCGGCGTTCGCCGGTGTTACGGTCTTTCCAGTTCTCGGAGGTCGCGATGCGCAGGTTGCACACTTTGCCGCCGTTCTGAAACGACCGAACCTCGGGATCCCGGCCAAGATTTCCGACCAGAATGACCTTGTTGACTGAACCCGCCATGTATTTCCCCGTTCTGTATTGGTCTGAGAGCGCCGAATCTGGCGCTGAATGTCACAGTGACCCTATACGGCCTGCATCATGGTTAAAACACAGTTGATGGACACAGTCTCAAGCAAGATTTGCAAGCTTTGCTCCTGCACGCTTCCATTTTGCCGCCGGATACATATACTCTGCCTGATTTCCGATCGAGCAGGATAGGCATTCATGCGGTCTTTGGTAGTTGGTTTTGTTGGTGTGTGCGTTCTGCTGGCCACGGGCCCGGTGCAGGCCGAGACTCTGTCCACCAAAAGCCGCAAGGACATTTTCCTCAAACAAGCCAAGGTTTTGGATTCGCGCGCCGCGACCCAGTATCGCGGCTCGGAAAGGCTGAAGCCGAAAGATGCACAGGGGCGGTTCGACAAGCGCTATACCGGAAACTACCGGGGTGAGTATTTGGCTTTGGCCCGACAGGCTGCGCGCAAGCACAGTATTCCGGAAGAGTTGTTCCTGCGCCTTGTGCAGCAGGAAAGCGGCTGGAATCCGCGAGCCAAATCACACAAGGGGGCCTTGGGCCTGGCCCAGTTGATGCCGCAGACAGCGGATTTGCTGGGCGTGAACCCGCATGATCCAAAGCAGAACCTTGAAGGCGGTGCCCGGTACCTGTCCTGGCAGTATCGCAAGTTCAAATCCTGGCCACTGGCCCTTGCGGCCTATAACGCGGGTCCGAAGGCCGTTGAGAAGCATGGCGGCATCCCGCCTTACAAAGAAACCCAGAACTATGTGAAAGTCATCTGGGGCGGCTGAGGCCATTGCTGCGGCGCAGAACACGCCTGTCTTGATCGCTTTTGCCGAACACTTCTAACCTGACAGAGGATTGCCTGAACACGGGGACCTCTGCATGAAACCGAACATTCCCGAAGACACGCTGGCCAATTGGCAGCAGCTGGTTGATCTGGTGGCGCAGCTTGCGGATGTTCCGGCCAGCCTGATCATGAAAACCGATGCGCCCGATCACGCGGTTCTGATCACCTCGGATCACCCGGACAATCCGTACCCTGTAGGGATGGCCTTCCAGCTAAACCCGAAACTTTATTGTCAGGGTGTCCTGCAACGGGACGGAGAGCTGGTGGTCGAAGACGCAAATTGCGACCCGGCCTGGTCGGACAATGAGGATATGGAACACGGCATGTCCTTTTACATTGGCCTGCCCTTGAAATGGCCGGATGGGTCTGTGTTCGGAACAATTTGCGTTCTGGATCGTAAGCACAACCGAAAGGCGGTGTTATTCCGTCAGGGTCTGGCCCAATTCGCGCGTATGGTGGAATCGGATTTGGCTTTGTTGCAAGAGGTTTACCTGCGCCGCGTGTTGGAAGAGAAGCTGAACGAAACGCTGGCTCAGTCGGAAAACCGGGTGGCTGCGCGCACCCGTGAATTGCAGGAAACCAACACCGCGCTTCGGGTGTTGCTGTCCAGTCTCGAGGATGATCGAAAAAGCCGGGATCAGGCGATTGTCGAACAGGTGCGCAGTATGGTCCTGCCATATCTCGACAAGATCCGAAGTCAGCTCAGCGGGGATCCAGCGCAGCAGGTTTATCTGGATATCGCCGAGAGCAATCTCAAGGACATAACCTCGGCCATGTCGGACCAGCTCAGCGATGCGTTTGCCATGATGACACCGACCGAAATCGAGATTGCGCAGATGGTCATGTTTGGCAAAACGACCAAGGACATTGCCAAGGCACTGTCCCGCGAAACCTCGACCATAGATTTCCATCGCAACAACATTCGCCGGAAACTTGGCCTTGAAGGGCGGGATCAAAACCTGCGCAATCATCTGCTGGCGATTTCGTGAAACCATAATGGGGGGATTGCCCCCATATTCTCCCCTGATTTTTCCGGCCTGAGCGGAATTCAGCGCGCTTGCTACTCTGCCTTCGGCGACGCGGGGCACAGCGCCTCTGTCCAACAGAGAGGAAAACCCAATGGATCGCAAAGATCTGAAACCCACGTTTTTGAAAGGCGACAGGGACACGCTGGCACCGGGATTGTCGCGCAGGTCATTCTTTATGGCTGCGGGTGCAGCCGGTGTCGGAGCCAGCACGTCGTTGCTCAGCAGCTCTCCGGCCCAGGCACAATCGCAAGCGTGGTTGCAGCCGGGGAACAACAACCATGTTATTGATCTGCAAGGGTCAACCGGACAGGCCAGTACTGGTGCAGTCGGGATCGACTACTATGGTCATTGTGCGATCAAGATTACGTCCCCCAACGGTGCAACGGCCCTATTTGACCCGTGGCGGGATGATCCGTCGGGCGCGTGGGGGCTGTGGTTCAGAAACGAGTTCCCCCAGATCCCGGTCGACATCACCCTGTCCACCCATGCCCATTTCGACCATGACGCGATCGAGCGGCCAAGCTCGACGATGGTTCTGGATCGGATGGTCGGCAATTTCGAATTTGCAGACCTCAAGATCACCGGCTTTGCAGACAAGCATGCCTGTGTCGCGCCGGGCTGGTATGACTGGACGAACGCGCTGGCCGAATTCGGGGTCGAGGCCTGCCCGCCCAACAATGTCGGTCACATGGACATGGTCGTGTATCTGGTGGAAACCGGAGGTATCCGGACATTGATCTGGGGCGACAATCGTCACAATCCGCCGCAGGAGTTCTGGGATGCGATCGACCAGGTGGATGTGCTGACCCTGCCAGTGGACGGGTCCGAACATATCCTTAGCTACGGGCAAGGCAATGACATCGTGGCCAAACTGAACCCGAAGGTCATCATCCCGACGCACTACCTGAATGATGTCACATCCTACACGCTGACGACGCTTCAATCGGCGGATGACTGGGTGAAAGCGCAGCCAAGCTACAAGATGCTGGAGAGTGCCAGTCTGCAACTCGAAGCGGGCGACGTTCAGGGAATGACCCAGGAATTCCTGCACTTCGGAAACAATGTGCTGACGGGCTAGAGCTTTTGCCACCACTCACGTCGTGCGCCGTCTGCCCAAAACGAAACCTTGGCGCAAAAGAAAAGGGCCGGATTGAAACCGGCCCTTTTTTGCGTTGTGCCAACGTTCATTCAGCCGCGATTTTGATGACCGGCTCCATCCGGGCCAACACATCTTCGGCCAAGTGGCATTTGACCTGATGGCCATCGGCCAGCGTTTGCACCGGTGGCACATCTGTTTCGCAGCGCCCGTCCGGCACTTCGGTCTTCCAGCGGCACCGCGTCTGGAACGGGCATCCGGGCGGCGGGTTCATCGCCGAAGGAATGTCGCCTTCCAGAACGATATGCTCTTTTTCGACCGAGGTATCCGCAATCGGAACCGCGCTCAGCAACGCTTCGGTATAGGGATGATAGGGGGGAGCAAAAACCTGATCGGTGGTGCCCAGTTCGACCACATGGCCCAGATACATCACCATCACCCGGTCGCTGAGATAGCGCACGATCGACAGATCGTGGCTGATGAACAGCAGGGTGGTCTTGTGCTCGCGCTGAATCTCCATCAGCAGATCGGTCACCGCCGCCTGTACTGACACATCCAGCGCCGAGACCGGTTCGTCCGCCACCACGATCCGCGCATCCCCGGCAAAGGCGCGCGCGATACCGACACGCTGCTTCTGTCCGCCCGACAGCTGCCTTGGCATCCGGTCTGCAAATGCGCGCGGCAGCTTTACCAGATCCAGCAGTTCCAGCATCCGCTTTTTGCGTTCGGCCTCGGAATTGCCGACGCCGAAAATCTCTAGCGCCCGAATGATCTGACGGCCAACGGTCATGGACGGGTTCAGCGTGTCAAACGGGTTCTGGAACACCATCTGAACCTCTCCGACCGTCTTTGCATCGCGCTCTTCGATCGGGACGTCTTCGATATTGCGGTTGTCCAGAAGGATCTGCCCGTCCGTGGCCGTTTCCAGCCCCATCAGAACCTTGGCAAAGGTCGACTTGCCGCAGCCGGATTCGCCCACGATCGCCAAGGTCTCGGATTCATGTGCTTCGAAACTCAGGGTCTCGTTGGCCTTGACCACCTTCGTTGCGCCACCCCCGAACAAGGCGTTTGCCGCCACCTCATAGTATTTCTTGAGGTTGTCCATCTTCAGAACAACGCGGCCAATCTCACCCTTTTCCTTCTGTTCGCCCACGGCAATCGGCGCGTTCCAGTCAATCTCCTTGAACTTCAAACAGCGCGTATGATGCCGATCATTGCCGGGCACCGCCTCCATCAGGATATTCTGCGCGTCACAGCGACCCTCTTCGAAATAGTCGCAACGCGGGCCAAAGTTGCAGCCCGGCGGACGCTCATGCGGCAGGGGGAAGTTGCCCGGGATGGCCACCAACGGACGCGCGTTCTTGTCCGCGCCGGGCAGGGGGATCGACCGGAACAGCGCCTGCGTATACGGGTGCTGCATCTCATCGAACACATCCTTGATCGAACCGCGTTCGACCGCCTCACCTGAATACATCACACACAGCCGGTCGCAGGTTTCCAGAACCAGACCCAGGTTGTGGCTGATAAACAGCATCGAGGTGCCGTATTTCTTGCCCAGATCCTTGACCAGCTCGACCACGGCAGCCTCAACCGTCACGTCCAGCGCTGTTGTCGGCTCATCCAGGATCAACAGGGCAGGCTTGGACATCAGCGCCATCGCAATCACGATCCGCTGTTGCTGTCCCCCGGACAACTGGTGCGGGAACGAGTTCAACATCCGCTCGGGGTCGGGCAGGCGCACATCTGTGACCACTTCCAGGGCGCGGGCATAGGCCTCATCGGTGCCGACGCCTTCATGGATCATCGGGACTTCCATCAGCTGTCTACCGATTTTCATCGCCGGGTTCAGCGAAGCCATTGGTTCCTGATAGATCATCGCGATTTCATTGCCGCGAATATCGCGCAGCTCGTCCGAGGTCATCTCGGACAGGTCGCGCCCCTTGAACTTGATCGTCCCGCCAACAATGCGCCCGTTCTTGCCGAGGTCTTGCATGACCCCAAGCGCCACAGTGGATTTGCCGCAGCCGGATTCACCAACCAGTCCGACAGCCTCGCCCGGCTGCACGCTCACCGAGAAATCCATCACGGCCGGAATTTCCCTCAGGCGGGTAAAGAAAGAAATCGAAAGCTTGTCGATCTCCAGAATTGGCCCGTCATAGTCCGCCAGTTTGTTCATCTTGTATCTCCTCGCGAGAGTCCGGGGGATCCCCTTCATCTGGCTAAAAATATCCTGGGGGTCCGGGGGCAAAGCCCCCGGCCTCGATCACAATCAGTCCTTCAGACTTTCTTCGCGAAGACCGTCAGCCAACAGGTTCAATCCAAGAACCAGCGACAACAGGGCCAAGGCAGGCGGAAGGGCAGGATGCAGGTAGATCGACAAGAGCTTGCGCCCCTCGTTGATTGTCGAACCCCAGTCCGGGCTTTCAGGGGGCAGTCCAAGACCAAAGAAGCCCAATGTTCCCAAAAGGATCGTTGTATACCCGATCCGAAGACAGAAATCGACGATCAACGGCCCCCGCGCATTGGGCAGGATTTCCCACAGCATGATGTACCACGGGCCTTCGC
Source organism: Ruegeria sp. AB5 (assembly GCF_056542645.1). Lineage (NCBI taxonomy): Bacteria > Pseudomonadati > Pseudomonadota > Alphaproteobacteria > Rhodobacterales > Roseobacteraceae > Ruegeria > Ruegeria sp. AB5. The sequence goes on from NZ_JBQGAE010000001.1 coordinate 520,792, forward strand.
CGCGAGTCTGCGCCGCCGCTACATAGTCGCGGGTTTTGATGTCCAACGCCAGGCCTCGCACGATGCGGAACACGGTCGGAGAATTCACGAAAACCACTGACACAAACACCACCAGAATACCGCCCGGAATATCGAACAGGTCGAGATAGGTCGGCAGGCCCCAGATACTGTAGCTGTCTGTATTGATGATATAGCCCCCGGTCGAGATCAGCGACAGATACAGCCATCCTGCCACCCCGAGAACGCCGATCAACAATGGCGTCCGAAAACTCGGTCGCGTGTAGTAGCGCGAGTTCAGAAGAACACCCAAAAAGATGATCGGGAAGACGAACAGGATCGCTGCCATATAGTTCGGCACGCCAGTTGCGACGATCTCGGGCGTGACCAGCAGGTAGAACAACAAGATCACCGGAAACGCCAGGATGAGGTTGGCCAGAAACGACAGAAGCGTATCCAGACGGCCACCATAGTAGCCTGCAGGCAGGCCAAGTGTGATGCCAACCATAAAGGCAAACATCGTCGCCAGCGGCGCAATCTGCACCACGATCCACGCGCCTTTGACCATACGGCTAAAGACATCGCGGGCCAGGTTGTCGCCGCCCAGCAGATACCAGGCATATTCACCATCTTCGATGTTGGACAACGGTGTCCCCGGAACCTTGTTCTTCATGCCCGAGACCTGCGCCAGCGGGTCATGCGTCACAATCAGATCAAGCGCGCCGAAGATGCCGGTGAACACCCAGAACATCACAAGGCCAAATCCGATCATGCCAATGGGGCTGTCAAACAGCTTGCCATACAGTCCAAGCTTGCGCTTAAAGGCGATCGACATGGCATAGAGGATGATCAGCGACAGCCACACGGGCAGAAACTGCTGCGAAATCGCACCGATGATTCCGGCGCTGGTGCCCAACAGGATACCCAGCACGATATAGGCAACAGCGACCCCGACACTGGCCAGAAAACTGTACCGCAGCGCAACTTGGATCAGGTTCCGTAGCCCCGAGCTTGAGGTCAGTGTGCCATCCGGGTTCACCGTCATCTGATCTTCGGGCAGCACGATGCTGGCCAACATCCAGACAACGATGGACAGGGCCATCAGCCCCAACGCCAAGGCCAATAGCGGGTTCAGGAAGGCGATAGAGCCGGTCCAGGTAAGTGGTTCCATGATCTAACCCTCCTTATGAAATGCGAATGCGCGGGTTGAGGTAGACATAGCCGATATCGGAAATCAGTTGCGTCACCAGCACCACAACAACCGACACGACCGAGATCGCCAACAGCAGTTGGATGTCGTTGTTGCCCGCCGCCTGAACCAGCGCCCAGCCAAAGCCCTTGTAGTTGAACAGGGTCTCGACGATCACCACACCATTCAGCAACCATGGGAACTGCAGCATGATCACGGTGAACGGCGCGATCAGCGCGTTGCGCAATGCGTGTTTCATGACGATATTCGGGAATGACACGCCCTTCAGGCGCGCAGTTCGGATATATTGCGCCGTCATCACCTCGGTCATCGAGGCGCGGGTCATCCTGGCAATGTAGCCCATGCCATACAACGCAATGGTCAGTACCGGCAGGAAGAAGTTCTCGAATGTCGGGTTCTCCATCGCTTGCGTGGCCGTACCCTTGAACCATTTCAACCCAACTGCGGATGAGGTGAAGATGGCGATGAAAATAACGCCCGAGACGTATTCCGGTGTCGCCGTAGTGGTGATCGCAAAGGTTGAAAGCGTCCGGTCGGTTGCAGACCCTTCTTTCATCCCCGCCAGAATACCCAGGATCAACGCTGACGGGACCATCAACAACATCACCCAGAACATCAGCCGCCCGGTCAGGGCTAGACGGTTGCCAACAACGGTTGAAACCTCTTCTTTGAAGACCGTCGAATATCCCCAGTATCCTTGCAGGATACCGCAAAAATTCGGCGATTCTTCGGCTGTCTTGCCGGGTAGAATGCATCGGCCCTGAACTGTGCCGTCTTCATCTGTATGCCGGTACGAGGGCAAAACCCCCAACCATTCGCCATATTTGATCGGCGTCGATTGCAGATAGCCGCCTTTTTCCAGAAAACTCTCGACCTGCTCATCAGACATCCGGAAGTTGCCCTGCGTTTTCGCAAGCTTTTCCAGGTTCGGATAGAGGTTCGTCAGAAAGAACACCAGGAATGTCAGACACAATGCCGTCAAAAGCATGATGCCAACGCGCCTTAGGATAAATAGTCCCATGATAGCCCCTGTTGATAGGCTGGCGTAAATGCCGACAGGCTTTACGCCTCGCTGTTTTTATGGTTGCCGCAGTCAGGACGAAAAGGCCGCGCCCATGTGGCGCGGCCTCGTTTCTTGGCTCAGGACAGGAGGCCGAACTTGTAAAGTTGCGGCAGGTCTGCAATGTGCTTTTCGACACCGACCATGTTTTCCCGGTGGTGGCGCATCGCCGTTCGCCAATATGGCTGGATGGTCACACCTTCTTCGATCATGATCGTCTGCAGTTTGGCCATCACTTCACGACGCCTGTCGACATCAGCGATCGAGTTCGCCTCGGCCAGCAGCGCGTCGAACTCGTCGTTGGCAAAGCCCGATTCATTCCACGCAACACCCGACTTGTAGGCCAGCGCCAGAATCTGGGTGCCCAGAGGACGGTGATTCCAGTTGGTCGACGAGAACGCGTATTTGGTCCAGTCGTTCCAGAAGGTCGATCCCGGAAGAACGGTATGCTTGGCCTTGATGCCCGCGTCGTTCAACTGAGCAACAACAGCCGCAGTGGTGTTGCGGCGCCAGTCATCATCGATGGACTGGACCTCATGCTCGAAATCGCCCATGCCTGCTTCGTCCATAAGCGCCTTTGCACCAGCCGGATCATACGGAATCCGGGTGATCGCCGAGTCAAATTCAGGGTGCATGGGGCCGACGTGGCAGTTGTCGGCGGGAATGCCGTAGCCCGACATGCCCAGCTCAAGACACACTTCGTTGTCGACGGCCATGGCCAGCGCCTGACGAACCCGCTTGTCGCCGTAGATCTTGTTACCGTCCGCATCTTCGGCCAATTGGTTCGGACGGATGACGATGGTAAAGCCCGACGGGATTTCCGAGCGGACCAGACCGATGCCATCAAAGATGTCGACGAACTCGCCGACCGACTCCCAATTCATGTCGATTTCTTCGGCCTCATACGCGGCGAGGAACGCAGCCGGGTCAGTGCCGTAGTCGATGAATTCGATCCGGTCGATATAACCGCCTTTGCCGGCTTCATAGCCCCACCAGTCAAAGCCTTCGTTGCGGACCAGAACTCCCTTGACGCCGACCTCGTGGCTTTCGGGAAGCATGAAGCCCGTGCCAACCGGGTTCGACACCATGTCATTTGCATCAAAGCTGCTGTGGACAATGGCCCCCGGATAGTCCGCCATGCCGGGGATTATCGTGATGTCGGGCGCATTGCACTTCAACTTCACGGTATGAGAATCGACGACCGTAATTGCACCATCTGCGGCCTTTTGGGTGCTGTCATCAACCAGCGATGCCATACGAGACGCCATCGAGTTGCCTTCGAGCGTCGCATCACACCAACCTTCGATGTTGCGGGCCACATCCTCGGCGGTGAAGTCATCACCATTGTTCCATTTCACGCCCTTGCGAACGTTCAGGGTGTATTCGGTGGCATCGTCGTTTGCTTCCCAGCTTTCCAGAAGCATGGGCTTAAACGAGCCGTCGTTGTTGTACTCAACCAGGTATTCCAGCCACCCGGCGGTGAAGGTTGCAATCTGCGTCCAGTCATAGGTGCGCGGATCCTTGAGCGCGCGAACCTCCATCTGATAGCGAATGGTGCCGCCACGCTGAGGCTCTTGCGCTGCTGCGGGCGATTGCAGACCGATCATGCCATAGGCCGCCGGAACGGCAACGCCCAGCGCGGTCACGCGGGCCAGGAATTCGCGGCGGCTCAGACTGCCGTCACGATATTCCCGGGCGTGCATCTCCGCTGCCCAGTGCACCGATGCTCCTGTTGTTGTCTGGTCTGTCATGAATGTCTCTCCCTGTGACACATTTGTTTTTTTGTTGGATGAACAGAACTACCCGGCGCATTTCAGGCCAATTGGTAGGTCAATGGGTTCAGTCTTTTGAATTCGGTTATCCCCATGGCGGTATTCGGCACGAGAATCCTGAGCAGGTCAATGTTAGAATACGACATCAATAGCTAAAAAACGACATGCGCAGATACCCTGAGGCGGTTGCCACTGGCCAAATCAGTGCCGTCCCATCCTTGGGGGAAACGGGCAGGAGTGTGAGAACAACCAACAAAGCCGGCAGAAACTGTGTTTGTTCGCCGTCAGATCAGTCTTGAAAGTCGGAATCAACACGCGTGCGTATCACGTTGATAAAACGATGTGATTCCACGATTTCATACGGGCGCGAAACCATGTGCGTTGACGCTTGGCGAATTGTCGGGTCGAAATGGTCGCCCGTTCCCGCGCTTGCGCCAAAGTCATCCGGCCATCCAGATACGCCATCAGTTCAGGTACTCCGATGGCTTTGCAGGCCGGCAACGATGGATTGAATCGATCCCGCATGGCTTCGACTTCGGACAACGCACCGTTCTCCAGCATCAGATCAAAACGACGGGTGATCCGATCCAGCAGCCATTGTTTGTCGACGTCAAAGACAATCGGAACCGCATCCCGAGCCTGCAGAACCGGTGGCGGCGTGTCCGCCTGCCACGCGGCGAGACTGCGCCCGGTGGTCTGTTGCACCTCCCACGCGCGCTGAACGCGGGCGCGGTTGCTGGCGTCCAGGCGGGCCAGAGTGTCTGGGTCCACCCCGGCCGTCAGGTCTGCAACGTCCATCTGATCCGCCCTGTGCCGCACATCGGCGGGTGTTGGCGGAATCTCAGCCATACCTTCGGTCAAAGCGGCAAAGTACAAGCCTGTGCCACCCACGATGATTGGACGTTGGTTGCCGCATAGCAATGGGACAACCTCGCGCAGCCAATGGCCTGTCGAATACTCCTGATCATAGCTGACGTGTCCGTAAAGCAGATGGGGCGCGCGGGCCTCTTCTTCTGGCGAAGGACGGGCCGAGATTACCCGCCAGCAATCGTAGACCTGGCTGGCGTCGGCGTTGACGATGACACCGCCAAAGGTGTCGGCGATTTGTAGTGCCAGCGCCGATTTTCCCGAGGCCGTTGGCCCGGCAATCAACACCGGTTTGTCCTGCGGAATCAGAGGCAGTTGGTCCCAAATCTGCGCTGTTGTTTGATCGGTCATTGCGGCGTGTCTTATTCCTCAGCATCCGCATTGAATCTGCGGCTGTTTTGCTCCATTTTGCGCCGGAAAATAAACCCGTGCCAGCCCGGAGCGCAATATGAGCCTGACCTCGTCAACCAACACCCCGACACCCAAGTATAACCGCGTCATGCTGAAAATCTCTGGTGAGGCGCTGATGGGGGATCAGGGATTCGGTCTGCACCCACCAACCGTTCAGCGCATCGCGCAAGAGGTAAAGTCGGTCCACGATCTGGGCGTTGAAATCTGTATGGTGATTGGCGGGGGCAACATCTTCCGCGGTCTCAGCGGATCGGCGCAGGGCATGGAGCGGACAACCGCAGATTACATGGGCATGCTGGCAACGGTGATGAACGCGCTGGGGATGCAGTCGGCTCTGGAAGAGATCGGCGTGTTCACGCGGGTGATCTCCGCCATTCGAATGGATGAGGTCTGCGAGCCCTATATCCGCCGCCGCGCCGTGCGACACCTTGAAAAGAAAAGGGTCTGCATTTTTGCCGCGGGAACCGGAAACCCGTATTTCACCACAGATACAGCCGCGACCCTGCGCGCCAATGAAATGGCCTGTCAGGCTATTTTCATGGGCAAGAACGGCGTTGATGGCGTTTATGACAAAGACCCGAAAGAACATGCCGATGCCGTGCGCTATGACACGGTTTCCTATGACGACGTTCTGGCCAAGCGCCTGCGGGTCATGGATGCCTCGGCCATTGCATTGGCCCGGGACAACAACCTGCCTCTGATTGTGTTTGGTCTGGATGAACCCGGCGGTTTCCGCGGTATTCTGGCCGGTGAGGGGACCTATACCAAGGTGCAGGGGTAACCAGTTGGAATTGAATCGGAAAGTCAGGATTTTTCCACCTAGACCCAAGACCAGACGATCACACGAGGCACAGCCATGACGCCGTTGGATGTCGATTTCGTTCGGGCGCAGTTCCCGGCCTTTTCCCAGCCAAACCTTCAGGGGCAGGCCTTGTTCGAGAACGCAGGTGGTTCGTACACGTGCCAACAGGTGATCGACCGGCTGACTCGTTTTTACACACAACGCAAAGTACAGCCCTATGCACCGTTTGAGGCCAGCCAACTTGCGGGTCAGGAAATGGATGAGGCCCGCGCCCGGATGGCCGCAATTCTGGGTGTCGAAACTGACGAGCTTAGTTTCGGGCCCTCTACCACTCAAAACACCTATGTTTTGGCGCAGGCCTTTGGGCAGTGGATGAAACCCGGTGAGGCGATCGTGGTTACAAATCAGGACCACGAGGCCAATTCCGGACCCTGGCGTCGCCTTGCGGACGTCGGGATCGACATTCGCGAGTGGAAGATCGATCCCGAAACGGGCGCATTGAACCCGCAGGATCTGGAAAACCTGCTGGACGAAAAAGTTCGCCTGGTCTGTTTCCCGCATTGCTCGAACGTGGTGGGCGAAATCAATCCGGTGACCGAAATCACTGCCATTGCCCACGCGGCTGGCGCCTTTGTTTGTGTGGATGGCGTGTCCTATGCCCCGCATGGGTTTCCAAATGTGGGGGACCTGGGTCCCGATATCTACCTGTTTTCAGCCTACAAGACCTATGGCCCGCATCAGGGTTGCATGGTCATCCGGCGGACGCTTGGGGACCTGCTGCCCAATCAGGCGCATTACTTCAACGCGGATGTCCTCTACAAACGGTTTACTCCGGCAGGGCCGGACCATGCGCAGATCGCTGCTAGCGCCGGGATGGCTGACTATATCGCGCTGCTCAGCACCCATCATGGCGGCCCGTCTGACGATATTGCCGCGCAGGGGGCCTTTGTGCATGATCTGATGCGCGCGCATGAAGTGGCATTGCTGCAACCGGTTCTGGATGCCGTAAAGGATCGTAACACCGTGCGCTTGATTGGCCCATCGGATGCCGCGCGGCGCGCGCCGACCGTGGCCCTGTCTGTGGGTCGCGCGGCTGAACCCGTCGCGGCCGAACTGGCCCAGCACGGCATCATGGCGGGCGGCGGCGATTTCTATGCGGTGCGCCCCTTGCAGGCGATGGGCGTCGATCCGGTGCAGGGCGTTCTCAGGCTTAGCTTTACGCACTACACGACCAAACAGGAAATTGATCAGCTTTTGAATGCACTTGACCGGGTTTTGTGATCCGGTTTTCGCTGTGCTCCGTAGTGTAAGAAAAAGACGGGGCAGACATGGGAAACGGGCGACCTCCTATCATTGTGTGGTTCAGGCGTGATCTGCGGCTTTCGGATCACCCGGCGCTCAGCGCAGCGGCACGGTCGGGCCGTCCGATCATTCCCGTTTTCATTCTCGATGAATTGGTACAAGGCCTCGGGCGCGCGCCGAAATGGCGATTGGGTCTTGGGCTTGAGCTGCTCTCACAGTCTCTGTCCCAGCTTGGCAGCCGACTGATCCTGCGCCGGGGCGACGCGCTGGAGCAGTTGCGTCAAATCATAGCTGAGACTGGCGCGCAGGATGTGTATTGGTCGCGCGCCTACGATCCCGCGTCGATTGCCCGCGACACACGGGTCAAATCCGCATTGAAAGAACAGGGGATCGAGGCAAAGTCCTTTGCCGGACACCTGTTGTTCGAGCCCTGGACGGTTGCAACCAAGGCCGGTCAGCCATTTCGTGTGTTCACGCCGATGTGGCGGGCGGTGCAGGGCCGAGATGTTGCCTTGCCCGAAAGCGCGCCACCCCGGTTGGAGGCTCCGGTCCAATGGCCCATATCCGACGATTTGACGTCGTGGATGCTGGGGGCTGGGATGAAGCGCGGCGCGCGGGTGGTGGGGCCCTACGTGCGACCCGGTGAAGATGCTGCACGGGACCATTTGGAAGGTTTTCTCAACAACATCGAAAACTACGGCACCGATCGGGACAGGCTGGATATCAAGGGTACCTCAAACCTGTCCGAATACCTCTCGTTGGGTGAAATCGGTCCGCGCAGTGTTTGGCACAGGGTCCAGCGCGCTGCATTCGAGGGGGTGCCGGGCACAGGGTCGTTCCTTCGGCAGCTTGTCTGGCGCGAGTTTGCCTATCACTTGATGTATCACACGCCGCAGTTGGTGTCGGGGAACTGGAAACCTGAATGGGATACGTTTCCGTGGAACACCGACGCTGACACGCCGTATGTGGTAGCCTGGACCCGGGCCAGAACCGGCATTCCCGTGGTCGATGCCGGGTTGCGGGAAATGTATGTGACCGGGCGCATGCACAATCGCGCCCGAATGATCGTGGCAAGTTACTTGACCAAGCATTTGATGTCGCATTGGAAAATCGGAATGGACTGGTTCGCGGACTGCCTGATCGACTGGGACCCGGCCTGCAACGCGATGGGATGGCAATGGGTGGCCGGTTCAGGACCGGACGCATCCCCGTTCTTTCGCATCTTCAACCCGGACACCCAGCAACAGAAACTTGACCCACAGGATGCGTATCTGCGGCGATGGATTGCAGAAGGCCAATCTGATCCAAGCAATACGGCGCTGTCCTACTTTGAAGCCATACCCCGGTCCTGGAGCCTTGATCCCAAAGCGGACTATCCCGCGCCGGTGGTCGAATTACCGGTGGGCCGCGCCCGTGCGTTGGCTGCATATGGCAGCCGAAAAACCCAGTAAGGAACTGAAAACTTGCCAGAAACAGAATTGCGTCCTAGCCTGCAGCAACGACCGCAAAGAGGAGAGCGGATGATCTTGACGTCGACCGAGGGGCAAAGAGGTCTGCCCAGATATTTCGCGCAGGTTTTCAAAATGCTGGGCAAAATGGAATCCGGGCGATTGGATATCACATTGCCGGACGGTCGCGTTTTCCGAATGGAGGGCGCCAAGCCGGGACCGATTGCTGCGGTCGAAATCCATGACGGCGACGTCTTTGCGCGATTGATCCGTGAAGGCGAGCTTGGGTTCTCGGATGCCTATCTGGAAGGACATTGGAGCACTCCTGACCTGCGGTCCTTCATGGACCTCGTGCATCGGGGCTCGGAAACCGTCTACGATGGCTTTACCGGCAAGTTCCTGGTTCAGGCCTATGAACGTCTGCGGTTCTGGCTGCATCGCAACAACCGGAAACAGGCCAAGAAGAACATCTCATACCATTATGATCTGGGGAATGACTTCTACGCGCTGTGGTTGGATGACACGATGACCTATTCCAGCGCCTTGTTTGAGACAGGGCAGGAAAGTCTGGAAAACGCACAAACCGCCAAATATGCCAGCATGGTGGATGAGATGGGGGTAAAACCAGGCGACCATGTTCTTGAGATTGGCTGCGGCTGGGGGGGATTTGCCGAATATGCCGCCAAAGAGCGTGGCCTTCGGGTTACGGGCCTGACAATCAGTCAGGAGCAGTTGAACTTTGCGCGACAGCGCATTGAAAAAGCAGGTGTTTCAGATCTTGTTGACCTGAAGCTGCAAGACTACCGCGACGAGCGCGGCCAATATGATGGAATCGCCTCAATCGAGATGTTCGAAGCTGTAGGACAGAAGTATTGGCCGGTCTATTTCGATACGGTTCGGGATCGGTTGAAGCCCGGGGCGCAGGCCACGCTTCAGATCATCACCGTGGGCGATCACCGCTGGGACTTTTACAAGAATGGTGTTGATTTCATTCAGAAATACATCTTTCCGGGTGGTATGCTGCCGTCGCCGACGATCCTGCGCCAACAGATTGATCTGGCGGGATTGGATCTGGTGCGGTCCAAGGAGTTCGGCAAAAGCTACGACCTGACCCTGCGCCGTTGGTATGACACCTTCAACGACAAATGGGACCAAATCTCGGGCATGGGCTTTGATGAGCGTTTCCGCCGCATGTGGAATTATTATTTGACCGCCTGCGGCGCAGCCTTTGACACGGGCAATTGTGATGTGACACAGATCACCGTAGCAAAGCCCATTTAACGAACGGAATTTGGAATGCCCACCGCCAGTCGTCTCGTCGCCGCTGTCTGTCTTCTGGTTGTGGCGTTTATCGTGTCTGGCATGATCATCGACAACGGGGAAGAGGGTAAGGACTACGGTTACTTTACCTACGTTAACATGGCACTAGGTTGGGTGTGCGGCTGGACGATCATGGGCAAACGGGCGGGGCGCGGCTGGACCGCAGGCGTGAACAACGGGCTGACCGGGATGGCCTCGCTGGTGTTTTGGGCCCTGTTTGTGCAAGGCACATACGAGATGTTTCGGCTGGCAATGCGCCACCGGTATGATGGCCCCTTCGAGGCGTTGATTGCGATCTTCAAGATCGGGGTGGACTACGGACAGCTTCTGATCGAACCCGAAATTCTTATCACCCTGGGGGTTGGGGCAGTGGTGGCCGGAGTGTTGACCGAACATGCGAGCCGCCGCTGGCATTGATCCAAGGCGACAGTCGAGAGTGTAAGCCCCGTGTCTGATCTGTTCTTCTACGGAACCCTACGCTATGTGCCGCTATTGGAGCGTGTTCTGGGCCGTTCCTCAGCCGGATTGTCAACGTCCGGTGCGACCTTGGCGGATCACGCGGTCTACGCCGTACAGGGACAGGTTTTTCCGGTGATCCAGCCCGAGGCCGGGGGGCAAACCGCCGGATTGCTCGTGCGCGACCTGACGGAACAGGATTTGGCGCGGCTGGCATATTACGAAGGCGGGTTTGACTATGGCCTGCACCCCTTGACCGTCCTGCTTGATGACGGGACCGAGGCCGAAGCACAGGTCTTCCTTTCGGAGTCAGGAAGCTGGGTGCCCGATGGTCTGTGGTCGCTGCAGGATTGGACTGCCAAGCTGGGCGAGGTCACGGCGCTCGCTGCCGAGGAAGAAATGGCTTTTTTCGGCAGGGTTGCGGCTTCGGACATGGCGCGCAACATGCCCGCGATGCAGACGCGGGCCTGGTCCAAACTGTTTGCGCGGCAGCGGCGAACGGGTGACACGCGCGATGTTTCAAGGGATGTGATCGTGCACCGGCACCACCGCGCCTATGTCAACTATTTCGGAATGGAAGAGATCGACCTTCAACACCGCCAGCATGACGGAACCATGGGGCCCATCCTTAAAAGGGCAAGTTTGATGCAAGGCAGTGCCGTTGCAGTCCTGCCTTACGATCCGGTGCGCGACACCGTATTACTGATTGAACAGTTCCGCCCTCCGGTCTTTTTGCTGGAAGACCCCGAGCCGTGGTTGTGGGAGGCCGTAGCGGGCATGATCGATCCGGGCGAAACCCCGGAGCAGGCCGCCCATCGTGAGGGCAAAGAAGAGGCTGGCCTTACCTTCGATACGCTGCACTACGCGGGTGAGGCGTACTCTTCCAGCGGTTCGTCAACAGGGTATGTCTATTTCTATGTCGGGTTGGCGTCTTTGACATCGACCACCATGGCTGGCGGCCTGGATACGGAAGGGGAAGATATCCGCAGCGAGATTCTACCGTTTGAAACGTTCATCGATAGGGTGGACCGCAGTGTTTTCAAAGATTTGCAGCTGTTGAATCTGGCTCACTGGTTGGCCCGGCATCGTGACCGTCTGCGCGGGTAACTATCTCGCTTGTGGTTGTCGCACGGCAACTGTAAATCTGCTTTGATACGTAATGAAATGAGGGCACCATGCGCATTGCACGAGATCTTGCCGACGCAGTCGGAAAAACACCGCTGATCCGGCTAAAGCGCATCAGCGAAGAGACCGGTTGCGAGATTCTCGGCAAGGCCGAGTTCATGAATCCCGGACAATCCGTCAAGGATCGCGCGGCGCTCTATATCATCCGAGATGCGGTTGCGCGGGGTGAACTGAAACCCGGGGGCACCATTGTCGAAGGCACGGCAGGAAACACCGGGATCGGTCTGGCCCTGGTTGGGGCGTCGATGGGATTCAAGACGGTCATTGTGATCCCCGAGACCCAGTCGGAAGAAAAGAAAGACATGCTGAGACTGGCAGGCGCGCAATTGGTTCAGGTTCCGGCAGCGCCCTACCGCAACCCCAACAACTTTGTGCATTATTCGCGCCGTTTGGCCGAGGAACTTGCTCAGACCGAACCGAACGGGGCGATCTGGGCGAACCAGTTCGACAATGTCGCGAACCGGCAGGCCCATGTGGAAACCACAGGTCCCGAGATTTGGGAACAGACCGACGGCAAGGTTGATGGCTTTATTTGCGCTGTCGGATCGGGCGGAACGCTGGCTGGTGTGGCCGACGCGCTGCAGCCTAAAGGCGTCAAGATCGGCTTGGTCGATCCGATGGGTGCGGGGCTCTATTCCTACTACACCACGGGCGAGATCGCGATGGAGGGCGGCTCGATCGCGGAAGGTATCGGGCAAGTGCGCATTACCAAGAACCTCGAAGGGTTCAAGCCGGATTTCTCGTACCAGATGACCGACAACGAGGCTCTGCCTTATATCTTTGATTTGCTGCGTGAAGAAGGTCTGGTCATGGGCGGCTCGACCGCCATCAACATGGCGGGCGCGGTGCGTCTGGCCAAGGAGTTGGGACCGGGCCACACCATCGTGACGATCCTGTGTGACTATGGCACTCGCTATCAATCCAAGCTGTTCAACCCGGAATTCCTGCGGGAAAAGGAACTGCCGGTACCGGATTGGATGACCGAAGCGCCGCGTAGCATCCCGGGTGTTTTCGAGGACGTATGATGCTGCGACAGGTCCGCCTGTTCTTTGTTTTTGTCACCCTGATTTTCATTGGGCTGGGCAGCATTGCCTCGGCCCAACTGACAGACCGACAAAGCGAATTCTATCAGGGCTGGATCAGAACGGCAGACCGCGCCGAAAACGTGGTCGAGATCGATCGGGCCTCGAATGCGGCGATGGAACAACTGCGCGCCGACATCGATAGCTATCGCAGCACGTTCAATACCGCTCGCAACGCAAATGCGGATCGGATCCAGACCCTAAAAAGCCAGCTGACGGCTTTGGGACCCAAGCCCGAGGACGGTACGGACGAACCCGCAGATATCGCGCAGTTGCGTGCCCATCTCAACGAGCAACTGGACAGCCTGCGTGTCCCTCGGATCATCTCGGAAGAAGCCTTTAGCCGGGCCAACGGCCTGATCAGTGAAATCGACCGTATTCTGCGGGAAAGGCAGAAAAAAGAGTTTCTGCAAAGAGGTGCGTCTCCGCTTAACTTCCAGACATGGCCCGGCGCTTTGCTGGATATCAAAGAGGCGTTTCTTGGGCTGTTCAACGAAACGGTGGCCAACCTAAATTCCGCCGTGACCAGAGAGCGGTTGCAGAATCAGGCCCCGGTCATTCTGGTGCTGGTTTTCGTGGCTGCCGTCCTGCTGATTTACGGCCGAAGGTGGTCCGAGCGCGGTGGGGACTATCTGCGCGGCCTTGGAGGGCAGGGAACCGGCGCTTGGACGTTTGTCATTTCACTGTTGCGCATCATCCTGCCCTGGGTTGGGGTCGTGGCGCTGACTGCGGCGATTGACCTGTCTGGCGTTCTGGGGCTGCGGGGCACATTGTTGCTGCAACAGGTTCCCTATTGGGCCGCCGTGGTCCTTGTTTTCGATTGGGTTGGCAGGCAGGTCTACTTGCTGAGTGCGGCGCAGAACTTCCGCAGATTGTCCGCGCGCCAGATCAAAGAAATTCGCATCTATGTCGACATTTTGGCCGTGATGCTGATCCTGCAGGACATTGTCGATCTATTCGAGAAAATCGAAAACATCTCGGATTCGACCCGCGCCGTTGTCATCTTTCCGGTTATTGTCGTCACCTCATTGCTGCTGCTGCGCATTCGACAGATCCGACAATCGGATGCTCCGGTCGAGGGTGAAGAGGGCGCCCCAAGCGGGCGCAATGCAGGGTTTTCTCAACTGGTCGAGATCATTCGGCGCGCGGTTTTCCTGCTTGGAATGGGCGCGCCGATACTGGCGATGTTGGGCTATACAAATGCTGCCGAAGCCATTGTTTTCCCGGCCGTCAAGACACTGATCCTGATTACCGTACTGGTTATCCTGCAGCGCTTTATCAGTGCGCTGTACGGCTGGTTGACAGGTCAGGGTGACGCGGCCCGAGATTCGTTGTTTTCCGTGCTCGTCGGCTTTTTCCTGGCGTTGGTATCGATTCCTCTGCTGGCTTTGTTCTGGGGTGCGCGCGAGGCGGACCTGAGCGAGATCTGGTCTCAGATCATCATGGGATTCAGTATTGGCGGGGTTACGATTTCCCCGTCCAATTTCCTGACCTTCGTGGCGATTTTTGCAATTGGCTATGGTCTGACACGCCTGTTGCAGGGAGGATTGCGCAATTCGCTGCTGCCCAAAACCCGCATTGATCCCGGCGGGCAGAACGCCATTGTTTCGGGTACGGGCTATGTCGGTATCTTCCTTGCGGCGTTGGTGGCCATTACGGTCGCCGGGTTTGACTTGTCGTCGCTGGCGATTGTCGCGGGCGCGTTGTCTGTCGGGATCGGCTTTGGCCTGCAGACCATCGTGTCAAACTTCGTGTCAGGCATCATTCTGTTGGTTGAGCGGCCGATCTCGAAAGGAGATTGGATCGATGTGAACGGCATGATGGGCTATGTGCGCGATATCTCGGTTCGGTCGACCCGGATTGAGACCTTTGACCGGACAGATGTCATCGTTCCGAATTCGGACCTGATCAGCGGCGTTGTCACCAACTACACCCGCGGCAATACAATCGGGCGCGTGATTGTTCCCGTTGGTGTGGCCTACGGGACCGACACACGCAAAGTTGAATCCATTCTGGGTGACATCGCAAATGCGCATCCGATGGTGCTGGCCAATCCCGCTCCCAGTATTGTGTTTCAAGGGTTTGGTGCAGATTCACTCGATTTCGAAATCCGAGGAATTTTGCGGGATGTGAACTGGGTTCTGTCCGTTAAGTCGGACATGAATCATGAGATCTATCGTCGCTTTGCCGAGGAAGGCATTGAGATCCCATTTGCCCAGCGCGATGTCTGGATTCGCAACCCCGAAGTGTTGCGCCCGGATCAAGAGCCATCAGAACCGCCAGCGCCTCAAGGCCCCAGTGCAAAGCCCGTTTCCATGACCGAAGCGGATTTGGACGCGGATGGCGGCGACGAGCTCTGACACTGGGATTCAGCCCCGATTTCAAAAGACGTTCCTCAGTCTCCCGTCACAAACGTGCACAGCTGCCAGTCGCCGGTTTCCGATTTCACCAACGCCGCGCGATAGCCGGTCATGGACCACAGGAAGTCGCTGTGTACATAGCCCAGCGCGCCGTCCGTCAGACGGACCAACTGGTACTCTGAGCCGGTCTTGTATTGTTGTACAAGCACAACCTCATGGCTGATCAGGTCCGCGATGGGTCCTGCACGTGACGGTTGGCGACGGAAGGACACATCCTGACCGGTGACGAAATAGGCAATTTGCGGATCGAGCGCGGCGGGCAGGGTGATCTGCCATTGGTGCGGCATCCAGAATTCGCCCTGATCATCGAAATAGCCCGGTTGGGACAGCGTATCTTCCAGTGCAGACCAGTAGGCTTCGCGCAGGCGCTCGGCTTGATCCCGGGTGTCGTCGGTCAGGGTCTCGGGCGGCAAGGTCAGGTTCCGCCGAAATACTTCCGGGCCACTTTCGGGGCCGTGGTTGATATGAATGTCCGGGCAGGCGGCGGCAATCACAGCCTCGGTATTGCGGGCGGCGACCTTTGCACGCAGATCGTCGCGGAACGCCGCCAGCGATGGATCAATGCCCGCCTGATCTACGGGTGGAAAACTCTGGCGGTCCGCCCAGGCTGGCCCCCCGATCAGGATGGTCAGCGCGAGTGTCAGTGATCTCATTCGGCAGCTCTCATCGCGGCTTGGGCGCAGAAACATGATGCCCCGACCGCACCGTCGGCCCGCGCCAGCGCAAGATCAAGCCGTTGTTTGATCTGTTTGATTTCAATCGCTTCTCCGCGCGCTTTCAAACAGTCATGCAGGCCTTTCAGGCTCCAGACATTGTCCGGGTGGATCGAAGCGCGGCTGAGCTCTCCGCCCAGACCCAGATCTTCGCGATAGACGGCTTCGGCTTCGGCCACGTGGCCCTGTTCAAACAGTAAGGCACCAAGCGCGTGCCGCGTGGGCTGCATCCAACCCCAGGGTTCGTCATAGGGCAGAGTGTCGTCCAGCTCGACCGAGCGGCGCAGGTGCCCAAAGGCGATCTCGAAATTGCCTTTGCGATACTCGATCTCGCCGCGCAGCATTTCCGTTGCGATGTCCAGCAGATCAATGACACGGTTATTGTGCAGGCGTCGCGTTTCAGGCACGCAGGCCTTGGCGCTGAGGAAGAGTTGTTCCTCGGACTCAGCCTTCGCCACATCGCCGGTCGCGGCATGGGCAACGGCGCGCGCGTAGTGCGTGGTGGCTGTCAGCGTGCGAAACAGGTCAGGGTCTTCGGGCAGGTCCAGGGCCTTGGCTTCTTCCCACCGGCCAAACCGGATCAGGATATGGGGTCCCATCGACATGTAGCTTTCGAAGTAATCCGCCATCGGTGGGCTTTCGACGCGCAGCATTTCTTCGGGTGTGGTGTCCCACAGCCCCTGGTTGGCGCGCAGCGCGGGTTCGATCTGGCCCAGAAACAGCGCGCCGTAGATGGTAAAGTGGTAATTGTGTTGACGATACCCCGTGTAGATGTTGAACGCGCCTTCGCGCTCATAGTATTTCAGATCAGCGACCGAGGCTTTTTCGTTCCAGTGCACTACGTTCTGGTAGTGCCCGCAGAGCACATCGATATGGGTCGGCATATGCACCAGATGTCCGGCGTCGGGGACCAGAGTGCGCAGCACGTCGCCCGCTTTCAATGCCTTCTCCGGGGTCGGTGACATCTCCATCAAGTGGACATAAAGGTGCAGCAGGCCGGGGTGGGACATGGCGGCGGGGTCATTTTCCATCGCCCATTCCAACGCTTCTTGCGCCTCAAGCGTCGCGGCTCCGTCGGCGGGTGCTCCGGTGCTCAGGTCCCACATCTTCCACGGGGTCAGGTTCAGCAAGGATTCGACAAAGATGGTGCGCAGGTCCAGATGGTTTGGCTGGGTCGCAAAAGCGGCCCGCATCTCGTCCGCGAAATCGAAATCCCATTGATGCATGTCCTGAACCGGCTCGCGCTGTGGATAGCGGGCGGGCAGTGCCTCGATCAAGGCCTTTTCGACCTCGGTGCATCCATCGCTTAGCGCCAACGCCTTTTGCGCCGCGTCATAAGCCAGGGCGAGCGCTTTTTGTTGACCCTGATCATCCTGCAATTCCCACGGCAGGTTGTAATTTGGACCCGCTGCATAAGCGACGCCCCAATGGGCCATGGCGCAGGCCGGATCATGTTCGACAGCTTTCTGGAAACAGGCCACGGCTTCATCGTGATTGTAGCCATAGGTCCAGACCAAACCCCGGTCGAACCAAAGTTGCGCCTCTGCCGAAAGTGTCGAAACAGGGCAGGTGTGCGTGCCCAGATCGTAGTCATAGCTCATCAGAAACCTCCCCCCAAACAAAGGGTCGAGATCAGATTAACGCGGTTTTTGGCGCCTGCACAGGGTCAGGCAGGCAGTCGGTTTTCAATCCGGCCCATATGTACCATCAGGCCAAAAGCGAGAACGCACATGATCAGGATACCGGTGGTCAAAGGGGTGATCGAGCCGTCGAACAACAACCCGACCGGAGCGGCAATGGCGGCGGCCAGCACGGTGGCAACCGAGCCGATGACCGAGGCGGCCATGCCCGCGATATGGCCCATCGGCTCCATCGCGATGGCATTCAGGTTGCCAAGCGTCACGCCAGCCATAAAGAAAACAGATGTCTGCCACGCTACAAACAGCGCAAATGACGCGTTGGCCGACAAGGGCATCGCGTTCAGAAGAATGACCACCCCTGTGATCATGATCTGCGCCCCCATGGCCCATGTCACCACGCGGCGCATTCCCACGCGCACCACAATGGCCGCGTTCAACAGGCTGGCGGAACCGGACATCAGTGCCACAAAACCGAACCAGAACGGGAAGCTGTCCGCACTTTGGTGGACAATGTCATAGACGGGCTGCACCATCGTCAACATGGTGAACAAGACACCCATGCACAGCGTTTGAACCATGATCGACAGGCGCACTGTGGGGTGGGCAAACATTTCTTTCGTTGCGGCAACCATCAGCGGCACGCGGAAGGGACGGCGATTTTCTGAAGCCAGAGACTCGGGCAGGCGCAGACCCATCCAGATGCAGACGATCAGAGCGAACAGAATGAACAGGGCAAAGATGCTGCGCCACCCGGACAGGGCAATAACACCTGCGCCCAGCATCGGTGCGACAGCGGGGACCAGAGTAAAGATCATCATGGCAATCGAGATGATGCGCGCCATCACGCGACCCGAGTAGAGGTCGCGGATGATCGCCAAGGCCACAACGCGCGGACCTGCAGCGCCCAGTCCCTGCATCACGCGAGCAGCCAGCACCAGTTCCAGCGAGGAACTGGCCCAGGCTACGGCCGAGGCAAGGATATACAGCGCCACGCCGCCGTAGATGACAGGTTTGCGCCCGAACGCATCCGACAGCGGGCCGGTAAAGAATGTTCCGATCCCCATGCCCAACACAAAAGACGTCAGGATCAATTGTGCACGGTTGACGTCGTCTGGGCTCAGCTGCGCGCCAATTTCGGGCAGGGCGGGCAGCATCGAGTCGATCGAAAACGCGATGGTGGAAAACATCATTGCGATCAGCGCAATGAACTCTCCGCGGGACATGCGATTGGCCATGGGCACTCCTTACCTGTTCGCGCTATCACGGCGGATCAGGTTGCACCAGACCGGAATTTTGCACAGACTACTGTGCTATTCTGCAGAGGAAGCCTCAAGTTGAGACATGATGTCCCCAATCACTTTTTCCCACATTTCAGGGGGTTGCGCGCCCGGAACAGCGTGTTGGTTGGCAACGATGAAGGTCGGAACAGAATTGACGCCCATTTCCCGCGAATGGGTATCACGGTTGCGGATATCGTCCCGATCTGCGTCTGACTTCAGCAGCTTCATCACGACGGCGGCGTCCATACCCGCACTGTCGGCGATGTCTGACAAAACTTCGGGGTCGCCAATATCGCGCGCCTGAACGAAGTAAGCATCGAACAAGGCATCCACCACAGCGTTCTGTTTGCCTTCGATCCCGGCCCAGTGGATCAGGCGGTGTGCGTCCAGCGTATTGGGTGTACGTTTCATGCCCTCGAAGTCGATCTTGAGTCCTGCATTTTCGGCGTGCTCGACCACGGGGGCGTAGGCCCGCACTGCGCCGTCTTTGCCACCGAATTTGCCTTCCAGATAGTCGCGTCTGTCCATGCCCGCGTCCGGCATGTCGGGGTTCAGCTGGAATGGATGCCATTCGATGACGAACGGATGATCGGGTGAATTTGCCAGGGCTTTGTCCAAATGGGTTTTACCGATATAGCACCACGGACAGATCGGATCGGACAGGATATCAAGCTTGACGGTCTGGGTCATTTGGCGGTCGCCTTGAAATAGGCCGGCAATGCGCGGCGCAGGAGTTTGCCGTTGCCGCCGGTCGGCAACTCGGGAAGGTGAACAAAGGCGCGCGGTTGCTTGTAGCGTGCCAGGTTGGCTTGGACATAGGCCTCAAGGGTCGCATCGTCCAGTCTTTCAGGGCCTGTATAGAAGGCTGCTATCACAAATGTGTCCGCTTTGACCTCGACCGCCGCCGCGCCGACCTGTGTGATGCCCGGGAAGTGGGACAGAGCAGCCTCGACCTCGACCGGAGAAACCCGGTAGCCACCCGCATTCATCATGTCGTCATCCCGCCCTAGATAGGTGATCTGGCCATCCACGGCCATAGCGCCCTGATCGCCGGTCAAAAACCAGTTGCCCTGCATCCGCGACGCGACCTCATCGGGGGCGTTCAGGTAGCTCAGCATCAAGCCGGGGTCCGAGCGGTGGATGGCGATGGTTCCCTCCTGTCCCTGTGGGACCGGTCCGTCCGATCCAAGGATCGCAACGCGGCGGCCAGGCTGTGGCTGCCCCAGCGCGTCCCCCCGCGCGGGGTGGGCCGGGCTGGACGAAATGAAGGTCGAGCATTCGGACATGCCGTATGCTTCGTAAAGTTCGGTTCCGGTGGCGGATCGCCAGTGTTCGTGCAGCGATCGGGACAGCTTTTCCCCTGCGCAAAGGCCATGGCGCAGGTTGGGCAAATTGATCGCCTCTGTGCCCTGCAGCATTTTACGAACGACGCCCGGGGCAGCAGCAAATATAGTGGCGCGATTGCGTCGCAGAAGCTGTGGAAGATCGGCGATATCTGTGCCGGGTTCGGGGATCAGGGCTGTTGCACCGATGGTCCACGGATCCATCAGTCCGGTGCCCAATGTGTAGGTCCAGTTAAACGCACCTGCGTGGCACAGCCGGTCATTCTGTGTCAGGCCGTACCAGCCATCAACCATCATCTGACGGGCCCAGATCGCGCGGTGCGCATGGGCCACGGCCCGTGGTTTACCCGAAGTCCCCGAGGTATAGACCACATAGGCCAGCCGCTCGGGGTCGCCCAGATCGAATTCAACTGCCGGGAGGTCGCGCATCGCAATCAGGTCGGGCAGAAGGATCTGATCGGGATGCGCCGCACAGGCCACCGCCGGATCGCGCAGAATTGCCGCGGGTGAAAGATCATCGATCATCCGCGCCGTTTCCGGTTCGGTCAACTGGGACGAGGTGGGAACCGGTACGATGCCGACCGCAATCGCCCCAAGATAGGCGATGGGGAACTCAACCGTGTTTCCGAGCCGCATCAACGCAATGTCACCGGGTTTCAGCCCGGCCTGCAGCAGCCCTGCGCCTGTCCCCAAAATGGCGCGTTTCAGTCGGTCATAACTCCAGTCGTCCACGCCTTCCTTGCGCAGAACCGACAGCGCGGTTTTTTCCGACAATTGATCCGCGTTGCGCAAAACATACGCGGCCAGATTGAACGGAGCGGGGCAGGGCGGTGGTGGGCCCTGATCAAAGATCGACAACATGGTGTCTGGCTAGCGCGGCGCAAGTCGCGTTGCAAGCGCGGTTGGCTGGCCCTATAGAAAGACCATGAGCACCCAAGATCAGACTTCACTTATCCGCATTGCCCGTGAATCCGGCATCGAAACCGAGCTGGAACCTTTGGACCTAGGTGCACGGGTGCGCGAATTGCGCAAGGCACGCAACTGGACGCTGGAACAGGCAGCGACACAGGCGGGGCTGGCGCGCTCGACCCTCAGCAAGATCGAAAACGGGCAGATGTCGCCCACTTATGATGCGTTGAAAAAACTGGCGACCGGTTTGGAGATATCGGTGCCGCAGTTGTTCACGCCGCCGCAGCGGGATCAGGTGATCGGGCGCATGGCGGTGACGCGGATGGGGGCCGGAACGGCCCATGCCACCGCGACCTATGAACATGAGTTGCTGGCCGAGACACTGACCAAAAAGCACATGTTGCCCTACCGGGCACGGGTACGCGCGCGGTCAATGGATGAATTCGACGGTTGGGTGCGTCATGACGGTGAAGAGTTCATGTATGTTTTGACCGGAGTCGTGCGCCTGTTCACCGAATTCTACGAGCCGGTTGAGATGCGCAGAGGCGACAGCGCCTACTACGACGGCAGCATGGGACACAATGTGATTTCCGTCAGCGACGAAGACGCGACCATTCTGTGGGTGACGTCCCTGAGCTAGCGTTGCTTCAGTTCAGTTCCCGGTTCAAAGCTTCCGTGAACAAGAAATCCTCGACCTCTTCGTGGGCTTCCGTGATGGTCAGGTGATGGCGTTCTGCCAGATAGGCCTCGAACTGTTTGCGATCTTGACTGACACGCGCCATATCCTGCGCGCGCAGGTTCGGGAAACGACGTTTGGCCCGGGCGTAGCACGAGGTCCAATCTTGTGTCAGGTCTGTCCAGTTCATCATCTGCGAGCTTTCCTTGGTCGGTTTTCAGGACTGCTCTCCCCTTCAATAGGGTACGAACGAGGTGACGCAACGTGAGACATGACAAAATGTCGCACTTTGGATGAGCGGATTTCCGGTGGAGCAAAGCCCTCTGTTTCTCGCCCTGGTGAACGGGAGAGCGTTCGCCAAGTCAATATATAGCGCCTGCCTCAAACCCGACGCTAAGTGTTGCGATCGCAGGTCTGTGCCGGTTTTTGCCGATGCAAGCGATGAGCAGGACAGAGTGGTTGGACTTCGGTGGCGTATTGCCTGTCACATGCCGACCAAGACCTCGGTTTACTCTTCGTACCACCAAACCTCGGGCATGTATTGAGGCCCATCGCCATACACGGGCAGGACGTCAGGGTATTTCAACGCGCTGACATGGGCAATGCGCCCGACATCGAAGCTCCAGATCGGAATCACATATCTGCCCGCCGTCAAAACCCGGTCCAACGCGCGGGTCGCGGCGATGAAATCTTCGCGCGATTCAGAACGCAGCATGGCGTCGATCATCCCGTCCACTGCGGGTGAAGCAACACCCATCAGGTTGCGCGTCCCCGGGGTATCTGCGCCTTCACTCCCCCAATACAGCCTTTGTTCATTGCCCGGCGACAGCGACAGCGCCCGGCGGAATGGGGTCATGTCGAAATCAAGTTCGGAAATGCGACCTGTATACTGCGCGCTGTCAACCTGCTCGGTCGCGATCTGAATACCAAGGCGTTCCAGCGCGCGGGCGTAGATTTCCACCGCCGTTTTCATCTCTCCATCGCCCTGTTGCAGCAGGATGGTCAGTTGGAAAGGAGTGCCGTCCTGGTTTCGCAAAACGCCGTCCTGAATGGTCCAGCCAGCCTCGGCCAGCAGTCTTGCGGCTTCGCGAAGGTTAGCGCGGTTCCGGGCCGATCCGTCGCCTTGCGGCAAGCTGTAGCCTTCGAGCGTACCGGGGGTCAGATCCTCCCTGTAAGGCTCAAGAAGTTCAGCGACCCGCCCACCTGCGGGGCCTGGCTGCATCGCCAGATCAGAGCCAGAAAAATACGATGTTATACGAGGCTGCGCACCGCCCGTGATCGTGTCGCTGATGAATTCGAAGTTGAAGGCCAACGTCAGGGCCTCGCGCACGCGCCAGTCGTCAAATGGAACCTTGCGGGTATTCATCACAAATCCGGTCATGCCCGAGGGCTTGCCATGTGGGATTTCAGACTTGATGACATCGCC
Source organism: Ruegeria sp. AB5 (assembly GCF_056542645.1). Lineage (NCBI taxonomy): Bacteria > Pseudomonadati > Pseudomonadota > Alphaproteobacteria > Rhodobacterales > Roseobacteraceae > Ruegeria > Ruegeria sp. AB5. Next base: position 544,111 of record NZ_JBQGAE010000001.1, read on the forward strand.
GCGCTGAACGGCCGGGAAATTGTACTGCGTCTCCCATTTGTCGGCGTTGAACTCGCGGATGGCAGAAAGCTCTCCGGCCTTGAAGGCTTCGAAGAGGACGGTGGCGTCTCCGTAGAATTCGATCCGCATCTCATCGAGGTTCATGGTGCCGCGCCGAAACGGGACGTCTGCGCCCCAATAGTCGGGGTTTCGCGTCAGGTTCACGTACCGACCGGCCTCATAATCTTCGATCACGTAGGGGCCGCTGCCCACGGGCACGTCGTGCAATTGCGCATCGGCAAAGTCTTTGCCCTCCCATTGTGCCTTTTGAAGGATCGGTCGAAGACCCGCAATCAGGGCAAGTTCGCGATCCGGTTCATTGAACGTGATGCGGACAGTGCGGGGGCCTGTCTGTTCAATGCTGTCGATCTTGCCCCACAAACCGCGATACCGAAGGTGACCTTGGGTGCCCAGCACCTTGTAGGACCAGATGACGTCATCAACGGTGACAGGTGTGCCGTCCGAAAATCTGGCCTCATCCCGAAGGGTAAATTCGACCCACGACCGGTCCGGGGCCGTCTCAACTGATTCGGCTAACAACCCGTAAAGAGTGAAAGGTTCGTCCCATGAGCGGCCCATAAGGCTCTCGTGGGTCCAAAATCGCAATTGCCAGGGCGAGGTGCCTTTTTGCACAAACGGGTTCAAACTGTTATAGCCGCCGGTATTTCCAAAAACGACTCTGCCGCCTTTGGGCGCGTCGGGATTTGCATAAGGCAGCGACACAAAATCCGGTGGTAAGGCCGGGTCACCATACATAGCTATGCCATGAGCCGATTCTGCATGGACCGGGGGCGCCGCAAAAAACAGGGTGATTCCCGCAGCAATTGCCTGAAGCGGGCGTAGAAAATCCGGGCTCATTTTGGAAACAATCCTGCTCTGGCCTTATTTTGTTGGGATTCATCGTAGCGATGATTTTTCTTGTTTTCAAACTTTTAGCTTGGACGAAGGCGCACAATTGCTTATAAAGGTCTTACTGCTCGATAGGTTTCTTGCCTGTATGAAACCTGCCTCAATAACTTAACGCCCGCTTCGTGCGGGCGTTTTTTTTGGCAGATTTGCAAGCAGGCGCGACGCAGTTCCCCGTTTTCTTTGCAGGTGCAGCATGGCACTGTGCGCCTCAGGTGAACTCAGAGGGAAAGCGGTCATGAGCCTTTCGGGAAAAACAGCAATCATCACGGGATCCAATTCGGGCATCGGGCTGGGTGTCGCGCGCGAGCTGGCCAAGGCCGGGGCGGACGTGGTGCTGAACTCGTTCACTGATCGGGATGAAGATCACGCCTTGGCGGCAGAGATCGCGAAAGAGACCGGCAACAAGGCCCGCTACATCAAGGCGGACATGTCGAAAGGGAATGAGTGTCGCGCCCTGATCGAACAGGCAGGTGTCTGCGACATTCTGGTGAACAATGCGGGCATTCAGCACGTGTCGCCGATTGATCAGTTCCCGGTCGAGAAATGGGACGCAATCATCGCGATCAACATGAACTCGGCGTTCCACACGACGGCGGCCGCTTTGCCGATGATGCGCGCAGCGGGCTGGGGTCGGATCGTCAACATCGCCTCGGCCCACGGACTGACGGCGTCGCCCTTCAAGTCGGCCTATGTTGCGGCCAAGCACGGGGTCGTCGGCATGACCAAGGCAGTTGCGCTTGAAACCGCGCAGGAACCGATCACCTGCAACGCTGTGTGCCCAGGCTATGTATTGACGCCTCTGGTCGAGGCGCAGATTCCGGACACGATGAAGGAATACAACATGAGCCGCGAGGATGTGATCAAGAATGTCATGCTCGAACGGCAACCATCCAAGGAATTTGCAACCGTCGAACAATTGGGTGGGACCGTTCAGTTCCTGTGCTCGGATGCCGCGGCGCAGATCACCGGGACGACGATCTCGGTCGATGGGGGCTGGACAGCTTTGTAGGGCTAGCGGGTTGGGGGCACGATCCCCAAGCACGCAACGTATGTCCGGATGGATAAGGGGTCGGGACCGTGAAACAGATCAATCTGGCATTGCAGGGCGGTGGGGCGCATGGTGCGTTCACCTGGGGCGTGCTCGACCGTATTCTGGATGAAGAGGATATCGAGGTCGCGGCGATCACCGGAACTTCGGCGGGAGCTCTGAACGGGGCGGCTTTCAAGTCCGGTATGGTCGCTGGTGGGCGAGAGGGTGCGCGGGATCGGCTGGATGGGCTGTGGCAGCGCATGGGTGCCATAGGTGACATGCGCATCGCCAACTGGTTCCGCAGCCTTGAGCCCGCCAGCATCGCACAGGCGATAGAGTATTCCTTACCCTATTCCATTGGCGATGCCTGGTCGCGGATGGTGTCCCCTTATGCCTATGGCCCGTTCTACACGAACCCGCTGGAACCGGTTGTGGATCGTTTCAACTTTGATGAGGTCTGTGCCGATCAAGGACCGCGCTTGTTTGTCTGTGCGACATGCGTGCGCAGTGGCAAGATCAGGGTGTTCACGGGTCATGAGATTTCTACGGACGCCATTTTGGCGTCGGCCTGTCTGCCGACACTGTTCAAGGCCGTCGAGATCTACGATCCCGAGACCGAGCAGACCGAGGCTTACTGGGATGGCGGCTATACCGGCAATCCGGCGCTGTATCCGTTGTTCAACGATGACCTGCCGGATGATGTGGTGATCGTGAACATCAACCCTCTGGAACGCAATGAACTACCGGTTACTCCTCAGCAAATCCAAAACCGGATCAATGAGATCAGCTTCAATTCATCCCTGTTTCGCGAGTTGCGGGCAATCAATTTCGTTCAGCGGCTTTTGAAAGACGGTAAACTGAAAGCGGGCGAGATGAGGCGGGTGCTGGTGCATATGATTGCCGACGACGAGCTGATGAACAGCTTGTCAGTGGCGACGAAAACAGTGCCAAACCCGGTCGTTCTGCACAAACTGAAACAGGCCGGACGGGATGCGGCGGGTGCGTTTTTGTCGCTTCACAAGAAAGACTTGGGCCAAAAAAGCACCATTGATCTGCCCGCGATGTTCAGCTGATTACTCGGGCGGTTGCGTCGGGTCTTTTTCGTTCGGGTAGACCAGCCCGGCTGAAATCACCAGCTTGGCGGCTTCTTCTATGGACATGTCCAGCAGGATGACATCTTCGACCGGGAAGAACAGCAGAAAGCCCGAGGTGGGGTTGGGAGTGGTCGGGATGAACACGCTGAGAAGGTCTCCGCCGGTTTCGGCGCGGGTGCTGACCTCTCCTCTGGCTGTTGTCGACACGAAGCCGATGGCCCAGATGCCGCGGCGCGGGTATTGGACCAGGCAGGCTTTTTCGAACGAGCGTTCAGTCTGGGCAAAAACGGTTTCCGAAATCTGTTTGATACCGGAATAGATCGAGCGCACGACCGGCATCCGGTCCACCAGGCTTTCGGTGAACAAGATAAACGACCGCCCCAGAATACCCTTGGCCACCCAGCCGACCAGAATGGTAAAGACCAGGAAGATGATAACGCCGACACCGCGTAGGTTGATGCCGACATACTGCTCGGGCTGGAACTGCTGGGGCACCAGCGGCAACACGGCGCTGTCGATCCATCCGACAACGGACCAGATCAGCCAGATCGTCAGCCAGACAGGCGCAATAACGACGATCCCCGTCAGGAACGAGGCGCGCAGGCGCGAAAGTAGGCCGGGGCGGCGATGAGGTTCTTCGTCAAACGGTGTGTTCATTACAGGTCCGAGTGGTTTGCGGAACTAGGTAAGCAATCCGGTTCGCAGGTACAATAGGATAGCGTTACGGGCCATTTGCAAGCGCCTTGGCGATGTTTGCGGCCAATCGTGCGTTGTTGCGGACCAGTGCGATGTTGGCGGTCAGGGACCGTCCTTCCGTCTTCTCGAAAATCCGTTGCAGCAAATACGGCGTGACAGCCTTTCCGGTGATCCGGTGCGCATCCGCATCGGCCTGAGCGGCGGTTATGATCGGGGCCAGTTCCTCGGACGGGATCTGATCGGCCACCGGGATCGGATTTGCAATCAACTGACCGCCCGGCAATCCCAATGCGCGGCGGGTGGTATGCGCTTTGGCGATAGCCTCGGCGCTGTCCATCCGCAATGGCGCACCATAAGGGGATTTCGCCGACCAGAACGCCGGAAATTCGTCCTGACCAAAGGCGATGACCGGCACGCCGAGCGTTTCCAGAACCTCAAGCGTTTTGGCCAGATCAAGGATCGCCTTGGCCCCGGCGGCCACGACTGTCACGGGCGTTTGCCCCAGCTCATGAAGGTCGGCGGATATGTCAAAGGACGTTTCGGCCCCCTGATGAACGCCTCCGATCCCGCCGGTCGCAAAAACCTCGATCCCGGCGTACTGTGCCGCAATCATGGTGGCGGCAACGGTTGTGGCCCCGGTGCCCCCGGTCGAGATACAGGCCGCCATATCGGCACGCGAGATTTTGGCAACACCCGGAGCCTGACCCAGGCTTTGCAGTTGATCCGGTTCAAGCCCGACGTGAAGAACGCCCTTGATCACGGCCATGGTAGCTGGAACCGCTCCGGCGTCGCGGATGTCCTGTTCGACCTGGGCCGCAACCTCGACGTTCTGGGGATAGGGCATACCATGGGTGATGATCGTGCTTTCAAGCGCGACAATGGGCTGGCCCGCATCTTTGGCAGCGCGGACCTCGGCGGAATAGTGGATGTCGATCACAGGGGGGTCTCTCCGGATACGTAGGTTGCAGCGGCTTTCAGCGCTCGGGTCAGGGCCGTTTGCGCGTCGTCGCCGCTTGATTCTGATGCGATATGGGCCGCCATGAAGGTGTCTCCTGCGCCGGTGACACGGGTCACAAGAACCGAGGGCGGCGTCTCGGTCAGAACGCTGTCCGTTGTCCCAACGGTGGCCGAATTGCCACCATCGGTCACCAGGACACGTAGCGCGCCGCGATCCAGAAGGCCCTGGGCGGCGGATGCGGAATCGGCGAACTCGCGCTGGCACAGGATGCCCGCTTCTTCGAGGTTCACATATAGCGTTGCACGTGCGTGTTTGAGGAAGGGCAGCAGGCGTTCAGCTTTTCCGGGCGAGGCCGGAGCAACCCTCAGGTCAGCCTTGGCAAAGGCGGGGCTTTGCGCGATTTCCTCCAGCAGGTCCAGCGTCAGGTTGCCGTCCAGCGCGATAGGCCCTTCAAATGGTGTGTTTTCATATCCCAGAGGGCCATGGATCAGGGGGCGCAGGATCTTAGCGCCGGCGGCCTCAAGGGAATGCGCGTCAGCAATGGCCGCGATCAGACCGTTGGCACCTTCCACGGCCATGTAGCGATCCGTGGGCAGGTCCTGCGAGCGATAGATGTGGTCCGTGACCATACCCAGCCGCGCGCAGGAATGAATCAACTCGTCGCCCTCGGGGTCGCGACCAATGGCGGTCAGCAGGGTCGGGGTCATGCCGAACCGCACCAGTGTCATGGCGATGTTCATGGCCACGCCGCCGGGCAGGCGGGTAATGCGTCCTGGCACGTCCGATCCTTGCCGCATGGCGCTGGCGGACCGTCCGATCACGTCCCACAGGACCGAGCCGATACACAGAATTTCGCTGTTCATAGTCATTGTGCTGTCATGCCGCAGCACCGGGACCCGCGCAAGCAAGAACATTGAGGACCAAACAGATAGTGGGTCAGCGGTCCTGCGGCGATCCTTTCGGCTTGCGATCTGTTGCATTCGGCGGGACACTCGACCGTCATGGGTGATGATTTGATTTCAATTGCACAGTGGTCCGTATGATCGGTTTTCTCCGCCTGATTTTGATGTGTTCGATTTTTCTGGTGGTGCTAGCGCTCCCTGGTCGGGCCCAGAACCCACCGCCTACGATCGTGGAATTCTGGACGAAAGCGGACACTCTGTTTCTTGAAATCTCGCTGAATGCCGAGATGTTTCTGGCGGGGATTGATCCTGACGCTGAGACCGAGCCGTCAAGCAACGCCCGTTACCGCACATTGCGTCAGCTTGTTTCGACCGAGTTAGAGGCCGAGATGCGTGCCTTCACCACGGACTGGGCACCAACCTTGCAAGTCGAAGTCGGTGGACCGGTCAGCCTGTCCTATGAGGGTATCCGCATTCCTGTTGTCGGAGATCTCGATCAGCCTCGGGTGTCAAAGCTGTTGCTGGCAGCGCCCTTGTCGGGCGATGCATCCAACCTGCGTCTGACCTGGCCTGCAGGTTACGGGTCCGTGGTTCTGAAACAGCAGCGCGTCGCCGCGCCCTACACGGGCTATCTGACAGCCGGAGAGATCAGCCCGCTGATCCCCCTGCGGGGCGGCGCGTCGCTGAGCGCGCAACAGGCACTGCAGGAGTTTTTCCCATTGGGAATTTTCCAGATCGTACCGGCAGGCTTGCGGGAAATCGTGCTTGTGCTGTGCTTGGTCTTCCTGTCGCTCGGACTGCGCCCGATGGTGGCTCAGATGCTGTTGCTGTCCATCGGAACGGTCTTTGGGTTGGCCCTGTCGGTATACGGAGCCTTGGCCTTGCCACCCATACTCCTATCCCAATCGTTGACCGCTGCGATCATTGTGCTGGCCCTGTGGAACCTGATCCTGCGCCGTCTTCATGTCTTGCGCCTGCTGGCGGTCTTTGGTGTCGGTTTGCTCTTGGGTGCCGGTCTAAGTGAAGCACTTGCCGGGATCGGTGTTCCCCCCGATCATCTTCCGGCCGCGATGCTTGGGTATAGCGGTGGCGTTCTTGCCGTATTGTATGCTGTCGCCGCCGCGGGTTACGCGATTGCGCATTTAATCAGTGGCGGGTCCGAGCGGATGCAGGGCCGGGTTTGTGTACTTGCCTCGATCCTGATTGCGGGTGCCGGTGTCTATTGGATGATCGCCCCCTGGACGTTCAGCTAGGCAAAGTCCAGCAGTGCCTGCAACTGGGCCGATGGGTCTTCGCTGGACCAGATTTCCTCGCCAATGCCAAAGAAGTCGGTGCAAGGGGACAGATCGCGGATCAAATCGGGTGTCAGGCCGCCTTCGGCCACAATCGGAACTTCGATCATTTCGGACCACCATTGGAACAGGTACTTCTCGGCAAGCGTGCCGTCTCCCAGTGATGTCGCGCCCACCGGACCAAAGGCGACATAGTCAACGCCAGCTTCGCCGGCAGTCATCCCGTCATGGCTTGAGGCTCCGCAAAAGCTGCCGACAATTGCGTCCGCCCCCAGTTCCTTGCGGGCCGCCCGAACCGAACGTGCCGCGTCGTCCAGATGCACGCCGTCCAACCCCAGCCGCTGCGCCAGCAGGACATGGTTCGAGATCACGATGGCCACGTCCCGCGCATGGGCGACCTCGCGGCAGGCATCGGCGGCGCGGGCGATGGTGTCTTCGTCATTTCCAGCCAGTGCCAGCCGGATACACGCAATCTCGGCCCCATCCAGAACCCGCGCCAACTGGTCCGGGAAGGTGCTGAGCGTGATCGTCGGCGGTGTGATCAGATAAATCTGCGGCTGCTCGGGGGTGTCCATTGGCGCGTCCTTCGATTTCAGTCTTTCGCGCGGTTTAGCGGATTGCGGCTGGGAAGCAAACTTTATTGCCTGTTGCGCCGGTATTTGAGGCCGCAGGAAACTCAGCGGGTTGCTCTGCTAGTGCTGGCAGATTAGAGCGGGCGGAACTTTCGGAGTAAGCCATGCCCAGCGATACATCTCAGCCTTCCTTTGTGCTCGTGCGTCCCCAAATGGGCGAAAACATCGGTGCCGCCGCGCGGGCGATGTGGAATTTCGGCCTGGATCGGATGCGCATCGTGGCGCCCCGGGACGGGTGGCCGAACCCCAGGGCGGTGGCCATGTCCAGCGGCGCGGGGCGATTGTTGGATGAGGCGCAGCTGTTCGATGATCTGGCCGGATCGCTGGCCGATAGCACATACGTTTTTGCCACAACTGCGCGGCAGCGTGGGCTGACCAAGCCCGTCTACAGCCCCGAACGCGCCATGCAAATCGCCGCTGAAAAAGTCGCTGCGGGCGAGAAAGTCGCCGTGCTGTTCGGTCCTGAACGCGCCGGGCTTGAAAACGAGGATATCGCCAAAGCCAACGCCATCATCTCGGTCCCGGTGAACCCCGAATATGCCTCGCTGAACCTTGGGCAATGTGTGTTGCTGACCGCCTATGAATGGATGCGTCAAACCGGGAATGTAGTTCATGAGGCCACCGATCTGGGCAAAGGGGACTGGGCCACGGGTATCGAGGTCGAAAAGCTGGTCGAGCACTACGAGGACCGTCTGGACGAGGCGGGTTTTTTCTACCCGCCCGAAAAGGCCGAAGGGATGAAGGTGAACCTGCGCAACCTGTGGTCGCGGATGCGGATGACACGGGCAGATGTTCAGATGTTGCACGGGATCATGCGGCAGATGGTCCGCTGGAAAGACAAAGGGTAAGGCTGGACCTTGCCCGACAAGGGCCCTAGCTTGCGACGAAATCCAAGACGCATGAGGACAGCATGAGCGCCAAGCGCAGCATCTTCGAAGAAGTCTCAGACACTGAAAAACAACAAACCGTTCAACCGGGTATGATCGACAAGGGGCGCGGTGGTGCGCGCACTGCGATCCGCGTCTGGCTGATGATCCTGTTCGCACTGGTCGTTGTGATGATCGCTGTGGGTGGCCTGACCCGGTTGACCGACAGTGGGCTGTCCATCACCGAGTGGCGTCCGATCACCGGGGCCATCCCGCCGATGACCGAAGCGGATTGGCAATCCGAGTTCGACAAGTATCAACAGATCGACCAATGGCGCATCATGAACCAGTGGATGCAGTTGGATGACTTCAAGACCATATACTGGTGGGAATGGGGCCACCGCCAACTGGGCCGTGTGATTGGTCTGGTCTGGGCCATTGGTTTCTTTGGCTTTCTGATCGCGCGCAAAATTCCGACCGGTTGGACCGGCAAGCTGCTGATCCCCGGTGTTCTGGGCGGTGTGCAGGGGGCCGTCGGTTGGTGGATGGTCGCCTCGGGCGTGACGCAGGGCGAAGGAATGACGACCGTCGCCAGCTACCGGTTGGCCACCCATCTGGGTTTGGCCTTTGTCATTCTGGGCTTTCTGGCGTGGTACATATTCGAGCTTGGACGCGAGGAACGCGACCTGATGCAGGCGCGCCGCGCGAAAGAGGCGAAACTCTTCTCACTGTCCACCGGCCTGCTGCATTTCACCTTTTTGCAGATACTGATCGGGGCGCTCGTTGCCGGGATCGACGCCGGGCGCTCGTACACAGATTGGCCGCTGATTGGTGGGCAGATACTGCCACCTGACGCGACGATGCTGGAACCGCTTTGGCGCAACTTCTTTGAAAGTCCGGGGCTGGTTCAGTTCATTCACCGCTGCGCAGGGTATCTGCTGTTCATCTTCGCCGCCATTGTCTGGCGCCGCGGCCAAACCAGCGCGCATCCGCAGACCCGCTTTGCCTTTAACGCTGCTTTTGCGGCGCTGTCCTTGCAGGTGGTGGTCGGTATTGTCACCGTGGTCTATGCGGCGCCTTGGCAGATTGCGATCTTCCACCAGTTCATGGCCGTTGTGGTCTGGACCCTGATCCTGCGCGCTCGCTTCCTGTGTGCCTACCCCATTGCAACCTCACTTCGTGGAGCTTGATCACATGACCGCTTTTGACGACCTGATGGCCTTTCAGCGCGAAACCTCGGCCCTTGGGCAGATCGCCGGTCGGCTGGGGTGGGATCAGGAAACCGTGATGCCCCGCGGAGCGGCCGTTCAGCGCGCAGAGGAAATGGCCGCGATCGAGGCAGTTCTGCACGCACGTCGGTCTGACCCGCGCGTAGCCGACTGGCTGGACCGGGCCGAACCGCAGGACCAAGCCGGTCAGGCTCAAATACGCGAAATCCGCCGGTCCTATGACCGCACCATCAAGGTTCCTGCCGATCTGGCCAAGGCCATCGCGCGTGTCACCTCTGCAGCTCAAGGGAAATGGGCACAGGCGCGTTCGGACGAAGATGTGTCGGCGTTCCTGCCGGTTCTGGAAGAGGTCGTCGCGCTGAAACGCGAAGAAGGTGCTGCCTTGGCGCAAGGCGCTGACATCTATGACGCGATGGTCGAGGACTATGAGCCCTACACAACTGGCGCTCAGATCGCTGCCATCTTCGACCAGATGCGCCCACGTCTGGTTGCTTTGCGCGCGGCAGTCCTGGACAAACCTGCGCCGCAAGCACTGGAGGGCACGTTTGACGAACTGGTCCAGATGCGCCTGTCCCAGAAGCTGGCGCTTGCCTTCGGGTATGATCTGAACCGGGGCAGGGTGGACAAGGCGGTGCATCCGTTCAGCTCGGGCAGCGGATCGGACGTGCGGATCACTACGCGCACCAGCAAAACGGATCCATTCAACTGCTTCTACTCGACCATTCACGAGGTCGGACACGCCGCCTATGAACAGGGCATCGACCCCGCCTATGCGTTGTCGCCACTGGGGCAGGGCGTGTCGATGGGTGTGCATGAAAGCCAAAGCCGGATTTACGAAAATCAGCTGGGTCGGTCCCGCGCCTTTACGGGATGGCTGTATGGTCAGATGGTCGAGGCGTTTGGCGATTTCGGGATCGCAGATGCCGACACTTTCTACGCCACTGTGAACCGGGTCCATAACGGTTATATCCGGACCGAGGCGGATGAGGTGCAGTACAACCTCCACATCATGCTGCGCTTTGATCTGGAACGCGCCCTGATGGCCGGAGACCTGCAGGTCGGTGATCTTGAGGCGGCGTGGAATGACCGTTTCAACGCCGATTTTGGCTATGCGGTCGACAAACCTTCGAACGGCTGCTTGCAGGATGTCCACTGGTCGGTAGGCCTGTTCGGCTACTTCCCGACCTATTCGCTGGGCAATGTCTATGCGGGATGCTTGCATCAGGCACTGCGCGATGCCGTACCGGGGTTGGATGCGCAACTGGCTGAGGGGGACACATCGGGCGCAACCACATGGTTGCGCGAGAATGTTCAGCAATACGGCGGGCTCTACGCCCCGCGTGATGTGATTGAGCGGGCCGGTGGTGTCGCACCCGGTCCTGAACCATTGCTGAGCTATCTGGAGGCCAAGTTCGGCGCGTTATACGAATTGTGAGTTTCCGGGTCGGCTGTGTCGCGTTAGCATCGCCACACCGACACCATCGCGTGGGAGGCTACGATGACCGGAAACGCCCGCAAGAAAGCCAGTGACTTTGATCCCCGAATCCTAGAGATTTTCGACGGTTATGTGCATGGCACCATGTCCAAGCGCGAGTTTATCTCACAGGCCGGGAAATACACCGCCGCCGGAATAACCGGCTCGATGATCCTCGACCAGTTGCAGCCCAATTACGCTTGGGCGCAGCAGGTTGCGCCGGATGATCCTGACATCCAGGCAATGGTCGTGGAGTTTGACAGCCCGGATGGCCATGCCGAGACCAGCGGGCTGATGGCGATGCCAGCAAACGCCGAAGGCAAGTTGCCTGCAGTATTGGTCGTTCACGAAAATCGCGGCCTCAATCCTTACATAGAAGACGTGGTTCGCCGTGCCGCCAAGGCCGGGTTCCTGGCCTTTGGCCCGGATGGGTTGTCTCCGCTGGGTGGGTATCCCGGCACCGATGAAGAGGGGCGCGAGATGCAGCGCTCGATGGATGGGGAAAGGCTGATGGCAGATTTTTTTGCCGCCTATGAATTCCTGCGTGATCATGACCTGACGACCGGCAAGATCGGAGCCGTCGGGTTTTGCTATGGCGGCGGTGTCTGCAACGCTTTGGCCGTCGCCTATCCCGACCTGGCGGCATCGGTTCCGTTTTACGGACGCCAGCCCGCCACCGAGGACGTGCCCTCAATCGAAGCGCCGTTGATGATTCATTATGCGGGATTGGACGAGCGTATCAACGCCGGGTGGCCCGCTTATTCAGACGCTCTGAAGGCCAATCAAAAGAAATTCAGCGTGCATTTCTACCCGGATGTGAATCACGGTTTTCACAATGACACAACGCCCAGATATGACGAGGCCGCAGCCAATCTGGCCTGGACCCGGACGATTGCCTTCTTCAAAAATTACCTGACCTGAACAATCATTGCCCGAACAACGAGACCCTCGCCGAGCGTCTCGTTGTTATTCTCAGGATGTGAGCTATTCGGCTTCCTCGTCGCCTTGATCCGCGATCCAAGCGACGCTGACAACTACTTCGCCTTTGCCGGTGTTGAACACCTTCACACCGCCCGCCGAACGGGACCGGAACGAGATGCCGTCAACCGGAACCCGGATCGACTGACCTTTGGACGTGGCCAGCATGATCTGGTCGTCGATATCGACAGGGAACGACGCCACCAGCTCTCCGCCGCGCATCGCCTTATCCATCGCCGCGACACCCATGCCGCCGCGTCCGCGAACCGGGTAATCGTGGCTGGAGCTTAGCTTACCCGCACCGCCTGTTGTGATCGTCAGGATCAGGTTCTCGGCAGCGGACATCTCGGCATAGCGTTCCTGCGTGATGGTGCCGGGGGCTGCTTCGTCCTCATCCGCCTCGCCATCATCGGCGATGCCGGCCACGGCGCGGCGCATCTTGAGATAGGCGGCGCGTTCGTCCGGGTCAGCCTCAAAATGGCGGATCACCGACATCGAGACGACACGGTCGCCATTGGTCAACCTGATGCCCCGAACACCGGTGGATTCGCGCGAGTTGAAGACGCGCACATCGGTGGTGCGGAAGCGGATCGCGCGGCCTGAATTGGTGACCAGCATCACGTCTTCATCTTCGGAACAGATGCGGGCGTTCACCAGTTCGATGCCCTCGGGCAGCTTCATCGCAATCTTGCCGTTGCGGCGAACATTGGTGAAATCTGACAGGCGGTTGCGGCGCACGTCGCCCGCGCTGGTGGCGAAGACGATCTGCAGGTTTTCCCATTCTTCGTCCGGCACATCCACGGGCATGATCGCCGCGATGGACACCCCGGTCGGGATCGGCAGGATGTTGACGATGGCCTTGCCCTTACCGGTGCGCCCGGATTGCGGCAAACGCCAGGTCTTGAGCTTATAGACCATCCCGTCAGTGGTGAAGAACAACAACTGCGTGTGCGTGTTCGCCACGAAGAGGTTGGTCACAACGTCCTCTTCCTTGGTCTGCATTCCCGACAGGCCCTTGCCGCCGCGCTTTTGCGCCCGGAAATCGGCCAGCGGAGTACGCTTGATATAGCCGCCCGAGGTGACGGTCACGACCATGTCTTCACGCTCGATCAGGTCCTCGTCTTCCATGTCGCCGGACCAGTCGACAATTTCGGTGCGACGGGGCACTGCGAATTGTTCACGCACCGTGCGCAGTTCGTCGCCGATGATCGACATGATACGTTCACGCGAGGATAGAATATCCAGGTATTCCTGGATCTTAGTCGCCAGGTCTTCCAGCTCGTCCGTGACCTCTTTGACGCCCAGTTGGGTCAGGCGTTGCAGGCGCAGTTCAAGGATCGCGCGGGCCTGAACTTCGGTCAGGTTATAGGTGCCATCGTCGTTCATCCTGGACAGCGGATCGTCGATCAGGCGCAGATAGCCTTCGATCTCGGCCGCGGGCCAGCGGCGCGTCATCAGCTTTTCGCGCGCCTCAGCGGCATCTGCTGACGAGCGGATGGTGGCAACCACCTCATCCACATTCGAGACGGCCACAGCCAGACCACACAGGATGTGGCTGCGTTCGCGCGCCTTGCGCAGGTCATAAGCCGTACGGCGCGCGACAACGTCTTCGCGGAAATCGATAAAGCTGGTCAGGAACCGGCGCAGGGTTAGCTGCTCGGGCCGTCCGCCATTCAGCGCCAGCATGTTGCAGCCAAACGAGGTCTGCATCGGCGAAAAGCGGAACAGTTGGTTCAGCACCACTTCGGGCGTCGCGTCGCGTTTCAACTCGACCACGACACGCACGCCGTTGCGGTCGGATTCGTCCTGAACGTGGCTCACGCCTTCGATCCGTTTCTCACGCACGGCCTCGGCGATCTTTTCGATCATCGAGGCTTTGTTCACCTGATAGGGGATCTCATCAACCACGATGGCATAGCGGTCCTTGCGGATCTCCTCTACGCGGGTTTTCGAGCGGATAATGACGCTGCCGCGACCTTCAAGATAGGCTTTGCGCGCGCCGGACCGGCCCAGCATCACGCCGCCGGTCGGGAAATCGGGGCCGGGAACATAGTCGATCAGCTGTTCAGACGTCAGGTCCGGGTCGTCGATCAGGGCCAGCGTGGCGTCGACCACCTCACCCAGATTGTGCGGCGGGATGTTGGTCGCCATGCCGACGGCAATGCCGCCAGCACCGTTGACCAGCATGTTCGGGAACCGCGCGGGCAGGACCGTCGGCTCTCGGTCTTTGCCGTCATAATTATCCTGGAAATCAACGGTGTCTTTTTCGATATCTGCCAGCAGAGAGGCGGCGGGCTTGTCCATCCGCACTTCGGTATAGCGCATGGCCGCCGGGTTGTCGCCGTCCATCGAGCCAAAGTTGCCCTGACCGTCCAGCAGCGGCAGCGACATCGAGAAATCCTGAGCCATCCGCACCAGCGCGTCATAGATCGCGCCGTCACCGTGCGGGTGGTATTTACCCATCACATCGCCGACCGGACGCGCCGATTTGCGGTATGCCTTTTCATGGGTATTGCCGGTTTCGTGCATTGCGTAAAGGATGCGCCGATGCACCGGTTTCAACCCGTCGCGCAGATCGGGGATCGCGCGGCTGACAATGACCGACATCGCATAGTCCAGATAGGACGTGCGCATTTCGGATTCGATGGAGACCGTCGGGCCGTCGTAAACGGGGCGTTCAGGCGGGGTTTCATCCATATTTTCAGGAACTTCTGGCGTATCGCTCACGTAAACTGCTCGTTTCTTGTGCAGACTCTATATTTTGTGGTTACACCATATCAGACCCGGCACATAAGGTGCAAGCAAGCAACGAATCTAGGGTCAAAAAACGAAAGTAACAGCCAAGTAACATCTTGTTATCCAAGTGTTAGGGGGTTTCGGTGTTACTGTGGAGAGACCTTGAAAGAAATTGGAGGTCTGAATGGAGCAAAGCGAAACCGAACTGATGCTCAAGGGGTACGGGCTGACGACAGCGGAATTCTTCTATCATATGCCGGACTATATTCATGTCCTGAATACGTTCATCTGGCAGGAATACGATCTGGCACCAGATCATCCGAAACTGTTCGAATTCATCGATTTCTGGCAACGCGAGATTGAGGGCCCGTTGCACTCGGTCAAGTTTACGCATCGCAAGATGATTGCACCGGGGGAATGGCGCAACATGGTGGGTGAGTTTCGGGTGAACTGACGCGTTATCCCGCGCGCCACGCATAGACCGAGCACCCGGTTGAACCGGAACTGGTGAAGCTGTCGCCATCTTCCGCCAGGCGGCCGCGCCATTGAACGGTGATGCCGGGAAAATAGTCGGTACCGCTGATTTGCTGGTCGTTTACATAGATAACGGTATTGGCTTTTTGTCCCAGCGAGTCGGTGAGGCTGCCCGTGTATTTGTTGCCGCCAGCACGGGTGTAGCGCACCGAGCCCGTCACTTTGACAACAACTGTGCAGGTTGCCTTGAACTGCCAGGTCCCGGCCATCGAAACCGTGGTACGAGCAGCCGGTGCGGGCGCGGGAGTTGGCGCAACCGCCGCTGAGCAGATTGTACCGCTTTTGCCTTCCAGTTCGTCCAAAGCATGTTTCGTCCCCAGATCATCGGCCCCCAGTTGTGACGCGCTGGCAGACAGATAGCGCGCAAAGGCCTGACGGGTGCGCGGCCCGGCGACGCCATCCGCGCCGCCGGCGCTGCAGCCCAGCGCATTTAATGCTGATTGCGTGGCGCGCATCACGTCACGCGAATCGGAAATGATCGGGGCGACAGCGGTAGGTGTGCGTTCCGTCTCGGTCGGAACACTGACAGAGGCCAGACTGTCACGCAGTTGCAGCGCCACCTCATATGAATAGTTCTCGGACTGATCCGCGTATTTCTCCAGAAACGACTCCAGCGCTGTTACTGTTCCCACCGAGCGCGCAAGCTCAAGATCGGCGCGCATATCGTTGGCAGGACGGGCAATCGGCGTGGATTGCGGGGCCGTATCGACGGCGGGCGTAAAGTAAAATTCCCCAAGCAATTCATCATAGTAGGCTGGAATTTGCGTATGCTGAACGGTGCGTGACAGATCGCGGACCTCACGCCGCAGATCCGAGACCATGCTGCGCAACTCGAGACCGGGCTGGGACAAACGC
Organism: Ruegeria sp. AB5; assembly: GCF_056542645.1. Lineage (NCBI taxonomy): Bacteria > Pseudomonadati > Pseudomonadota > Alphaproteobacteria > Rhodobacterales > Roseobacteraceae > Ruegeria > Ruegeria sp. AB5. The sequence continues at coordinate 560,335 of NZ_JBQGAE010000001.1, forward strand.
GGCAGCAAAGCACGGGTGAAGACCGAGTTTTGCGCAGGCTCATCATCGCTCAGCCGGTCCAGTGCCATTTGTCCTGCACCGGCCGAAAAGATCACGAACATACCCTCGGGCGCATTGATACGACCCAAACCGCGCGTGCGTCCGACACTGCGCCCTGCCACGGTTTCGAACGGGTTGTCACGGCAGGCGTCAATGATGGCAATCGAGGTTCGAGCCCCGGTCGCGCGTACGCGGTCCAGAAGGTTTGACAGGGCGATCGATTCAGATTTCACGAAATCTGTTTCACCCGAAGTTGGTGCAACGATGTCTGTTGGCAGCAGGTAGTTTTCGCCATCGATTTCCACGCCATGGCCGGCAAAGAAAACAAAGGCGGTGTCGCCGGCGTCAAGGCGGGACGTAAAGTCGGATATCCGCTGGTTCATTCCACGCCGATCAAGGTTCAGACCTTCGATAGTTTCAAACCCCAGACTCTGCAGCTTTTCCGAAACAGCCTCGGCATCTGCTACGGCCTTTTGGAGATCGACGACCGAGTTGTATTGGTCGTTGCCAATCACCAGCGCCAAACGCTCTTGCGCCCAAAGCGGAGCGGCAAAAAGTGCAAACGCAAGACACAGAAATCTATTCATCACAACAGCCCAACAATAAATGACCCTGTTCCGGTTATAGCGGAAAAGGGCCGAACGGCTCAGTGATTTGGATTACTTTAAAACGTTGTGTGTTATTGGCCGGAACAACTGGCCCCGCCCAGAACGCAGAACTTTGCGCAATGGGGATGGTTCAAATGCACATCCGCTTCGGCCTCGGCCAGGGTTTTCCCCATTTCGAATTCAGGTGCGTAGGGCAGCAGCGTGCAGGCCAGAACGGTCGGGCTCTGGGCGCCTTTTCGCTTTACGACCATGCGGGCGCTGGCACACATCACTTCTTTCGGAGACTTGTTCAATATGCCCCAGCAGGCGGTCGTGATTTCCGGGACTTCGACGGTTTCGTCCATCTCGGGAAACAAAACGGTCTGGGCAGGGTTCTGCGCGTCAATATCAAAGCCGTGCTTCTCAAAGAAAGCGTTATAGCCTGCGCGGCTTTCTGCATCCGTGTCGCCCCAAAGCGAGCGACCCGCGACCGCCATTTCAAAGCCATTGTCACGCAGCCATTCCATTCCCGTCAGGGTCTTGGCAAAACTGCCCTTGCCGCGTTCTTCATCATGAAGTTCGGGCCGGTGATGATCGACGGAAACCCGCAAAGTCAGCTTGTCGCCATAGACGCGTTGAAGATCCAGCAGACCTTCGCGCATTTTGCGCCGCATCATCGGTTGCATGGCGTTGGTGAGGATCAAGACCTCATAGCCGCGGTCCAGAGCCGCGCGGGTGATGTCGATCATCTGCGGGTTCATAAAAGGCTCACCGCCGGTAAAGCCGATTTCGCGGACAGGCCAGTTCCGGTCCTCGATCTGGTCAAGGTAGTCAACAACCTCGGCCGTGGTGATGTAGACGAGCGCATCGTTGGTGGGGCTGCTTTCGATGTAGCAGTTCACGCATTCGATGTTGCACAGGGTGCCGGTATTGAACCACAACGTCTGTGGATCGGTCAGGGCCACTGAAGCACGGGTTTGTCCATCTGCTGTCACCAATTTGTTTTGAAACTTGCCAACATTGGCATGCTGAGGGGCGCTGTCTTTCATTCCCGCATCCGGTTCCTTGCAATTGCCAGACTGACTTATCCTGTTGGCGCAGGTTTGGTAAGGGTGACGGCCCACAACTGACAGAGTTTTGATCTGCGGGTAGTGCGAAAAATGATTGCGCTAACATTGGACATGGAATGAGGGGCAGGGTAAGGACAACTCATGGTTTCACGCGTCATCCCTGTCGACCCGTTCGATCTGGTAATTTTCGGCGGCACTGGCGATCTTGCGCAGCGCAAGATCCTGCCCGCGTTGTTCCGTCGCTTTTGCGCGGGACAATGGCCTGACAGTGCCCGGATCATCGGAGCCGCGCGCGGCAATCACACAGCCGATGGGTTTAGAAGCATTGTGGCCGAATCGCTGCTGGCCTATGCGCCCAAGCGCGCAAGCAGTGCAGAGCTTGTGCAGGGGTTTTTGAACCGGTTGGACTATGTGCCACTGGATGCGAAATCGTCAGAAGGGTGGCACGCGCTGGCTGCCCATTTGAAAGACACGCGTGTGCGGGCCTTCTACTTTTCGGTGGGACCCAGCCTGTTCGGTCCGCTGGCCGAGCGTATCCGGGCCCATGAACTGGCTACAGCGGATACGCGGATCGTGGTGGAAAAGCCGTTTGGCCATGATCTGGACAGTGCGCGAGCCTTGAATGCAACGCTGGCTGCGCATTTCGACGAAAGCCAAATCTACCGGATCGATCACTATCTGGGCAAAGAGACGGTCCAGAACCTGATGGCCGTGCGGTTTGGCAACATGCTGTTCGAGCCGCTTTGGAACAGCCAATATGTGGACCACATCCAGATCACCGTGGCCGAGACCGTCGGAATAGACGGGCGCGAGGAATATTATGAACGCGCTGGCGCCATGCGTGACATGGTGCAGAACCATCTGATGCAACTGCTTTGCCTGATCGCAATGGAACCGCCTGCGAAATTCGATCCGGACGCCGTGCGAGACGAGAAACTTAAGGTGATCCGCGCGCTTGATCCTGTCGAGCCGCATCATATCGTACGGGGGCAGTTTGCGGCGGGTTCGGATGGTCCCGGCTATCGTGAGGTTGTTGGCAATCCGCGCTCGACGACGGAAAGCTATGTGGCCTTGAAGGCGCATGTCAGCAATTGGCGATGGGCTGGAACGCCGTTTTATTTGCGCACCGGCAAGCGGTTGGTGGCCCGGTCCTCGGTGATCAACGTCCAGTTCAAAGACGCACCGCATTCGATCTTTGGTGAGGCCGCGGGGCGGCACGCAAACGCTTTGTCCATCCGGTTGCAGCCCAATGAAGGCATTACGCTGAAAGTGACCATCAAAGAGCCGGGGCCGGGGGGCATGCGCCTGATCGACGTGCCTCTGGACATGAGCTTTGCCGAGGCGCTCGGGCCTGAAAACCAGGACCCGCCCGACGCCTATGAGCGGTTGGTGATGGACGTGATCCGGGGCAACCAGACCCTGTTCATGCGTGGGGATGAGGTCGAGGCCGCATGGGCCTGGACCGATCCTGTTATTGCCGGATGGCAGGCGCGTGGGGATGTGCCCAAACCGTATGACAGCGGCAGCACAGGGCCGGGCGACGCCGAGCTGCTGATGAAACGTGACGGTCGCCACTGGCAAGGAATAAAGCCATGAATATTAAGGACTATGCCGACCGTGACATGCTGGCCATCGACGTGGCAAACGCGCTGGCCGGAGAGCTGGAATCCGCGCTGCTTCACGAAGACAAGGTAGCGCTGGCGGTTCCCGGGGGCACGACCCCGGGGCCAGTGTTTGACGTTCTGTGCGCTGCAGACCTTGACTGGAGCCGTGTGCGGGTCCTGCCGACAGATGAGCGCTGCGTACCGGCTGACTGTGAACGCTCCAACGAACGGCTGATCCGCGAACGGCTTTTGACCAACCGGGCCTCGGTGGCTGAATATGTGCCGCTTTATGTGCCCGGGGCCGAGCCCGAGGCAGCTTTGCCGGAAATCGAATCGCTGATCACTCCGGTGCTGCCTTTGTCCGTGTTGGTGCTGGGCATGGGCGGAGACATGCATACAGCCTCGCTGTTTCCGGGGATGGAAGGGTTGGCCAAGGCGCTCAGCAGCAATGCGCCCACGCTGGCCGTGGCCCGGACCGAGGTGCAACCCGAACCTCGGATCACGCTGACCGCGCCTGTGTTGGACGGGGCCTTGTCAAAACACCTGATCATCTTTGGTGCGGACAAGCGCGACGCGCTGGAGCAGGCCATGTCCTTGCCCCCGGAAGAGGCCCCGATCGCTGCCGTTCTAAGCGGCATGACTGTTCACTGGGCGGAGTAAACCATGCAATTTGATAAACTTAAATCACTTGCTACATCGCAGCAGGGACGCATTCTTGATCTGTTCGACGCGGATGCGGGTCGGGCGCAGGATTTCTCGGCCTCAACCGGCGATCTACTGTTCGACTATTCCAAAACGCGGATCGACCACAATATCCGTGCGGCACTGACCGAGCTGTGTCAAAAGGCCGATCTGGCCGCGCGACGTGAGGCGATGTTCTCTGGTCAGAAGATCAACGAGACCGAAGATCGTGCGGTACTGCACACGGCTTTGCGCAATCTGGATGGCGGGCCGGTTCAGGTGGATGGTCAGGACGTCATGCCGGACGTACTGGAGACCTTGCAGCGGATGCGTGTCTTTGCCGAGGAAGTGCGCGGGGGTACAGTGACGGGGGCAGGCGGCAGCTTTACCGATGTGGTCAATATTGGCATCGGTGGCTCTGATCTGGGGCCGGTGATGGCGACCCATGCTTTAGCTCCTTACCATGACGGGCCGCGCCTGCACTATGTCTCGAACGTCGATGGCGCGCATATCGCCGATACGCTGCGCCAGCTTGACCCGACTCGGACGCTGGTGATCGTCGCCTCGAAGACTTTCACCACAATTGAGACCATGACCAACGCCCGGACGGCACGGGCGTGGATAACCGACGGTGGAGGAGACCCGGCCAACCAGTTTGCCGCTGTCTCAAGTGCGCTGGACAAAACGCAGGCCTTTGGCATTCCAGAGACGCGCGTGTTCGGTTTCGCGGATTGGGTCGGTGGCCGCTACTCCGTCTGGGGGCCAGTGGGTCTGCCGGTGATGATCGCTGTGGGATCGAATGCGTTCGATGCCTTCCTGCGCGGTGGTCAGTCGATGGACCAGCATTTCCGCGCGGCCGACTGGGTCGAGAACGTACCTGTAATGCTGGCCCTGGTTGGTATCTGGCATCGTCAGGTGCTGGGTCATGCCAGCCGGGCCGTTTTACCCTATGATCAGCGCTTGTTGCGTCTGCCTGCCTATTTCCAGCAGTTGGAGATGGAGTCGAACGGCAAGTCAGTTGCGATGGACGGAAGCCCATTGGCGGTGCCGTCCGGACCTGTGGTCTGGGGCGAGCCCGGCACAAATGGTCAGCATGCGTTCTACCAGCTGATCCATCAGGGAACAGACGTGATCCCCTGTGAATTCATGGTCGCGGCCGAAGGTCATGAACCCGAACTGGCCCATCATCACCGCTTGCTGTTGGCCAATTGTCTGGCACAGTCCGAAGCGCTGATGCGCGGCAGATCTCTGGAAGAAGCCAGTACGCGCATGGCGGCGACAGGTCTGCAAGGGAACGAGTTGGGCCGGCAGGCGCGCCACCGGGTTTTCCCTGGCAATCGTCCCTCGACCACTTTGATCTATCCCAAGCTGACGCCCTTTGTTCTGGGCCAGATCATCGCGCTGTATGAACATCGCGTTTTCGTCGAGGGTATCTTGCTTGGCATCAACTCGTTCGACCAATGGGGCGTTGAACTGGGCAAGGAACTTGCCACGTCATTGGGTCCGATTGTGGACGGTGATCAGAGTGCGGGTGACAAGGACGGATCGACCGCGGCCCTTGTTGCATATGCTTTGCGCCACCGTGACTAGAGGACAAAAAATGCGGCTTGTCATGGCGACAAGCTGCATTCTTTTATTGTCAGACATTTAAATGCTTGGCAGGGTTCTTCCCAAGAAACCGTTTTGATTGGCTCGCAGGACACAACCTTGCTGCGCGTCAATGAAAAGATGGCAAGGTGATGGCCGCGAACGGCTGCGCCGCAAAAAAGGGAGGATGTCCATGCTGGGACAGATGATGACGCAGCCACTGCTGATCTCGTCACTGATCAATCACGCCGAGCGCTATCACGGTCAGGCGGATATCGTGTCGGTGGAAACCGACGGTACAGTCACGCAGACAAACTGGTCTGAGATTGCTGGAAACGCGAGGAAACTGGGGTCAGCCCTGACAAAGCTGGAGTTGCAGCCTCAGGACAGAATCGGAACACTGGCGTGGAACAACCGGCGACATCTTGAAATCTACTATGCCACTTCGGGCGCAGGGCTTGTTTGTCACACGGTGAATCCGCGTCTTTTCCCCGAACAGCTGACCTACATCATCAACCACGCGCAGGATCGCGTGCTGTTCTTTGATGCGACCTTCATTCCGCTGGTGGCGGCCTTGAAGGACGAGTTGACCGAGGTTCGGCATTTTGTACTGATGGGCCCTCGGGATGACGAAGCGGCGGCGCAGATACCCGGTTTGCAGTTCTATGATGAGCTTATCGATACAGGGGATCACGATTTCACTTGGCCCGTGTTCGATGAAAACACCGCCTCCAGCCTATGTTACACGTCGGGAACCACGGGGCATCCGAAAGGCGTTCTTTATTCACATCGTTCGACGGTGCTTCATAGCTTTGGTTCGAACGTGCGCGACGTGATTGGCTATTCGGCTTTGGATGTGGTGATGCCTGTGGTGCCGATGTTCCATGTGAACGCGTGGGGATCACCCTATGCCTGCGCCATGTCCGGATCACAAATGGTGCTGCCGGGGCCCGGTCTGGACGGAGCGTCGCTTGTCAAACTGATCGATACCTACGGTGTCACGGTGGCGATGGGTGTCCCCACGATCTGGCAGGGGTTGCTGGCCCATGCCGAAAAATCGGGCAGTCGCCTGGCCAGTCTTGAGCGCACCGTGATTGGCGGTGCCGCTTGTCCGCCCTCGATGATCACAACCTTCCGCGAGGAGTATGACGTCGACACGGTTCATGCCTGGGGCATGAGTGAAATGAGCCCACTGGGAAGCGCCAATGTCCCCATGGCCAAACATCGCAAACTGCCCATCGAGGAACAGCACCGCCTGCGCGAAAATCAGGGGCGGCCACCCTTTGGGGTGGAACTGAAAATCGTTGATGACGACGGCAATGACCTGCCGCATGACGGGGATACCCAGGGCGATCTGATGGTGCGGGGGCATTGGGTTCTGGACAGTTACTACCAGATGCAGGACGAAAACCTTCTGCAGGACGGCTGGTTCGCCACCGGGGATGTCGCCACGCTGGATCCGGATGGTTACATGACCATCCGCGATCGATCCAAGGACATCATCAAATCCGGAGGGGAATGGATCAGCTCGGTCGAGCTGGAAAACATTGCCGTGGCGCATCCAAAGTTGGCCACTGCTGCCGTCGTTGGTGTACCGCATCCGAAATGGGACGAGCGTCCTATACTAGTTGCTGTAAAAGCAGAGGGCGAAGAGCCGTCTGAGCAGGAACTATTGGCCTTTTTCGAAGGCAAGATTGCCAAATGGCAGGTTCCGGACAAAGTCTTTTTTGTCGATGCCCTTCCCCTGAACGCCACCGGGAAAGTTCTGAAACGCAATCTGCGCGCGCAGTTTGAGGATGCACTGGCTGGGTGATGTCGGGAAATTGGCTCCGGCGGTAGGGATCGAACCTACGACCAATTGATTAACAGTCAACTGCTCTACCGCTGAGCTACGCCGGAACGGTTCGCGCCGTATAGCAATCCGTTTTGTCGGCGTCCAGTGGGGGCATCCAAGTTTTTTCGACGAAAAAACGCTACCTCAAACAGCCTGAGGTTGGATTGCCTGATCTTGGTGAAACTGAGGGGAAAGTTTGGCTCCGGCGGTAGGGATCGAACCTACGACCAATTGATTAACAGTCAACTGCTCTACCGCTGAGCTACGCCGGAACTGATGCGCGTATAACAACACCGATTTTCGGCGTCCAGAGGGGAAGCGCGCGAATTTCAAGATTTTTCAGGAGATCACGCGTCGAGCTTGAAAACGGTATCCGACGACAAAGGCCCGTTCGGCGCCACCTGGGATTTTCCCATTAAATCAATCAAATGGGCCAGGACATTGCGTTCCGCCGCAGGTAACAGAGCTTTGGGTGTATCCGTGTAAATACGTTCGGCCAATTGACGCGCGGTTCCCGGTGCCTGTGCAAGTGTTGCCCGGATCTGTGCCTCTCGACTCAAACGGTGCTGAATCAACCAATCCAACCGTTCAGAGGGGGCTTCTATCGGCGCGCCGTGACCTGCGTGAAAGACCGACCACGTCCTTTGTTGAAGCCGCATACAGGCGGCCATGAAATCGGTCAGGTCTCCGTCCGGGGGCGAGACAAGCGAACTGGCCCAGCCCATGACGTGATCTGCGGTGAAACAGATATCGCCCCACGCCAATGCGATGTGATTGCCCAGGTGGCCGGGCGTGTGGATCACCTCAAGCTGCCAGTCTTCCCCAGCGACCACTTCGCCGTCAGCGACTTCGATATCCGGGCGAAATGTGGTGTCGATGCCTTCGCCGCCTCCGACCAGTCCGTTCCTGGCAAGCTGTTTCATGACGGCGCTGCGCCCGGCCTCTGGGCCACCAAAGGCCAGAACCGGCGCGCCGGTTCGCGCAGCCAGTGGGGCGGCCAGTGGTGAATGGTCCAGATGGCTGTGGGTGACGATGATATGACTGATTCTTTGTCCCGGCAGGACTGCACCCAATATGGCATCCAGATGCGCGTCGTTCAGCGGACCAGGGTCGATGACAGCCAAATCACCCGTACCCAGCAGATATGTATTGGTGCCGCGATAGGTCATCGGAGACGGGTTTGGAGCCAGAATGCGCCGCAGTCCCGGGTGCAATTCCTGCGCAATCCCTGCGGGCGGGTTGAAATCATCGGGTGCCTGCATTCTGTGCTCTTTCTCTTATCCGGGCAGCCCGCTAGGTTTAGCGCATGTCCACTCAATGGCTCAAACCTTATATGCCGCGCGGCCTCTATGTCCGGGCCGCCTTGATCCTGGTCCTGCCAGTGGTTGTCCTGTTGCTTGTTGTCGGAAACGCGTTTCTTCAGCGGCACCTCGAAGAGGTCACGACACAGATGACCCGGTCCGCCGCGCGTGAGGCCAACCTGATAACAGCGGCGATGGCACACTCGGAAACCCAGCAGCAGGCGCTGGCCGTGGTGCGACCGGATCAGACGGCGCTTGAAATGCGACTACGGTTTCTGGGTGTGAGTGAAACGCCGGATGTTGGAAAAAGGCGGTGGTACGATTTTATCGCGCCGCAGGTCGAATCGGACCTCAGGGCTGAACTCCCCGATCTTGTTGCCGTTGCCCTGCCAAGCGGCGATGAAGCAAGGTTGTACCTTTCCACTCATCTTGGGATCTTGCAGCTCACATTCGACCGTCGGCGCCTGTCCCCGGCAGCACCGCATCAGTTGATCGTGACGATGGTGTTTTTCGCCATCCTTATGACCTCGATTTCATTTCTGTACATGCGCAACCAATTGCGGCCGATCACAAGGTTGGCGGATGCCGCGCAAGCGTTCGGGCGCGGGCGGATCGTGTCGTATTCCCCGGGTGGAGCGATCGAGGTGCGGGCAGCCGGAAATGCGTTTTTAGATATGCGCGCGCGCATCGAACGGCAGATGGAGCAACGCACGTTGATGTTGTCTGGCGTCAGCCACGATCTGCGGACGCCTTTGACCCGTTTGAAACTTGGACTGTCGATGCTGCCGGAAGAAGACGCTGCCCCATTGCAGCAAGATGTCACCGAAATGCAGTCGCTACTGGATGCTTTTCTCGACTTTTCCCGCGGGGCGTCCGAGGGCGCAGCCGAGGAGGTCGATCCTGCGGCACTGCTCCGTCAGATCGTCAGTGACGCGAAACGCGCAGGGCATGTGGCGGATTTGGTGCGTGTCGAAGGCGAAGGCACCGTTACGCTGCGCCCGACCGCGATGCGCCGCGCGGTTGAGAATCTCATCGGCAATGCCGTGCGCTACGGTACCAAGGCGGATGTCAGTCTGACATTGACGCCAAAATCGATGCGAATCCGGGTCGAAGATGACGGTCCGGGTATCCCCCCCGAACAGCGCACCGAGGCGGTCAAACCGTTTACCCGCCTTGATCCCGCGCGCAATCAGAACAAAGGCAGCGGCGTCGGGTTGGGGTTGGCCATCGTCGCAGACATCGCCCGCGCCCATGGCGGCGTTCTGCGTCTGGCAAAAAGCGAACATCTGGGCGGGTTGTGCGCTGACATCATCATTGGGCGCTGAGGCTTGCTCTGCGGCCGCCAAGCATCGGCACAATCGGCGACGTAAAATGACTGTTCCAAACCGGAATACACCTATGGGCAACGCGAAGATTAGGCGGTTTTTGGTAGGCCCGGAGGGACTCGAACCCCCAACCAAAGCGTTATGAGCGCTCTGCTCTAACCAATTGAGCTACAGGCCCGCCTGAGCGCTTTGCCTATCACGGTGAACGCCCGCGTCAAGCCTGACCGTTGCATACACGCGCACAATCGACTAACCCGCCCGGAAAGCACTCATGAGGGACTGACCATGACAGCGGGCAAAAACGGAATCACCTACGCCGACGCAGGGGTGGATATTGACGCAGGCAACGCTCTGGTCGACCGGATCAAGCCCGCCGCCAAGCGCACCAACCGCCCCGGCGTGATGAGCGGCCTGGGTGGGTTCGGCGCGCTGTTCGATCTCAAGGCTGCAGGTTACGAAGATCCTATTCTGGTTGGTGCGACAGATGGGGTTGGCACCAAGCTGCGGATCGCCATCGATACCGGGGTGGTGGACGGGGTCGGCGTCGATCTGGTGGCCATGTGTGTGAATGACTTGATCTGTCAGGGTGCCGAGCCGTTGTTTTTCCTCGACTATTTCGCAACCGGCAAGCTGGATACAGATACGGCCGCGCGGATCATTGAAGGTATTGCCGAAGGCTGTGCGCAATCGGGCTGTGCACTGATCGGCGGGGAAACCGCCGAGATGCCGGGCATGTATCCGGATGGCGATTTCGATCTGGCCGGGTTCGCGGTTGGTGCCATGGAACGCGGAACCGATTTGCCGAATGGTGTTCAGGCGGGCGATGTGTTGCTGGGGTTGGCCTCGAACGGTGTGCATTCCAACGGGTACTCATTGGTGCGCAAACTGGTCGACATCTCTGGGCTGGACTGGGACGCAGACTCGCCCTTCAGCGAAGGCTCGCTGGGAGAGGCGTTGCTGACGCCCACACGTCTTTATGTGAAGCCCGCTTTGGCGGCGATCCGGGCCGGGGGCGTTCATGCGCTGGCGCATATCACCGGTGGCGGTCTGACCGAGAACCTGCCGCGCGTTCTGCCCGAGGGGCTTGGAGCCGAAATCGACCTGACGGCGTGGGACTTGCCACCCGTGTTTGGCTGGATGGCTGCAACCGGTGGGATTGCCGAGGCTGAGATGCTGAAGACCTTCAACTGCGGGATCGGATTGATCGTTGTCTGCGCGCCCGATCAGGCAGACACGCTGTCTGTATTGTTGGCGGACGCGGGGGAAAGCGTCTCGCGGATCGGTACGGTCACTGACACCGATGGCGTGTCCTATTTGGGCAAGCTGCTGTGAGCCACAAGCGCGTCGCGATCCTGATATCCGGGAGCGGGTCGAACATGGTGTCGTTGGTCGACAGCATGACCGAAGATCACCCGGCTCGGCCCTGTCTGGTCTTGTCCAACGACGCGCGGGCCGGTGGTCTGGCAAAGGCGCGCGATCGCGGGATTGCTACAGCCGTTGTGGATCATCGCCCCTTCAAGGGCGACCGCGCAGCGTTTGAGGTCGAGTTGCTGAAGCCGTTGCAAGACGCGCAACCGGATATCGTGTGCCTGGCCGGGTTCATGCGGGTTTTGACGGGCGATTTTGTCTCTCGTTTTCAAGGTCGTATGCTGAACATCCACCCATCACTGCTGCCGAAATACAAAGGTCTGCACACCCATGCGCGGGCCATTGATGCAGGTGACGCAGAACATGGCTGCACCGTGCATGAAGTGACGGCCGCGCTGGATGACGGCCCCATCCTTGGTCAGGCGCGGGTCCGGGTTTCGCCCGATGACACGCCCGAGGACCTGGCCGCCAAGGTGCTGGTTCTGGAACACCAACTCTACCCGGCGGTTCTGCGTCACTACGCTGAAGGCAACAGGTCGGTTCTTATGCTGCCGTGATCGCCCTTGGGTGATTTACACGCGCCAAGAAATCGTCCTATGGTCGCCTGTATCGCTCGGGACGCGGAAAAACGGGCAGTCAAACGAAGAACAAGAGCAAGAATAGTACGGCGCATGAAAACCCTGACGACGACGCAAGAGCTGGCTGATTTCTGCTCGGCCGCTGCGGCCTTTCCCTACATCACCGTGGATACGGAATTTCTGCGCGAGCGGACTTATTATTCCAAACTCTGTCTGGTGCAGCTGGCGGTTCCATCCGAAGATGAGGACAGCGCGGTTTTGGTAGATCCTTTGGCCCAGGGCCTGTCGCTGGAGCCGCTTTACGATCTGTTCAGAAACGAAGATGTGGTGAAAGTATTCCACGCGGCGCGTCAGGATCTGGAGATTTTCTGGGTAGAGGCCAACGTCTTCCCCAAGCCGCTATTCGATACGCAGGTTGCCGCCATGGTATGCGGTTTCGGCGAGCAGGTTGGCTATGAGACGCTGGTGCGCAAAGTTTGCAAGCTGGGCGTCGACAAAACATCGCGGTTCACCGACTGGTCCCGAAGGCCTTTGACGGATGCGCAAAAGACCTATGCTTTGGCCGACGTGACGCATCTAAGAAAGATTTACGAACATCTGGCAGCCGAGCTTGAAAAGACCAAGCGCAGCCACTGGGTATCAGAAGAGTTGCGCACACTGACCCAGTCAGGAACCTATGACATCCGACCCGAAGATGCATGGAAGCGCGTGAAAACGCGTACCAATTCGGCGAAGTTTCTCGCTGTCGTGCGCGAGCTGGCTCAGTTCCGCGAGGGGTACGCGCAGGACAACAATATACCGCGTAGCCGGGTCTTCAAGGATGACGCACTGATCGAGCTTGCGTCCACCAAACCCAAAACACCCTCGGACCTTGGCGGATCGCGTCTTCTGCTGCGCGAGGCGCGCAAAGGGGCGATCGCAGAGGGCATTCTGGCCGCAGTGAAACGTGGCGTGAATTGCCCGCCGGAGGATCTGCCCCAGGTGGATACCAGCCGTGACAAGCTCAAGGTGAACCCGGCATTGGCCGATCTGTTGCGGGTGCTTCTGAAATCCAAAACCGAAAGCTCTGGTGTGGCGGCGAAACTCATCGCTACCAGTTCGGAACTGGACCAGATTGCAGCAGGTGAGCGTGACGTTGCTGCCATGTCCGGCTGGCGGTTTGAAGTGTTTGGCGAAGACGCATTGAAACTGTGCGAAGGCAAGATCGCTTTGGCCGCAAAAGGTCAGACCGTTAAGGTTGTTTCGCTTTAGACGCTTAGCGACGCCGCGATTCTAGCGCGTTTTGCTGACCGATAACGCGGACCAGACGAACGCTCTGAAGCTCCTGAGTGGTCACGTTGATTGCATCTGACACCATTCTCGACCGTTCGGTTCCCTGGGCCGTCCGCGATTTGGGATAGTTCACACGAAAGGTGAACGCCATGATGCCATTCTCTTGGTTTTCGTCCGATACAACCGGCACCAGTTGCGCGTTGAATGCCCCCTGACGCTGGGCTGTTCCGGATGCATAGATGATTGCGCCTGTCGGGGTCGGATCAATCCGAAGCTCATCGATTCTGGCGATTGGAACGCTTGTGTCTTCTTCCTCCGGGCGCGCGAACAGACCTCTGCCATCGCCTTGTTGCGGGACCAGCGCATTTGCTTCATCGACAGGCGTGGGTTCGACCGGAGCAGGCGTGCTGGAGCCGAACCAGTTGGATGGGTTCGCACGCGAATCCCGCCAACTGTTGCAGGCAGACAGGGTCAACGCGGCGACGACAAGAAAGGACAGTGTTTTTTGCATGGACCCACAGCTTTGACAGTAATTCAAGCAATGGGTTAGCGCAATTTCCGGGTCTTGAAAAGCCACGGCAGGGGCTGGACAGGGGGCCATCGTCGACATAGGTCACAATTGTGAATGCAACGGAAGGATCGCCGCACCATGGCAACGCCCGCCTTTGAAGAGATTGTGGAAGATTTCGAGTTCCTGGAAGATTGGGAAGACCGCTATCGCCATGTGATCGAGCAGGGCAAAGCGATGGAGCCTCTGGACGACGCCTTCAAAGTGCCGGCAACCAAGGTCCATGGCTGCGCCAGCCAGGTCTGGCTGCACCCGGTGATCGAGGGCGGCGTGTTCCGCTTTGACGGCGATAGTGACGCGTTGATCGTGCGTGGCCTGATCGCGGTTTTACGGTCTCTTTACAACGATTTGCCGGTGGCTGACGTCACAAAGGTGGATGCTGGCGGCGAACTGGCCCGTCTGGGTCTGAACGATCATTTGTCGGCGCAACGCTCGAACGGGTTGCGATCGATGATCGAACGTATCCGCGAGGTGGCGCAGGAAAACGCCTGATTTCAGTGCGATCTTGAGGCCCAATCGGCCAATGTCGTTTTCAGATCTCCGTAACCTGTCAGACGGCGCTCGAAGGTCAGTCCCATTTTTTCGGCGCACTCTTGCGCGCGCGCCGTAAGCGCAGGGTTGTCGGTCTGCGCCTGATAGACCAGTTTGGTGTAGTTCCCGAAATACATGTCGCGCAGTTCGGGGTGGCGATCCAAACCGAGTGGTTTCCAGACGAACGCATCGAACTGGCGGGCCAGGAAATCGGTCAGGTAGAAGGCTGTTGTCTCGTCATCGCCCTTGGCTGCAAAGGCTTCGTTGCCCTCGAAAAACGAATAGCAATGGGGGCCTTTGACCATTTCGATGCCCAGCCTCTCACAGGCTTTTTGCAGCAGACCGCCTGTGCCGCAATCGGCATAGACCACGTAGATCTGATCATATTGATCGCGGTGCGTGGCAACAGCCTCTTCGACGGCCTGGGTGATACGCTCGGGGTGGATATGCAAAATGGCTGGAAGGCAGGTCAGCGCCATATGATCCCAGCCATTGCGGTTCCTAATGTCCAGAATCTCGCGCGCCAACGCCCCGCAGGCCAGCAGTAGAATGCGGCCTTTGCCAGTGTCCGCATAGCCGTTGGTTGTCAGGCTGGCATCGTCGGGCAGTTGGTCTTTTGTCATTCAGGTCCCCATTGGTAGGTGCTGGTCCCGGCAATCAGATCGGGGCAGCGTGGATCGGGACAAAAAAGGCCGCCCGAAAACGAGCGGCCCTTTCAGAACAGAATTGCGTTCTTATCCCGCCAATTGGTTGTGCTTGCGCGACACGAACTCTTTGGCGGTTTCAACCGCCACAGCCGCATCACGGCAATAGGCATCGGCGCCGATCGCCTTACCGAATTCCTCGTTCAAAGGCGCGCCGCCGACCAGTACGATATAGTCATCCCGCACACCCTGTTCGACCAGTGTGTCGATCACGACTTTCATATACGGCATGGTGGTCGTCAGCAGAGCCGACATGCCCAGAATGTCAGGCTGTTCGTTTTCCAGTGCTTCCAGATAGTTCTCGACCGGGTTGTTGATACCCAGATCGACCACTTCAAAACCTGCACCTTCCATCATCATCGAAACAAGGTTCTTGCCGATGTCATGGATGTCGCCCTTGACGGTTCCGATTACCATCTTGCCGACGCGCGGGGCACCGGTTTCGGCCAGCAGCGGTTTGAGGATCGACATACCGCCTTTCATGGCGTTGGCAGCCAGCAGCACCTCGGGCACAAACAGAATTCCGTCGCGGAAGTCATGACCCACAATCGTCATTCCGCCAACCAGTGCCTTGGTCAGAACGTCATAGGGAATCCAGCCGCGTTCCAGCAGGATGTTCACACCTTCTTCGATCTCTTCTTTCAGGCCGTCGTAAAGATCGTCGAACATCTGTTCGACAAGTTCGTCGTCATTCAGTTCGGACAGGACGATGTCTTCTTCTTCGGACATGGCGCAATTCCCTGAGCTGTGCAGACCTCTTGTCCGCGGTGGCATTTTTCCCGTTTTGGCTAAATCGTCGCAGCTTGACTGTGACGATTGCGACCTCAGTGGTTTCGGGACCGACGTATAGGGCAGAATTTCTGATGCGGCGACAGAATAATATGCAAGATCATCCTGCATTTGGCTCAGGTTACGCAACTCAGGGGCAAGGTTGCTCTGCATGGGATCGTCCCGTAAGTTCAACATAGAACAAAGAGCGAACAAAATGAAATCTCAAACCAATATCCGAGCCCGCGGGGTCGCGTCAAACGACGCCGGTCGCTTTGAAAAACTGGCCACAATTGCTTCTGATGACGGCTGGGAGATTGAAGAGGACATTCCTGTGCTGCGGACCGAGGTGCGGGATGAGGTGGCCCGCAGTGTGATAACCTATAATCGTTCGCCCGATTTGCCGTTTGATCGCTCGATCAACCCCTATAGGGGATGCGAACATGGCTGTGTTTATTGTTTTGCACGACCTAGCCACGCCTATCTGGGGCTATCTGCCGGGCTGGATTTCGAAACCCGGCTTGTTGCACGCCCCAATGCCGCTGAGATTCTGCGCCACGAACTATCGGCGCACAGCTACAAGGTCGCGCCCATCGCCCTGGGCACCAACACAGACCCGTATCAGCCGATCGAGAAAACCCGCCTGATCACCCGCGCGTGCCTCAATGTACTACGTGAGTTCAACCATCCGATTGCGATCGTGACCAAAGGTGCCCTGATCGAGCGCGACTTGGACATCCTTGCCCCGATGGCCGAAAAAGGTTTGGTTCGGGTCGGCATATCGCTGACGACTTTGGACGCAGATCTGTCACGCCGGATGGAGCCACGCGCGCCATCCCCGAACCGCCGACTGGCGATGATCCGGCGGTTGACCGGGGCAGGGGTGCCGGTGCGGGTCATGACTTCTCCGATAGTGCCGGGGTTGACCGATCACGAACTGGAAACCCTGCTGGAGGCCGGACAGGAGGCCGGGGCTGATACGGCCAGCTGGATCATGCTGCGCCTCCCGCGTGAAGTGTCGACGCTGTGGCAAAAGTGGCTGGCAGATCATCAACCGGATCGGGTTGAAAAGGTGATGTCGAAACTGCGCGATATGCATGGCGGTCGGGACTACGACCCGCGTTGGGGGCACCGGATGCGCGGCAAAGGCGAATATGCCGAAATGGTCGCCAAACGCTTCAAGCTGACAATCAAACGCTTGGGGTTGAAGGAAAAATCGGATGCTCTGCGCTGTGACCTGTTCGCCAGGCCGCCGCAGGCGGGCGATCAGTTGAGCCTGTTCTGACAAACAACGCCCCGAAAGCTCGGGGCGTTGTTTCTGTCTGTTCAATCAGCGGTTTTCAATATCCACATAGTCGCGGTTGGTCTCGCCCAGATATAGCTGGCGCGGACGACCGATCTTGTTCTGAGGATCAGCGATCATTTCTTTCCACTGGCTGACCCAACCCACGGTGCGCGACAGGGCGAAGATCGGCGTAAACATGGATGTCGGGAAACCCATCGCCTCGAGAATGATGCCCGAGTAGAAATCCACGTTCGGGAACAATTTCTTGTCGGCAAAATACGGATCTTCCAGCGCTTCGCGTTCCAGTTCTTTTGCGACCTGAAGCTTGGGGTTGTTTTCAATGCCCAGCAGATCCAGAACTTCGTCGGCCGACTGCTTCATCACTTTGGCGCGCGGATCGAAATTCTTGTAAACCCGGTGGCCGAAACCCATCAGGCGGAACGGATCGTTCTTGTCCTTGGCGCGGGCGATATACTCGGGGATGCGATCAACTGTGCCGATTTCCTCCAGCATCTCAAGGCAGGCCTGGTTCGCACCACCATGCGCCGGACCCCACAGACAGGCAATACCGGCAGCGATACAGGCGAAGGGGTTGGCACCAGATGACGACGCCAAACGCACGGTCGAGGTCGAGGCGTTCTGCTCGTGATCCGCGTGCAGGGTAAAGATGCGGTCCATCGCGCGGCTGAGGATCGGGTTCACCTCATATTCTTCGGCCGGAACGCTAAAGCACATGCGCAGGAAGTTCGACGCATAGTCCAGATCGTTGCGCGGATACACGAAGGGCTGCCCGGTGTGATACTTGTAGGCCCACGCCGCGATGGTCGGCATCTTGGCGATCAGGCGGTGCGAGGCAACCTCGCGCTGATGCGGGTCGGCGATGTCGGTCGAATCGTGATAGAAGGCTGACATCGCGCCGACAACACCCACCATGATGGCCATCGGGTGCGCGTCACGGCGGAAACCGCGATAGAAATACTGCATCTGTTCGTGCAGCATCGTGTGGCGCGTGATCGTCGTCTCGAAGGTTTCAAGGGCTTTGGCGCTCGGCAGTTCTCCGTACAGCAGCAGGTAGCACACTTCCAGAAAGTGGGATTTCTCGGCCAACTGATCAATCGGATAACCGCGGTGCAGCAATTCCCCTTTTTCACCATCGATATAGGTGATGGTGCTGTCGCAGCTTGCAGTCGACGTGAAGCCGGGATCATAGGTAAACACACCCGCCTGGCCATAAAGCTTGCGGATATCTACAACATCAGGCCCAGCAGTCGGTGAGTGAACCGGCAATTCGTATTCTTTGCCGTGGACGGTCAGAGTTGCTGTTTTGTTGCTATCAGTCATGATTGTCCCTTCTTCATTTGTGCGCAGGTCTAAGCACCGCCCAAACCTGCGGGCAATGACTGCGCGCGGGCGCGCAGCCCGGGTGTGTTAGCGGTGCAGCGTTACCCGATTATGAAGTTAGGGTTTATTCCGCTGCTTCAGAAAGCCGCGCCAGAGTTTCATCTCGTCCCAGCACAAGCATCATGTCAAAAACCGAAGGTGTCACCGCCCGACCGGCCAGAGCGGCCCGAAGAGGCCCCGCCAGCTTGCCGAACTTGAGTTCCCGTGCTTCAGCAAAGGAATTCAAAGCCTCCTCCAGCTCGTTCCGGGACCAGCTAGCATTTTGCAGCTGCGGCGTCAATTCTCTCAGTATACCATCGGATACAGATGACAGGGCCTTTTCCGCTTTCTCGTCCCGCGCAATGGGGCGAGACGTTAGAATAAAATGAGCTTTTTCAAGTAACTCTGGGAAAGTACGTGCACGATCCTTGAGGCAGTACATTGCGCGAAAAAGATCACTCGATTGTGTCTCTGTCAGAGCCGGCAGATCCGCTGCCGCTAGATATTTATCGATTTCTTGCTGCAACGCAGCATCATCCGAGATCGCAATATGCTGGCCGCACAGATTCTCGAGCTTTTTTAGATCGAAACGTGCCGGGCTTTTTCCGATGCCGCCGAGGTCGAACCATTCCCTGGCTTGCTTATCGGTGAAAAACTCGTCGTCTCCGTGGCTCCATCCCAAACGGGTCAGATAATTGCGCATACCGGCGGCGGGGTAGCCCATCGCCTGATATTCTTGCGCGCCTAAGGCTCCGTGGCGTTTGGACAGTTTCTTGCCGTCCGGCCCGTGTATCAACGGGATATGGGCCCAGACAGGGACGTCCCAGCCCATCGCTTGATAGATCATCATCTGTCGGGCGGCGTTGTTCAGGTGATCGTCACCGCGAATAACATGGGTGACGCCCATGTCGTGATCATCGACAACAACCGCCAGCATGTAGACCGGTGTGCCATCCGAACGCAGCAGGACCATGTCATCCAATTGATCATTGCGGATGGTCACATCGCCCTGCACCTGATCGCGGATCACGGTCACGCCATCCTGAGGCGCCTTGATGCGGATCACAAATGGCGCGTCAGGGTGGGTCGCGGCATCCGCGTCGCGCCACGGGCTTCGAAACAGCGTCGATTTACCTTCGGCTCGGGCCTGTTCGCGGAATGCCGCGATTTCTTCCTGGGTCGAAAAGCATTTGTATGCCTTGCCCTCGGCTAAAAGGTTGTGCGCCACCTCGGCATGCCGCGCGGCCCCTTCGAACTGGCTGATCACATCGCCATCATGGTCCAGGCCCAGCCATTCCATTCCCTGCAGAATCGCTGCCGTCGCCTCAGGGGTCGAGCGCTCGCGGTCGGTGTCCTCGATTCGCAGCAGGAACTTGCCACCACGCCCGCGCGCAAAGAGCCAGTTGAACAGCGCAGTGCGCGCGCCGCCGATGTGAAGAAAACCGGTAGGCGAAGGGGCAAAACGGGTGACGACCTTGTCGGACATTGTGTTGATTAACCTTTTGGTAACCGCGATGGGCGTAGCTTGGCGCCTGTCTAACGAGCCCGAAGGACGGGGGCAACCATGCGTGTTCTTGCACGGGCCCAGGCGGCGCTGCTGAACCAGACAGGGTTCTTGTTTCCCTGGTCACCGGTGTGTTTGGCCATGGGGATCGGCCTGTACTTTGGGCTGGGGTTCGAACCCGGATGGCAGGTCTATCTGGGCCTTGCCTGTACGGGTCTGAGTCTGATCGGCCTGTGCCGCGTATTGCCTGCGGGATGGGGATCGTTGGCAATCGGGGGGGCGCTGGTTGGTGTCGGCTTTTTGCTGGCGGGGGCCCGCGCCCATACGGTGGCGGAACCGGTTCTGTCATGGCGATACTACGGCCCTGTCGAGGGGAGGGTCGTCGCCCTGGACCGGTCTGCCTCGGATGCGCTGCGACTGACGTTGGATCAGGTGCGGGTAGGGGACGTGCCTGAACACCGACGACCGCAGCGCATCCGTCTTTCTGTTCATTCTCAGGTGGGACCGATTGCGCCGGGCCAGCGCATCATGACCACCGCCCATCTGTCGCCCCCGCAAGGCCCGGTCGAGCCCGGAGGCTTTGATTTCCGCCGCCATGCCTGGTTTCAGGGGTTGGGCGCTGTCGGCTATACGCGTGTTCCTGTCATGACCATCGCGCCCCCTCAGGATGCGCTGAAAGGCGTTCGGATCACCGCGATCAGAATGGCGATTTCCGAACACGTGCGCGCTCTTCTGCCCGGTGAGGTCGGCGGTTTCGCAGCCGCCGTCACCACCGGCGACCGCAGTGGAATGGGGCAGGAGGCACTCGGGTCTCTACGGGCCTCGAACCTGGCACATCTTCTGGCGATTTCTGGTCTGCATATGGGGCTTTTGACAGGATTTGTCTTTGTTGCGTGTCGGATCGGTCTGTCCGCAATCCCGGCGTTGGCCCTGCGCGCGCCGGTGCGCAAACTTGCGGCGGGTTGCGCGCTGGTGGCCGCGGTGATTTACCTGATGTTGTCCGGGGGCAATGTGGCCACCGAACGTGCCTTTGTCATGGTCAGCGTCATGCTGGGCGCTGTTCTGTTTGACCGGCGCGCGATCTCGCTTCGGGCCGTTGCTGTCGCCGCGCTGATTGTCCTGACCCTGCGCCCCGAAACGCTGTTGAGCCCCGGTTTCCAGATGTCATTTGCCGCGACCACAGCGCTGGTTGCCGTGTTCGGCGCCCTGCGCAAATTTGGTCCCACCCCCGGACCAAAATGGTTCCGTCCCGTGGTCGGTGTGCTCATGTCTTCCGCCATTGCGGGCCTTGCGACGGCGCCGATCGGGGCTGCTCATTTCAATACGATGTCGCATTACGGGTTGCTGGCAAACTTGCTGTCCGTTCCGGTTATGGGATCCGTTGTGGTGCCCTCGGCAGTGGTGGCCGCTTTGTTGGCTCCGTTTGGGCTCGAGTGGATTGCGTTGCACGTAATGGGTGCCGGGCTACGCTGGATTCTGATGATTGCGGATTGGGTTTCCGGTCTTGGCGGTGCGCAAAGCTACGTGGTCAGCCCGCCCTGGTTCGTTCTGCCTCTGATCGCATTTGGGGCGCTTTGGCTTGCCCTGTGGCAGGGTCGTGCGCGGTGGATCGGTCTGGCACCGGTCACACTGGCGTTTCTGATGTGGTCGTCTGGCCAGCGGCCCGAAGTCCTGATCGCTGAATCCGGTGGCTTGGTGGGTGTGATGACCGATCAGGGCCGGGCGCTGAGCAAAGAGAGGGGCAGCGGTTTCATAGCAGCCGTCTGGTTGGAGAACGATGGGGACGGGCAGGATCAGGGGCAGGCCGCCGCGCGATGGCCGGGAGAGGCCGACCTGATCCAACGCATTGTTTTGCAAGACAAGGAAGTCATACACATCACCGGAAAACGCGCCGCACTCGGGTTTTCCAAGTGCCATGAAAACCAGATCGTTGTGTCATCGGTGCCGCTGAATGTGGAAGGCGATTGCGGTTTGTTCGACCCGGACCGCTTGTCCCAAACGGGCAGCTTGTCGATCTCGGGTGACAAAATGATCTCGAGCGCGGATAAGACCGGCAACAGGTTGTGGTCCCCGAAATCGCACGGGAACCGATCGAAGCGGCAGAATTAGTATGTGCGGATCAACCCGACAAGTCGCCCCTGCACCTTAACCTTGTCTTCAGGCAGCACGCGCGTTTCATACGCTGGATTCGCGGCCTCGAGCGCAATGGCCTGACCGCGGCGGAAGAACCGTTTGAGTGTCGCCTCCTGATCCTCGACCAGTGCAACCACGATATCGCCGTTGTCAGCTGTCGATGTCTCACGGATCACGACAACGTCGCCATCGTTGATCCCGGCGTCGATCATCGAGTCGCCCCGAACCTCAAGCGCATAGTGTGATCCCTGACCCGAAACCATCGGGCCGGGCACCGCCACCCTGTGCGAGACATGGCTGATCGCTTCAATCGGAACGCCGGCGGCGATCCGTCCCATGACGGGCAGTTCCAGTGCGTCCACCGAGACGGGTTCGAAATTCGCAGGACGTGGACCTTCGGGTTTGTCCCCGTCAATAACGCGTGGGTTGAACCCCACTGTTGGCTCGCCCCCAAGGCTTTCGGGCAGTTTCACAATTTCTATGGCGCGGGCACGATGGGCCAGTCGTCGAATAAAACCACGCTCTTCCAGGGCGGTGATCAGCCGGTGGATTCCAGATTTTGATCGAAGGTCCAGCGCAGCTTTCATTTCGTCAAAGCTGGGCGGAACACCATCCGCCTGCACGCGTTTATGGATGAATTCCAGCAAATCCAACTGCTTCTTGGTCAGCATCGCTCACACCTCGTCGCTCATGCGTTTTCTTTTGTTCTACGCATGTTCACGTTTTGTGTCAACGAATTTGAGGATGTTCTACAGCGGCAGATAGTGAACCTTGGCTCCTGCAGGCAGCGCCGGGTCCTCGGGCGGGCGCACCAGCAGAGCATTGGCCTGGGCAAGGATACTCAGCAAGGAACTGTCCTGATCGGCGCAGGCGCGAATGCCATTTTCATCCACGACTGCACGCATGTAGTGTTCACGCGGGCCGTTGGCAGACAGCGGTTCGGCCAGTGTGGCCGTTTGAAACGGGGCAATGGCTGCATCCAACCCCAGCATGCGATGTACCAAGGGCACAAGGAATAGATATCCGCAAACCATTGCGCTGACAGGGTTTCCCGGCAGGCCGACCATCGCGGCGTCGCCCATGCGCCCGGCCATCAGCGGCTTACCGGGGCGCATTCGGATCTTGTAGAACGACCGCTCCATCCCCAGCGCCTCGGACACCTCAGATACCAGATCATAGTCGCCAACGGATGCCCCGCCGATTGTAACCACCAGATCCGCGCCTGCGGCCAGTCCAAAGGCGGTTTCAAGCGATGACACAGTGTCCTGCGCGATAGGCAGGATGCGGACATGGGCGCCGTGGCGTTCCAATAGAGCCTTCAGTCCGAAGGTATTCGATGCAATGATCTGATCCGGCCCGGGTGTCTCGCCGGGCATGACCAACTCGTTGCCCGTCGAAATCAGAGCGATCTGGGGCCGTCGCGCAACCGGCACCTGCGGGATATTCATAGCTGCCATCAGCGCCATATCCTCGGGGCGGATTACACGCGGAGCGGTGATTTTGGTGCCTTGGCCAAAATCAATGCCGGCAGGGCGGATGTTGGTCTTGGAACCGGGGGCGTCGGTGATTGTGATCAGATCGCCGCGCCGGTCGACATCTTCCTGAATGACAACAAAATCAGTGCCTTCGGGAACCGGGGCTCCGGTAAAGATGCGCACGGCTTGCCCTGGTCCAACTTGGCCGTCGAACCGTTTTCCGGCCGCCGCCTCACCCACAAGTTTGAACATGGCGTGAAGTTCGACTTCAGCCGCCTTGACCGCATACCCGTCCATCGACGATGCGGCGAAGGGTGGTTGATCCCGTGTCGCGACCACGTCCTCTGCCAGCACCCGGTTTGCAGAGTGCACAAGCGGCACCGTCTCGGCGGGCAGCGGAGAGACCAGATCGAACAACAGGGTGCGGGCGTCTTCGACCGAAATCATGTCGCCTCGTAACGCCCTGATTTACCACCGTCTTTCAGCAACACACGAATGCCGCCAATTTCCATCGCCTTATCGACCGCCTTGGTCATGTCATAGACGGTCAGCGCTGCGGTTGAGACGGCGGTCAGGGCCTCCATCTCAACCCCGGTCTGGCCCGAGGTCTTTACGGTCGCCTCGATCTGTACGCCCGGCAAGTCTGGATCCAGTTTCAGGTCCACAGCAACCTTGGTTACGGGCAGCGGATGGCAGAGCGGGATCAGATCGGGTGTTTTCTTGGCCCCCATGATCCCAGCAAGGCGCGCGATGCCCAGAACATCACCCTTCTTGGCGCGTCCTTCAGAGATCAGGTCGTATGTTGCCGGGGCCATCTTGATATGCCCGGCGGCCACAGCCACCCGGGCAGTGACTGCCTTGTCCGACACATCGACCATATGCGCCTGACCTTGCGCGTCAAAATGGGTGAGGGGCATCACATCACCCCGGGGATCAAAGGCTTGGACAGGATATGGCGGGTCGCGGCTGCCACATCATCCTGACGCATCAGGCTTTCGCCGATAAGAAAGCACCGCGCCCCATACCGGGCAATGTCGGCCAGATCGTCAGGCGTACCCAGACCGCTTTCGCAGACGATGGTCCGGTCGCCAGGCACCAGTTTCGACAAGCGCCGTGTCGTATCAAGTGTGGTCTCGAACGTCTTGAGATTGCGGTTGTTTATCCCGATCAGTGGGCTTTTCAGTTGGGAGGCGCGCTCAAGTTCGGCCTCGTCATGAACCTCGATCAGTACGTCCATGCCCCAATCAAAAGCGGTCTGTTCCAACTCGGCGGCCTGCGCATTCTCGACCGAGGCCATGATGATCAGAATGCAATCCGCATCCAAAGCGCGCGCTTCGACAACCTGATAGGGGTCGTACATGAAGTCCTTGCGCAAAGCGGGCAGGTTGGTGGCGGCCCGAGCAGCGGTCAGAAACTCTTTTGCCCCTTGAAAGCTGGGCGTGTCGGTCAGAACTGACAGACAGGCTGCGCCACCATCTTCGTAAGCCTTTGCCAGAACTGGCGGGTCGAAATCCGGGCGGATCAGACCTTTGGACGGGCTGGCTTTTTTGACTTCGGCTATCAGTCCATATCCGGTTCGCGATGCGGTATGCAATGCTTCAGCAAAGCCGCGCACTTCCGAGGCGTTGCGGGCTTCGCTTTCCAGGTCGGCCAGGGATTTTTGCGCCTTGTCCGCTGCAATTTCTTCCAGCTTGTAGGCCTTGATTTTGTCCAGAACAGTCTCGGTCATGCGGCTTCCTGTGTGATCCGCGCCAGGGCGGCTACTTTTTCTTTCGCTTTGCCACTGTCAATGCTTTCGGCAGCCATTTCAACACCTTCACGCAGATCCGTTGCGGCATCTGCGATGACCAGTGCGGCCGCCGAGTTCAAAAGAACCGCATCGCGATAGGCCGATGATGCGCCTTCCAGCAACGCGCGGAAGGCGACGGCATTTTCCTCGGGTGTGCCGCCGATGATGTCTTCGAACGGGTGAACGGGCAGGCCCGCGTCTTCTGGGTGCAACTCAACCTGTTTGACAGTGTCATCTTCCAGCGCGGCGACCCAGCTGATGCCCGTGATGGTCAACTCATCTGTGCCGTCCGAGCCATGGACAAGCCATGCCCGATCCGATCCCAAAAGACCCAGTGTTTCGGCCATCGGACGGATCAACTCGCGGCTGAAGGCCCCGGTCAGCTGACGTTTGACGCCCGCAGGGTTGGTCAGTGGCCCAAGGATGTTGAAGATCGTGCGGGTCCCAAGTTCTTGCCGGGTGGGCATCACATGGGCAATCGCCGGGTGGTGCATGGGGGCCATCATGAAGCAGATGCCAGCCTCATTCAATGCGTTTTCAACAACTTGCGGGCCAACCATCACGTTGATCCCCATCTGGGATTGAAGGTCAGCTGTACCGGATTTCGAGCTGAGGTTCCGGTTGCCATGCTTGGCAACGGCAACGCCTGCACCGGCAACCACGAAGGCGGTTGCCGTTGAAATGTTCAGCGTGTGTTTGCCGTCACCCCCCGTACCCACGATATCCATCGCGCCTGCCGGAGCATTCACAGCGTTGCACTTGGCGCGCATGACAGCGGCGGCGGCAGCGTACTCATCCACGGTTTCGCCGCGCGTGCGCATCGCCATCAGCAGTCCGCCGATCTGGCTGGGCGTGGCTTCGCCATCGAACAGGATGGCAAAAGCCTGTTCCGCCTCGGCACGGGTCAGGGGTCGATCAGCGGATGCGCCAATCAACGGTTTCAGCGCGTCGCTCATGCGGGGACTTTCAGTTCTTGCAGGAAGTTCTTGAGCAGGGCGTGGCCATGCTCGGATGCAATGGATTCCGGGTGGAACTGGACACCGTGAATGGGCAGTTCCCTGTGCTGCAGACCCATGATGGTGCCGTCTTCCAACTCTGCCGTGATCTCAAGACAATTGGGCAATGTCTCACGTTCCACGATCAGGGAATGATAGCGGGTGGCCTCAAAAGGCGAAGGCAGCCCAGCGAAAACGCCTTTGCCTGTGTGCTCCATCGTGCCCATTTTGCCATGTACGATCTCATGGCAGCGGATCACCTTGCCGCCAAAGGCCTGACCTATGGTCTGATGGCCGAGGCACACGCCCAGTAGCGGCGTTTTTGTTTCGGCGGCGGCTTCTGTCAGGGCCAGGCAAATACCCGCCTGATCGGGGTCGCAGGGGCCAGGGCTCAGAAGGATACCGGCGGGGTTCATCGCCATGGCTTCCTGTACATCCAGCGCATCATTGCGGCGAATGACCATTTCGGCCCCAAGTTCGCCCAAGTAGTGCACGAGGTTGTAGGTAAACGAGTCGTAGTTGTCGATCAGCAGCAGCATGTGAACACTTGTCTTCGCTTGGGCATTTCAGGCTGGCGATGCAGCCCCGGGCCACGGTATAATGTCGGGACATACATGCTCAGGCTTGTGCGGCAGCGTCAAGAGGACATCCCGTTCTTGATATGCCATCGGGCTGAGCGCCGCAAAAGATGGCGCAGGACGGGCGAGGCAGAATATTAGGCGAAAGGCACGAGTAATGCGCGGATTTTTCGGAGGAATGGTCGCCGGGGCGGTCGTTGTTTTGATGCTGGGTGTGGTTGTGTCGTTGAACACACCGCTGGCCAACAGACCAGTTGTCACCACCCAAGCACCCGAACCAGCGGACGTTGAAACCCCCAGGGTGCCCGAGCAGATTGCCGAAACACCCTCGGATGCAGATCTTGTTGAATTGCCTCCCGCTGGGCCAAAACCCGCTGATGCGCCGGATGAACTGGCGGATTTGTCCGATTTGGATACGGTTCCAGACGAGCTGCCTGCGGTCATTGATCAGGGCGAGGGGTTGGAAGATCCGCAACGGCAAACGCAGTCAACGGTCACGGTGGTGACCGATGCACCTGCAGCGCCGCCTACACCCAGCGCGCCTTCGGCGACACCTGAGGAAGAGCCCGAACCGGTCGTTGTCGATGACACGCCAGAGCCGTCTGCAGAGACAGAAGAGGTTGCTGTGCTCCAACCCGAGCCAGAGTTGCCGTCACAGACTGCGCCGGAAGAGGCGGACACGGAACAGGAAAACCCGTTTGAAAACAGCCCGATTGCGGTCGAAGGGGACGAAGACGCTCTGCCGCGCAAGCTGCCAAAAATTGCCGCGCTGCCCCAGATTGGCGGCGAGGAGATCGCATCAACCAGAACGCTTGTTGGCAAGCGCATCCTGCCACTGACGGACCGCGACGACACGCCAACAGCGCCTGATGAAACGGACGATGCAGCCGCTTTGACCACCGGCAAGCCAATCGAGGACTATGCAGCCAGTTTCGACAATCCGGACGCCAAGCCGCTGATGTCGATCATCCTGATCGATGATGAGGGCGCGTTTGGGGCCGAAGCTTTGCAGGACTTTCCCTATCCAATCAGTTTTGCCGTCAGCCCCTCTGACCCGGATGCCGCCGACAAGATGGCCCGCCACCGGGCGGCCGGCTTCGAAGTGTTGGCTATGGCCGATCTTCCCGAAGCGGCAAGCGCGCAGGATGCCGAGGTCTCGCTTGCCGTCTGGCTGGATACTTTGTCGGAAACGGTTGGTATTCTCGAAGGCGTCGAGACAGGCATTCAGGGCAACCGCAAACTTGCCGATCAGGTTGCAGCCATTGCAGCCAATACAGGTCGGGGTCTGATCACACAGGATAACGGGCTGAATACAGTGCAGAAACTGGCCGCCCGCAACGGTATTCCGTCGGGCGTGGTGTTCCGCGATATCGATGGCGCGCGGCAGGATGCGAAGATCATGCGCCGGTTTCTCGATCAGGCGGCGTTCCGCGCGGGGCAGGAGGGCACAGTCGTGATGCTGGGCCGTGTGCGCCCCGAGACGATTTCGGCCTTGTTGCTATGGGGGCTTGAGGATCGCGACAACCGGGTTGCGATGGCCCCGATCTCGGCCGTGATGAAGCGGGTCGCACAGTAACGTTCATGACCAAGAAGACGGGCGGTGGATCGATGGATCAGCCGCCCTTTTTCTTTAACTGTTCCCTGTACCTGTAAACCGGGCCGCATCCGCCGCCGCGCGTCTGATGGCGTTGGATTTATGGACTGTTTCCATGTACTCGGCCTCGGGGTCGCTGTCGTAGACAACGCCTCCTCCAGCCTGAATGTACAATTTGTGATCCTTCACAATGGCGGTGCGCAGCGCGATGCACATATCCATGTCGCCACCTGCGCTGAAATAGCCAACACCACCACCGTAGACGCCGCGCTTTTCCGGCTCGAGCTCATCAATGATCTCCATCGCGCGCACTTTGGGCGCGCCCGAGACCGTTCCCGCAGGCATCCCGGCAAAAAAGGCGTCAAGCGCGTCTTTATCCTCGGCCAGTTCCCCGACCACGTTGGACACAATGTGCATGACGTGACTGTAGCGCTCGATGATAAACTCTTCGGTCGGACGCACAGTGCCGATCTTGGCAACGCGCCCTGTGTCGTTGCGGCCCAGATCCAGCAGCATCAGGTGCTCTGCCAGTTCTTTTTTATCAGCCATCAGATCGAGTTCGTTGGCCTTGTCTTCTTCCGGGGTCGCCCCACGCGGACGTGTGCCCGCGATTGGCCGGATCGTCACCTCATTGCCAAAGACACGCACCAGAATTTCGGGGCTTGCGCCCACGACCTGAAAACCGCCGAAGTTAAAGTAGAACATGAAAGGCGACGGGTTGGTGCGTCGCAACGACCTGTAGAGGGCAAAGGGTGGCAGCGGGAAGTCCTGTGTCCAGCGCTGTGCTGGCACGACCTGAAAGATGTCGCCTGCGCAGATGTATTCCTTGGCCTTTTCGACCGCGCCCATGTAGCCGGATTTGGTGAAGTTCGATACCGGCGGGGCGACCTCATGCGCGTCACCCAGATCCCGGGTCTCGGCGGGCATGGCGCGTTCCAGATCGCGCACCGCGTCCATCACGCGCTCGGCGGCTTGTGCATAGGCGGCCTTGGCAGATTGAGCCTCGCTGACCCAGGCCGGAGAAACCACGGTCACTTCCCCTTTTACACCATCCAGTACAGCGATAACCGACGGGCGCAACATGATCGCATCAGGCAGGCCAAGCGGATCAGGGTTCACATCGGGCAGGTACTCGACCAGCCGCACCATATCATAGCCCAGATAGCCGAACAGTCCCGCCGCCGCCTGTGGCAGGTCGTCGGGCAGGGCGATCCGGCTTTCGGCCAGCAAGGCCCGCAGATTGTCCATCGGATTGCCGTCTTGCGGTGCGAAAGCCTCGGCATCAAACCGGGCCGAGCGGTTCAGTTCGGACTGTTCCCCCCGGCAGCGCCAGATCAGGTCGGGCTTCATTCCGATGATCGAATACCGCCCGCGCACTTCGCCGCCGGTCACGGATTCCAGTACAAAGGCGTCCTTTTGCGCGCCGGTCAGTTTCAGCATCAGCGAAACCGGCGTGTCGAGGTCCGCCGCAAGGCGCGTATAGACGACCTGATTCTCGCCCGCCTCATAGGCGCGCGCAAAACTGTCGAATTCGGGTGTCAGGGCCATCTGCGTCTCGTTCAGTAACTCGCCTGCACGGCGTTCAGGGCCTGCTGGTCAATCACCGGGCGGGCGCGGGTCTGGGCATCGCGTACAAACGCGTCAAAGATGTTCTGGGCCAATGCCTGATCCATCTGGGCTGAAAGCGCCTGTTGCAACTGGCGCAGTTCGTCGGTTTCAGCCGGGGGCAATACCTCGTCCAGCCGCACAATCAGGGCCGAACCTTCACCACCGATAACGCGAAGCTCGTCAGGTTCCATTTCAAAAACCTCGGCCATGAAATCAGCCGGTACGTCGTCCAGAAAGGCTGTCCGGGTCAGGGCGTTTTCGACACGAAACGGCAAGCCGGTGGCGGTGAAATCGCCATCTGTGGCCAGTTCGGTCAAAACCGAGTTTGCCTGTTCCTGCAGAACTCTTGCGGTTTCGGCCTGTACCCAGGCTGCTGCGACGCGATCCCGGGCGCTGTCCAGCGGCTCGGGGCGGGGGGCAAGCTCTTCATTCAGGCGCAGCGCAAAGATCGAGCCGTCTTCGAGGAAATCGATCTCGGGGAAGTCGCCTTCGCGTACCGCCTCGGCAGCACTGCGGAAGCCGTCATAGGCTGCGACGCCCTCATCACTGTTGCGGGTCCAATCCATCTGGCCCAATTCCATTTCGGTCTCTTGGGCCAACTCTTCCAGGGTTGCGCCACCGGCCAGCATGTCGTTGATGTCTTCCGATTGCGCCTCGATCAGGCGGCGGGCGCGGTCCGAGGCCAACTCTGCCCGCAGGGTCGGCTCGGCGTCTTCGAATGGCACGTTGTTTGCAGCCAGCGACCCATTGATGCGAAACAGAGCCGGGCCGAACACCGATGGCAGAGGGCCAACCACGCTATCCAGATCGGCGGCAAAGACAGCATCTGCCGCGTCCCCCAAGTCCTCACGCGTCACGTCACCCAGATCAATATCGCCAAGCTCCAGCTCGCGCGCGCGCACCAGTTGCTCGAATGTGGTGCCACCGACTTCAAGCTGCGCCTTGGCGTCGTTTGCCGCTTCTTCGCTGGGAAAGTTCAACCGTTCCACAAGGCGACGTTCGGGCTGCTGATACTCTGCCGAGCGCTCTTCGTAGAGGCGACGCAGAGAATCGCTGTCAACTTCGACCTCATCCACCAGCATCGCAGGCGACAGGATCGCATAGGTCAGGCGTTTGGTTCGAGGTAGGGTGAACTGGTTCTGGTTTTCATCATAGTAGACTTGGATCTGGTCGTCAGTCGGATCGGCCACTGGTGTTTCCAACGCGTCCGCGCCTACGGTCGCCACGGTAAAGCTGCGGCGCGCGCCGATGTAGTCTGTCAGAGTGTCCGTCAGGGTGCTGGGCATCTGAACGCCGCCCATCAGAGCGCCCTGCACGATAGTGCGCGAGGATTCCTTGCGCAAATCCGATTCGAACTCGGAATCTGTCATGCCGATCTGTTCAAGTTGGAAACGATACGCCTCACGGTCGAACGTGCCATTGACGCCCTGAAAAGCGGGGATCGAAACGATATCCTGCTGCAGGTTTTCATCGCCGATCGAAATGCCCAGCTGTCCGACTTCGTTGTCGAGCGCAGCCAACGCGGTCAGGCGTGACAAGGCCAGCTGTTCCAATCCCAGTGCGCGGGCCTGAGACATCTGCATGGCCTGACCGGTTTGCGCCTCAACCGCGCGAATCTCACGTTGCAATTCGCGCACGTAGGCGTCGACCGAGATGCTCTCGTCCCCGACCTGGGCGACCGTGCGAATGGTGCCGGTCAGGCTGGTGGCGCCAAAGCCTGCGAGACCCACAAACAGCAGGCCCATCAGAATCCAGACAAAGGTTTTCGAAAGACTGTTTTTGCCTGCGGCCATGGTGCCCTCTTACTGCTTGTCTTGTCGGTTGCGGCCCTGAATACGACGCGCACCGCCGGGGGGCAAGCTTAGAAGGACAGGGCCTGCAACCGGTCGAACAATTGGGCGATCCCAGCCCGATCCAGATTGGCGAATGCAATGCGCACCTGCCGTTTTCCAGCTGGATCATGGTCGGGCATGAACATGGTGCCGGGCAACAGCAGCACACCTGCCTCGGGCACCAGTCGACGGGCCAGTTCGTCAGATGGGATCTCGAATGGGTGTTCGAGATAGGCAAAATAGGCGCCCAAACCCAGCAGACGCCAACCCTTGGCCTCGAGTTTTGGCATGCCTTCGGCAATCGCGGCGCGCCGGTCGAGGATTTCGTCGCGCTCTCCGGCCAGCCACTGCGAAAGATTCTGCATGCCCCAAAGGGCTGCGAACTGTCCGATCTGACCGGGGCAGATGGCAACAGTGTCCAGAAACTTTTCGGTTTCGGCCAACAGGGCGGTGCCCGTTGCAATGGCCCCCACACGATGCCCGGTCAGCCGGTAGGCTTTGGAAAATGAATAGAGATGCACCAATGTTTCATCCCAGCCGGGGTTCTGAAACAAATCATGTGGCGGGCCGCTGCGACTGTCGAAATCGCGGTAGGTCTCATCCACAAGCAAGCGGATGCCTGTCTCGCGTGCCAGATCGTAGAAGGCACGGACCAGCTCAGCAGGGTATTCAACGCCGCCGGGGTTATTGGGTGTGACCAAAGCAATCGCGCGCGTCTTGTCCGTGATCAGCACACGCGCTGCGTCTGGGTCGGGCAGCAGATCATCACCAGTGGGCAGATCAACGGCCTGCACACCGGCCATGTCCAGCCACATCTTGTGATTGAAGTACCACGGCGTTGGCAGAATGACCTCGTCCCCTTGGCCGGTGATGGCCGTGATCACAGCCGAGAACGCCTGATTGCAGCCCGATGTGATGGCGATATGAGCTGGATGCACCTCGCCTGCATAGTGGTCACTGATCTGCGCCGCCAGTTCCGCGCGCAGATCATCATTGCCCAGAACCGGGCCGTAAAGATGGGCATTGTCGTCCGAGATCGCGAACTCGGCCATCGCCTGACGCAGCGCCAAAGGGGGCGGATCGACAGGCGCTGCCTGACTGACATTGATCAACGGTCGGTCGGCGGGAAACTTCACGCCATCCAGCCAACGCCGCGCCTCCATGACCGGAGGGGCGAAGGTGGCGGCGGTCCGGGTCAGGCTCATTCGGCGCTCCTGAAAGTTTCAGAGTGGGCAGGGTGCGTGCAGCAAGACGCAATCAGTCGGTGCCGCGATAAGGCTCGACATATTGCAGCGCCATGTCCCACGGGAAAAAGATCCATGTGTCCTGGCTGACCTCGGTGATGAAGGTGTTCACCATCGGGCGCCCCTTTGGTTTGGCGTAAACTGTTGCAAAATGCGCCTTGGGGTACATCGCGCGCACCAGTTCAAGGGTTTTGCCGCTGTCGACCAGATCATCGACGACCAGAATACCTTCGCCATCGCCCATCAGCGCGGCATCAGGCGCTTTCAGAACTTCGGCCTCACCCTGTTCCTGATGGTGATACGAGCGTACACTGATCGTATCGACGGTTCGGATATCCAGTTCACGGCTGACGATCATGGCCGGGGCCATTCCGCCCCGGGTGATGGCAACAACAGCGCGCCAGGCCCCATCATCCGGACCTTGGCCATCCAGTCGCCACGCCAGCGCGCGCGAGTCGCGGTGAATCTGATCCCAGCTGATGTGAAAGCCTTTTTCGTGCGGCAGACGGTCCTTGGCGCTCATGCTCTTACCCTTTTTCAACGTCGGGGGCATCGACGGCCTTCATGCCAACGATATGATACCCTGAATCCACGTGCAGGTTTTCGCCCGTGACACCGCTGCTGAGGTCGGACAGCAGATAGAGCGCGGATTTACCCACATCTTCGATCGTCACATTGCGGCGAAGGGGCGAATTGTACTCGTTCCACTTCATGATGTAGCGGAAATCGCCGATACCACTTGCGGCGAGGGTCTTGATCGGACCGGCCGAGATCGAATTCACGCGAATACCGTCTTTGCCCAGATCTTCGGCCAGGTACTTGACCGACGCTTCCAGGGCGGCCTTGGCGACACCCATAACGTTATAGTGGGGCATGACCTGTTCGGCGCCGTAGTAGGTCAGGGTGATTGCGCTGCCGCCGTCGGACATCATCTTTTCGGCGCGCTGCATCACTGCTGTGAACGAATAAACCGAGATATCCATGGTCAGCTTGAAGTTCGCCCGGCTTGTATCGACATATCGACCGCGCAACTCGTTTTTGTCGGAAAACCCGATTGCATGAACGATGAAATCCAGTTTGCCCCACTTCTCTTCCAGAGAGGTGAAAAGAGCGTCGACAGAGGCCTCATCGCCGACGTCGCACGGCAGAACGATTTCGCTGCCCAGTTGTGCAGCCAGCGGATCGACACGTTTCTTGAGCGCGTCTCCCTGATAGGAAAAGGCCAGATCGGCCCCAGCATCGGACAAAGCGCGGGCGATTCCCCAAGCGATTGATTTGTCATTGGCCAGTCCCATGATGAGGCCGCGTTTACCGGCCATCAACTGATTAGACATGTTAGGTTCTCCGCCTGTCGTCGCGTTAGATTGCGACGGGTTTATGCCATAGATTGTCCTGCTTCAAGGCCATGTGCCCTTGCCCGCAGCAGGTTATCGCCTTAGGTTCGTGCGTAATTCTTTCCAGGGGATGGAAATGACCGAGCGCGATGGCATCTTTGCCGGGACCGATCCGTTGGAAATAGCGGCTCGGTGGCTGGCAGAAGCCGAACAGACCGAACCGAATGACCCGAACGCGATTGCGCTGGCGACCGTTGATGAAAGTGGCATGCCCAATGCGCGCATGGTGCTTTTGAAGGAAATCGAAGATGGCGCTTTTGTCTTTTATACCAACTATGAAAGCGCCAAGGCGGGTGAGTTGGACAGTGCGGGAAAAGCGGCATTTGTCATGCATTGGAAATCTTTGAGACGACAGGTTCGCGTTCGTGGTACAATAACCAAAGAGAGCGGGCCGCAAGCGGACGCGTATTACGCGTCACGGTCTTTGAAAAGCCGGTTGGGGGCGTGGGCTTCAAAGCAGTCTCAGCCCCTGAGCAGCCGGACCGCGTTGATGGCCGAGGTTGCAAAGGTGACGGCCAAACTGGGTGCCAATCCGCCACGCCCGCCATTTTGGGGTGGATACAGATTGGCCCCGACCGAGATCGAGTTCTGGGCCGATGGGGCCTTTCGTCTGCATGACCGGTTCAGGTGGCGGCGAGTTGACCCAGGGTCCGCATGGCAAGTGCAAAGGTTGAATCCATGACGTTCACGTGTCGCGAAATGCAACAGGCGGAAATCAAACGTTTTTTTCAGCTTGAAATTGCCTGCCATTCCCATAAACAACAAACCCTTAACGATCTGCTAATATTCGCGATGGGAAAACCGTGCCAGATGATCTGAACAACATGTATCGCGTTCGAGGACACGTGAAATGGTTTGATCCCGCAAAGGGATACGGATTCGTTGTGTCCGATGAAGGCGGCCCGGATATTCTTTTGCATGTTAATGTTTTGCGCAATTTTGGGCAAAGCTCGGTCGCTGATGGGGCTGGCATCGAGATCATGACGCATCGCACCGATCGCGGTGTTCAGGCGGTCGAGGTTATTGCTGTTGATCCACCGGCGCGCACCGACTCGATGATGCTGGCCGATTTTGCCGAGCTTGATCCCGCTGCGATTGCCACGGCGCCGCTGGAGGCCGCGCGCGTCAAATGGTTCGACAAGGGCAAGGGATTCGGGTTTGCCAATGTGTTCGGTCGGGGTGAAGATGTCTTCCTGCACATTGAGGTTCTACGCCGGTCGGGTCTTGCCGATCTGCAGCCGGGCGAGGCGCTTGCGATGCGGGTGATAGACGGCAAGCGGGGTCGAATGGCGGCTCAGGTGCTTGCTTGGGAAGCGGCGCTGGACGGCTGATCCCTTATGAAACGGTTTTTGACCCTTCTGGCTTTGTGTCTGACAGTTGCGGCCGGGAGTGTTGCAGCTGAATGCCGTCTGGATCGGGTGGAACTGCGCAATGATCAAACCCATGTCCGGTTTGACATCGAGCTTGCGGTGACCGGTAAAGAAAAGGCGCGTGGGTTGATGTTTCGCGAAAACCTGCCCAACCGCTCTGGTATGCTGTTCGTCTATGATCCGCCGCAGCGGGTGGCGTTCTGGATGAAAAACACCCTGATTCCCCTGGACATGATTTTCGTTGATCGCGCCGGAACCGTCACACGCGTCCATGAAGGGGCGATTCCGGGCGACGAGACCCCGATCGATGGGGGAAGCGACGTATTTGCGGTGCTGGAAATCAATGCTGGACTGTCCGCTCGGTACGGTATCAAGCCCGGTACCCAGATGCGGCATGAAATTTTTTCGCAAGGTCCCGCAATTTGGCCCTGTTAGGGCTTTTCAAATCAGATCGGCATCGTTAGGAACAGCGCACGGTCCGGGGCGTGGCGCAGTCTGGTAGCGCACCTGTTTTGGGTACAGGGGGTCGTAGGTTCGAATCCTGCCGCCCCGACCACTTCCTTCACTTAAGCTGGTGAACCACCCATCGCCTGGTAGAGCGCGCCAAGCGCGCGGTCCAGGGTTTTGCTTTCGACGGGAACTTCGACGGGACCTCCGTCTTTTTGCGGGACCTTGAAAAACAGCGTTGCATCCACCCTGTATCCTGCCTCGTTCTTTGTTGAGGTCAGGCGCATGACGCTTTGCGGCAGGTCCTCGGGCGAGCCGCCATATGTCAGAATCAGATAGGCGGTGGCATCCGGTGGCAGAAACTCGCTGCATTCGACGGACTGGCCTCCGACCCGCCGGAAAGTTTCGCCGGGTCCGGTACAGCTTGTTTCAAAGGTCCTGAACAGCCTGTCAGGGTAACTTTCGAATTGTGCACTGCGGGTGGCCTCGGGCACATCTTGTGGTGTGCAGGCCACGATCAGAGCGAGTGCTGGGACAATGCGAAACATCTTCATGTGCTTGTAAGCTTTCAATCATTTGTATTGTTCTGGACACAGCGCATCGGTCGCAACGCCCAGGTGGAGTGATTCTATGACAGCCTAGCCAGCATAGCAGCGGTTGATCAAACGCGGATAACCATGCTGGTAAAAACGGCAATTTCGTTTGACGTTGTTCAGGATCAGCGGAAATTCGCCGTGGATGATCCTGTGGAGGAATCGCGCAACAGGTATCCGGTGCCCATGATCGGGGACACGTCAACAAAAAAGATTTCAAAAATGGCGGAAAAAGGCCGTTGACGTTGTATGTCGATATACGCCAGATTGTATGAGCCGAACATGACGCCACTACATCTGGTATGAAATCCGGGGAAGGCGCAGGCAAGGGACGGAAGGCACACCAACGTATTGTGCAACCGCTAAGACGGTTTTGCGCTGCTGTCAGCGGCGCCCGGCGAGGTGCGTCTGTCAGGTTCGGCATGGTGGGCGGCTCGGCATTTCTTGGGCTCGACGCTTAATAGACGGTCAATAATTCGAAGGCAGCGGACATGAAGATTGAAAGAAAATTCACCAAACCGGGGCAGGACGCATATTCAGATCTCGATTTCGTGTCTGCAACTTCCGAGATTCGGAATCCCGACGGAACCATTGTGTTCCGCCTTGACGATAT
Organism: Ruegeria sp. AB5; assembly: GCF_056542645.1. Classification (NCBI taxonomy): domain Bacteria; kingdom Pseudomonadati; phylum Pseudomonadota; class Alphaproteobacteria; order Rhodobacterales; family Roseobacteraceae; genus Ruegeria; species Ruegeria sp. AB5. The sequence continues at coordinate 597,986 of NZ_JBQGAE010000001.1, forward strand.
CGAAGTCCCCACAAGCTGGAGCCAGGTGGCCAGCGACGTCATCGCTCAGAAATACTTCCGCAAAGCGGGCGTTCCGTCCAGGCTGAAGAAGGTAAAGGAAAAAGGCGTTCCCGAGTTCCTATGGCGGTCCGTGCCTGCCGAGGACGCGGAATTCGACGGTGAAACATCTTCCAAGCAAGTGTTCGACCGACTGGCGGGTGCCTGGGCCTATTGGGGTTGGAAAGGCGGCTATTTCTCGACCGAGGATGACGCGCGCGCCTATTTCGATGAGATGCGCTATATGCTGGCGACCCAGCGCGCCGCGCCGAACAGCCCGCAATGGTTCAACACAGGCCTGCATTGGGCTTATGGAATCGACGGCCCGGCACAGGGGCACCACTATGTCGACTACAAGACCGGCAAGCTGACCAAATCAAAATCTGCTTATGAGCATCCGCAGCCGCATGCCTGTTTCATCCAATCCGTCGGTGATGATCTGGTCAACGAAGGCGGCATCATGGACCTGTGGGTCCGCGAAGCGCGCCTGTTCAAATACGGATCTGGTACCGGAACCAATTTCAGCCATTTGCGGGCCGATGGTGAGGCGCTGTCTGGTGGCGGCAAATCCTCGGGCCTGATGGGCTTTCTCAAGATCGGCGACCGCGCCGCTGGCGCGATCAAATCGGGCGGGACAACCCGTCGAGCAGCAAAGATGGTGATCGTCGATGCAGATCATCCCGATATCGAGCAATTCATCGAATGGAAGGTGATCGAAGAGCAGAAAGTAGCCTCGATCGTTGCCGGATCGAAGATGCACGAGAAGATGCTGAACGGCATTTTCGAGGCCATTCGCAGCTGGGACGGGGCGCAGGACGATGCCTATGACCCCAAGACGAATGACAGCCTGAAAAAGGCGGTTCGTGAGGCGAAAAATGTTGCGATCCCTGAGACTTACATCAAGCGCGTTCTGGACTATGCCAAGCAGGGCCATGACAGCATCGAATTCCCGACCTACGACACGGACTGGGATTCCGAAGCCTATAGCTCGGTCTCGGGGCAGAACTCGAACAACTCGATCCGCGTCACCAATGCCTTCCTGACCGCGGTTGAGAAAGACGCCGATTGGGAGCTGATCAACCGCACCAACGGCGAGGTCGCCAAGACCGTCAAGGCGCGCGATCTGTGGGAAAAAGTCGGCCACGCGGCCTGGGCCTGTGCCGATCCCGGCATTCAGTTCCATGACACCGTCAACGAATGGCACACATGCCCTAAAGACGGTGAGATTCGCGGCTCGAACCCGTGTTCGGAATACATGTTCCTTGACGACACGGCCTGTAACCTGGCGTCGATGAACCTGCTGACCTTCCTCAAGGATGATGAGTTCCAGGCGGCGGATTATATGCATGCGTCGCGTCTGTGGACACTGACGCTGGAAATCTCGGTCACCATGGCGCAGTTCCCGTCCAAGGAAATCGCGCAACTGTCCTATGATTTCCGTACCCTGGGTCTGGGCTATGCCAATATCGGCGGTCTGCTGATGAATATGGGCCACAGCTATGACTCGGATGAAGGCCGCGCGATCTGCGGCGCGCTGACCGCGATCATGACCGGTGTGGCCTATGCGACCTCGGCCGAGATTGCGGGCGAACTGGGTCCGTTCAATGGCTATGAGCGCAACGCTGACAATATGCTGCGGGTCATCCGCAACCACCGTCGTGCTTCGCAGGGTGTGACCGAGGGCTATGAGAAGCTGGCCGTGAAGCCTGTGCCTCTGGATCACGCAAACTGCCCGGACAAACGCCTTATCGACCTGGCCATGTCCGCCTGGGACGAAGCGCTAAGCCTGGGTGAGCAGAACGGATACCGCAACGCGCAGGCCACCGTGATTGCGCCGACCGGCACCATCGGTCTGGTGATGGATTGCGACACCACCGGGATCGAGCCCGATTTTGCGCTGGTCAAATTCAAGAAGCTGGCCGGTGGCGGGTATTTCAAGATCATCAACCGCTCGGTCCCTGCGGCGCTGGAAAAACAGGGCTATTCCTCGGCCCAGATCGAAGAGATCGTCAGCTACGCCGTTGGTCACGGCACCATCGGCAACGCGCCGGGGATCAACCACACCTCGCTGACCGGTCACGGTTTTGGCCCGAATGAGCTGGCCAAGGTCGACGCCGCGCTGGAAAGCGCCTTCGATATCCGGTTCGTGTTCAACCAGTGGACATTGGGCGAGGATTTCTGCACCGGCGTTCTGGGCATCCCGGCCACCAAGCTGAACGACCCGACCTTCGATCTGCTGCGCCATCTGGGCTTTACCAAGGCGGATATCGACGCGGCCAACGACCACGTTTGCGGTACGATGACGCTGGAAGGTGCGCCGCATCTGAAGGAAGAACATTATTCGATCTTCGACTGCGCCAACCCGTGCGGCAAGAAAGGCAAGCGTTTTCTTGGGGTTGACAGCCACATCACCATGATGGCCGCGGCGCAGAGCTTCATCTCGGGTGCGATCAGCAAGACGATCAACATGCCGAATGACGCCACCATCGAGGATTGCCAGAAAGCCTATGAGCTGTCCTGGTCGCTGGGTGTGAAGGCCAACGCGCTGTATCGCGACGGCTCGAAACTGTCGCAGCCGCTGGCCGCTGCGCTGGTCGAGGATGACGACGAGGCGGCAGAAGTGCTGGAAACCGGGACGCCGCAGGAAAAAGCCGTCGTTCTGGCCGAGAAAGTGATCGAGAAGGTTGTGGTCAAGGAAATGATCCGCAGCCATCGCGAAAAACTGCCTCATCGCCGTAAAGGTTATACCCAAAAGGCCATCGTCGGCGGCCACAAGGTCTATCTGCGCACCGGTGAGTTTGAAGACGGACAGCTGGGCGAGATCTTCATCGACATGCACAAGGAAGGCGCTGGCTTCCGGGCGATGATGAACAACTTTGCCATCGCGGTGTCGGTTGGCCTGCAATATGGCGTACCGCTGGAAGAATTCGTGGATGCCTTTACCTTCACCAAGTTCGAACCGGCCGGGATGGTGCAGGGCAACGACTCGATCAAGAACGCGACGTCGATCCTGGACTACATTTTCCGCGAATTGGCCGTGTCCTATCTGGACCGCACCGATTTGGCCCATGTGAAACCCGAAGGCGCAAGCTTTGACGATCTGGGTCGGGGTGAGGATGAGGGCGTCTCGAACGTCTCTGAAATCAGCGAAAGCGCGGCCAACAAGTCCTTGGAAGTGCTGAAACAAATCAGCTCGACCGGGTATCTTCGCAAGCGGTTGCCACAAGACCTGATGGCGCTGAACGGTGGGCAGGCCGAGATCAACGGCCTGGCCGAAACCGCAGCTGTGTTCGAGGCGCAAGTGACGGAAACCGCCGTTGCAACCGGGATGGACGCCCGTACCAAAGCCAAGATGCAGGGCTATGAGGGCGACCCGTGCGGCGAATGCGGCAACTACACACTGGTGCGCAACGGCACCTGCATGAAATGCAACACCTGCGGCGCGACAAGCGGGTGTAGCTGAACACAGCGCCCCGGCACCCCGGGGCGCAGGGGTCGGACGCTGCCACAGCAACCGACCCCGACGAATACGGAGGAAGGGAGCAGACTTACCAACTGACCTTTTTCCACTCGGCCGACATGCCCGTGTTGGCCGGGAACAGGGTGGGGCGGAATATTTGCTCTTTCCCACTCTCTCACGGGGCGGGTGCGCTCGCCCCATGCGCAGTCCAGGCCGCAGGCAAAAAAACACCGGGCGGTCAACGATATGAGCCTGGAAGGCGAAACTGACAGGGGGCTTCGGCCCCCTTTCTTTTTTGCGCCCGACTCGGCCCGGTCAGCAGAGCTTTGCCGGATTGCCGGAATTGCGTCGGGCAAGAACCGCCGAAACCGCCGGTGATGGTTTCGCCCGGCGACAGATCGCGGATGCGACTCGATCAAACACGCGGAGATTGGCGCGAAAATGGTTGAGTCCCGTTAAGCGGGTGACGTTGGCCTCGGGGCGCGGTTCTTTGTGCCTGTCCGGACGCAAAATGCAAAAACTCACTCAGGAGGCAATGACATGAAACCGCAAAATCTGGCCGTGCTGACGGCTCTTGCACTTGGGCTGCCTAGTCTGGCGGCTGCACAATCCACTGCGGATGCAAACGGCGATGGCGTTTTGACCATCGAAGAAGTTCAGGCCGTGGTGCCCGAAGTGGATACCGACACGTTCTCGGCCATGGACGCCAATGGCGATGGCGCACTGGATGCCGATGAGGTTGCTGTTGCACAAGAGGCTGGCTTGCTGCCACCCAGCAACGGGTAACCGATCACAGTCAGAGGCGGCCCGACATAGTTCGGGCCGCCAATTTCAACAGGTTACGCAGACAAGTGAATGTTAAACTTGCTTCGTAGTTCAGCATCCAGCAGAGGATCGAACCGGGCTGGTGACGGTGTGCGAAGGATTTCTTCCTTGCGTGCTGTCGCCTTGTCCAGCAAATCCGGCTTTCCAAGTTCCGCCCATTCTTTTGGCGACGTCCGATCCCCGAAAATGGGATAGACGTAGTCGGCTTGCATCCGGCTCAGGGTCGCATCCGTTCCGAGATAGTGGCCCGGTCCGCCCATACAGACCTCGGCGATCTGATCCAGGGCCAACGTCTCGTCCGAGACTTCGATCCCGCGCACGCAGCGTTGTGCCTGTCCGATGAGATCATCGCTCAGGATCAAGCTTTCAAAACAGAAACCCAGCAGCGACGCGTGCATTCCGGCCGCTTCGTACACCATGTTCAGCCCGGACAATCCGGCCATGACGTTCGAGCACATCTGCTCCCATCCGGCCTGCATGTCGGGCAGCTTTGAATCTGAGGCACCTGCAGCGGCCCCACCGGGCAAATCGTAGAACTGGTGCATCTGAGCGCAACCGGCGGTCAAAAGCGCCTGCTCACCCGAACCGATGGACATGGCACCTGTGCGCAGGTCCAGACCAAACGGCCATGTTCCAAAAATAGCCGGTGCTCCGGGGCTTACGGCATTTACGTAAACCAGACCCGCAAGGCATTCTGCGGTGGCCTGAGTGATGGCGCCTGCGATTGTCGAGGGGGCGGTTGCCCCGGCCATGCCAGCCGAAAGCAACAATACCGGCATCCCGGCCTTTATGCATTCCTCCATTACTTCGCAGCTTTCCGTCGCGAATTTCATCGGCGGAACCACAAAGCAGTTCGAGTTGGAGACGAAAGGCCGCTCGCGCCATCTGTCCTCGCCACCGGCAATCATATGCAACATTTCAACTGCTGGTGCAACGTGTGACGGCTCGGTGAACGAGGTGCCGATGTGCTTGTAAGTTCCTGAGCACGCAGCATAAACCGTGTTGTAGTCCATCTCGAGATTGTCCAGGATGTCCCGGCATACCATCGGGCGCTGTACAAAATGGATATTGTCGAGCTGTTGGCAGATCCGCGCGGCATCGTGCAGGTCCTGTACGGTGGAATCGCGATAGTTGCGCCCGTGGACATCGACCATGCTGACAGCGGCGCCGGCGGTTCCGTAGTGTACCTTGGTGCCGGACAGTTCCAGATCGGTATTCCCATCCCGGCTATACAACGTCACCGAGCGATTGGCCTTGGCGACGGTGTCTTCGACCAGCGCACGGGGGAACCGGATGCGTCCGTCGTCGCCCAAAATACAGCCTGCGCCAACAAGATAATCGATGCCGCTTTGCGGTGCATCCGCAAGGCCGATGGTCTCAAGCGCCTGCAGGGCAGCTTCGTGAATGCGCTCGACCTGAGATTGCGACAAGGGTTTGTATGTACCGCCCTCCATTCCTGGGCGCACAGGACGCAGATGGTCCGGCAGGGCAGTGGCACGGGCGGCACGGCGCGCAGCGCGTCCACCGCTTCGGGAAGAGCTGCGAGATTGATCGTTCATGATAGTGGTCCGGGTATTGAGAAAACGTCTAAGAGGCCGAGATCACAACTGACCTGGGCGTCCCCGTGCCGCGCGCCCGCGATCCGCACCAATGGTGCGGCTGACCAGACGGATTTTCCAGATCTCGTTCGGCATGTGTTTCCTCATGTCTTCAAAACCGACGATAGTGATCGACCCGACATAGTCTGTTCTGTTTGCGACCTCGGTGTCTATCTTGGTGCAGAAACCAGACCGTGCAGTTTGCCCATTGTGTTTTCCACAGGAGTGCATTTATTGTGTCCAGACGGGCTGGGCGATTTTTGCGCCCATAAGACCTGATGCTTTGAGTTTCGCTGCAGTGCCGCACGTGATGAACAGTCTTGCATGGCACGGCAGACCGATTGTGCCCCGCTGGGGCAATGAGTACCTGAGCCCGGGATGCCTGGGCAAAAGGAATAAATGGGCGGGCTGCGGCAATGACCGGGCCTGTCGGAGAAGAACCGCGATGACGCGCGCGCAACGATTGAGTGACCGGGCAGGGGGCCAAAGCGCCAGACCCTGCCGCGCGCCGTCCGATATCGCCCTGACAAGACACCTTCCCAAATGCGCCTGTCCGCCTGGATGGGTTAGGACAACGCGTTTGGCGCGGTGCACCAAGGACACATGGCTAAGAAAATGCTTATCGATGCCACCCACGCGGAGGAAACCCGCGTCGTGGTGGTCGACGGAAACAAGGTCGAGGAGTTCGATTTTGAATCCGAAAACAAACGCCAGCTTGCTGGCAACATCTATCTTGCAAAAGTAACTCGGGTCGAGCCGTCGCTGCAGGCGGCCTTTGTGGACTACGGTGGGAACCGGCACGGTTTTCTGGCGTTTTCCGAGATTCATCCCGACTACTACCAGATCCCCGTCGCCGACCGTGAGGCGCTGATGGAGGAAGAACGCGCTTATGCCGAGGCCATGAAGGCGCGGGATGAGGCGGAAGAGGCAAAGCCGAAAAAGCGCCGCTCACGGGCGCGGACCAAGGCTGCTGACGTTAAATCCGATGACGTGGTCGAATCAATTGAGGTGTCGTCGGAACCGACCGGTATGGAAACCATCGATCTGGAAGATGGGGACGAAGCTGATGTCGAGGTGCCCGAAGGAACCTCGCCCGTTGAATTGGTTGCGGACACGCCAGTTGAAGAGCCCGTGGATGACGATGCGCCGTCCGAAGAAGCGACCGACGACAATGCCGAGGCCGAGGTTCAGCCAATTGACGACGACGCAGCAGGAGACGCTGACGTCGCCGAATCCATCGAGGAGGTGGACGGGTCGAGCGAGGATGTTCCCTCATCGGACGATGAGGCCGCCGAAGCCGAGGAGCCGGACACCGACGACGCGAAAGCCGACGCCGAGGACGATGAGAACGAAGACGGTGACGAGCCGTCAGATGCGACAGCCAAGGATGACTCGATCGAGTCGGTTGCCGACGAAGACGACAGCGCGGATATTCGTCCACCGCGCAAGCCGCGTCCACGTCGCTACAAGATTCAGGAAGTGATCAAGGTCCGCCAGGTCCTGCTGGTGCAGGTCGTCAAGGAAGAACGCGGCAACAAAGGCGCGGCACTGACGACATATCTGTCGCTGGCCGGTCGCTATTGTGTGTTGATGCCAAATACAGCGCGTGGTGGCGGGATCAGCCGCAAGATCACCAATGCGCCGGACCGTAAAAAGCTGAAGGAGATCGCGGCAGAGATCGACGTCCCTACGGGTGCGGGCCTGATCATCCGGACAGCTGGTGCGAAACGTACCAAATCCGAGATCAAGCGCGACTATGAATACCTTCAGCGCCTGTGGGAACAGATCCGCGAACTGACGCTGGAGTCCATCGCGCCCGCAAAAATCTACGAAGAAGGCGATCTGATCAAACGGTCGATCCGCGATCTTTATAATCGCGACATTGACGAGGTTCTGGTCGAAGGCGAAGGCGGTTATCGCATCGCGAAGGACTTCATGAAAATGATCATGCCGTCCCACGCAAAGAACGTGAAACGGTACGAGGACGCGCTGCCATTGTTCGCGCGCTATCAGGTCGAAAGCTATCTGGCGGGGATGTTCAACCCGACTGTTCAGCTGAAATCTGGTGGTTACATCGTGATTGGTGTGACCGAAGCGCTGGTGGCGATCGACGTGAACTCGGGTCGGGCGACCAAGGAAGGTTCGATCGAGGAAACGGCGCTTAAGACCAACATCGAGGCGGCCGAAGAAGTTGCGCGCCAACTGCGTCTGCGGGACCTCGCCGGTCTGATCGTGATTGACTTCATCGACATGGACGAGCGCAAGAACAATGCGGCTGTCGAGAAACGTCTCAAGGAAAAGCTGAAAACCGACCGCGCGCGAATTCAGGTCGGGCGCATCTCGGGCTTTGGCCTGTTGGAGATGAGCCGCCAGCGCCTGCGCCCCGGTATGCTGGAAGCGACGACGCAGCCTTGCCCGGCCTGTCATGGGACCGGTCTGATCCGTTCGGACGACAACATGGCCCTGTCGATCCTGCGTCAGATCGAAGAGGAAGGCACCCGTCGTCGTTCCCGCGAGGTCCTGGTGCGTTGCCCGGTTGGTATTGCCAACTTCCTGATGAACCAGAAGCGTGAACATATCGCTCAGATCGAAGCGCGCTATGGCCTGTCAGTGCGGGTTGAGGGGGATCTTCATCTGGTCAGCCCGGATTTCTCGATGGAGAAATTCAAGACCGCCAGCCGAATTGTACCCGAAGCGACCGCGCCGGTCGTGTCGGCAAACGCGTCGCTGATGGACCTGGTCGATGCGTCGGATGAGGACGAGGCCGAGGTCGAGGATGAAACTGTTCAGACCGATGAAGAGGCCAAGCCCAAGCGCAAACGTCGCCGCCGCCGTCGGAAGAAGGGCGGCAACGGGGCCGATCCGCAAGAGGCCGGATCAGAGAACGGTGAAACCGTGACCGAAGATGCGCCTGCGGTCGAGGACGCGGCTGACGAGACCAAGGCGGAAGACGAGGCAGAGGCGTCGTCAGAAGACGAAAAGCCCGCCAAGCCGAAACGCCGTCGCGCGCCGCGTCGCAAGAAAAAAGATGCCGACGCAGTCACGGCGGAGGAAGAAACCGCCGCACCGCAAGACGCGCCTGCCGAGCAAGGCACCGAGGTGGCCGAAGACAACGCGGCACCTGTCGCCGAGCCCGAGGAAAAGGTGGAGCAGCCTGAAGAACCCCCGGCGGAAGCTGAGGCAGACAAGGTTCTAGCAGAGCCGTCCCAACCCGATGCCGGCGTGGACGTAGCGGCTGAGACTGCAGAAACCGAAGACCAGACTGCCGAACCTGTAGCGGCCGCAGAAGAACCCGCCGAGTTGGAGCAGGTTGCTGAGGTTGTTGCCGAACCGGTCATCGAAGAAACCCCTGCCGAACCTGTGCTGGAAACAGTGGCAGAAGAACCTGAAAAGCCCAGCGACCCACCCAAGCCAAAACGGCGTGGATGGTGGTCTTTGGGTCAGTAGTACAAGAACAAAAAAGGCGGGCCGCAAGCCCGCCTTTTTTTGTCCTAGTCGATCCCCGGTTTTCAGCCGGATTTCCGGATCAGATAGACCTGATGACCGTTCTCTTCGCTTTGCGACAACAACGTGTGGCCGCTTTCGGAGCAGAAATGTGGGACATCGATGATCGCAGCAGGATCATCGGCCAGCACGCGCAGGACTGCACCACCGGGCAGAGACTTGAGGCGTTTACGCGCTTTCAGGACCGGCAGCGGGCATAGCAGACCCAATGCATCCAGAGTTTCAGATGGATTTGACATAAGGTTCAGATATTTCCACTTTGGGCCGGTGTCCAGCGTGCAACCACGAGGATGTGACTGAATGGCCCCGTGACGAAGCCGCACACATATCATATGTGCTGAGTTATGTTCGGAATTGATATCATCGACGCGGGTCTTCTGCCTGCCATGTTCATCGCCATGATTGGCGGGCTGATCAGCTTTCTTTCGCCCTGCGTTCTGCCAATTGTGCCACCCTATCTGGCGTATATGAGCGGTGTGACCATCAACGAGATGCAGGACGAGGCCCGGGCGCGTCGCAAGGCAACTCTGTCGGCGCTGTTCTTTGTTCTGGGCCTGTCGACGGTGTTTCTTTTACTGGGCTTTACCGCGTCAGCCTTTGGGGCGTTTGTTCTGAAGAACCAGGTGCTTTTTGCCAAGGCTTCGGGGGCCGTGGTCATTGTCTTTGGTCTGCATTTCCTGAACGTCTTCCGTATTCCGCTTCTGGACCGCGAAGCCCGTGTCGAAACTGGCGACTCAGGTGGTTCGGTGTTTGGGGCCTATATTTTGGGTCTTGCGTTTGCCTTCGGGTGGACGCCCTGCATTGGTCCTCAGTTGGGCGCAATTCTGTCCTTGGCCGCCTCCGAGGCTTCGGTTGCGCGCGGGACATTGCTGCTTGGCGTGTATGCGGCGGGGCTGGGCATTCCGTTCCTGCTGGCGGCGATGTTCCTGAACCGCTCGATGAGCGTGATGAACCGAATCAAACCTTACATGGGCACGATCGAAAAGGTGATGGGCGGTCTGCTGTTGTTCGTGGGAATCATGCTGATCACGGGTTTGTTCACCGAATTCAGCTGGTGGCTGCTGGAAACCTTCCCGGCGTTGGCGGTTCTGGGCTGATCGTCCTTATCTTGGTCGCAATGCTGGGCTAGTCTGCCGGGCAGAAGGTAAGGCCATGAGCAGTCGGAACAATCAGCCACAGGTGCGCAAGCGACGGGTGTTCTATATCCCCGGATACGACCCGATTCCGGCGCGCAGATACCGTGAGCTCTATCGGACGGAATCCCAGGCGCAGGCACAGATTTCCGACTATCAGATTTCGATATCCCCCAAATCGGGCGACGGCCCATTCGGTTGGCATGTTTCGTCGGTGCAGGACGGAGCAACAGTTCAGACCGAAATTGAGGTTCTGGTCTGGTCCGACATCGTGCGCGACAGCATGTCGGGATCGATTCTGGCGACCTACATGCAGCTGGGGCGCACAGCCTGGACCTATATGTCCACAGGCACCTTGAAGCGGTTGAGGCACCTCAGAAAGGGGCCCGTCATCGCCGCGTTGTATCCGGTTGGGATGCTGTTGTTGCAATTGCTGGCTGCACTGATCGTTGTTGTCGTGGTCACGGCGTTGATGGGATGGTGGGGCGTGCTGCCCGCTTTGGCCTTGGCCTATGTTTTGCTGAGTTGGTTTCGCAAGATCGACAACCGCCTATTCGCCTACTACCTCATGCATGACTACGCCTATTCAGCACAATTGACCGGAGAAACACCGGTCGAGCTTCAAGACCGTCTCAATGATTTTGCGCGGCTCATTGATGCCACCCTGGACACGGATGTGGACGAAGTTTTGGTTGTCGGCCACAGTTCAGGCGCGCATCTGAGTGTTTCTGTTCTGGCTGATGTGATCCGGGCGCGGGGTGGCATCCCGAGCAGACCGGCGCTGTCTCTGCTGACCCTCGGGCATGTGGTGCCTATGGTTTCCTTTTTGCCCAAGGCCACAAAGCTGCGCGGTGATCTGCGGTTCCTGTCGACTCAGAAGGCTTTGACATGGGTGGACGTCTCGGCGCCGGGGGACGGGTGTTCTTTTGCGCTGTGCGACCCCGTAGCCGTCAGTGGCGTCGCAGGGCAGGACAAAATCTGGCCTCTGGTCTTGTCCGCGGCCTTTACGCAGACGCTTTCATCCGAACGCTGGCAAGAGTTGCGCTGGAAATTCTTCCGATTGCATTTCCAGTATCTCTGCGCATTCGACCGACCCGGTGCCTATGACTATTTTCGGATCACGGCCGGCCCTCAGACGCTTGGCACCAGGTTTGCGGATCGGGAACCCTCGAAAACCCGGATCGAGACAGCGACGTCGAAATACACGGATGTGAGTGCATGACGCCACCAAAGCCGCATCCACGACCGGACCGCGTGTCACTTTGGCGCTACCTGAAACTGTTTCGTCAGGACCTTTTGTCAGCTCAACCTCAACGCCTGTATCGCGCCTGGATGGCCGAGTTCCGCACGCCGTTCTTTCGGTCCTACATGATCAATCAGCCGGATTTGATAGAAACGGTTCTCAAACACCGCCCTGATGATTTTCCCAAATCCAATCGGATCAGTGAAGGGCTGCGGCCTTTGCTGGGAAATTCCGTGTTCCTGACCAATGGCAACGATTGGAAACGTCAGCGGCGTATTATCGACCCTGCATTCGAAGGCGGGCGGCTGAAAGACACGTTTCCGGCAATGCGGGCGGCGGCTGAGGCCTCTGTAGATCGATTGCGCGCCCGTATCGGCACCCAGGTCGAATGCGAAGAGGTGACAAGTCATGCCGCTGCGGATGTGATCTTTCGAACCCTGTTCTCGGTGCCGATCGAACACGAAATCGCCGCACAGGTGTTTCGCAAATTCCGGGCCTATCAGCGCGAACAGCCATTGCTGAACCTCGCCGCCTTTGTGCCCTTGCCGCGCTGGTTGCCCCGGTTTCATTCCGCAAGAACCCGCCGGACCGCTCAGGACATCCGAGACCTGATCGCACAGCTCACGTCGGACCGCGCTGTGGCGATTGCCGAAGGGCGCGCCCCGAATGATCTGGCGACCAAGATCATGACGACACCGGACCCGGAAACGGGCCGCTGTTTCGAAACGAATGAGATGATCGATCAGGTTGCGATCTTTTTTCTCGCCGGGCATGAAACCAGCGCGTCGGCTCTGGCCTGGACGCTTTACCTGATGGCGCTGTATCCCGATTGGCAAGAAAAGGTCGCAGCCGAAGCCCAAGCACTTGACGACTGGTCCTTCGCGAGTGTGACCAAACTGAAGCTCAGCCGCGATGTGTTCCGCGAAGCTCTGCGGCTTTATCCGCCGGTTCCGATGATGGTGCGACAGGCGCAGTGCCCTGAGACATTCAGGAACAGGGACGTGCCAAAGGGATCGCAGATCGTGATCAGTCCCTGGCACCTGCATCGTCAGGAACGGCTGTGGGACAACCCGGACGGGTTCGACCCCATGCGGTGGAGCACCGAGAATGGCAGGGCCTGCCAGCGTGAGGCCTATATTCCGTTTTCAACCGGTCCTCGGGTCTGTACCGGCGCGGGGTTTGCCATGGTTGAAGGACCGCTGATTCTGTCGATGCTGCTGCGACATTTCAGGTTTGAAGAAATCCAAGGCAAAACGCCTGTCCCGGTGGCCCATCTGACCGTAAGGTCCAAAGATGGCATCTGGTTGCGCGTGGTTGAGCGCTAACAAACTACCATCACCCATCGCTGTGCTGTATGCGGTGAAGGAAATCGGAATCAGTCTTGAACGGGAAATCATTATGTCCAAAGCAGAACAGCGCGAAAAGATGTCGGGCGGAGCAGGCTTTATAGCAGCACTGGACCAGAGTGGCGGATCGACCCCGAAGGCACTGGCGTTGTATGGTGTGGACGCCTCTGACTACAATTCCGAAGAAGAGATGTTCGGCGAGATCCAGAGCATGCGGGCGCGGATCATTCTGGCGGATGATTTCACCAAGGACAAAGTGATTGGTGCGATCCTGTTCGAACGCACTCTGGGCGAAGAGATCGAAGGCCGCAAAGTCGCGGATTTCCTGTGGTCTGTCAAAGGCATCGTGCCGTTTCTGAAGATCGACAAGGGTCTGGAAGACACTGCAAATGGCGTTCAGATTATGAAGCCGATCCCAGGCCTGGCCGAGACACTCGCTAAGGCGGAAGGGGTGTTTGGAACCAAGGAACGCTCGGTCATTCACGAAGCGAACGCAGAAGGCATCGCGGCCGTTGTTGCGCAGCAGTTCGATGTGGCGCGTGTTGTAACCGACGCGGGCATGGTGCCGATTGTCGAGCCCGAGGTGAACATCAACTCGAACACCAAGGCCGAAGCTGAGGACATCCTGAAAGCTGAGATCCTGAAAAACCTCGACCAATTGGCCGAAGGGCAGGAGGTCATGCTGAAACTGACGATCCCAAGCGCGGCCAACTTGTATGATGAGCTGGCTGACCATCCGCGTGTTCTGCGCGTCGTGGCCCTGTCGGGCGGCTATTCGACCGAACAGGCCTGTGATCTGCTGGGCCAGAACGGCAAGATGATCGCCTCGTTCTCGCGCGCGCTGACCGAGGGCCTGTCAAAGCAGCAATCGGATGCAGAATTCAACGCTTCCCTTGGCAGCAATATAAACAAGATTTTCAAAGCGTCGGTCTGATCCTCAGACCGGTTTCACGAAAGAGCGGCGCAGCTCTGCCGCTTTGTCACGGCTGATACAGCCAGACGCATGATCATTGATCAGCCCCATCGCTTGCATGAAGGCAAAAACAGTGGTGGGGCCGACGAATTTCCACCCGCGTTTTTTCAGGTCTTTTGACATCGCCACGGATTCGGGCGAGGTGCTGGCTGATTGCGGTTCCGGCGGCGTATCCGGCTCATACCGCCAGACATAGGCAGCGATAGACCCTTCGGCGGCCACGAGGTCCTGCGCACAACGGGCGTTGTTGATGACCGCTTCGATCTTGCCGCGATGACGAACGATGCTTTTGTCCTGCAGGAGACGCTCAACATCTGCATCAGTAAACGCGGCCACCGTATTGAAATCAAAACCACAAAATGCAGCACGAAAACTCTCGCGCTTGGCCAGGATGGTGCGCCAGCTGAGACCGGACTGAAAACTTTCAAGGCACAGTTTCTCGAACAACCGCTGGTCATCGGCAACGGGATAACCCCATTCGTTGTCGTGGTACTCAAAAAACTCGGGCGCGGCTTGGCACCATGCACATCGAGGCTGACCATCCGGCCCAAGAACGAGATTGCTCATGTTGTACTCTTTTTGTTCTCGTGCAGAATAGGCGCGAACAAACGGGTCTGGCAAGCCTTAATGCTTGTCGCGATACCAGTTCAGAATAAAGACACGTATGGCCGAGGCCAGCCCGGTTTCAGGGTCACGCGCCACATCAATCTCAGCCGCCAACGCATTGATTGGTTGTTCTTTTTCTTCGGCGATTTTTCGGAAAGCTCGCCAAAACTCATCTTCCAGAGACACCGAAGTGCGGTGTCCCTTTAGGGTTAGCGAGTGTTTGACAGGGCGACCACTCATTTATCAAGCTCGTGATTGTCGAGGTCGCGGTCCTGCTTGTCCTGTCGCAGCTTCACAACCTCTTTCTCGGCCTTTGTTCGCCCGAACGTCACAGCGTTCTGATCCGCGCAGGCCTTTTTTTCGGCCCGTGCTTTTTCTTTTCGGTACCGGTTCAGGTTGACCGGCTTACCCATCAGTCTTTCGGGCCAATCATATGTTCGGGGCGGACAACGGCATCAAAGGTCGCCTCGTCCACAAAACCCAGCGCTATGGCCTCTTCCTTGAGGGTGGTGCCGTTCTTGTGCGCCGTTTTCGCGACGGTGGTTGCGTTGTCATAACCGATGGTTGGTGCCAGCGCGGTTACCAGCATCAGCGATTCCTTCATCAGTTTGTCAATGCGCGGCTCATTGGCCTTGATGCCCCGCAACATCCGTTCGGTAAAGCTGTCGGTGGCATCACCCAGCAACTGGATCGACTGCAGAAGGTTGTAGGACATCATCGGGTTGTAGACGTTCAGTTGGAAGTGACCCTGAGACCCCGCGAATTTGATTGCAGCGTCATTGCCCATGACATGGGCTGCAACCTGGGTCAGCGCTTCGGCCTGCGTCGGGTTCACCTTGCCCGGCATGATCGACGAGCCCGGCTCGTTTTCTGGCAAGATCAACTCGCCCAGACCAGAGCGGGGGCCTGAGCCCAACAGGCGGATGTCGTTGGCAATCTTGTAGCACGAACCGGCAATGGTCGCCAAAGCTCCTGAAAGGAAGACCATGGCGTCATGCGCCGCTAAGGCTTCAAACTTGTTCGGTGCGGTGACGAAGGGCAGGCCGGTGATTTCAGCCATATTGGCAGCGACGGCTTCGTCCCATCCGTTGTGGGTGTTCAGACCGGTACCGACGGCGGTGCCACCTTGCGCCAGTTCGTAGATGCCGGGCATAGAAGCCTTGATCCGCGCGATACCCTGACGAATCTGATGGGCGTATGCGCCGAATTCCTGCTCCAGCGTCAGCGGCGTCGCATCTTGCGTGTGTGTGCGGCCTATTTTGATGATGCCCGCGAATTCAGTCGCCTTTTCCTCAAGTGTTTCGGCAAATCTGGTCAAGCCGGGCAGCAGTACGTCGCGCACGCTGACGGCCGTGGCAATATGCATGGCCGTGGGGAAAGTATCATTGGACGATTGGCCCATGTTGCAGTGATCGTTGGGATGGACCGGGTCTTTTGAACCGATGACGCCGCCCAGAATCTCGATTGCACGGTTCGCGATGACCTCATTCGAGTTCATGTTCGATTGCGTTCCGGACCCGGTCTGCCAAACGACCAATGGGAAATTGTCGTCGAACTTGCCTTCGATCACCTCACCTGCGGCCTGAATGATCGCGTCGGCGATCTTGGCGTCCAGCTTGCCCGTGGCTTTGTTTTCCATCGCGCAAGCCTTTTTGATCACGCCCAGCGCACGCACGATGGCCACAGGCTGCCGTTCCCAGCCAATGGGGAAATTCATGATCGAGCGCTGTGTTTGTGCGCCCCAGTATTTGTCGGCAGGAACCTCAAGCGGGCCAAAGCTGTCGGATTCGGTGCGGGTCTGAGACATCGGTCACTCCGTCTGGTATGCAGTTGTATGCCGTTTAACCACAGTGCTGCGTTTGTGCAATCGGTGAGTTGCGCGCAGCATAAACTCAAGGCTCAGCAACGTATAGGGACAAGGCATTTGAATTTAATCGTAATCAGCCCATCCTGTACCATTGTGCAGGCGCGTAGCTCGGCTAAAGTGGACGAACAGTCGTGATGGAGGATTCAATGCCCGCAACAGTTCGGATGATCCCATGGAGACCTGTCGCACTGGCGATCGTGCTGGCATTGTTTGGCACTTTGGCGCGCGCGGCGGATATTGCGCCCTTTGTGGGGGATTACATCGGCTCTGCAAATGTCGTTGATGATGATGGAACCGCGACCCCAAGGGACATGAGCGTTTCGATCAACGAAACACGAAACGGGTTCAATGTCAGTTGGAAGACGACAACCTACAAACTGGATGGTCGTGTAAAGGAACAGAAATTTTCAATCGATTTCCAACCTTCAGATCGCCCCGATGTGTTTTCTGCAGCGATGCAGCGCAACGTTTTCGGGCATGAGGTGCCCCTTAACCCCATGAAGGGTGAGCCATTTGTGTGGGGACGTATAGACGGCGACACTCTGACTGTCTTCTCGCTGTTTATTGACGCGCAGGGTGGTTATGAATTGCAACAATACGACCGAACCCTGGCTGACGGAGGGCTGGATCTGGCCTTTTCGCGCTTTATCAACGGATACAAATCCCGGGCGGTCGAAACCTTCCTGAGAAAAAAATAGACCCCGCGTCCTGCGGGGTCGATCCATTACTTCCGAAAGCTGTCCAGTGACACCACATCCGCATCATGATGCGGTTCGGTTTCTTCAACCTCGATCGTATCTTCTAGATACTCTTCATCTTCGACATCGTCCTCGGGGCCTTCAAAACGAAGACCGAATTCGACGGACGGATCCACAAAGGTTTTGATGGCCGTATAAGGGATGTAAAGCGGCTCGGGCGCGTCGCCGAAATTCAGCGTTATCGCAAAGCCGTTTTCACCGACTTCCAGGTTTTCGAACCAGTGCTGCATCACGATCGTCATCTCTTCCGGATACCGATCATGAAGCCAGTCAGCTATGTCGACACCGTCTTCACGGGTGTCGAAGGTAATGAAGAAATGATGCGCGCCGGGCAATCCGGTTTTTGATACATCGGTCAGAACGGTCTTGATCAGGCCGCGCATGGCGGTGTGCATCAGATTTCCATAGTCGATGTCTTGCGACATGTGTCATCCTCGAAAGTGGTCATCACCAGCATAGGCGTTTTGACTGGAAACGAAAGGGCGGGTATCGCCAGATTGATCAGAATAAATGCATAGCCATTCCGGCCAATGCCATTGACACAAGCACGGTTGCCATCCCGAATTTCATTCGGAAAATCAATACCCCAGCGGCAAACGTCAGTAGGGCAGCACCGTAGTCCAGCGATTTGAGGTCTGGAACAGGCACTGAAATCCGTCCCCAGGTCTGCGCGGTCAGTGCGGCAAAGAGAACGTTCAGGGCAAACCACACGGACAGGTTGAGAATCACGCCCACAACCGCTGCGGTGATCCCGTGCAGGGCAGCAGACAGGCGTGGCCGGGTTGCGAGGTGGTCCAGATATGGGGCCGCGACAAAGATCCACAGGAAACAGGGCACAAAGGTTGCCCAAAGCGCGACCGCCCCGGCCGCAAGCGCCAACGAAACACCGCCATTCATCTGTCCCGTCAACATCGCGACGAATTGTGTGACCAGAATCAAAGGACCGGGCGTGGTTTCCGCAAGGCCCAACGCATCAATCATCTGACCTGTGCTGATCCAGTTGTATTGGTCGACCACGGTCTGCGTCATGTAGGCCAGAACCGCGTAAGCTCCGCCAAAGGTGACAACAGCCAGCCGCGCGAAGAACCAGCCAAGATCACTCAGCAAGTGTTGCCCCGAGAGCGTCAGCAAGATCAGCGGACCAAGCCAGATCGGGAGCCAAAGGGCGACCGTACGCATCGGTTGCGCCTGCGGTGGGGCTGACGAGTGGATCGCCCCTGAAACATGACCCTGGAACGAGACATATCCCCAGATTGCAGCCGCAAGAATGATCAGTGGAAAGGGAAGGTTGAACAGGAAGATACCCAGAAAGCCCAGCCCGGCTATGATGCGGTGTTCAGTGGCTGTCAGCGCCTTGCGGGAAAGATTCAGCAGGGCCTGCAGAACAATTACGATCACGGTGGCCTTGATGCCAACAAAGGCCGATTGGACAAGGGGCAGGGCACCGAAACTTGCATAGAGCATAACCAGAACGGCGATGACCAAAGCGCCCGGCAAGACAAAGAGCGATCCGGCCAACAACCCGCCAGCTACGCCTCGCAAGCGCCATCCGGCATAGGTGGCCAATTGCATCGCCTCGGGCCCCGGTAGCAGCATGCACAGAGACAGCGCGCGCAGGTAGGTTTGCTCATCCAGCCAAGGCCGCCGCTCCACCAATTCCTGGTGCATCAACGATATCTGGGCCGCGGGTCCGCCAAAGGACAGCAGGCCGATGCGACCGAAAACCCGGATCAACTCGGCAAACGACGGTGTCATCTTGCGCTGGCTTTCGCCATCTCAAGACAAATGTCAAACCTGTCCCGCGCCCCGCGTGCCATGGCATGTTTCCCTGTAACAGCGGACACATGCGAATCTTGGGCTGTCGCATCCTATCCCGAGGCTTGTGCTAGCGTGTTGGAATGCCGTGGGTCAAGGCAACTTGGCAGGTCACGCCCAGTCCAGCCGCTGTCCGGTCATGCAGACGGGCAGCGTATCCTGGGGAAACTGCCCAAGTTGTTCAAAAAACGAGACGAAATCGAATTGGTTGTAGGCCTCGACCATCTTGTTGTCTTTGAACCGAGCCATGACCTGACCCGTCACCTCAAGCGGTGCACCATTGTCGGCGCGGAACGTCTTGACGTGTAGAATGGCAGAGACCCAATCCCCGTTTTCGATGATTTTGGGCATTTCCACCGTGATTTCACCCAGAACGTGTCGGAAGGCCATGACCAGATCACGGAAATCGTCGGCGCCGACCTGCATTTCAGGGATAATCCCCTCGGCCATCGTGTCGGGCGCAAAGTATTGGTCGATCGCGTCGGTGTTTCCCTGTTCCCAAACGTCAGCGTACCACGCTTTTAGGATATCTGAGTGTGTCATCCCGGCTCTCCTGTCTGTCTGGGACGACAATCGGCAAAAGGGATGAATAAACTCTAAATCTGAACAGAAAAAGAATTAAACTCAGACAATACTTGTGTGGAATGCAGGACACGTGTGGAATGCAGGTTTCTGTTGCCAGGTACCTGCGAACCCCGCCTTACGCGGCTAGGCGCAAGGGCTTAAGTTTCGGTCTTGCTACTGCTTACGCAGCAACTGCAACCGGAGCACGATTGTCGTTTGCAATTGTACTGTTTTCGCCGGTAACGGTGGCAGACAGCCGAGACAAAGCTAACCCCTTTAGACGTTCGTCGATCCTGTTTCGGCCCCATGATCCTCAAACGAAGGATGGTTGGTGGAGCCGCCGGGTACCGCCCCCGGGTCCGATCCGCTTATTACGAGCGCGTTTATGTCCATAGTCCCGAAGGACAGAACTTATATAGGTGAGGAGATTTCGGGATGCAAACCCGGAAATGACCGCAGCGCGTGGTAAATCAGGGGCTGCGGTTCAGATTTGCAGCGATCAGCCAGACGGCCAGGACAAGCTCAATTCCCCCGAAAATCATGGCTTTGGCAAGTGGTGGATTGTCCAGCAGCACCGACACGAACCGCCCCAGAGCCGCCCCGGCATAGGCTACGCCCAGCATGGCGTATGCCATGGGGTGGTTCAGCCAGATCACGGCAATGCCGGTGACGACAAACAACCCTCCAACCGAGGCGCGCATCTCGCTCAAGCCCATGGTGCTGTTCGTCGGGGCCAGATCCAGCGCCGTCGCGGTGTGCAAAGGTGCGAGAAAGCCGAACAGGCCAAAGCCGATGGTCAGCAGAGCCGCGATGACGTTGAGGATATGTACCATGATCGTGCCTTTATCCGATTACACCGCGTAGGCGGTGTCAAAGAAGTCTTTCTCCAGCTCGATCGCCCGGTGGAACAGCCGTGTTACTTCGGCTTGCGCCTCTGGCGTCAAGGTGGGCCAGGTCTTGTCGAGCTGCCCGCGCAGATACTCGACCACGCTTTCGAAGCCTTCTCCGGCATGTAGCGTGATCCATTCCGCGAACCAGAAGGGCAGATCGGGTTTCGGCGGATTTTCCGGGCTGGCCCAGCTGAGATAGACCCATTCGGCGACAACCAGAACCGCAAGCATGTTCTCATACCGGCCCGAAGCCGCAGCCTCGGCCATCAGGTCCTGAAACGCCTTGGTGGCGGGGGCAGGGTCGGTGCTGGGTTGGGCGCCCAGCGCCTCGAGCGAGCGCAGGAAGTAGGTGTTTTCAGGCCCAGTAATCACCGCCAGAAACTGTGCGGCCGGAACGCTGTCGGCCAGGGTGGGCGCGTGGGCGATGGCGCTGGCCAGCAGGCGGACAAAGCCGTCGACGAACTGATAGTCCTGTTGCAGATACCAGCGCATCTTGTCCTCGGGCAGGGTGCCGTCTGACAGCTCGCGCGTGAAAGCATGAGTAGTGGCGGCCTGCCAGTCGGCAGCCTTGCCCTGACGCAGAAATTCCGTGGGGCGCGTGTTCTGGGACACTTCGAAACCTCCTAACTTCTTACAAAGCAGGACAAAGCGGTTTTTCGGAACATGTGCAAGGTGATCGTGCGGCGACTAGATTGCCGACCAAAGCCCCAGAACGCCGACTAAAATCAGGCTGAGTGCCCAGATGAGTTCTAGGTTGAACCACGTCCGTGATAGGAATTGCAGCCCGAGCCAGCGATAGACGCCATAGGCCAGAAGACCGCCTCCCAGGATCATTGCGGCCGTGTGGAGCGCGGCCACGGCCAGAACCAGCAGGGTGTTTGTTGTCATGATCTGAGAGATGGCCTGATGACCCGCGTCCAGCTCATCCAAATTGCATAGACCCAGATAGATCGGAACCAGCATCAAGGCCGCGCCATGGGCGAGCGCAACCAGAAAGGACCAAAGGGCGAGTTTGCTGGGCGGCACGCGCGACAAAAACCGGGGGTGGTTGCGTGTGACGGCAATGTACAGCCCCATCGCAATGACAATCAGCGCGGCCCCAATGCGGATTTCGCGTTGGTAGTCGATCAACACGGCCATCATTGCAAATGGCAACAGGACACCCAGCATCGCCAGGAAATGACCGCCCGCAAGCGCCGCCAAGGCGCGCCAGAGGGCCGATTGGCGCTGCTCCATCAACGCGGACGAGACAGCAAGCGGCCAGCCCATACCGGGATTCAGCCCGTGATAGGCACCGCTGAGAACAACGGCCAGCCAGAGGCCAGCCGTTGATGTCATCAGAAATTCCAACTCAGACCGAGGGGTAGCAGAAACTGTCGGTCGAACAGTCTCCACCCTCCAGCCGGATCTGGTGGCTGCGATAACCTTCGGGGAACTCAACCCAGAACTTGGGATCCAAGGTCAGGCCGCCGTTCTCGCCGACATCAGCTTTGACCATCGCCGCGCCGCGCTCACCCGGATAGAACTGGTCATCCCACGTAGAATAGAGCGAGTTGGTCCAGTAGACCCGCTTACCGTCGCGGCTGATTTCGACCATTTGCGGGCCATAGCCAAAGTCCTGACCGTTTGGATGTTTGGTCTTTTTGACAATCCCGCCAATCTCGACCTTGCCGGCCAGTGTCGGGTTCATCGGGTCCGAGACGTCATATTGGTGCATCTCACCAGTACCCCAGCAGGCGACATAGAGGTACTTGTCGTCGAGGCTCAAGTCGATATCCGTCACCAGCGGGGGAACGGCCGAGAAACCTTTCAGCAAATCGGGCAGGTCATCTGGCTCAGCCGGTTGCGGGTCGATGGTGATTGTCTTCTTGGCCTCAAACGTGCCGTCGTCGTTTCGCCACCATGTGAAGATCGCGCCTTGCAGGTTCGTTGTGTCCACAACGACGCCGCAGAACCCATACTGCTTAACGGGGTCGTGTGCGGGCCGGATCTCCAACGCCATCTGGTGGTTTTCGCCCAGATCAATGGTTTGGATGTTAGTACGGCTGCGCAGGTTCCAGAAATGGATGCTGTGGCCGTATTTATTCGACAGCAGGTCCTCGGCCACGATTCCGTTTTCGAACTGTGGCGGCAGCCCCCATTCGGAACTGACCATGTAGTCGCGGGGCAGGTTCCACCAGAAATCATAGTGCTTGTCCTGCACGCCGCGTTCGATTTCATACCGTCCGATGATCTCGAAGCTTTCACAATCCATGATGAAGATACCCGGAGGGCCGTCGGTCCCGTCCTCTCCGCCGCCGCCCAAGGTGCTGACATAGATGCCCTCAGGTCCGCAATGGATGGTGTGAGGTCTGGAATACCCTGTCTTTGCAAAGACTTCTTCGGGTTCGATGATTTTGTGGATCTTGGCCTCCAGAGGGCTTTTGACGTCGATGACGTAGATCCGGCTGGAACGAATGCCCGGGATGATCAGATAGCGCCGTTCCAGAAACGCGTGACCCGATAGGGGCGACAAAGCCGAGGAACAGGCATTCCACCCAAAATGATGAAACTCATCGCCTTTTTCCGGCATCATCACCTTGTGGACGATTTTCCCATAGTCGTCCGATGTGGGATCAACATTCACAACCGCCAGCCCGTCGGGTTGTGAAAAATCGGGGCTCAGCATCAGTGTGAAAGCAAGTGTTTCGGTGGGGCCCTCCATCGCAAGTTTGGCGGATGGATAAAAGGTTGGGTCCGGTCTTGTGTTCATAACGTCCTCCCGTAAGTCATTGATAATCAATTTGTATTGAGAGTTCCGGTCTTGGCGCCGGGTGACATCCTGCCTGCTCGTGCTTCCTTTTGCCTGTTCGTCTGCGTCAGTCTCTGGGCCCGATCAGTATCAGGCGGGTCTGCGTTTGCGCTCGGCCACGTCCTGCGCCAGTTGTCGCGTATATGTTTCCAACTCGACCAATGTGGCATCCACCGTTGCAGCATCCTGAGCTTCAAGTGCGTCTGCGATCCTGGTGTGAAGAGAGATAATCTCTTCTCGTGACCGCGCTGTGAACGTGATCATGTTCATAAGGGGCTGCATCGCCTCAACCGCGCCAGCCAGTTGATAGGACAGTACGGGGTTGCCCGCACCATCCACCAGCGCCCGGTGAAAGGCCACGTCCGAGGCGCAGAACGCCTCATCGGTCAGACCGGGTTGTGCTTGTCGGAATATCTCGGCCCGCATGGTAGCAAGTTGATCTGCTGTCCGGCGCTGTGCCGACAAGGGGGCGCAGGCGCGTTCCAAAGCGTACCGAGCCTCGCAGGCTGTGTCGAATCGGACCGCGTTCATCGACAGTAGCAAGGTCGAGGTCGTGATCTGCTGTGAGTACGCATCCTCAAAGCTGATGCGGTTCACAAAGGCCCCACCGGTTGCCCCGCGCTGGGTTCGGATCAGGGATTGAGCGGCCAGACGTTTCAGCGCCTCGCGCACAGTGGGGCGCGAAACCTGAAACTGATCGGCAAGCTCGGCTTCTGAGGGCAGACGCTCATCCACGATCAACTGTCCCGACACAATCGCATCCCGAATGGCCTGCGCGATCTGGGCGGAAAGGTCTGCGGGGTTTCGAGGGTCTATCTTCATTTTGCAGCCGATTTTACGATTTTATTTGTCTGACATTTAAAAGTCTGACATTTGAAAAGCAAGAGAGTTGAGTCGGGAGGATCACATGAGTCGCGCATTGTTCCGCAGCGGGATGTGGCTGGCGTTCTATGCTCTGATCCTGTGGGCCTGGTGGGTCATGTTCTCGATGAGCCGCGACATGGACCTGGACTGGATCGGCCGCCCGGGCCCGATGGGGCAGGCCATGGCTGCGATGGACCCGCGCATGGACATGTATATGCCCATGGCTGAATTTGGTCCGCTGTTCTGGATGTGGGGGATCATGATGGCGGCAATGATGTTGCCTACGCTTGTGCCAACACTGCGCAGCTATGACGACCTGATCCGCAGTGCAACCGGGACGCGCGCCGGATGGCTGGGGGTTCTGACGGGGTATTTCATCGTCTGGGTAGGGTTTGCGGCGCTGATCGCCGGCGTACAGCTTGCTCTTTTGTTTGGCGGCCTCGTTGACATGTTGGGCATTGCCAAGTCCAATTGGATCGCCGGAGGATTGCTGATCGTAGTTGGAGCATTCCAGTTTACACGCGCGAAAGAGGTCTGCCATGGTGTCTGCCATGCGCCGATGACCTATTTCCTCGGCCACTGGAAAGCCGGTTTCACGGGTGGTGTGAAAATGGGCCTCGGCCTCGGCTCTTTTTGCGTGGGCTGTTGCTGGGGTTTCATGGCCCTCGGTTTCGTTGGTGGCGTCATGAGCCTGCTGTGGATGGGGCTGGCGACGCTGTTCATGGTTTTGGAAAAACTTCCCCAGATCGGGCATGCCGTGACTCGGCCGATGGGGTTTGCTTTGATTGCAGGCGGTCTTGTCCTGCTGATCTTTCCCTTTGCATACGGAGGATAAGCCGATGGCGAAAAACAGAAAACCCGAAGCGGACAGGCTTCCGATCAGTCAACGGATCGACAGCCGTATGCCCAACCCGAAGCGGCGCGAGATGAGCCCGACCGAGTGGGCCATCAAGGGCGAACTGATCCTGAACTGTTCGTGCGATGTGTTCTGTCCCTGTGTGGTTTCCCTGGGCGCACATCCTCCGACCGAAGGCCATTGCCACGCATGGATGGGGGTGATCATCGACGAAGGACACTATGAGGGCGAGGATCTGTCTGGCCTGAATGTGGGGCTGCTGGTCGATATTCCGGGCCGTATGGGCGAGGGGCAATGGAAGGTCGCCGCCTATGTTGACGAGCGTGCCAGCGGCAAGGCGTATAACGGTTTGCTCCAGATTTTCAGCGGTCAGGCAGGTGGCACCACAGGTTTGTTTACAATGCTTGTCAGTGAGATCATCGGCGCCGAGCGCGCTCCGGTCCAGATTGAGCGCGACGGCACCAAGCGCCGCATCGCCATCGGGCGCAAGATACAGGGTGAGATCGAGATGATGGCGGGCAGCGACCCGGAACATCCGGTGATGGTATCTAATTCGAAATACTGGATGGGACCAGATATCATCGTGGCGCGTGGAACCAAGTCCAAGGTTCGCGACTATGGTCGTGTCTGGGACTTTGGTGGCAAATCTGCCGAGATATGCCCTATCGACTGGCACGGGCCAAAGTGATGATTACCGGGGCCTATGCGCGTGAAATGGCGCGCTACAACCATTGGCAAAACAGGCAGCTGTCAGAGTTTCTTCAAGCTCTTACGCCTGAGGAACTCGTGCAGGAGCGGGGCGCCTTTTTCGGATCCATTCTTGGGACTGCGAACCACTTGTTATGGGGCGACTGGATCTGGATGTCTCGGTTTGACAAAGGGCCGGGCCCGGAAAGCAACATCCATCGTCCGGGTGGTGGCATCCATGAAAGCGTCTATGTCTGCCCCGATCTGGACAGTTGGCTGTCTCTGCGGAAAACCATGGACGCGCGTATCTTCGATTGGGCTGAAACGCTGGGGGATGAAGTGATTGCGGGTCCGTTCACCTGGTATTCTGCAGCGAAAGAAGCTGATATTACATTGCCTTATGCGCAATGTGTGATGCATTTTTTCAACCATCAGACACATCATCGCGGTCAATTGCACAAAATGCTGACCGAAACCGGCTCAGAAGCGCCGGTCAGTGATCTTTGTTTCATGCCAAAGGAGGGCTGAATGCCGCAAATATCCCTGTCTCGTCGTCTGCGGCGCACGCCCTTTTCTGATGGAGTGGAGGCCGCAGGGGTCAAAGGCTTTACGGTGTATAACCGCATGTTGCTGCCGACGGTTTTCGAAAGCGTTGAGGCCGATTATCGTCATCTGAAGACACATGTGCAGGTGTGGGACGTGTCCTGCGAACGGCAGGTGGAATTGCGTGGACCGGACGCGGCACGACTGATGCAGATGCTGACCCCACGTGATCTGCGCGGGATGTTGCCGGGTCAATGCTATTATGTGCCCATCGTGGACGAAACCGGCGGGATGCTGAATGACCCGGTTGCGGTGAAGCTTTCAGAAGATCGGTGGTGGATTTCCATTGCCGACAGTGACCTGCTGCTGTGGGTCAAAGGCGTGGCGAACGGATACCGGCTGGATGTGCTGGTGGACGAGCCGGATGTCTCACCCCTGGCTATTCAAGGACCCAAGGCCGATGATCTGATGGCGCGTGTGTTTGGCAACAGGGTGCGTGATGTCCGGTTCTTCAAATTTGACATGTTCACATTCGAAGGCCGTGATCTGGCCGTAGCGCGCTCGGGCTACTCAAAACAGGGTGGGTTCGAGATTTATGTCGAGGGCCGCGACATCGGCATGCCGCTGTGGAACGCGTTGTTTGCCGCCGGGGAAGACCTGAATGTGCGGGCTGGGTGTCCGAACCTGATCGAACGGATTGAAAGTGGGTTGCTGTCATATGGCAACGACATGACGGACGACAACACGCCGCATGAATGCGGGTTGGGCAAGTTCTGCAACACGCATACGGCGATTGGCTGCATCGGACGGGATGCGTTGCTGCGGGTCGCCAAAGAAGGACCGGTTCAGCAAATCCGCCCGATCGCGATCGAGGGCGATCCGGTTCCGCCCTGTGATCGGCCGTGGCCGGTGTACGTGGATGGCAAGCGGGTGGGGCAGGTGACCTCGTCTGCTTGGTCGCCAGACTTCAAGACAAACGTGTCCATCGGAATGATCCGTCTGAGCCATTGGGAGCCGGGAACCGAACTGGATGTTGAAACGCCAGACGGCACGCGCCGGGCGCAGGTGCAGGCCCATTTCTGGAACTAAGCCAACTGAATACGGGCTCGGGGACACTGAGACCCAGAGGCCAAGGAAATAGGAAAGGATTGTTCGAATGTTCAATGCACTGGTGATGGAT
The DNA here is from genome assembly GCF_056542645.1 of Ruegeria sp. AB5. Taxonomy (NCBI): domain Bacteria; kingdom Pseudomonadati; phylum Pseudomonadota; class Alphaproteobacteria; order Rhodobacterales; family Roseobacteraceae; genus Ruegeria; species Ruegeria sp. AB5. The sequence goes on from NZ_JBQGAE010000001.1 coordinate 625,525, forward strand.
AAGGATGAGGAAAGCGGGCTGGCAAGTGGTTCCGTCAAACAGCTTTCCCTTGAAGATCTCCCGCATGGCGAGGTGACGGTCGCTGTCGAGTACTCGACAGTTAACTACAAAGACGGTCTGTGTCTGTCGCCCAAGGGCGGCGGATTGGTTCGGTCTTATCCGCATGTGCCCGGCATCGACTACGCAGGCACGGTCGAGGCGTCGTCGGATGACCGCTACAAGCCAGGCGACAAGGTTGTTCTGACCGGTTGGCGCGTGGGCGAGGCACATTGGGGCGGGTATTCTCAAAAGGCCAATGCCTTGGCTGATTGGCTGGTCCCGTTGCCGGAAGGGTTGGACGCACGACAGGCCATGGCCGTAGGAACCGCGGGCTTCACGGCCATGTTGGCGGTAATGGCGCTAGAGGATCATGGTCTGAAACCGGGTCATGGCCCCGTTCTGGTTACGGGTGCCGCAGGTGGCGTTGGTTCCGTTGCAACGGCCATCCTTGGCAAGCTTGGATATGAGGTCGCCGCTGTGACCGGGCGGCCAGAGACCGGGGACTACCTCAAATCTCTGGGGGCCACGACGATTGTGCCGCGTGAGGACCTCAACGAAACCACAAAACGCCCATTGGAGAGCGAATCCTGGGCGGGATGCGTGGATGCCGTTGGTGGCGAGATGCTGGCGCGGGTCCTGGGGCAGATGAAATACGGGTGCTCGGTAGCAGCCGTTGGTCTGGCGGGAGGCGCGGCGCTGCCTGCGACAGTGATTCCCTTCCTTCTGCGCGGGGTAAACCTCTTGGGGATCGACAGTGTGATGCAGCCCTATGAAAACAGGCTCCGCGCGTGGCAGCGGATCGCGACGGATCTGCCAATGGACAAGTTGGACGCGATGGTTCATCCCGCCGCATTGTCCGATCTGCCGCAACTTGGGGCGGATATTCTGAAAGGTCAGGTCAAAGGGCGTGTGGTTGTCGACGTAAACGCATGATCCGATACACCAATCGAGGCGGGCGATCCCGCGACCGCCTCGCCTGACCAAAACAGGCCGAAAAAGGACTGAAACAACTCTGGTCATTGCCACAATTCCTGCCCATGATTGCTATACATCCCAAGTGCGATGGCGTAAGACCCATCCAAACAGCACCTGAAGACCGGGAGTGAGCAGCATGTCTGACGACTTCGAACTGGACACCGACGACCTGAAGCGCCGCATGGAAGGCGCGATGTCAAATCTCAAAACCGAATTTGCCTCTTTGCGGACCGGGCGGGCTTCGGCTTCGATGCTCGAACCGGTGATGGTTGACGCGTATGGATCGATGACACCGATCAATCAGGTCGGCACGGTCAATGTGCCCGAATCCCGGATGGTGACTGTAAATGTCTGGGATAAGTCTTTGGTTGGAAAAGTGGAAAAGGCGATCCGCGAAAGCGGGTTGGGGATCAATCCCCAACTGAATGGAACGATCATCATGTTGCCGATCCCCGAATTGAATGAAGAACGGCGACGTGAGTTGGGCAAGGTCGCGGGTCAATATGCCGAAAGCGCCCGGGTTTCTATTCGCAACGTGCGCCGCGACGGGATGGACCAGATCAAAAAGGCCAAATCGGACGGCATGTCCGAGGATGATCAGAAATTCTGGGAAAGCGAAGTTCAGGACCTGACGGATGAGATGATCAAGGTCGTCGATGCCGCCCTTGAGACCAAGCAAACCGAGATCATGCAGGTCTGAGCTGATTTGATGCCCAAAGATCCTCATACAGAGCCGGTGGTCGGTCCCCAGCATGTGGCCATTATCATGGATGGCAACGGCCGCTGGGCGCAGGCACGGGGTCGCCCACGGCTCTTTGGGCACCATGCCGGTGCGCGGCGCGTGCGCGAAGTTGTCGAGGCTTGTCCTCGATTGGGCATCAAGTATCTGACCGTCTTTGCCTTTTCGACCGAGAACTGGAAACGTACGCAGGTCGAAGTTGCCGGGCTTATGAGCCTGTTTCGGCGATACATCATCAAAGAAACCAGAACTCTTGCCGAAACCGGCGTGCGTGTTCGTTTTATCGGTGACCGAGTTCGACTGGATGCCAAGCTGATTGAGTTGATGGATACGCTTGAAGACAAGACCAAGGAGAACGATCTCGTTCATCTGACCATAGCGCTCAACTATGGTGGCAGGGATGAAGTGGCCCGGGCCACAAAACGTCTGGCAAGAGATGTTGCCGATGGGCGCCTGAGGCCCGAGGACGTGGATCAAGAAACGCTTCCCAAGTATCTGGATACACGTGTTCTTCCCGACCCGGACCTGGTCATTCGTACCAGTGGCGAGGCACGGATCTCGAACTTTCTGCTCTGGCAGTCCGCGTATTCGGAATACGAGTTCATCGACACGCTGTGGCCGGATTTCACAGCCGATGAGTTGGAACGGCTATGTCAAAGTTACGGCACCCGTGATCGTCGGTTTGGAGCGGTTCCGGCATGAGCGACGGCCGATGGTCTGACCTGACCGCACGGGTTCTGTCCGCCGTCGTACTGGTCGCGATCGGCTCGCTTGAGGTTTGGCTGGGCGGTATTTGGTTTGAAACCTTCATCGCCGCCGCATGCGGGCTCATGACCTGGGAATTGGTGCGCATGATCGAGCCACAGCGCATGGGCGTGGCGGTTCAGTTGGGCATCCTGACCGGAGTAGCGGTAATCCTGAGCTATCATTTGCCACCGCTCTACAAGCTGCCATTTCTGCTGGCGCCGGCCTTGGTTGGGGCAAGGCAGGTCAGCCACTCCCGAGGGCTGTATGTGTTGTTTGCTCTTTGGATCGTAGGGGCCGGTTTGGGTTTTATCTCGATCCGCGAAAACATGGGTTTTGGCTGGATGGTCTGGCTGATTGCCGTTGTCGTTGCCACAGATGTCGCCGGGTATTTTGTGGGCAAGACAATTGGTGGCCCCAAGTTTTGGCCCAAGGTGAGCCCAAAGAAAACCTGGTCGGGTACGGCTGGTGGCTGGGCAGCTGCAGCCATGGTTGGGGGCGCATTCGCGATCTATGGCGGATTTGGATTTCTCTTGGTTGTGGTTTCGGTGCTGGCGTCCATGGCAAGCCAGGCGGGCGACATTGTCGAAAGTGCGGTCAAGCGGAAGTTCGGGGTCAAGGACAGCTCGAACCTGATACCGGGGCATGGCGGCTTTCTCGACCGGTTTGACGGTATGATGGGGGCCGCTTTGTTCGTGTTGATAGCGGGGCTGGTCTACGCGCCCGGAGAGATGTGATGCGCAAAGTCTCAATCTTTGGGGCAACCGGATCGATTGGTCAGAACACGATCGATCTGATCGCGCAGAACCCGGACGCTTACGACGTGGTTGCGCTGACAGGTGGCGCGAATATTGAACAACTGGCCAGGGATGCACGGCGACTTGGCGCCGATCTTGCTGTGACAGCTTACGATGATCGCCTGCAGGACCTGAAAGACGCCCTTCGAGGAAGTGATGTCGAAGCGGCGGCCGGTCAGACCGCGATTGTCGAGGCCGCGGCGCGTCCCTCAGACTGGATCATGTCGGCTATTGTCGGAGCCGCCGGGCTGGCTCCGGGGATTGAGGCGTTGAAACAGGGTGCAACGTTGGCATTGGCCAACAAAGAGACCCTAGTTTGTGCTGGCGCGTTGGTCTTGCAGACAGCACGCGATCACGGCGCTTGTCTGCTGCCGGTGGACAGCGAACACTCTGCGGTGTTTCAAGCGCTGGTTGGCGAGGACATAAAGGCCGTCGAGCGTGTGATCATTACCGCAAGCGGTGGGGCGTTTCGGGATTGGCCGTTGGAAAACCTGGCCAGTGCAACCGTCGAGCAAGCCTCAAATCACCCGAATTGGGACATGGGACAGCGGATCACGATAGATAGCGCGTCTATGTTCAACAAGGCGCTGGAATTGATTGAAACAAGAGAGTTCTTTGGTATCGATCCCAGTCAGATCGAGGTTCTGGTGCATCCTGAATCCGTTGTACACGCGATGGTCGGATTCCGCGATGGCGCCTTGATGGCTCATCTGGGCGCCCCCGACATGCGGCACGCGATTGGGTATGCCCTGCATTGGCCCGATCGACAGGGTCTGCCGGTCGAAAGGCTTGACTTGGCAAAGCTGGGGCAGCTGCGTTTTTCAGATCCGGACCTGAACCGCTATCCGGCCCTGCAACTCGCGCGCGATGTGATGGCGCGCGGCGGATTGGCCGGGGCAGTTTTTAACGCAGCCAAAGAGCGCGCGCTGGATTACTTCATAGCCGGCCAGACCGGATTTATCACCATGGCGGATATCGTGGCACGCGTTCTTGATCGGTTCGATGCCCAAGATGGTCTTATTGATGCCCCACTGACCCTTGATAACGTGCAGCAAACGGACCATTTGGCACGTCAGTGGGTGGATGAAGCCGTACTTAAACGAGCAGGATAGAATTTTGGACGTACTTTCGCTGATCCCTCAGTTTGGAAACTTGCTCTGGACGATCGTGGCCTTTGTGATCGCGCTTTCGGCCATCGTCGCCGTGCATGAATACGGCCACTATATCGTGGGTCGCTGGTCCGGCATCCAGGCCGAGGTGTTTTCGATTGGGTTCGGTCCCGTATTGTGGAGCCGCATGGACAAACGCGGGACCAGATGGCAGATCGCCTTGCTGCCTTTTGGGGGGTATGTGAAGTTTCTTGGCGATGCCAATGCAGCGTCGGGCAAGGACGAAGAGGCGATGGAAAACATTGCCGAACAAACGCCAGAAGAACTGCGTCGCACGATGCATGGCGCCCCTTTGTGGGCGCGGGCTGCAACGGTTGCGGCAGGGCCCGTGTTCAACTTTGTGATGTCAATTCTGGTTTTTGGCATGATCTTCTGGTCGCAGGGCGTATCGCGTGAGCCGCTGACCGTGGGCGAATTGATGCCATTGCCCGGGACGGTGCAAGAACTGCAAGAGGGCGACGAAATCGTCGCGATTGCCGGAATCCCGACACCCGATTTCGATCAGGAAGGGGCGTGGAGCGAATTTACCGGGTCTCTGCCTGTCGAGCCGGTCTTGGATTACACTGTGGTCCGGAATGGCGAGACACTGGACGTGACCGCCCCTTGGCTGTTTCCGCCACTGATCCGTCAAGTGACGCCACGCAGTGCGGCTTTCGACATCCAGCTTGAAGGTGGCGATGTGATCACCTCTGTGAATGGCGAACCGATTTTTGCCTTCGAGCAACTAAAAGAATTCGTTGAAGGATCGGATGGTCGTGTTCTGCTGCTCAATGTTTGGCGTGACGGGGCAGATCTTGAATTTGCCCTTGCGCCGCGTCGCACGGATGAACCGAAGCCTGATGGCGGTTTTGTCACGCATTGGCGTATCGGAATTGTCGGCGGCATGATGCTGCAACCCGCGACCGAACCTGCTGGGGTATGGGATTCGCTGGTTGGTGGTGTAGTGCAGACCGGTCGCATCATCGAGGGATCACTGTCTGGGATGTGGCACATGATCACCGGTGCGATCAGTACCTGTAACATCTCTGGCCCGATTGGTATTGCTGAAACCTCGGGTGCGATGGCCAGCCAGGGTGCGCAGAATTTCATCTTCTTCATCGCGGTGCTGTCGACCGCCGTTGGCCTTCTGAACCTGTTTCCGATTCCCGCACTGGATGGGGGGCACCTGGTTTTCTACGCATACGAAGCCGTGTCCGGCAAACCGCCCAGCGACAAGGCCCTGCGCGTGCTGATGACTGTTGGTATCGCTATTGTTCTCAGCCTGATGGTGTTCTCGGTCAGCAACGACCTGTTCTGCTGATTGTGACGCGCCGTACACATTGAGGCCGCATTCTTGCCCCATTTTTCGAATAGTCTATCGGGGCTGAAAATGAGGCGGCCATGACCAAAGCACTGCAAAAATCGTATCAGAGTGTCAGCGTCCTGTTCATGCTGAACTGGGATGTCTTTCTCAGCTTTGGGCTTACAATACTGGCGCTGGCCGCTGGCGCGTATCTGGCCGGACTCTGATTCTCTGCATCCAACTGAAATGCCGTGCCCGGTGACCTTGCGTTGCCTGCGCTTTTTGGTGTTTTGACAAGCTCTTCCAATCCCGTTACTCAGCATTAAAGTCTAAAAATTCTGGGTAGAGAAAAAAATGGCTGACAGGCGGTGCGCGGGTATATCCTGCGGGGGGCATAAGTCGACAAACAAGATTTTGTGGCGGACGCGAGCGTTTCTTTTCCTTTTTGCTGCAGTGAGTTTACTGGCTTTGCCGCATGTGGCACAGGCCCAGAACTTCACCATCAACTCGTTCGAAGTTGAGGGCAACCGCAGGATCGAAACCGGCACGATTATCGCTCGGACGGGAATCGAGCCGGGGCAGACGGTTACCGCAGGTGAGCTGAATGACGCCTATCAGCGTGTGCTTGACAGTGGTGTTTTTGAAACAGTCGAAATGACACCGCGCGGCTCGACCCTGGTGATCGAGGTTCAGGAATACCCTACGATCAACCAGATCAGCATCGAGGGAAACCGCCGGGTCAAGGATGATTTGCTGCTCGAAGTCATCTCGTCCGAGCCGCGCCGTGTGTTCACGCCGCAACTGGCCGAAACAGACGCAGACCTGATTGCCGAGGTGTATTCCGCGCAGGGCCGTGTCGCAGCGACCGTGATTCCGCGGATCATCCGCCGCAGCGACAACCGGGTGGATCTGGTCTTTGAAGTTGCCGAAGGCACCACGATCGAGGTTGAACGGGTCAGTTTCGTCGGCAACCGCGCCTATTCCGATCGCCGGTTGCGTCGGGTACTGCAAACAAAACAGGCCACGTTCCTGCGCACCTTCTTCCGCAGCGACACTTTCATTGGCGACCGGATCGAATTCGACAAGCAGGTCATTCGGGATTTCTACCTGTCCCGGGGCTATGTCGATTTCCGGGTCAACAGTGCGAACGTGGAATTCACCCGCGAACGGGACGCCTTTTTCCTGGTGATGAACATCACCGAAGGACAGCAGTTTTCGTTTGGAAACATTACGACGGTCAGCGAAATTCCCGGCGTCGATCCTGCACCCTATCAGGAGGCGCTGAAGATCAAGCCCGGCGTGATATATTCGCCAACGCTGATCGAAAACTCGATCGCCCGGCAGGAACGTTTGGGCCTGAAACAGGGTGTGGACTTCCTGCGTGTCGAACCACGGGTCACGCGCAATCCGCGCGACCTGACACTGGATGTCGAATTCGTGCTCAGCAAAGGTCCCCGGATTTTTGTCGAACGTATCGATATCGAAGGCAATACAACGACGCTGGATCGTGTCATACGCCGTCAGTTCGACACCGTCGAAGGGGACCCCTTCAACCCACGTGAAATCCGCCAGGCAGCCGAACGGATCAATGCCTTGGGATTCTTTGCTGTGGCCGACGTCGAGCCGCGCGAGGGGTCTTCGCCCAGTCAGGTCATTCTGGATGTCGATGTCGAAGAGCAGCCAACAGGCTCGCTGAGCCTTGGTGGTAGCTACTCGGTTTCGGATGGTTTCGGGGTTGCGATCGGTTTGAACGAATCCAACTTCCTGGGCCGTGGGCAGAATCTGGGTGTCACCATTTCGACCGCGCAGGATTCCGAACAATTCACATTGAACTTCACCGAGCCATACTTGCTGGGGCGCAAACTAAGGTTCGATCTGGGTCTTGGGTTTGCAACCACGAACTCGAGCTTTGCCAGCTATGACACAGAGCGGGTGTACTTTAACCCCCAGCTTTCTTACTCGATTGGTGAGCTGTCGGCGGTGCGTTTGCGGTATGGTTGGGACCGCAGCGAGATGACCCAACAGGACAATGAAATCAATGGTGCGGTTATCACGTCTGAAATCGCGCAGGGCGAGCGGGTCAGCAGCACGATCGGTTTGTCCTATATCTACGATAGCCGTCTGGGTGGTTTGAATCCAAATGCTGGTGTTTTGTTTGAAGTCGGCGTTGATGCGGCCGGACTGGGCGGCGACAACGAGTTTTTCAAGACTACGGCAACCGGCATTGCGCAAACACGGGTTTGGAACGAAGAAGTCGTTCTGCGCGCGACACTTGAATTGGGTGCGCTGCACTGGACGGGCAATGATTTCAGCCGCACGATTGACCGGTTTGTTCTTGGGCCAAACACATTCCGCGGGTTCGAACCGGCGGGTCTTGGTCCGCGTGACCTGTCCAACGGGCAAGATGACGCCATCGGCGGCAACTACTATTGGGTGGCGCGATTTGAAACCGACTTCCCATTGGGCCTGCCCGAAGAATTGGGACTGCGGGGCGGCCTGTTCTATGATGTGGGCAACCTTTACAACATCAGTGACGTGAATACAGCCGGCGCCGATATCGTTGGCGCGGATGGGTCCATCCGGCACGTTATCGGCTTGTCCGTTCTATGGGAAACCCCGTTCGGTCCCTTGCGCTTCAACTTCTCGAAGGCGTTGAAAAAGGAAGACTTTGACAAGGAACAGAATTTCGACCTGACTGTTCAGGCGCGGTTCTGATCCGGGATGAGGGCTACACTTTCCAAGCGAGCATGGGGCCCGGTTCGGGCCCTTTGCGTTTTGCTATGCTGTCTTCTGGCAGGCCCCTTGGCTGCCCAGCAACTGGGCACACGCGATCCTGTCGTTCTGACAATATCCAGCGACCGTTTGTTTTCCGACTCGGCCTTTGGCCAGCGGGTCCTGCGCGAGATTGAAAATGAAGGCGCGCTGCTGGCTCAGGAAAACGAGCGGATCGTGTCTGAACTCAGCCGCGAAGAAAAGGACCTGACCGACAAACGGGCTGAGCTGTCTTCGGAAGAGTTCCGCCCATTGGCTCAGGCATTCGATGAAAAGGTGCAGTCACATCGCGAGGGGCAACGCGCCAAGCTCGACGCTTTGGCCCGTCGCAGCGAGGACGACAGGCAGACGTTCTACGCGTTGGCGCGGCCGGTCTTGATCGACCTGATGCGGGAAACGGGGGCGGCCGTAATCCTTGAACGCGCGAACGTGTTTCTCAGCGCTGATGCATCGGATATCACCGATGATGCAATTGCCCGCATCAATGCCGCCATCGGGGACGGAACCGGATTGCAAGACGGCACAGGCGAATAGGTTAGCTTGCCCTCCGAGACCGGTATTGCTAACCACGCGGAAACTGAGACATCGAAAACGGGACAATGGAACCATGACTACGGAAACCAAAAGCGCCGACATTCAGCTGATCCAGCGGATTTTGCCGCACCGCTATCCGTTTCTACTGGTCGACAAGGTGGTGGATATTGACGGGTTCCAATCGGCCCGTGGCATCAAGAATGTGACTATGAACGAGCCTCATTTCCAGGGGCATTTTCCGGGAACCCCGATCATGCCCGGTGTGACCATCGTTGAGGCGATGGCGCAGACATCCGGCGTGATGCTGGGCGTTGGAATGGATGTCATCGATACCGAGTTGCTGATCTATTTCATGAGCATCGACAAATGCAAATTCCGCCGCAAAGTGGTGCCGGGTGACGTGCTGGAAATGCATGTCGAAACCCTGCGGGGCAAGAAGGGCGGCAAGCTGTTCAAGTTCAATGGTCGCGCAACCGTTGACGGTGAGGTCGCAGCCGAAGCCGAATTCTCGGCCTATGTCGATTGGGATATGGAAAAAACCACATGAGCGGCATTCACCCAAGCGCAATCATCGAGGACGGCGCGCAGATCGGTCAGGACTGTGTAATCGGCCCGTTCTGCTATGTGGGCGCTCAGGTCAAACTGGGTGACCGGGTCGAGCTGAAGTCGCATGTTGTCGTCACCGGCGACACGTCTGTCGGCAACGAGACGGTGATCTTCAACTTCTCGGTGATCGGAGAAATCCCGCAGGATCTGAAATTCGGCGGCGAGAATACGCGGCTTGAGATCGGGCAGCGCAACCGCATCCGCGAGCATGTGACCATCAACACGGGTACGGACGGCGGCGGCGGTGTCACCCGCATTGGCGATGATTGCTTGCTTATGGCCGGGGTACATGTGGCCCATGACGTACAGATCGGCAACCGAGTGATCATGGTGAACCATGCAGGTGCAGCGGGTCACTGCGTTGTTGAAGATGACGTGATCGTGGGTGGCATTTCCGGCCTGCATCAATGGGTCCGCGTGGGTCGTGGAGCCATCATCGGTGCTCTGACCATGGTGCCGAACGATGTTATTCCCTATGGCTTGGTGCAAGCACCGCGCGGTGAATTGGGCGGGCTGAATCTGGTGGGTCTGAAACGTCGCGGTGTCTCGCGTGAAGATATTTCTGCCCTGCGCGCCGCGTTCAAGGAATTGTCGGGTGGTGAGGGGACTTTTCAGGAACGTGCGCAGCGCGCCGGGGAAGGGACCGACAGTGAGTATGTCCGTCGGATCGTCGAGTTCGTCACAGGCGATACCGATCGGTCTTTCCTGACGCCTAGGAAGTGACCCTATGCTGGCTTTGATTGCGGGAAAGGGTGTCTTGCCGGATGCGGTCGTGGCTGCCCTGCCTGACCGCCCTCTGATCTGCGCGATGGAAGGGTTTGAGCCACAGGGGCTCAGGGCGGACGTGGTGTTTCCATTGGAGCAACTCGGCAGTTTCCTCGCGGATCTGAAGGCGCGCGGCGTGACCCAGGTTTGTATGGCCGGAGCGGTACAGCGTCCAAAGGTCGACCCGACCCGTATCGATGCTGCGACGATGCCGTTGGTGCCGATCCTCCAGCAGGCCATAACCTCTGGCGATGACGGAGCCTTGCGGGCTGTGATCGCGATATTTGAACAATCAGGTTTGTCCGTCAAAGCCGCCCACGAGATCGCACCTGATCTTCTGCCCCCTTTGGGCTGTCTGACCGAAGTGCAACCATCTGAGGCTGACCTGGGTGATGCCGACCGCGCATCAGGCGTCCTGCGTGCCATGGGAAGCGCTGATTTGGGTCAGGCGTGTGCCGTATCCAATGGGCAGGTTCTGGCGGTCGAGAGCATCTTTGGTACGGCCTGGATGTTGCAGTCCTTGACGCAACGCCCGGATGCCGGGGGCGGTGTGCTGTTCAAGGGACCCAAGCCCGATCAGGATCGCCGGGTCGATCTGCCCGCCATCGGCCCGGATACGGTCACCGATGCTGTTGCCGCTGGTCTGTCGGGTATTGTGATCGAAAAAGGCGGCGTGATGGTTCTGCAACGTGACCGCGTCATTGAAGCGTGCAACCGGCTGGGTCTGTTCCTCCATGTGCGTGAGCGGGCGGTCTGATGCGCGTCTTTCTGGTCGCCGGGGAACCTTCGGGCGACCGTTTGGGTGGCGCGCTGATGGAGGGTTTGAAAACCCTTGTGCCGGATGCCCAATTTGACGGAATTGGCGGGCCTTTGATGCAGGCTCAGGGTCTGAGCAGCCGGTTCCCCATGTCCGAGTTGAGCGTCATGGGGCTGGTGGAAGTTCTGCCCAAGTTCTTCCATCTCAAACGCCGGATTTCGGAAACGGCCAAAGCGGTGCTTGAGACTCAGCCGGATGTTCTGATCACCATCGACAGCCCGGACTTTTCGCTGCGTGTCGCCAAGCTTGTGAAAGCGGCCAGTGACATTCGCACAGTGCACTATGTGGCCCCCAGCGTCTGGGCCTGGCGTCCGGGACGGGCCGACAAGATGGCCAAGGTGATCGACCACGTGCTGGCCCTGCTTCCGTTCGAGCCGCCCTATATGGAGCGCGCAGGCATGGAGTGTGATTTTGTTGGCCATCCTGTGGCCAGTGAACCGGTCGCCACAGTGGCTGAGATCAGGGATTTCCGGGCCGCCCATGATTTGGGCGAGGCACCGCTTTTGCTGGCCTTGCCCGGCTCGCGCCGCGGCGAAGTTGACCGGTTGGCGCCCGTTTTTGGCGAAGCGCTTAGCCTGTACCTGAAAAACCGGCCCGATACACGGGTCGTGGTGCCCGCCGTCGCACATATGGTCGATACGGTTGCCGAGCATCTTCGAAACTGGCCCGGATCGCCCGTGGTGGTCGACCCGCGCGGCCTGCCGTCGGATCAGGCCGTCTCCCAAAAACGTGCGGCATTTGCGGCTGCGGATCTTGCCCTTGCGGCCTCGGGCACCGTGTCGCTGGAACTGGCCGCGCAGGCAACGCCGATGGTGATTGCCTACAACCTCAACTGGCTTACAACCCAGATCGCCAAGCGGATGGTACATTTGGACACGGTAACACTGGTCAATCTGGTCTCGGACACGCGGACGGTGCCGGAATGTCTGCTGGATGAGTGCCGGCCCCAACAGATCGCGGCCGCCTTGTCCAAGGTGGCCGAGGCCCCTGACGCGCAACGCGAGGCGATGGAGGTGACAATGGTCCAGCTGGGCCGTGGCGGAGATGCGCCGGGCTTGCGTGCCGCCCAAGCGGTGTTGTCCCGGATGGCGTCCGGATGATGGATTTTCTGGCGTTTGCAGTCTCGGCTTTTTTAGCGCAGGTTTTGACCAATCTGGACAATCTGGCCGCCTTGCTGGCTTTGATGGTGGTTGCAGGCACGGGCCGGGCCGTAACCGGATTTCTGACGGCACAAATGCTAGTCATCCTTGCGGCCTATCTATTTGCCATCGGGGTCGAAGATGTCATCCCGGATTGGGCGGGGTATTTGGGATTGGTACCTTTGACGCTTGGCGTTTTGGGCTTGGTACGGCAATTCCGCGACAGCGGACACGAAGAAGTGCCCGGTGTCTCAAGCAAGGCATCGACCGTAGCGATTTCGCTTTTGTTCGTCAGCTTGTCGATGGATACATTCGCCGTGCTTGCCCCGCTGCTGGCAGATTCCGCGCCGGCGTTCCGGACAGCCGGCGTGATAGGCGCTGCGGCTGCTGCAATGGTGTTGGGCAGCGTGGCTTTGCTTGGGGCAAAGACCCCGCTCATGACCGGTGGCCTCGCCCGCAAGTTGGAAAAGCTGGTGCCCTATGTGATGATCTGTGCCGGGCTCTACATCCTCAGCAACTCCTGGACGGACGCGGTTTAGTACCCGCGCCAAATCCAACCGCCGCCGAAAATCCGGCTGCTGGAGCTGTCATAGAACACGCAAGCCTGACCGGGGGAAATACCTTCTTCGGGTGTCAGCAATTCGACCTCGGCGGTGGTTTCCGACAACGGGCGGATGATCGCCTCACGCGGGGGACGGGTCGAGCGGACTTTGACCGATAAGTGCCATTCCTTTTGCGAGGTAAAGGGCGTGTCGCCCAGCCAGTTGATCTCACGCACGGGGATGGTTCTTGTGGCCAGCATCTCTTTGGGGCCGACCACGACCTGCTTTTTGTCCACGTCCAGTTTGACGACGTAGAGCGGCTCGCTGAGACCGCCGATGCCAAGGCCCCGGCGTTGACCGATCGTGTAGTGGATCACCCCGTTGTGCTGCGCCAATACGCGCCCGTCGGCATGGACGATTTCACCCGGTTCAGCGGCGCCGGGGCGCAGTTTTTCGATGACGCTGGCATAGTTACCGTTGGGCACGAAACAGATGTCCTGACTGTCGGGTTTATCCGCCACGGCCAGCCCATATTGCGCCGCCATCTCGCGGGTTGCCTCTTTCGAGGGCAGGTGACCCAGCGGGAACCGCAGAAACTCCAGTTGCTCGGGCGTGGTCGAGAACAGGAAATAGGACTGATCCCGATTTGCGTCTTCGGCGCTGTGAAGCTCTGGCCCGTTTGGACCCATTTTGCGCTGAATATAGTGACCGGTGGCCATGCAGTCGGCTTCCAAGTCCTTGGCGGTTTCCAGCAGGTCCTTGAATTTCACCCGTTCATTGCAGCGGATGCACGGCACCGGCGTGGCGCCCGCCAGATAACTGTCCGCGAACTCATCAATAACCGCGTCCTTGAAGATGTTCTCGTAGTCCAGAACGTAGTGCGGAAACCCACGCTCTTCGGCCACGCGCCGGGCATCGTGGATGTCGATCCCGGCGCAGCACGCGCCTTTCTTGGCCAGCGCCGCACCGTGGTCATAAAGCTGCAGGGTCACACCGACCACATCATATCCCTGATCCGCCAGATAAGCGGCGACAACAGAGCTGTCCACGCCACCGGACATGGCAACAACCACCCGCGTTTGCGAGGGTGTTTTGGCAAAGCCAAGTGAATTGAGTTGGGTCTCGGCGGCGACGGCCATGGTGATTCCGTTCGGGTTAAGAAAGACCGGCAGAATATAGGAAAATTCTAGACACTCTCAAGGGGCGGTTTCACCCCGCATTAAGTAGGCTGGTGTCAGCTTTGTCGCAGCAGGAAAAAGGGTTGAGACATGTATTTGCACAAAGTTGAAGGGCCGCGGTCGGTAACCCTGCCGGATGGTACGATTTTGTCCCAGGCGGATCTTCCACCGGCCGATACAAGACGCTGGGTGGCCTCGCGCAAGATCGTCGTTGTGCGCGGAGTGATTTACGGCCTGATTACCTTGTCCGAGGCCAAGAAACGTTACGGCATCAGCGACGAAGAATTCAACACTTGGGTCTCTGCGGTGGCAGAGCATGGAATCGAGGCTTTGAAAGTTACGGCTTTAAAAAAATATCGACAACCTAAGGATGAACATGAATAAATGATTCAACGGTAACGCAAGATTAACCATTCATGGTCAGGTTTGATTTTAATTGGAATTATTGACCCGAATTGGAGCAGTGAAATGAGAGTACTTCTTGTCGAGGATGATCCGACCACGTCCAAAAGCATCGAACTGATGCTGACGCATGCCAATCTCAATGTGTATGCGACGGACTTGGGTGAAGAAGGGATCGATCTGGCAAAACTCTATGACTATGATCTCATTTTGCTGGACCTGAACCTGCCGGATATGAATGGGCATGAAGTGCTGCGTCAGTTGCGGATCGCACGGGTCGAAACACCAATTCTGATCCTGTCGGGCGCCGACGATACGGAAAGCAAAATCAAGGGCTTTGGCTTTGGGGCCGATGACTACCTGACCAAGCCCTTTCATCGCGAGGAACTGGTTGCGCGCATCCATGCGATTATCCGGCGGTCCAAAGGGCATTCGCAGTCGATCATTCATACGGGCCGCGTTGCGGTCAATCTGGATGCAAAAACGGTTGAGGTTGACGGTCAGACGGTTCACCTGACTGGTAAGGAATACCAGATGCTTGAGCTTTTGAGTTTACGCAAGGGCACGACGTTGACGAAAGAGATGTTCCTGAATCACCTCTATGGCGGGATGGATGAACCCGAACTGAAGATTATTGACGTGTTCATCTGCAAACTTCGTAAAAAACTCAGCAACGCGACGGGTGGTGACAATTACATCGAAACTGTTTGGGGGCGGGGCTATGTGCTGCGTGATCCGCAAACCAGTGGTTTGGATGAAACGCCCATCGCCGTTAACGCCTGACAGATTGTAATTTGTGCCGCCGTCGGTCCAGGGCGGCACAAGCACTCACGGCTCAGCACGTCTGGACCTGGCCATGACCTCGCCCTATCACTGGGGTCCAGAATGTAGTGACAGGGCGAGGCCATGAGCAATACCATCTCGACAGCAGACCTGACCGAGGATCAGGCGCGGACAGAACTCGCGCGTCTGGCAGAGCTGCTCATGCGTGCAAACAGGCTTTACCATGCCGAAGATGCCCCCGAGATTTCCGATGCCGAATACGACGACTTGAAGCGACGCAATGCCGCCATCGAAGAACGGTTTCCGCAGCTGAAACGTTCGGACAGCCCATCCGAGCAAGTTGGTGCCCGGGCGGCTGACGGGTTTTCCAAAGTGACGCATGCGGTGCGCATGATGTCCTTGGGAAACGCCTTCGATGACGAGGATGTAGCGGATTTTGATCGATCGGTTCGAAAGTATCTCGGGCTGACTGCCGATATGCCATTGGCATACACCGCCGAACCCAAGATTGATGGATTGTCGCTGTCACTGAGCTACGAGCAGGGCAAACTGGTTCAGGCCGCCACGCGCGGCGATGGCGAAGTGGGTGAGAATGTCACCGCAAACGCTCGAACCGTCTCGGACATCCCGGAGCAGATCGAAAACGCCCCGGATATTCTTGAGGTTCGAGGTGAGGTCTATATGTCCCACGCGGATTTCGAAGCGCTCAATGCGCGGCAGGCGGACACCGGTGGCAAAGCTTTTGCCAATCCCCGCAACGCAGCAGCGGGCTCGTTGCGGCAACTGGATTCGGAAATCACCCGCGCGCGCCCGCTTCGGTTTTTTGCCTATGCGTGGGGTGCACTGTCCGAGCCGTTGGCGGAAAGCCAATATGGGGCGATTGAACGTCTGCAGGGCTTCGGGTTTTTAATCAACCCGCTGACACAGCTGTGTAAAACCACGGATGAGCTGTTGTCGCACTATCGGTCAATCGAAGCGCAACGCGCGACGTTGGGCTACGATATTGACGGTGTGGTCTACAAGGTCGACGACCTTGCGCTGCAAGCCCGGTTGGGGTTCCGATCGACCACGCCGCGGTGGGCCATCGCACATAAATTCCCCGCCGAACTGGCCTGGACCCGTTTGGAGGCGATCGACATTCAGGTCGGTCGCACCGGTGCACTCAGCCCTGTCGCCCGTTTGCATCCGGTCACGGTCGGGGGTGTAGTCGTGTCGAATGCGACCCTGCACAACGAAGACTACATTGCGGGCCGTGATGCCAAGGGCGGTACGATCCGGGATGGAAAAGATATCCGTATCGGTGACTGGGTTCAGGTCTATCGAGCCGGCGATGTGATCCCCAAGATTGCAGATGTCGATATCTCGAAACGCCCCACAGATGCGGCGCCCTATGACTTTCCGACGACATGCCCCGAATGTGGCAGTGACGCGATCCGGGAAGAAGGGGACGCCGTCAGGCGCTGCACAGGCGGCCTGATTTGTCCCGCCCAAGCGGTTGAGAAATTGAAACATTTCGTGTCTCGCAAAGCCTTTGACATCGAAGGTCTGGGCGCGAAACAGATTGAGATGTTCTATGATGATCCGGATCTGCCCATCAAAACACCGGTCGATATCTTCACTCTGCAAGAGCGCGACGCGGCCAATCTGAACAAGCTGGCCAACCGCAAGGGATGGGGGGCGCAAAGCGCTGGAAATCTTTGGGCGGCGATAGATGAAAAGCGCGTGATCGGATTTGGACGATTGCTGTTTGCCTTGGGTATTCGCCATACGGGCGAGGCGGCATCAAACCTGATCGCGAACCATTATGGCACATGGGTCGAGTTCGAGGCAGCCGTCGCCGCCGCCGTGGATTTTGAAGGCCCCGAATGGGAGGATTTGCTGGGCATCGACGGTGTCGGAGACGTCATGGCCCGCGCGCTGGTTTCCGCTTTTGCGCAACCGGCCGAACGGGCGAGCATTGATGCCTTGGTTGCGCAATTGCACGTGGAAGAAGCGAAACGCCCGGACACCTCGGGCAGTCCGGTTGCGGGTAAGACGGTGGTCTTCACCGGGACGCTTGAAAAGATGACCCGGGCAGAGGCCAAGGCCCGGGCCGAGGCGTTGGGGGCCAAGGTATCAGGCTCGGTCAGCAAGAAAACCGATCTTCTGGTCGCCGGGCCCGGTGCAGGGTCTAAGGCGAAGAAGGCCGCAGAACTGGGTATCGAAACGCTGGATGAGGATGGCTGGTTGCAGCTGATCGACGGCGCATGAGTGGTAGACCCGAGCAGTTGTTCCCGCTTTTTGCGGGGCTTGAAACTCTGGAGGGGGTCGGCCCGAAAACGGCACAGGCCCTGACGCAAACCGGGATCGAAAGCCCCCGGGATGTGCTGTTTGGTCTGCCCTATGCGGTGGTCGACCGGCGCAGGCGTGAAACGATTCAAGGGGTCGATCTGCCGTCAACTCTGACTGTAGAGGTGACGGTTGGGACCCATAGACCGCCTCGGAACAAGGGCGGAGCTTATCGGATCCATGTCGAAGACAGTCAGGCCGACTTCCAGCTGGTCTTTTTCCACGCGCGGGCTGACTATTTGAAGAAAGTCCTGCCAGAAGGATCGCGTCGGGTGATTTCGGGCAAGTTGGAACTGTTCGACGGGATGGCGCAGATGGTGCATCCCGACCACATGCTGCCGGTCGAGCAGGCCGAGGATATCCCCGAATTCGAGCCGGTGTATCACCTGACGCAAGGGGTCACACAGAAGACGGCGTTCAAAGCCGCCCGCAGCGCCCTGGCACGGGCACCTGAATTGGCTGAGTGGAGCGACCCAACACAGGTCAGATCCCGGAACTGGCCCGCGTGGTATGACGCCATCCAAGCTGCGCACAACCCGCAAGGCGCGGATGATGTTGCCGCGTTTTCTCCGGCACGAGAGCGTTTGGCCTATGATGAGCTATTGGCGCATCAGCTGACGCTGGCTCTGGCGCGACAACGTGAACGGAAATCGCGCGGAATTGTCAGCATCGGCACGGGTGCCTTGCAGTCGAAGGTTCTGACCAGCCTTCCGTACCGTCCAACGAGCGCGCAGACCCGCGCCATAGACGAAATTGCGTCGGATATGGCCTCGGAGTCGCGTATGAACCGACTATTGCAAGGGGATGTGGGCGCGGGGAAGACCTTGGTCGCGTTCATGGCGCTGCTTGTGGCGGTTGAGGCTGGCGGGCAAGGGGTGATGATGGCTCCGACCGAGATTCTTGCGCGTCAGCACCTTGAGGGGTTGCGACCACTGGCAGAAGAGGCCGGGGTGGTTTTGGACATTCTGACTGGGCGCGACAAAGGTGCCGAGCGGCGCGCAAAACTCGAAGCTTTGAAAACAGGGAACATTCAGATTCTCGTCGGCACCCATGCGGTGTTCCAGAGCGATGTGGCGTTCAATACCCTGCGTCTGGCGATTGTCGACGAACAGCACCGTTTCGGGGTCCGTCAAAGGATGGAACTGTCAGAAAAGGGGCAGGGTGCAGATGTTCTGGTGATGACCGCTACACCGATCCCGCGCAGTCTGGCATTGGCGCAGTACGGCGACATGGATGTATCGGTGCTGGACGAAAAGCCGCCCGGTCGCAAGCCGATCAAGACGGCAATTGTCAGCACGGGCCGTATGAACGAGGTCATCGCACATCTGCAACGGGCCATAGCCGAGGGGCGGCAGTGTTACTGGGTTTGCCCTCTGGTCGACGAATCCGAAGTGTCCGACCTGACGGCGGCGGAAGAAAGGTTCAAACGTCTGCGTGCCATTCTTGGCGAAGGCACTGTCGGATTGGTGCACGGGCAGATGCCACCGACCGAAAAAGACGCGGCGATGACTGCGTTCCAGAACGGCGAAACAAAGGTTCTGGTGGCAACGACCGTGATCGAGGTTGGCGTCAACGTACCCAACGCCTCTATCATGGTCATTGAACGGGCTGAGATTTTTGGGTTGGCCCAATTGCACCAGTTGCGCGGTCGTGTTGGACGTGGTGAGGCAGAATCAACCTGTTTGCTGATGTATCAACCCCCCTTGAGCGAGGGCGGCCGCAAGCGGCTGGAGGTTCTCAGAGAGACCGAAGATGGGTTCCGTATTTCCGAGACCGATCTGCAAATGCGTGGGGCCGGTGATCTGATCGGCACGGCGCAATCCGGTCTGCCAAAGTTCCGCATCGCGGACCTGGAGCGCCAGGCGGGATTGATGGCCATTGCGCAATCTGATGCACGCGCATTGTTGAACGGCGACCCCAAACTGACCTCGAACCGCGGCAAGGCTGCGCGTGTTCTTCTTTGGTTGATGAGGCAGGATAAGGCAATTCGTTTGATTTCAGTGGGTTAGCATTTTTGTCGCTAAAAAGTTCACAAATGTTCTTAAAAAGTTCTTTACCGACTCGGGGAAATATGAGAACAAAAGGTCAACAAAAGATTAAATCCCTGACCGGAGGTGACCCAATGTTGACCCAGATCAAGACCGTCTTCAGTCGTTCGCAATCGACAATTCTGCAGGATGCGGCGGGTGTAGCATCTTTAGTGGTCATACTGATGGTGGCCTTGCACCTTCCGGTTGGATTCTAAGCCTTTCTGCCTGCGCTCTCGTGCCGAATAGCCCGCGCCTGTCATCCCCAATACGTTCAAGGGTGACCTGCCTGTCCCAAACCCCTTGAGGGGCCATGCCTCGGCCCCGCGCGGTGACCCGGACCCCACACGAGAAACGCATTGCCTGCCGCCGCCCTTTCCGCCCGAAAGGTGCGGCGGCTTTTTTATAGCTGGCCGGTTCTGATGATTTCGAGCATGGCCGAGAGAACAGAGTTTACCGCCACCGAGGCCAGGATCATTCCCATGACGCGGCTGATGATTGCCGCACCGGAGTGGCCAATCAGACGAATGATCGGTTCGGCCAGCAACATCAAGACAAATGCGATAACCAGAACCGACAGCATCACCAGCGCCGTGATCCCCTGATCAGCCGCACTGTAACGGTGGTTGTCGGTCAAGATCACCACGGCCAGCATCGCCCCGGGTGAGGCCAGTGATGGCACCGCAAGCGGAAAAATCGCGGGGTTGTGGGCGTGGATCTTGTCTTCCTTGTCATCTTCGGCAGCACGCTGTTCGACATCCTGTTTGCTTTCACCAAAGATCATTGTCAGCGCAAACAGGAACAGGATTATGCCTCCGGCAACCTGGAACGAGTTCAGGCCAATATCCAGCGCTTCGATCAGCAGCTGTCCGAACACCAGAAAAAACAGCAATACCCCGGCGCTTATCAATGCCGCCAGCATCGCGGTCTTGCGCCGTGCTGCGGCCTCAAGACCTGCCGTTACAGCGATAAAGACCGGAATTGTACCGATCGGGTCAATGACAACCCACAACGTCACAAAATGTTCGAGCAGATTGTTCACACCCAGCACTCCACGGAATTCTGGGTGAAATTACACTGGTTTGTGCTGAAACACCACGTTTACGCGCAATGTGCCTGTTCGGCCTGCTCCATGGCTTCGGCAGTGGCCTCCAGCACCAGCATGATCGAGGCGTGACGATTTTTGTAGTCGCGCGCAGGGATCAGCACCTCAAGCCCGTCAAATGGGGCATCCGGGGCAGGGCCGTCACTTTTCAGCATTGCCTTCAGTTGATCGCGGGCTGTCTCAATCTGCGACCGCGTTGCACCGATCACCGCATCACCGACCACAGAAGCCGAAGCCTGCCCCAAGGCGCAGGCCTTGACGTCCTGCCCGAAAGCGCTGACGCGCCCATCCTGCATTTTCACGTCAACGGTCACGGTCGAGCCGCACAGCGGTGAGCGTTTCTTGACCGTCGCATCGGGGTTCTCCAGCCGGTCCAGATGTGGGATATCCGCGGCAAGCGCAAGGATGCGTCCGGAATAGAGCTTTATCAGGTCGTTATCGCCACTCATGGCTTTCCCTCGTTGCGTGTTCCCCATACATAGTGGCCAGCCTCCGGGATGCAAAAGGTTTTTGTCATGTCTGACACCGTCACATTTGATCCATCAAATCTGAGATACAACGAAGCCGGGTTGATCCCCGCCATCGCACAGGACGAGGCATCGGGCGAAGTGTTGATGATGGCCTGGATGAACCAGCAGGCGGTTGAGCGCACGCTGGAAACGCGTCGCGTGACGTATTGGTCGCGTTCGCGCCAGGCGTTTTGGATCAAAGGCGAAACCTCGGGACATGTGCAGGAACTGGTGGATTTTCGCTTTGATTGCGACCGGGACTGCGTGCTGGTTCTGGTGCGCCAGACCGGTGCAGCGTGCCACACAAACCGGCGGACTTGCTTCTATACGGCTGTACAGGATGGTGGTGAAGTCGAACTGATGTCTCCGATGGAGTAGGTCAGAGACCGACCATCGCCCGGATGTCTTGCGCCGTGGTGCCCTCGGCCCGGTATTTTGCGATGGCACGGGCGTCGTCGCGTTTCGCCAACCGTTTCCCGGCGCCGTCCCTGATCAGGTCATGGTGAAAATACTCGGGCGTGGGTAGGTCCAGCAAAGTCTGCAGCAGGACGTGGATGCGCGTGGCTTCGAACAGGTCCTGACCGCGCACCACGCACGTGACTCCTTGGGCTGCGTCATCCATCACGACGGAAAGGTGATAGGACGTCCCCATACCCCGCCTTGACAGAACGACATCGCCTATTGTGGCGCCCAACTCATTTGCGGTGAAAGAAATCTGTCCTGTTTCACCATCCGGCCCGCTGCCGAACTCAAAAAAGGCGCCTGTGCCCAAGCGAAGGGCAGCTTGCGCCGCTTTTTTGATATCAAGACGAAGCGGACTGTCAGTGGGGCGCATAGCACGGTGTCGCTCTGGTGTATTTCGACAGGTGCCGGGATAGATGATGCCGTCCGGACCGTACAGAGATACCCCTTCCTGAGGCGCGCTGGCGGCAGCGGCAATATCTTTGCGATTACATGTACACGGGTACAGAAGTCCACGTGCCCAAAGCGCATCCAGCGCCTGTTCATAAACGTCCAGACGATCTGATTGCCGCAAGACAGGCTTGGGCCAACTCAGACCCAACCAGGCGAGATCCTCATAAATCTGTTCTTCCCAGTACGACCGCGCGCGGGACCGGTCGATATCCTCGATCCGCAAAAGGAAGGTGCCGTGTTGGGCAACTGCCATGTCGTAGGCCAGAATCGCCGAATACGCGTGACCAAGGTGGAGGGGACCGGTTGGGGATGGTGCGAAACGGGTGGTGAAAGTCACGTTTTTTCTAGGACGTAGACGTCTGACTTCATGTTCAGGCCAGGTAAGTGCGGGCCATATTCCCGAAACAGCAGACGGGCTGCCCCCATATCCAGCCAATCATTCAGACGTGCGGTGTAAGATCGATCTTCAAGAGTATGATCATTAAATGAAAATGCCAGCATACCGCCTTTTGGAAGGGCGCGCATCAACAGGTCCAGAGTCTCAGGTGGAGCGGCTCCTGCGCCGATCACGCCGATCGCGGTGATGGCTGAATAAGCGTCCTGTTTCAAAGGCGCAGGGTCAGAAATATCCAGATTGACAAGCGTTCGGTATACACCCTTGGACCTTGCTTCTTCCAGCATGTTGGGCGTGGGGTCGATACCGTCGATCACTTCAAAGCCAACAGCACGCAGGGCAAGGCCAGACAGGCCGGTGCCGCAGCCGTAATCCAGTACAGGAATTTGCGCTTGAGGCAGATGGGACCATAACGCGTCAGCGACCCGGCCCGGCGTGGCATAGCCCTGTTCCGCAACCGAGTCTTCGTACGTCGCGGCCCAATTCTGGTAGTGCGCTTGGGTATCTTCCGGTGTTTCAAGACCGTATGTGTCTTTGAAGAACTTGTCACTCATACCCGCATGTTACGCTGCCGGGTTGCACGACGTCCAGCTAGCTTTCGGAAAGCCAGTTGGTCCATTCGGCTTTTGCACGATCCGTGTAGGCTTTGTAACGGTCCTTGCGTCCGCGACGACCGCCTTTCAGGCCGTCAACTGGGCGGAACAGACCGAAATTCACGTTCATGGGCTGAAATGTCTTGGCCTCGGCCCCGCCTGTAATGTGGTGGATCAAAGCGCCCATTGCGCTGTCTTGCGGCACTTGGGGCAAACTGCGACCCAAAATCTCGGCCGCGGCCAGACGACCTGCCAACAGACCCATTGCCGCACTTTCTACATAGCCTTCAACTCCGGTGATCTGACCGGCAAAGCGGATGTTGGGTTTTGATTTCAACCGCATCTGTGCGTCCAGCAGAGTTGGCGAGTTGATGAACGTATTGCGATGAATGCCACCAAGACGTGCAAAGCTGGCGTTCTCCAGCCCCGGAATCATGCGGAACACTTCGGTCTGCGCGCCGTATTTCATCTTGGTCTGAAAGCCGACGATATTGAACAGCGTACCCAGGGCGTTGTCCCGCCGCAACTGAACCACGGCATGCGGCTTGATATCCGGCTGATGCGGGTTGGTCAGACCAACGGGTTTCATAGGTCCGTGGCGCAGGGTCTCACGCCCCCGTTCCGACATCACCTCGATAGGAAGACAGCCGTCAAAATATCCCGCGGTTTCGCCGTCATGGAATTCGGTCTTGTCCGCAGCCAGCAGGGCATCAATGAACGCCTCGTACTGGTCGCGGTCCATCGGACAGTTCAGATAGGCGGTCCGCTCTTCTTCGGTCTCGCCCTTGTCGTAGCGTGATTGCATCCACGCTTTGCTCATGTCGATGCTCTCGGCATAGACAATCGGTGCTATGGCATCAAAAAAGGCCAGCGCGTCCGACCCAGTTTCAGCCTGAATGGCGTTTCCCAGCTTGGCCGAGGTCAGAGGGCCGGTGGCAAAGATCCAGTGACCGTCATCAGGAAGCGTTGTGACTTCTTCATCGGTCACCCTAACGCGTGGATGCGCGTGCAGTCTGGCCGTGACGTCTTCGGCAAACGGATCCCGGTCCACGGCCAGCGCCCCGCCTGCCGGCAGACGGTGGGCATCTGCGGTTGTCATGATCAGACTCTCGGCGGCACGCATCTCCCAATGCAGCAGGCCTACGGCATTTTGTTCGTCGTCATCCGAGCGGAACGAGTTCGAGCACACCATCTCAGCCAGATTGCCGGTTTGGTGGGCAAAGGTGCCCACAGTTGGCCGCATTTCGTGGATCACAACGTCCACGCCCATTTCCGCAGCCTGCCATGCGGCCTCGGACCCGGCCATGCCGCCGCCCACGATATGCAATTTCTGTGTCATGCGCTGCCACATAGGGCAGAGGTCACGCGGGCGCAACTGAGCACCGCTAGGTTGGCATGGTTTTTATGAGGGTCTTGGGGTCGCCGCTGCGGGAATGTCTGCGCCAGTGAGAGAAACCAGCTTGGAGGGACCTTCCGCCCACGGCGACCCAAAAGTGTACCTGAGGCCTCAGCCTCGTCCCAGCATTGCCACAGTGTCGCCCTTTTGAAAAGTGCAAAAATGAAAACAGTGGTGAAAAATGTTCAGAATAATAGCCTTACTGAGGCCAATCGGGGGTGCGTTTTTCGATAAACGCGGAAATGCCTTCTTCGGTATCGCGGTGCAGCATATTCTGCACCATTACCTCTCCTGTATAGGAATACGCTTGCTCCAGCGGCATCTGAAGTTGCTGATAGAACGCCTCTTTTCCGATTTTGACGGCCACGCCCAGCTTGTCGGCGATCTGACCCGCCAGGTTCAGCGTTTCATGTTCCAGCAGCATTTCGGGCACCACCCTGTTGATCAGTCCCAGTTCCTGCGCGCGTTCGGCCGAGATGAAGCTGCCGGTGGTCAGCATCTCAAAGGCCTGTTTTCGGGCGATATTGCGGCTGAGCGCGACCATCGGCGTCGAGCAGAACAGGCCGATGTTCACTCCGTTCACGCCGAATCGTGTCCCTTCGGCCGCGACCGCCAGATCACAGGTGGCGACCAGTTGGCAGCCGGCGGCTGTGGCAATGCCATGGACCTGTGCGATGACAGGCTGGGGCAGGGACTGGATCGACATCATCATCTGTGCGCAGCGGTTGAACAAGTCCTGGAAATAAGCCTTGCCGCCATCTTCGGCCTGACGCCCCGCAGTCATCTGCTTCAGATCGTGGCCTGCGCAAAACGCCTTGCCCTCGCCAGACAGCACGATGGCCCGGATCGAGCGATCTTTGCGCAAGGTGTCAAATTCGGATTGCAACGCCGCCAGCATTTCATCGCTCAGGGCATTCAGCCGCTCGGGCGCGTTCATGTGCAGCCGCGCGATGGCACCTGTGTCGTTACGTTCCAAAATTGCCATCTTGCCCTCCTGCTGGCTCTTGGGCCAACTCTAGGGCGGGACGTGAAGGAGGGGAAGTATGGGATTGGCCCTGAGCAAAGACGAACTGTCGCAATACCTTGCTGAGGTGTTTCCGCAGGTCCACAAGGATTTTGTCGTCGAGGCGCTGGAGGAAGACAGCGTCACCATGCGTCTGGTTGTGGAAGAGCGTCATTTGCGCCCAGGGGGTACAGTTTCGGGCCCGTCGATGTTCGGTCTGGCGGATGTCTGCGTCTATGCCATGGTTCTGGCACGCAAAGGGCGTCAATCGCTGGCTGTAACCACCAACAGTTCACTGGATTTTTTACGCAAGCCCGAAGGTGGCAAAGACTTGCTTGCCGAGTGTCGCTTGTTGAAGCTAGGGCGCAGTCTGGCCGTCGGCGATGTGCTGATCTATTCCGAAGGGTCCGACAAACCCGTGGCGCGCGCCAGCATGACCTATTCGATCCCACCAGAAGGCTCTGCCGCGGCCAGTTTTGGTTGAAAAAGGGCCGGGGCAAGCCCCGGCCTAGGAAGAGGTCCCTAAATGGGACTGGGGATATCCTAAAGCTGCCAGAAGTACCGTTTGACTTCGCGGTTTGCCTGTGGGCGGGACAGTCCGACGTCTTTCAACAGGCGATCATCAAGATAACCCAGATTGATGCGACTGCGCCGGCGGCGTTCCCATTGAGTGACCGCAGCTGCAAACCGCACGGCCAGCGCGGCGATCAGCGGCAGCCGGGGGCTGGCGTTCAGCAGCATAAGGGCGGGGTTTTGCATTGTGCGTGTCATCTCAGTGATCCTTTCAAATTGTATTGACACAAAGTTGTAATGTTCGGTACAAAGTCTTGATACATTCGATATTGTGTCAAAAGCAAAGGAAGAATTGTAATGGATACAATTTGGCCGGACACGCTGCCAAAAGCCAAGGGTCCCAAATACACTCTGGTTGCTGATACAATACGAAAAGCTATCGAAAACAAAACCTTGGAGATCGGAGCGAAACTCCCGCCCGTGCGGGAACTGGCGTATCGATTGCAGATTACACCGGGCACGGTTGCCCGGGCCTATACGATTCTGACGGATGAAGGCTTGCTACAAGCCGAGGTCGGACGTGGTACATTTGTCGCCCCTCCCAAAGCACCGATTCTGGACGATGTCTGGTCGCGGCAATTGCATCTGGCCGAAGCGCAGAATGCCAATCATGTCAGCCTGTTCAGTCCGCGGCTGGCGGATATGGGGCAGGTGTCTCTGATCCGTGAATGTCTGCAAAAGGTTGCGCAATCCGATCCGGCCCTGTTCATGAATTATCCAACGCGTGATGCCTACAAACCCATGCGTCAGGCCGTGGTCGACTGGTTGTCCGACTTGCCGCTGGGCAAGCTGAGCGATGATGACATTGTCTTGACCCATGGGGGGCAGAACGGCCTGTGCCTTGTGTTTCAAACCATTCTACAAGGCCCCCGGCCCACGGTGATGGTCGAGGATTTGTCCTATGCCGGGTTCCGGCGGGCGGCCGAATTGATGCGGGCAGACGTGATCGGAATTCGAATGGATAAATGGGGCATCGACCCCGCCGCGATGGAGCAGGTTCTGCGCCAGACCGCAGCGCAGGCGGTCTGCGTGTCGCCAGAGGTTCAGAATCCAACCGGGTCGCACGCGCCTTTGGAGCGCCGCAAGGAAGTCGTCGAGGTCGCGCGGAAATTCGACGTACAGATCGTCGAGGATGACTGTTATCGCATGGGGGACGCCAAGGAACCAAGCTATCGCGCGCTGGCACCTGAGCGGGGCTGGCACGTCTCTTCTATCTCGAAGGTTTTGACACCGGCGCTGCGGGTTGGATTTGCCATTGCCCCGCGAGAGCGCAGTGTGGATTTACGACGCTCGGCCGAATATGGGTACTTTGGCTTGGCGCAACCGCTGGCCGAACTGACCCGGCTTCTGCTCTCGGATCCCCGCACGCGTCAGATTTCACGGGATGTGCGATCACGAATGGGAGAGTATGTGCGGGTTACAGTGAACGCTTTGGGCGGCTTTGATCTGAACTGGGCGCCCGATGTCCCCTTTGTCTGGCTACACCTGCCTTCGGGCTGGCGCGCCGCAGCCTTTAGCCGTGCCGCCGAGCGAGAGGGGATACAACTGCGATCGTCGGATGAGTTCGCCTTGCGCGATGGCCGCGCACCGAATGCGGTCCGTATCGCGATGAATGGACATGTGTCGTTGCAACGATTTGAAGACGCAATGCTTCGGTTGCGGGCCTTGTTGGACAATCCGCCTGAACAAATCAGTGTCTAGAGTGGGGTATAATAATACCTAATTTATAAAGTATTGAAATTGCTTTAAAAAAACTTGTTTGCGTGTATTGACCCGCATATTCAGTAGGTCTAAACCCCCTCCATCGAATTCGGGCCGCTCCGACCTAGGGGGCGGTCTTTCACATCAAACAGGACTATCCTGCCATGAAAACCTTTTCTGCAACACCTGCAGACATCGACAAGAAATGGATCCTGATCGACGCCGAGGGCGTTGTTCTGGGCCGTCTTGCCTCGATCGTCGCCATGCGTCTGCGTGGCAAGCACAAAGCGTCGTTCACCCCGAACATGGATATGGGCGACAACGTCATCGTGATCAACGCTGACAAAATCCAGATGACCGGCAAGAAGCGCGAAGAAAACTTCTACTGGCACACTGGCCACCCGGGCGGCATCAAGTCGCGCACCAAGCAGCAGATCCTCGAGGGCAAGCACCCCGAGCGCGTCGTGACCCAGGCGGTTAAGCGCATGCTGCCGGGCAACCGCCTGTCGCGTCAGGTTATGACCAACCTGCGTGTCTATGCCGGTGCCGAGCATCCCCATGAGGCGCAAGCGCCCGAAGTTCTGGATGTTGCATCCATGAACAAGAAAAACACCCGGAGCTAATGACCATGGCTGATCAGATCAATACTCTCGAAGAGCTGAGCGCCGTCGCAGGCGTTGAAACCGTGGCCGAAGAAATCATCGTGCGTGAACCCGTGCGTGACGAACTGGGTCGTTCCTACGCCACCGGCAAGCGTAAAGACGCTGTTGCCCGCGTTTGGATCAAGCCGGGTTCCGGTAAGGTCACCGTGAACGGCAAGGATCAAGACGTGTACTTTGCACGCCCCGTTCTGCAGCTGATCCTGCGCCAGCCGTTCCAGATTGCTGGTGTTGAGGGCGAGTTCGACGTTGTTGCAACCGTCAAGGGCGGTGGCCTGACCGGACAGGCCGGTGCCGTCAAGCACGGCATCTCAAAAGCGCTGCAGCTGTACGATCCCAGCTTGCGTGGCGCCCTGAAAGCCGCTGGCTTCCTGACCCGTGACAGCCGCGTTGTGGAACGTAAGAAATACGGTAAGCGCAAAGCGCGTCGTTCGTTCCAGTTCTCGAAGCGCTAATTCGCTGCGAACACCGAAAGACAAAAGGGCTCGCCGCGGCGAGCCCTTTTTTTGTTGCGAAAGTCGATCCCTACGGTGTGATCATCACCTTCCCGTCGCTTTTTTTCAGGGCTTCGGCCAGATCGGGTATCAGGGTATCAAGGGTCAGGTGCCCGGACACATCGGTTTTCCACCGCCCATCGGCGAACCGCGCCTGAACCTCGGTCACGACGCGCATCTGGTCGGCAGGCGGGGTGTTCATCATCCAGTTCGTTAACCAGAACCCCTCGATCTGTTTGCTCATAAAGATCAACTGACCGGTTTGCGTCAGGGTAGGGGCTTCGCTGCCAAGTTTGCCATAGCAGATCCAGCGCGCCCGGTTGGGCATGGCGCAGAAAATCTGTTCGGACAGAGGATCCATCACGGCATCCAGAAATACGCGCGGTTTCAATTTGGCACTGATATCCGCAAACTGGCGGGTGACGTCCGCATCCGATGTCACCAGAACTTCGGCGGCCCCCAGTTCTTTCAACATATCAACAGTTTCGGTACGGCGAACCAGGGCGATCGGCTTCAGCCCCAAGTCTCGACCGAGGCTGCACATCAGTTTGCCCAGCTGACTTGTTGCCGCGGAAACAACAAAAGCGTCGCCAGCCTCTTTCGCAATATCAACCATGGCCATTGCAGTCAGCGGATTGACGATCTGGGCCGCCCCGTCGTCATCCGAGATGTCCGGGCGCAGCGGGATGCACATCTGCATCTGGGTCACGACATACTCCGCCCAGGCGCCGGACCCCGCAGCGACAAAGGCCACGCGCTGTCCTTTTAGACCTTCGGCCCCTTTGCCGGTTGCAACCACATCGCCGCAGCCTTCAAAACCTGCGGCAGCGCCTTGGACGCGCGGTTGCCCATATTCGCCCTTGATGAAATGCAGATCCGATGGGTTGACCGAGGCAGTCCGCAACCGGATCAAAACCTGTCCCGGTCCAGGTTCGGGCACAGGCAGCTCGGCTTGTTCCAGCCATTCGCCAGCATCCTGAATCGTCGGACCCGTCATCTGTCCAGAGTAGCCGTCATGTTTTAGAACAATTGCGACCATGGAAGTTGGCAAAGCAGTCATTGTGTCACATCCTCAGCTTGCGCACGATTTGCGTGGCCATATGACCCAAAAGAAAAGCGGCGCAGGGTTAGTGTTTGCCAGCAGCCAAACAAAAGCCCTGCGCCGCGTCAATCGAGCCATTCTCTGACGTCGCGGCATGTGTAAAAGGGCCGCCCGGCGATGGCAGCCCGATAGTTGTCTATTGGGTCAATAGTTTTTGCAGGTCCTGAACCTTGGTCAGAACGGTCTCGGGTGCGGCTTGAATGTCATTCAAAATCTGGATCACCTGATCTTTGATACCCTGCGCCAGTTCGCTGTCCTGAACGGATGCAACCATCGCATCATGGTCAAAGCTTTGTGCGGTCAACATCCCGTCTTGCACCCAGGAGTTGAACAGCTCTTGCCCCTGATTGGTCAGAGCAGCCACCTGATCACCGGCTTGATCGGCCAGATCTGTTGCCGCCTGTCCGGCTTGTTCTGCTGCGTCAGAAGCTTGGTCGGTAATGGAAGAAGCCGCCTCTGCGGCTTGCTCGGTCAGGGAAGAAGCCGCCTCACCGGCTTGCTCGGTCGCGTCATTCACCGCATCACTTGCAGATTCCTGCAAGGCGGATGCGGCTTCACTGACGGCGTCGCTGGCGTCTTCTGCCGCCGATTCCAGATTTTCGGCCGGGGTTGGTTCGGTTTGATTTAGGTAAAAATAGCCGCCCGCGCCAATTGCAACGAGGACGATGAGTATGAGAAGAGTACGCGACATGTGAGTCTCCTTTGGAAATTGGTGTCGCCGAGATGGGTTGAATCTAGGGGGACTCAAAGGGGAATTCCTGTGAATTCTCAGCAGAATACAAGTTTGGGCCATGCTACGCTGATCTCGCCCGTTTAACATGGCGATTTCACGCCAACGAGCCAAGCGTTCGGAGATTTCCATCGATTGGGGTATTGAATTTTTCAGCCGGTATCGCCCGGCGTTTTCGGGGCCTATAGCGCTGGGTCCGTGTGAAACCTCAGATGATTTGGATTAATTTTTTAAATCTGTGAAGGCGTTCACTTCTTTTTGAGGCTTTATCGTCGACTCTGCTCTTGGATGGTCGCGCCGTGTGAAACGAACTGGGGCGTGGCCGGAAACATCGTCCTCACACTTGTGGTTGAGTGTGCGGGGCGGTGTGAGGGGGGCTGGATGAGGGGGTCTTGGCCAGCCCCTCTCTCAACCATAACGGCAGCGTCCCGCATTTCGGGCTGTCGTTGGGCACGCTTGCTGGAAACTGTGGCGGAGAGACAGGCAGCCTATTGATAGTCCATAGAAATCTCTAGATATTCACAACATAGATTTTTGCACAGTTATTTTTCTATTTAGCAACCTAAACAGTCTTGTGAGTTCCGATGAAATTCAGCGGCGACTAGGGGACAAAATTGTGAGATTAAACGGAACAGTCAGAATAGTGGCAGCACGCAAACCCTGGACAAAAACCTTTGCCAAAAACGTCACCAAGCCGGGTTAATAGTTCAACAACAATCGCTACTGCTTATTTCTTTCAATAGACAAAGATGCCCGCAAGTATTGGATTCAGCGGATCATGATTTCTGGCAAGCACCGCGAGATCGACTTCGAGAACTTCCCTTTGGCCACGCTCTCGATGGCCCGGGAACAAGCGGTTGAGAGCAAGCCAAAGGCGTTTGTGAGTGGCGATCCCTTAGCTGAGAAACACAAAGCAAAAATGGATACGGGCTTTGGCAGAGTTGTCGAAGTACCTTGAGGCAAAGCTCTCTGAATTTCTCAGTGAAGAACGCAACACGTAGTAGCCCGCAACGCTGGATACTTGCGCATTTCGGTGATCGAGCATATGCCGCTGGGAACCATCGACGTTGCGGAAATCGTGTCGGTTAACAAGCTTATCTGGGGCGATAAAACCGAATCCGCCAGCCGACCGCGGGGACGTATCGAAAAGGTCTTATCTCGCGCAACCGTGAACGAATTGAGCTTTGGGGACAATCCTGCGCCTTATCAAGCCTATTGGGCAAGTCAAGACGGCATATCAATCTAGGCGCTCCAATTCAGGGCACTCCCTGCGCTGCGCTCCGGCGAGATAGGGGCTATGATCCAGGGTAAAGTGGACTTTGACTCGCGCTAGGTATCCAGCAAGATGACACAACTGACATGTGGACAGGCTATAGCAGTTGTGTCGTTTTTTTTCAGTGGAGGACTTTATATTGCAGGCATAATGGAACCCATTGCCTCTAGTGCGATAAACACGAACTTTTCGGACAAAGCCTCAGTTTCCTTCAGTTCACTCAAGGTCTGCCTTCAGAAATTCTGCGGTTGGTGATTGTTGGCGTTGACCTGAAACGCTTTGTCTTGAGTGTTTAGAAATTTCAGTTGGAGCCACGGCCATTTTCCAATATGGATCAACTGCGTGGCGGATTTTTTTCAAAGGGCGTTCGAAGACTGTTGCAAAGCAGAAGCATACGGCCAACGTTAACGTCAGAAGCCACAAATCATAGGCGGGTAGTGTCTCAGGCAAAGTCGCATCCAGCAGATGCAGAGTTGGGTAGTGCACCACATAAATCGAAAAACTTGCTCCAGCAATCCAACGAGTTGCACTCACTAACGCGCTCTCTGGTTTGGAAGCCCTCCGATCAGCGATGTTCTTTGCGCCGCTCAGGTGGATAGCGATACCAAAGGCAATAATCATACTCCACAGAACTTCATCCGAGTACCGCAAAACTGCATGGTGATTGTAAGGGGCCAAAATATCCGTGGTGACCCCTGTCAAAGCCTCGGGTAAACTGACCACTTTGAACACGACCAGAATAACAATTCCCAGTATCGCGCGCATCCAATCAATCATGGGAGAACTCTTGGCTTTTTGATCTGCATACCAAACTAGGACACCCATTAACCACGCCGGAAGCAGAGCAAGAATAGGCAAGCCGACCAACAAGACCAAGGTTGCAAGCAAAACCAATCTGAGTGCGCCTCTTAGGAAAAAAGCAACGGCAAAAAGCATGTAAAAGCCGACCTCATAACTGAGGGACCATAGCGGCCCATTTGTTCCCAGTCGGACAGGTTGCCAGAGGCCTTGCCACTCATTGGTGAAAGTCAAACCACGCAAAAACATCTCGGACACAGGCACTGGGTTGTAGTAGTCTACCGGATAGGCTTCAGGGTTCACCCGCGTGCCGATTGCATCGAACAATACCGTCAAAAATAGAGCTGGTATGACAACGGACCACAGGCGTGTAAGCCGTTTGAACGCAAACCTTTCTAAAGTCATATCCCGAGAGGCCGCATAAGCAATTACCACACCAGACAAGACGAAAAACACGATTACTGCATCGCTTGCAATATTGATCTCTCGCAGAAAATAGTAGTCTCCTCTGGTAAAGCGAATATGGGCCATATGGCCAAAAAGGACGGTAATAGCGGCAGCAGCACGCAAGAAATCAAGCCAGATTGAAAATCCTTGCGACATGGTAGCTGGCGGGTGCTTGATCGTTGCATTGCCTTTGATTGCGCGTGCACTTTCAAGGGCGTTCCAGCTTTCACTGAATGGTTTCAGCAGCGCTTGGCGCAGCGTCTTATATGGTTGTGGGATAGGTTTACCTGTTCCATCAGAAACACCGAAAGTAATTTCTTCTTTTTGCTCAGGGATGTATAGCGTGCCAAACATCCAATCCCAAATTGCGAACATTGATCCATAATTTTTGTCATGGTGCTTACTTGCAACCGAGTGGTGTATTTGATGCTGCGCGGGCGAGATAAGTATGTGTTCGAGCACGCGGCCATAGCTAAGCCATATGTGGCTGTGGCGAAGGTTGGCACCAAACATGTTGAACAGAACATACATCGCATTGGCGCCGCCGATGGTTAAGAGATCAATTCGTCCCATCAAGGCAAACAAAATAACACCCTGCGCAAAGCCGACGAATACTGTTATCAATAAGTTTCTAATGATTGGCTCAACAGGATGCACTCGCTGCACGGTCAAAGGTGTCAACACGTCAGCCGAATGATGTACTGCGTGAAATGGCCAGAGTACCTTCCACTCGTGGTGCAGTCTATGCGCCCAGTATTTGCATAAATCAGACACCATTACGATTATCAGCGTGGCAACTGCGCTGCGTTGCCAACTAATCGGTGGGGCAGAATAATCGCTCGAGAAATGCCACGTTAGCCATGATAAAATGTAAAATGCGACGGTCGTAGGAAAGAAAACCTTGCTCATCAACCCGAAGAAACCGATTGCCTTGAAAACAAAAAACAACCTTATGTCTAGCAGGTTGGATTTATGCGTATAGACTTTGGCGGGAACAAGGAATTTGACGAAGCTACCTTGCTGTCCACGATGCCACCACACAGCAAATGCCAACAGCAGTGTGCAAGCTAAGTAGATGAACGCAATACGCTCATTCATACCAAAAAGTGAACTCAACGAATATTGGAAGAATTCTAGTAACGTTTGCACAATAAGCGCCCTTGTCCAGCCATCGAACAGAATACCTGAAAATTTGGCGTCAATGGGGCCATTCAATGGCGAACATAGCGTCCGCGACTCGACTGTGAATTCCTCTCAGGTCGCGAAAATCACGAGCATATCATCAGTTTTATTGCCCGGTTGAAGCTTTTTGGTTGGCAGCCAGAGCCTTGGGGATGCCAAGCGGAAATAGCAATTTTTTGTACGATAAGGCGAAACGGATGAAGTGTGTAACAATCCTCTTTGTTGCATAGCTCATGTCCTATGGAGCAAGGGCTCGGCCCTTGAAAAGCGCGTACAGGAATGATGCGCAGATCGCGCGCGAATCCCAGTTTAGCCGGATGCTTGGAGGTAGATTTTGCGAAGTCTGCTTCCTGCGAAATTCGGCCGCCACGGCCAATTGGTACTGCAGCCGAAGCAAGTGGCGTTATGGTGGCCTTATTCGTGGTGAGCCTTGCGATGAAGATTGTCAATCGCGGTATCCTTCCCTTGCCTAACACACATTTTTGTCTGCTTTTTAGGAGGAAAATTGGGGGATACGAATTCTACTTAGAGAATTTGTTATTTAAATCAAATTCTTAACATGTATTTGTGGCGGAGAGACAGGGATTCGAACCCTGGGTGGGCTTGCACCCACAACGGTTTTCGAGACCGCCCCGTTCGACCACTCCGGCACCTCTCCGCGGGGGTCTGTGAGGGGGGGATTTAGTGAGGAACGCCCAGGGGTGCAAGCAGAAAATTCCCAGAATTTGCATTCGTCAGGTTTTCCATTGCCTGCGGCTGCAAATCACCTAGGCTCATGGGTATGAAAAATCGAACACACCGCTTTGTTTCCCCGCTTCTCGCGCTTCTTGCAGCGCTTATTCTGATGCCTGTTCCATCGGTCGCTGCCAATCGCGACCGGATTGAGGCTTTCCTGACCACGACAGGATTTGACGTGGCCCTGGAAAGCATCGCTTTGGCGTCGGGTTCCGCCCCTCAGATGCTGGGCATCGACCCAGACGGTTTCGGATCGGACTGGACGCGACTGACCGAAGAGGTTTTCGACACCAAAATCATGCATGAGACCGCTGTGTCGATCCTTGAAGAAACCCTGAGCGAAGAGGCTTTGACGCACGCAGTGGAGTTTTATGTCTCAGATCTGGGCCAGCGTTTGGTTGAGGTCGAAAACGCGTCGCACCTGAGCGATGATGAGGAAACCAAACAAAGGGAAGGGCAAGAGATTGTTGCCGGGCTCGTGCAGGAAGGTTCCCCGCGCCTTGAGCATTTCAAACGTATGAACCAGGCGATTGATTCCAGTGGTACGGCGCTGCGGGCACTTCAGGAAATCCAGGTGCGCTTTTTGCTGGCGGCAAGTGCGTCGGGTGTGATTGACCTGCAGTTGGATGCCGATGAACTGCGTCTGATGCTAAGGCAGAACGAAGCCGGTATGCGGCAGTCGCTGCAACTGTCTGCGCTGGCGGGTGCTGCTTACACGTACAAAGACTTTTCGGACGCGGATGTCCAAGCCTATGTCGAGGCATTGGAACAGCCGCTCATGCAGGAAGTTTACGAGCTGTTGAACGCCATCCAATACGAAATCATGGCGATGCGGTTCGAGGTGTTGGCGACTCGGATGGCCGAGCTTCATCCCGCGCAGGACATCTGATGCGTCTGGCCT
Organism: Ruegeria sp. AB5; assembly: GCF_056542645.1. Lineage (NCBI taxonomy): Bacteria > Pseudomonadati > Pseudomonadota > Alphaproteobacteria > Rhodobacterales > Roseobacteraceae > Ruegeria > Ruegeria sp. AB5. Next base: position 661,673 of record NZ_JBQGAE010000001.1, read on the forward strand.
TCGCTCTTTGTTTGTCGTTTCTCTGGTGCGTTCCAGCTCTGGCAAATGAGCGGGTCAAGCGTTTGGCCCATGCGATGAAGCTGGATCAAATTGTCGAGATTTTGATCGACGAAGGTATGGTGCATCAAAGCGAGCTTGAAGAAAGCCTGCTGGACGGGGCAGGTGGTCCGTTTTTTCAGGCGCAGGTCCAGAAAATCTATAGCCACTATTGGATGAAGGATCGTCTGACCGAAGCGTTTGCGAACGGCATGACAAAAGAACAGCTGGATCAGGCCATCGTGTTCTTTGAAAGCGATCTGGGTCAGACCATCGTGTCGTTGGAAAATTCTGCGCGGCAGGCGTTTGCCGATGAGGCCATTGAAGAAATGGCTACGGATGCCTATCAGAACGCTGACGGCCAGGGGGTTCTGTATGATTTGGTTGAAGAGTACATTCAGGTCAACGATCTGATCGACCAGAACGTACAAGGCGCGTTGAGCGCGGACTACAACTTTTTTCTGGGCCTTTACGGCGATACCATCGCCGAATACGAGACTGTGCTGGATGAATTGTTGGCGCAAAAAGACACGATGGCAGCAGATACGACGACGTGGCTGTATTCCTTTCTTCTGTTGGCCTACCAACCCCTTTCAGAAGCGCAGATGCGTGAGAATATCGCCTTTTCAAGAACCGAGACGGGGCAGGCGTTGAACGCGGCCCTGTTTAATGGCTTTGATGAGATGTTCGACGGGATTTCTTTTCGCCTCGGAGAGGCCGTGGCGCAGGTGTTGAAGTCTTCGGATCTTTGATCGTGCTTTAGTGTTGACTTTACCTGTCAATCTATGGATAAGCGCGCATCCCGGCCGGAACTCCGCGCCGGGTATCGTTATTGTTTGACCCCCGGAAAGTCTGGCGGGTCAGTCACACAGCCCGAAAAGGGCGCGCTGTTCGAGGTGGCGAAAGCCAGCAACACCCATTCGGGGACCACAGAACGCGGTTAGACAAAGGAAAGACGCATGTTTGCGGTCCTCAAGACTGGCGGCAAGCAGTACAAGGTTCAGGCGGGCGATGTGCTCCGTGTTGAAAAGCTGGCTGCCGACGCAGGTGAAAAAGTTCAATTCAACGATGTTCTGATGCTGGGCGGCGACGCACCGGTTGTTGGCGCACCGTTCATCGAAGGTGCCGGCGTACAAGCCGAAGTGATCGAACAGATCAAAGGTGACAAGGTCATCAAGTTCGTCAAGCGCCGTCGTAAGCACAGCTCGAAGCGTACCGTTGGCCACCGTCAGAAGCTGACTTTGGTCAAGATCGTCGACATCCTGTCGTCGGGCGCTGACAAGTCGGGCATCAAAGCTGCAACCGGTTCCGCTCCGGCTGGCGAAGCGGCACCCGCTGCAAAGCCTGCCAAGAAAGCGGAAGCCAAGGCAGAGGCACCCGCTGCAGTTGCTGCTGCTGACGATCTGACCAAGCTGAACGGTGTCGGCCCCGCCGCTGCCAAGAAGCTGAACGAGGCCGGTATCGAAAGCTTTGCCGCTCTGGCTGCCTTGTCGGATGAGCAGATTGCTGCTATCGAAACGGTCAAAGTGAAACCCGAATGGGTTGAGCAGGCCAAAGAGCTGGCTCAAGGCTAAGGAGAGAGAGAATGGCACATAAAAAAGCTGGCGGTTCCTCCCGTAACGGTCGCGACTCAGCTGGTCGCCGCCTTGGCGTGAAACTGTATGGTGGCCAGGCCGCCATCGCAGGCAACATCATCGTACGTCAGCGCGGCACCAAGTTCTGGCCGGGCGAAGGCGTAGGCATGGGCAAAGACCATACAATCTTTGCAACTGTCGATGGCGCTGTGAAGTTCCATAAAGGGCTCAAAAACCGCACCTTTATTTCGGTCCTGCCAGTGGCGGAGGCCGCAGAGTAAGCCGAAACCCAGAAGGTTTAATAAAAAATTCATGGGGGACCGGCAGAAAATGCCGGTCCCTTTTTCGTTTTAACGCAGTTGTGATCCAGAACGCTCATGCCCGTTGCAACCACCAGTTTCCTGATCTTTGCCGCCTCTCAGGTCGGTACGCCGGGGCCGGCCAATATGGTCCTGCTGGGAACAGGTGCGCGCTATGGTTTCCGGGCGGCTCTGCCTTTTGTGGGTGGCGTCATTCTGGGAAAACAACTGATCATCTGGCCGGTTGGCTTTGGGCTTATGCAGATGGCCGAACAGGCCCCGCTGGTGTTTGAGGCGCTCAAATATGCTTCGGCGGCCTATATTTGCTGGTTGGCGTGGAAAATCGCCAATCTGCGCCTGTCGCGTGGGGACGCGAACTTGCAGGTTCCCGGGTTCTGGTCTGGATTGATCGTTCATCCACTGAACCCTAAGGCCTGGGCGATGATCATTGCCGGGTTCACGGGGTTTGTCGCTGCGGGGACGTCCAGTTTCGACGCCACGCTGACGATCGCTCTGTGTTTGTTGTTGTGTCAGGTCTTGCTGCATCCGGTCTGGACATTTGCCGGAGATCGGATCGCCCATGTGGTTGAAGGTCGGCCTGCGGAAAAATATCTGATGTGGACGCTCGCCAGTCTGACTGTTGCGTCCGTACTTTTTGTGTTGTTCGGAGGAGGAACGCACTCATGAAACTTGAGGCAATCATAAATCAGCCGGTCATCGAAACCGAGCGGTTCGACCTGCGCCCCTTGCGCCGGTCGGATATGGGTCTCATCGAACATTATGCAGGCGATGAGCGCGTGGCGCGTATGACCACGTCGATTCCGCATCCTTTGCCGCCTGGCTCAACCGAGGCGTTTGTAACGCGCGCAATGGCCGAGGACCGGGACGAGGATGTGTGGGCGATGGACGCCACCAAAGATGGTGGGCCAGAGCTGATCGGCCTGATTTCCTTGACCCGGCTGGACCGCAACCAATCCGAGGTCGGCTATTGGGTTGCCCCGGTGTACTGGAATACCGGGGTGGCATCGCTGGCTGTTGAAACATTGGTGAATGCCAACCCGCTTGAGAACGGCAACATGTTCGCCAGCGTGTTTCAGGACAACCCCGCTTCGGCTCGGGTGCTGACCCATTGCGGGTTCCAGTATCTTGGCGATGCGGAAAGCTATTCGGTGGCGCGTGACGCGAATGTGCCCACCTGGACGTATACAAAGAAACTCTGACTTGTGGCCGATGGGGCCTTTGCAGTAGGGGACAGACATGAAATTTCTCGATCTTGCAAAGGTCTACATCCGGTCCGGGGCCGGAGGTAGCGGCTGCGTCAGCTTCCGACGCGAAAAATACATCGAATACGGCGGTCCCGACGGTGGGGACGGCGGCAAAGGCGGGACTGTCTGGGCCGAGGTTGTAGACGGGCTGAACACCCTGATCGACTTTCGCTACCAGCAGCATTTCTTCGCAAAGAACGGCCAGCCCGGGCGCGGCCAGCAGCGCACTGGCAAGGATGGCGACGATATTGTCCTGCGCGTGCCCGTCGGGACCGAAATTCTGGATGAGGATGAAGAAACCGTGATCTGCGACCTGACCGAGGTCGGCCAACGGTTTCTGCTTGCCAAGGGTGGCAATGGCGGGTTCGGCAACCTGCACTTCAAATCGGCCACCAATCAGGCTCCACGGCGCGCCAACCCGGGGCAGGCGGGTATCGACCGTACCATCTGGCTGCGGCTGAAGCTGATCGCGGATGTCGGCCTGCTGGGTATGCCCAATGCCGGAAAGTCGACCTTTCTTGCGGCCACGTCAAACGCCCGACCCAAGATTGCAGACTATCCCTTTACTACGCTGCATCCCAATCTGGGTGTCGTCGGCGTCGACAATGTCGAATTCGTCGTGGCCGACATTCCCGGGCTGATCGAAGGCGCGCATGAGGGGCGGGGGATCGGAGACCGATTTCTGGGCCATGTCGAGCGCTGCGCGGTGTTGCTGCATCTGGTCGACGGCACCTCTGAGACCGTGGTTGAGGATTACCGCACCATCATTACCGAGCTCGAAGCCTATGGCGGAGAACTTGCAGACAAGCCACGTATCACTGTTTTGAACAAGATCGACGCGTTGGATGATGAAGATCGCGATCTGATCAGGTCCGAGTTGGAAGAGGCCGTTGGCGGACCCGTCATGACCATGTCTGGCGTCGCGCATCTGGGCGTGACCGAAGTCCTGCGCGCGCTACGGGCGCGGATAGATGAAAACCGCCTGCGGCAAAAGCCCGCCGAGGAGGCGCAGTCGTGGCATCCCTGACCGCAGCGCGCCGTTTGGTGGTCAAGATCGGCTCTGCCTTGCTGGTGGACCGGCATTCAGGTTTGCTGCGGTCGGACTGGTTGAAATCATTGGCGCAGGATGTGGCCTGGCTGAAAGGGCAGGGCTCGGATGTCATTCTGGTGTCTTCGGGGTCAATTGCGCTGGGGCGGGGTGTTCTCGGCTTGCCGATTGCGACCTTGCCACTGGAACAGTCGCAGGCCGCCGCTGCTGTGGGGCAAATCCGGCTGGCCCGCGCCTATGAAGAGGCGCTGACACCGCACGAGATCACCACCGCGCAGGTTCTGGTCACGCTGGAGGACAGCGAAGATCGTCGACGTTATCTGAACTCGCGCGCGACGCTGGAAACGCTGTTGGGGTTGGGCGTTGTGCCTATTGTCAATGAAAACGACACCGTCGCCACGGATGAAATCCGATATGGGGACAATGACAGGTTGGCTGCCCAGATCGCAGTTACTGTTGGGGCTGATCAGTTGATCCTTCTGTCCGACGTGGACGGCTTTTATTCCGGCAATCCGAATGACGACCCGTCCGCCACGCGCTATGCCGCTATCGACCGGATCACGCCCGAGATTGAGGCGATGGCGGGCGACGCCGGCTCTGGTCTCTCCAAAGGCGGGATGAAGACCAAACTGCTGGCGGCCAAGATGGCCACAGCTGCCGGATGCGACATGGCGATTACGGAAGGATCGACCCTCAACCCTCTGCAATCGCTTGAAAATGGCGCGAACTGCACGTGGTTTACCGCAACGCTTGATCCTCATGCAGCGCGCAAACGGTGGATCTCGGCGATGAAACCCCGGGGCGAGATTACCGTTGATGATGGTGCGGCCCGGGCATTGAACAATGGTAAAAGCCTGTTGCCAGCGGGTATCGTAGAGGTCACCGGCGATTTTGGACGCGGCGATCCGGTCGCAGTCTTGGATCCGCAGGCCCGCCGATTGGCGCAGGGGATCAGCCGCTACACGGCACAAGAGGCGGACGCAATCAAGGGGCGCAAATCCTCGGAAATCGAGGAAACCCTGGGCTATCCAGGTCGTGCCGTGTTGATCCACCGGGACGATTTGGCGCTGTGACGGCGCAGAAAGGTGCATGAGATGAAAGACCTCGACAATATTCCCGCCCTGATGGCCGATCTTGGCAAACGCGCCAAAAACGCTGCGCGTGAATTGGCCTTTGCCAGTGCCGAGCGCAAACATGCGGCTCTGATCGCCGCCGCCGATGCGGTTTGGGCCGGTCGAGCCGAAATCATCGAAGCCAACAAGAAGGATATGGAGTTCGGTCGCAACAAGGGCCTGAGCCCTGCGATGATGGACCGCCTGATGCTGGACGAAAGCCGGATTCAGGGCATGGTCGACGGTCTGCGCACCGTCGCAGAGCAAACCGACCCAGTGGGCGAGGTGATCACCGAATGGGACATGCCTTCGGGCCTGAACATTCAGCGGGTGCGCACACCCTTGGGCGTGATCGGCGTGATCTATGAAAGCCGTCCCAACGTGACGGCAGATGCAGGGGCGCTGTGCCTGAAATCCGGCAATGCGGTGATCCTGAGGGGCGGGTCCGAAGGGTTTCATTCCTCGACCGCAATCCACGCCTGCTTGGTCGAAGGTCTGAAGGCCGCAAACCTGCCCGAAGATGCCATTCAACTGGTGCCGACCCGCGACCGGGCAGCGGTGCAGGAATTGTTGACCATGACCGACTACGTTGACGTTATCGTCCCGCGGGGCGGCAAGGGATTGGTCGGGCTGGTTCAACGTGAGGCCCGCGTGCCGGTATTTGCGCATCTGGAAGGCATCGTTCACATCTACATCGATAAGGCCGCCGATCCGCAAAAGACGCTGGACGTGGTGCTGAACGCCAAGACCCGTCGTACCGGCATCTGCGGGGCGGCTGAATGTCTTCTGATCCATCAGGACATTGCCGAAACACTCGGGCGGGACGTCGTTGCAGCCTTGATGTCAACCGGTGTCGAAGTCCATGCCGAAGGCGTTTTGGCCGTGAACGGCACCGTCGCAGCGACAGCTGAAGATTGGGGCAAGGAGTTCCTCGACAGTATCATAGCGGCAAAGCCGGTGGCTGATATCGATGCGGCTATCTCTCATATACAGCAGTACGGATCGAACCACACCGACTGCATCATGACCGAGGATGATACCGCAGCGGCGCGGTTCTTCGAGCGGCTCGACAGCGCCATCCTGATGCACAACGCCTCGACCCAGTTTGCCGATGGCGGAGAGTTTGGCATGGGAGCCGAAATTGGTATTGCGACCGGTAAAATGCACGCGCGCGGCCCGGTAGGCGCGGCGCAACTGACCAGTTTTCAGTATCTTGTGCGCGGCAACGGCACGACCCGCACCTAAAATTTCAGGGCGACGCGGGTTGAGTTGGTCTCGACCGCAATCCGCCGCCCCATGGCCTTGGCCGTTTCCGGCAGTAAGGCAAACTGCACCTGGGCGGGCATGATTTTGTTGGGGAATTTTCCCGTGGCCACGTTTTTCCACAGCTCTGGGTCGATGTTCAGCTTGTCCGCTGTCCCGATGACCTGCCAGCCTGTGCCATGTGCCGAAATATCGACCACACCGCCCAAAGGCATCGCGCTTTCGCAGCACATCAGGGCCAGAAAGGCCAGTTTAACCTGATTGCGCGGCACCGGCTCGGTCAGGTTCCAGTTCACCCGCACGCGGCCAGCCCGTTCGACATCTTTCAGCAATTCTGCAACTTCGGTCCGCCCCAAAGGCTGGGCGCTGGCCGATCCGAAAGCCACGCGAAAGAAACGAATGCGCGCCCCGGCGCTGCCGACGCTGCCCGAGATCAGCTCCATCTCGGGGCCTTGGACCGCGCCAACCATGTCCAACAGCTCCAAACCGTTGGTGATTGCACCAATCGGGCTGATCAGATCATGACAGATCCGAGAGCCGATTAGCTCGGCCAGGTTGACGTCGGTTGCGGCCATGCGTACCTCCTGTTGTATCTGCCACCGGACCGGAGCCCCCATGTCAGACCTCAATGCCATTCTTGCACCGGGCATGTATGTCCGTCACCCCGATTTCCCCGATTGGGGGGTTGGACAGGTGCAGTCCAACATCGGGGGCAAGATCACCGTGAACTTTCGCGAGCAGGGGAAAGTGGTAATCGACGGAACACGCATCGCCTTGATGCCGGTCTTTGATCCCTGAAACTGGTTTAGGAAAAGTTAACGGTAAAGACCAGACGTCGCAATGTTGCCTTTACGTGAAAACTTGCGGTATCAGCCAGGGGCAGTTCAAAGGATCAACATGCCGGATTCAGGCCCTTCATTTACCATCAAACTTGCGGAAACCGACGACGAGCTGCGCGCCGCGCAGCGGCTCCGATACGACGTGTTCGTGCGCGAGCTGGGCGGCGGTGGCGAAATGGTCGATCATGACACGGGTCTGGAGCAGGACAAGTTCGACCCCTTTTTCGACCACATGCTGGCGATTGATGACAGGTCTGGTAAAGTTGTGGGTGTTTACAGGCTGTTACCGGGCGAACGTGCAGCAAATCTGGGGCAGTTCTATTCTGAAGACGAGTACGATCTGACCGTTCTGAAGCAAAGTGGTCGCAAGTTGCTGGAGCTTGGCCGATCCTGCCTGCATCCCGATTATCGGGGGGGGACGGCGATGTATCATCTGTGGACCGGGCTGGCTGCTTATGTTGCCGAACGGAAGATCGAGGTTCTGTTCGGTGTGGCAAGCTTTCATGGCACGGATGTTGATGCCTTGGCGCAGCCCTTGTCCTTGCTCCATCACACCCATCTGGCGCCGGAAGACCTGCGAGTACGGGCGCAGCCGGATGTGTTTCAATCCATGAACCTTGTTGCGCCCGATACCATTGATCGCCGTGCCGCGATGGTGCAGGTGCCAGCCTTGATCAAGGCCTATCTGCGCCTTGGCGGCTTTGTGGGCGAGGGGGCCTTTATCGACCACGCCTTCAACACCACGGATGTTTGCCTGATCCTGGATACCGCTCGTATGAACGAGCGACAAAGACGTATCTACGGCGGGGCCTGATCCGGTGAGCGATCCGCTTTGGAATAGCGAGGACGCGCCTGACCCGATCCACCTTGGGGGTCTTGGCTGGCTTTTGGTTCTGCTGCGCGGCGTCCCGCTGGCCCTGCTGGTGTTTAGCGGGTTGATCATCCTTCTTCTGATCCGCTTGATCGAGCGCCCACTCTTTGGTGTCCGTCGGCCGATCACACCGTTCATCACTCAGTTCGTATGTCGCACGGCGTTCAGGGTTCTTGGAATCGGTTTTCGAACGTCAGGCGACTTGATGGCAGAGCATGGTGCGGTGGTCGCAAATCACAGTTCGTGGTTGGACATCTTTGCACTGAACGCGCGGAAACGGATTTACTTTGTCTCCAAGGCGGAGGTCGCGAAATGGCCGGGGATCGGCTGGCTTGCCCGCGCAACCGGCACGGTCTTTATCGAGCGGGATCGCAGGAAGGCCAAGGAACAGACGCAAGTCTTCGAAACCCGGCTGAAAGCCGGGCACAAGCTGTTGTTTTTTCCCGAAGGAACGTCAACGGACGGATTAAGGGTTTTGCCTTTCAAAACAACACTCTTCGCGGCATTCTTCGCCGATGAGCTGCAGGATTTCATGTTTGTCCAACCAGTCTCGGTCGTGTTTCACGCACCCCCGGGACAACCGGACCGTTTTTACGGCTGGTGGGGAGATATGGAGTTTGGACCGCACCTGATAAAGACTTTGGGTGCGCGCAGACAAGGGTCGGTCGAACTGATTTATCACTCACCGGCCAAGGTCAGCGACTTTGAAACCCGCAAGGCTTTAGCGGTTCATTGCGAACAGGCCGTTCGACACGCGCATGGCATTGCGCGACTTGAAAAATAAGGGCAAAAGACCCTTGCGTTGCCTCAAATCCTGCCGTATACGCGCGCCATTCAAACCCGCAGGCGGGGTTTGGGCTTTGTAGGGGAGACATCCTTATCTGGCCCGCCGGTTGGAGCATCCGCTTCTTTCACCCCCGCCGAGGCGTAAACCGGAAAAGGAAATAAAGCATGGCTCTTCCCGAGTTCACCATGCGTCAGCTGCTCGAAGCTGGCGTTCACTTTGGTCACCAGACACAGCGTTGGAACCCCCGCATGGGTCCGTTCATCTACGGCTCGCGCAACGGCATCCACATCATGGACCTGACCCAGACCGTTCCGATGCTGGACCAGGCCTTGCAGGCCGTGCGTGACACCGTTGCAAAAGGTGGCCGCGTTCTGTTCGTTGGCACCAAGCGTCAGGCCGCTGGCCCGATCGCCGAAGCCGCTGAAAAATCGGCTCAGTACTACATGAACCACCGCTGGCTGGGTGGCACGCTGACCAACTGGAAAACCGTTTCCCAGTCGATCAACCGCCTGAACCAGATCGACGAAGCCATGGAATCCGGCGCCGAAGGCCTGACCAAGAAAGAGCGTCTGGGCATGGAGCGTGACCAGACCAAACTTCAGGCCTCGCTGGGCGGTATCCGCGAAATGGGCGGCGTTCCTGACCTGCTGTTCGTCATCGACGTCAAAAAAGAAGCGCTGGCCATCGCCGAAGCCAACAAGCTGGGTATCCCGGTTGTAGCTGTTGTCGACACCAACTGCTCGCCCGATGGCGTGGATTACATCATCCCCGGCAACGACGACGCAGCCCGTGCGATCTCGCTGTATTGCGATCTGGCCGCACGCGCCGCTCTGGACGGCATGACCGCTCAGATGGGTGCCGCAGGCGTTGATCTGGGTGCATTTGAAGAAGCTCCGGTTGAAGAAGCCGTTGCGGAAGAAGCGCCCGCAGAAGACGCCGCGCCGGAAGCCAAAGCCGAAGCGTAAGCTGCCCGTCACGTAAATGACATATGGGGCAGGGTATGACCTGCCCCAATTCCGTTTGAATTGAGGAGAGCCAAAAAATGGCAATCACAGCAGCAATGGTTAAAGAACTGCGCGACACCACCGGCGCAGGCATGATGGACGCGAAAAAAGCGCTGACCGAAACCGAAGGCAACATGGACGAAGCCGTTGATTGGCTGCGTACCAAAGGTCTGGCCAAAGCGGCCAAGAAATCGGGCCGTACCGCAGCAGAAGGTCTGGTTGCTGTTCACGTCAACGGTGGCAACGGTGTTGCTGTCGAAGTGAACTCGGAAACCGACTTTGTTGCGAAAAACGCCGAGTTCCAGGAAATGGTTGGCAAGATCACATATGCCGCAGAAGGCGTGAACAGTGTGGAAGAACTGCTGACTGCTGACCTGGGTGGCAAGAACGTTGCTGACACCCTGACCGACAAGATCGCCACCATCGGCGAAAACATGTCGGTGCGCCGCATGTCGAAACTGTCGGGTGACACTGTTGTATCCTACGTTCACAACGCGGCCACCAACGGCATGGGCAAAATCGGTGTTCTGGTCGCTCTGACCGGTGGCGACGAAGCCATCGGCAAGCAGATTGCGATGCACATCGCGGCCGTGAACCCGGCGGCTCTGTCCGAGGCGGACATGGACCCGGCTGTTGTCGAGAAGGAAAAGCAGGTTCAGATGGACATCGCCCGCGAATCCGGCAAGCCCGAGCAGGTGATCGAAAAGATGATCGTCGGTCGCATGAAGAAATTCGTTGCCGAATCGACCCTGCTGAACCAGTCGTTTGTTGTGAACCCTGACCTGACCGTTGAAGCAGCGGCCAAGGAAGCAGGCGCAACCATCACCGGCTTTGTCCGTCTGGAAGTTGGTGAAGGCATCGTCGTCGAAAAAGAAGACTTCGCTGCCGAAGTCGCCAAGGCTGCTCAGGGCTGACATCTGAAAACGGGCCCCGCACCGGGGCCTGAACACAAAACGCAAAAGACCGGTCGCGCCAAGCGTGACCGGTTTTATTGTGCCATAGCCAGCTTCACCGGCCACAACCCGTTAAGTCAGGAAGTAGGATGGAGGGCCCCGCATGATGGGGATGGTCGAGGCCCCCCAAATTTTCCAACATCGGGACGCGGACAAATAGGCGCCCCAAAAGTCAGATTGATCGGAGAGCTCTGAAATTGCAAAGATCCAATCGAATGTTCCCTGGCTAAAGCCACCACTCACGGAACAAAATCACTGTGCAATTTTCCTTTTGGATTCGGAAGTCATGATTTCCTTACCTAAGGTAAACTGGTGCTATCTAGCGTCAAATTATGGGTTTTCAGGCTTCCATTACAAACATTTGATTGTGCAGAGCGGCCTTTAGAACCGCCTGGGCCGTGGTCTCGACGGACAGGGACTCGCGTGCGAGCCTGAGATGCTTTTCGACCGTCGCCGAGGTCAGCCCCATCAATAGGGCAATGTCCTGAGTAGTCTTGCCATCCCCAACCCATTGCAGGGCTTCGCGCTGCCGTTTGGTCAGTGAACGGTTGGGCGGTGTGTAGGGCAGGGTCAGGATTTTCAGGTGGGCGACGTTGTTCATCAACAGAATGTCTTCACCGTGTTCGTCCCAAACAGCATCAATGTCGTCCTGGGTCGTATCGCCCTTGGCCGACAATGAGATGGCGCCCTTGGTCCGCATGGACACAGAGTTGAAGCTTACCGTGTAGCCGGCGACAACGTTCTTGGATTTGTTGAAATCCACGACTCTCTGCTGCTCGGGCGACAGTTTGCCGTTTGTCATCATTTCCTGAATCAAGCGCCAGCTTGCTGCACCTTCGTGATCCAACGCCCATTGCAACATAGGCGCGTGAAAATAAAGCCCTTCTCCCAGGAAGCCATCCACATAAGCCCTGCAATGGTTGGTCAGGATCACAAAATCTTCGGGGTCGCCTAAGGAAGTTTCTGTGCGGTATTGCGTGTAGCCATAGATCAGCCGATCAAACCCGTAGTCCGCCATTTGGCGGCAATGGGCGTCCCACAACTCTTCCAGAGTTTTGGTATAGCTGACGAAACGCACGTATTCTTTTAGTTTCATGCGCCGTCCTTTGCCTTCAGGTGCGCAGCCAACGCATCCAAGGCTAGAACATAGCCCTGAACTCCAAATCCACAGATTTGACCCAGAGCGACCGGCGCGATGTAGGATGTGTGGCGGAAGGATTCCCGCGCGTGAATGTTGGACAGGTGTACCTCGACCACAGGCAATTCGACGGACGCGATGGCGTCCATCAATGCGATCGAGGTGTGCGTATAAGCCCCGGCGTTCAAAATCAGCCCATTCTGCACGCCGCGTGCCTGATGAATGGCATCAATCAGCGCACCTTCGTGGTTTGACTGGAAATGCGACACCTCAAGACCAGCGGAGCGACCGTGCGCAACGCAGGTCTCTGCCACCATTTCCAAAGTGGTGCAGCCATAGACTTCTGGCTGTCGGGTTCCCAATAGATTGAGATTAGGCCCGTTCAAAACAAGAATTTTGGTCATTCATCACTATCCCCGTACTCGTTTCATAGACGTGAAGGGGTGCGCATGTCCACCGGCCATTGCTCCAATGAGGCGAGTGGGTGGTGTGATCTGTGGCACGCTTGCCCCATAGTCACTGCGAGTCGTCCATCGTAACCACAACTTTGCCGAGAACGGAGCGCTGCGATAACAGGTCCAGCGCCTCTCCAGCCCGGCCAAGAGGATAGCGGGCGCTGATCTGCGGTCTGATCATTCCGTCAGTGAATAAATTGAACAATTCACGAAGGTTTTCTGAATGCGCGGCAGGCTCTCGAAAGACAGATGCCCCCCAAAAAACGCCAACGATCTGGCAGCCTTTCAGCAGCGCCAGATTGAGTGGCAGCTTTGGAATACCCGCCGGAAAGCCAACCACCAGATAGCGCCCCTTCCACGCGATACTTCGCAAGGCCGGTTCGGCATAATCCCCTCCGGCTGCATCGTAGATGACATCGACACCATCCCCGCCGACCAGCGCCTTGATACTCTGTGAAAACGCTTTCTGGGCATCTTTGTCCGGATCCCGAGGATAGAGAATTGTTTCGTCCGCGCCGATGGACTTGCAGAATTCGGCTTTGTCAGGCGATGACACTGCGGCGATCACGCGCGCGCCCATGGATTTGCCCAACTCAATAGCGGCCGAGCCAACCCCACCTGCAGCCCCCAGGATCAACAAGCTTTCGCCGGGTTGAATTGCCGCCCGATCCTTGAGCGCATGGTAAGAGGTGCCATAAGTGAAGATAAAACACGCGGCTTCGTCGAACGGCATGTTGTCAAGGAATTGAATGGCGGTAGAGGCCTTGATCACCATTTGAGTGGCAAAGCCGCCATGCCCGGTCAGAGCCAGAACACGGTCGCCGACCCTGAATTGGTCTACACCTTCGCCAACGGCAAGCACTTCACCAGAGATTTCACCGCCCGGCGCAAAGGGGCGCGGTGGTTTGATCTGATAGAGGTCACGGATCATCAACGTGTCCGGAAAATTGACGCCAGCCGCTTTCACACCAATCAGCAACTCTCCGGCTTTTGGCGATGGGTCGGGCAGGGTGGTCAGTTCCAAAGTTTCAGGCCCCCCCGGTGCGACGCTGAGTAATGCTTGCATATTGCCCCTGTTCTTCTTGTTATTCGTGCAGGACGAACATGTGGGGCAGGATCAAACGGTGTCAACGCCGTAAGCGATGCGTCCCGCAAGAAACCAAGGAGCAGCACATGACCCCCGAAACCCTGTTTTCACTTGATGGCAAAGTTGCGTTGGTCACTGGCGGCGCCACAGGCATTGGTCGTATGGCCGCCGAGGCTTTGGTACGCGCGGGCGCTCGCGTTCTGATCGCGTCGCGCAAAGGGGATGCGTGCGAGGCTGTCGCCGCCGAGTTGAACGCCCTTGACGCAACAGGTCACGCCGAAGGATTTGGGGGGGATATTGGCACCAAGGACGGAATCGATTCCCTCGTCGCCGACATCAATTCGCGGACCGAGCAACTTGATATACTTATGAATAATTCGGGCGTCTCCTGGGGCGCCCCTATGGGGCAGTTCCCACATGAGGCGTGGGAAAAGGTCATGTCGGTGAATGTTGCTGGCGTGTTCGATCTTACGCAGAAACTGTTGCCGCTTTTGATGAAATCGGGAACAGCCGAAGACCCGGCGCGTGTGGTAAACGTTGGTTCTGTCATGGGAGAGGTACCAATGGGCGATGGGGCCTACAGCTATTCGGCCTCGAAAGCGGCGGTTCTGCATATGACCAAGGTCCTTGCCAAAGAGCTTTCGCCCTACCACGTCACGGTGAACGCCTTGGCGCCGGGTCCATTTGTATCGCGCATGACCGCTTTTGCGACCGCAGACGAAGACACACGAGAGAAGGTTGGAAAGTCTGTTCCTCTGGGACGTGTCGGACGCGACGACGACATCGCGGGCTGTATGCTTTTCTTGTGCGGGCGCGGCGGAAGCTATGTGACGGGAGCGGTGATTCCGGTCTCGGGTGGTATCAACGTCGTCACAGCTGGCAACATCTTTGCCGAAGCGTTTTAATCATGTCTGACAGCAGTGTTTTGGACCTTGCCGCAGTTGACGCCTATCTCAGCACGCATCTGGGCGACTATCGCGGGCCTCTGAGCGCCCGGAAATTCGAGATAGGACAATCGAACCCAACCTTCGAACTGATGACACCGGAAAGCAGTTACGTTTTGCGGCGCAAGCCGTTGGGAAGTCTTCTTAAATCGGCCCATGCAGTCGAACGGGAGTATCGCGTGCAAAAGGCCCTAGCGAACAGCAGCGTACCGGTGCCCAATGTCTTGCTTTTGTGCGAGGATGACACGGTCATCGGGTCCGCGTTCTATGTGATGGAGCATCTCGACGGTCGCGTCTTTCTGGAACCCACGTTGAAGGGGGAAAGCAACGCGACCCAAACAGCCGTTTTGGACGAGATGAACAGGGTGCTGGCCGCGCTGCATTCAGTCGATATCGATGCCGTTGGACTGTCAGACTATGGTCCCACGGGAAACTACTTTGAACGCCAGATCTCGCGCTGGACCAAGCAGTACCGCGCCTCGGAAACGACGGGCTTCAGCGACATGGATGCGCTGATTGCGCGGCTTGAGGTGTCCATTCCGAAAGATGATGGTCAGCGCACATTGGTGCATGGGGACTACCGGATCGACAATCTTATGTTTGAACCGCAGGGCACCAGGTGTATCGGTGTGCTGGATTGGGAATTGTCCACGATTGGGCATCCCTATGCGGATCTTGCGGCGGTGATCATGCAATGGCAGCTTCCTCCGGGCCCCGAGGGGCGCGGATTGGCCGGAATAGACCGATCCAGCCTTGGATTGCCAAGCGATCAGGAATTTGTCCGACAGTATTGCGCACGGCGCGGTTTGCCCGGCATCGAAAATTTCGGCTTCTACCTGGCTTTCAACTTCTTTCGTATGGCCGCCATCTTGCAGGGGGTCTACAAACGCGCGCTAGACGGCAATGCCTCGGATCCGACGCGGGCGAAGGTTCTGGGTGGTTATGTACCGCTTTTCGCTAAACATGGTTTGGCAGCGTTGGAGTTGACCGCCTAGCTTTGATGCGAAAGCTCCAGTTCCAGATTCGGCAGGCTGTTTTTGCCAAAGAACATCTCGGTCCCCCGGAAAACGGTAGGGACACCAAACACGCCCCGTTTGATCGCAGCTTTGGTTTGGTCTTTTAAGGTCTGTTTCACCTCTCCGCTGGTCATCGCATCCTGGAGTTTACGGACGGGAAGTTCGTTCTCCTGCATGATATCGCCAAGAACATTTAAATCGTCGACCTTCTGGCCATGAACCCAAATTGCATCAAAAATGGCGTCTATATACTTTCTTTCCCAAGATTTTCCTTTTGCAAACACCGCGCCGCGCATCGCCAGTCTGGTGTCGAGCGGGTAGTGCGGGCTCATATGAAAACTCAGGCCCCTTCGCCGTGCGAAACGATGAAGGTCATGCGTCAAATAGGCCGTCTTTTGACGGTTTTCAGAGAATGCCTGAAACGGGGCTTGGTTGTTGGTTGCCTTGAAGACTGTCGCCAGCAAAACCGGCACATACGTTGCCCTGACCTTGTGACGGGCCAACACATCCGGAAGGACCTTGTGAGCCAGAAAGGCATTGGGGCTGCAAAAATCGTAAACAAAATCTATGCGTTGCGCCATGGGTCTCCTCCGGCTTTGATATCAGGGGATGTGAAGTAACGGGCAAACATCGAATCTGTAGCATTGTCATTGTAGCAGGCTCTGTGCGTGGCGGTCGAATAGTGGTCAGGAACCGCATGGAAGCGGCTATCGGTCCAGTTCGTAAATGTTTAGATTGATGTAGAAAAACAAAGGGGATCAGGGCAATGACGGTGAACTTCGATCACAACCGGTTGGACCGCATTCGCCCGTGGATGCAACGCTATGTCGATCAACGAAAGTACCCCGGTAGCGCCTTCCTGCTGAAACATCAGGGGCAAGAGGTTTTTTTTCACGCCTGCGGTCTGCGCAGTGTCGAAGCCGGGTTGCCATTCGACCGGCATACTTTGGCGCGCATCTATTCGATGACAAAACCTGTCACATCCGTCGCCGTGATGATGCTGGCAGAACAGGGCCTGCTTCATCTGCGTGCTCCGCTGAGTGAATTTCTGCCCGAGTTCAGCACCCCGCAAGCCCTGATTCCAACTGCCGAGCGGTTGGATCAAACCGAACCTGCTGCGTCGCCAACGCTGCACCAACTTCTTACTCATACAAGCGGGTTCAGCTATCCGTTCAACCCAGGACTTCTACCTGCCGCGATGGATGAACAGGACCTGATATTCAAGCCTAATCAAGGGCTTCTGTCAGATAGGGTAAGTGATCTTTCTGCCCTTCCCTTGGCCTTTCAGCCGGGCAGCCGTTGGGAGTATTCGGTCAGTACAGACGTACTGGGGCGCGTGGTCGAACTTGTGTCGGGAAAGCCCTTGGATCAGTTCTTCGAACAGGAGATATTTGAGCCGCTCAATATGCAGGACACTGGGTTTTCGGTGCCAAAGGGGGCAGGGGATCGATTTGCGTCGCTCTATACGCCTTTGTCGGGCGATGCGATGGCGCTCAATTCCGCAGAACATGGCGATGACACGCTAAAGCTGGTGGATCAGGCCGGCGAGTCTCCGTTTGAAGCCGCGTCGACCTTTTCTGGCGGCGGCGGCCTGGTGGGAACAATCGACGACTATGCCCGGTTCGCCGAGATGTTGGCAAACCGGGGATTGACAAAGGATCATCGGTTGTTGGGTCCAAAGACTGTGGATTTCATGATGATCAATCACTTACCGGGGGACATTGCATCAATGGGACCGCGCAGCTTTGCGGAACAACCCATGGAGGGTTTGGGGTTCGGTCTGGGCGGATCGGTTGTCGTGAACCCAGGACTCAGCGGTGTTCCGGGATCGGTTGGTGATTTCAGTTGGGGCGGCATGGCGTCGACCTTTTTCTGGATCGACCGGACCCTTGATCTGACGGCTGTGTTCTTCACCCAGTTGTCTCCATCCAGCTCATACCCGTCTCGGGCTGAACTCAAGGCCCTTGTTCTGAGTGCAGTCATTGATTGATCGAAACCGGGCTGATACCTCACGATCACCAAACAACAAACATGAGCGTCTTATGACCGAAGCCGAGCGTATTCTACTGGATCTGTTGAACATCGAACGACTGGAAGTTGACCTGTTCAGGGGTACGGGTTCGGGTGGCGAAACACCTACGCGCATCTTTGGCGGGCAAGTGATTGCTCAGGCACTGGCGGCAGCCTACAAGACCGTTGACGACCGGCTGTGCCATTCGTTGCACGCCTATTTCATACGCCCCGGTAATCCGAGTATTCCTGTTATCTATCAAGTAGATCGAGCACGAGACGGAGGGTCGTTTACAACCCGCCGCGTTGTGGCAATCCAAAATGGAAAACAAATACTGAACATGTCCGCCTCATTCCAAATCGAGGATGAAGGCTGGGCTCATCAGCATCCGATGCCGGACGTAGGCGCACCAGAAGATCATCCTTCGCGGAGCGAGCTGCGCCACAGGTATGTGGACCAAGTCCCTGAAAAAATGCGCAAAGAACTGCTGCGTGAACGGCCGATTGAGGTTCATGAAGTGGATCACCTCAATCCATTTCAACCCAAGATTTCCGACGATCACAATCAGATCTGGTTTCGGATGCCGGCCGCAGCGTCGACAGACCCAAGGACGCAGCATCTGATTTTAGCCTATGCATCAGACATGAGCCTTATGAGTTCCGGGATGCGACCACATGGCCTCAGTTGGTTCACGGGCGAAGTCAACGGAGCCAGCCTCGACCACGCGCTTTGGTTTCATGCGCCAGTGCGGTTCGAGAATTGGCATCTGTATTCGATGGCGTCACCGTGGTCGGGGCAGGGACGTTCGTTCAACCGAGGGTCAATATATTCGGAAGATGGGGTGCTGGTCGCTTCGGTCGCGCAGGAAGGGTTGATGCGTAAAGCAAGGTAGATGTTTAAGAATCTTCTACAAATCTTTGATTTAACTTGCCCATTCCTTCCAGCCAGCGGTCGTAGTCGGTCGCTTTTAGGCGTATATAGTCCAAAACCTGAGGGTGGGGCAGAATGAGAAACTGCTCTGCGCGAATGGCTTCTACACATGTTTCGGCAACGTCTTCGGGTTCCAGCATACCATCAATGGCCGCGACCGAGGTTTCGTGCCCACGTGTCATTTGTGAGCGTACAGCCTGAGGACACAAGACAGAGACCCGCAGACCCTTGTGGCCATAAGTCAGGGACAACCACTCGGCAAATCCAACGGTCGCATGTTTAGTAACGCCATAAGGCGCAGCGCCTGGTTGATTCAAAAGACCAGCCGCCGAGGCCGTAATCATTATGTAACCCTGACCACGGTCCAGCATGCGCGGTACAAGGTGACGCGCCGTCCAGACATGTGACATCACATTGATGTTCCAGATGCGGTTCCAGTCTTCGTCAGGCACATCCAAGCCACCCAGAGTCAAAATACCCGCATTTGCGCAGAACAGATCAATCGGAGCGATTTCATTCTCGACATGATCAATGAGCGCTTTGATCTGAGCGTCGCTGGACACATCGCAGGCAAAAGCATGCCCACCAATCGCCTCGGCGACGACCTGAGCGGCTTGCAGATCGACGTCCGAACAGACCACAGTGGCACCGTCCTGAGCAAACCGGACGGCAAGTCCTTTCCCAATCCCGCCAGCTGCGCCGGTAATGACAACGGTTTTGCCTCTAAGCTCCATGTGAAGATCCCAAGTGTATGCTACTGTGCAACTGATCAGGGGTGCCGCGAAACCCAGTTCATTATTTTACCATAATACCAATTACACGATTTACGAATTAGTCTGGTAGAACGCCGTGACACCCAGGTTGTTTCGCCAATATCCCTTAGAAGAAAGCCTGCAGCCCCGTCTGTGCCCGCCCCAATATCAACGCATGAACGTCGTGTGTGCCTTCGTAAGTATTGACCGTTTCCAGATTGACCATGTGACGTATCACTTGGAATTCCAACGAGATACCATTGCCGCCATGCATATCGCGGGCCATTCTGGATATCTCCAGTGCTTTGCCGCAGTTGTTGCGCTTTACGATGGAAACCATCTCGGGCGCGGCGTCGGCTTGATCCATGAGACGCCCAACGCGCAGGCTGGCCTGCAGGCCCAAGGCGATCTCGGTTTGCATATCCGCCAGTTTGCGTTGGAACAACTGGGTCTGTGCAAGTGGTTTGTTGAACTGTTTGCGGTCCAGACCGTATTGCAAGGCTGCGTGCCAGCAATGTTCGGCCGCGCCCATCACGCCCCAGCTGATGCCATAGCGCGCCCGGTTCAAGCAGCCGAACGGCCCCTTCAAACCTTGCACATGCGGGAGCAAGGCGCCCTCGCCCACTTCCACGCCATCCAGGACGATTTCCCCGGTGATCGACGCCCTGAGGCTGAGTTTGTTTTCAATCTTCGGCGCGCTCAGACCCGGCAAGCCCTTGTCCAAAACAAAACCTCGGATCTTGCCGTCATGGGCATCCGATTTGGCCCAGACCACAAACACATCTGCAATCGGTGCGTTAGAGATCCACATCTTGGTGCCGGTCAGGCGATATCCGCCATCGATCTTCTCGGCGCGGGTTTTCATGCCTGCCGGGTCCGAGCCGGCATCGGCCTCGGTCAGTCCAAAACAGCCGATCCATTCGCCCGAGGCCAGTTTGGGCAGGTATTTCCGCCGTTGCTCCTCAGAGCCATAGGCGTAGATCGGGTACATCACCAGCGAGCTTTGGACGGACATCATCGAGCGGTACCCGGAATCCACCCGCTCAACCTCACGTGCGACCAGTCCATAGGACACATAGCCGCCACCCAGCCCCCCGTATTCTTCTGGGATCGTGGTGCCTAAAAGACCCATTTCGCCCATTTCCCGGAAAATCTCAGGGTCGGTCTCTTCTTTCTGAAACGCTTCCGTGACGCGTGGTTGCAGCTTTTCCTGTGCGTATGCGCGGGAACTGTCTGCGATCATACGCTCGTCTTCGGTCAGCTGTTCAGACAGGCGAAACGGATCATCCCAGGTGAATTTACCCAGATCCGGAGCATCTTTGGCACGCAAGGTCGGTTTGGGATCAGGGGCGTTCATGGGGGTCTCCGGTCTGTCTTGAGTCGCTGAACCCTAACGTGGGTTTGCAGCAAAAAACAGCAAGAGTTTCACACCTGAGACAGGCAAATAATCGGGATCGGGGCGTGATGCCCCTGCCCCGATTATCCCAGGGCGTAGCCTGCGCCTCGAACCGTGCGCACGGGGTCGTTGCCGCCATGTTGTGTCAGGGCTTTGCGCAACCGGCCGATATGAACGTCAACGGTGCGCGTATCGACATAGATATCGCGGCCCCAGACCCGATCGAGCAATTGCTCACGGCTCCAAACGCGGCCCGGTTTTTCCATGAACGTGCTGAGCAGCCTGAATTCGGTTGGCCCCAGTTTCAGCGGTTGGCTGTCGCGGCTGACTTTGTGCGTTTCTGAATCAAGCACGATGTCGTCAAACTCGAGACGGATACCCACGGTGGCCGGGCGCACACGGCGCAATTGGGTGCGAACCCGTGCCATCAGTTCAACGACCGAGTATGGCTTGACCACATAGTCATCGGCCCCTGTTTCCAAGCCCCGAACCTTGTCCACCTCTTCGGAACGGGCAGACAGCATGATGATCGGGATCGACCGGGTATCGGGGCGGGTTTTAAGGCGCCGACACACCTCGATCCCGCTGAGGTTGGGCATCATCCAGTCCAGAACGATGATGTCGGGGCTGTCTTCGTCCACCAGCAGCATCGCTTCATCGCCGCTGGCGGCTTTGGACACCCGAAAGCCCTCGGCCTCAAGGTTGTAGGCCAGCACTTCACGCTGGGCGAGTTCATCCTCGACCACCAGAACTGTAGGCTGATCTGCGGACATGGTCTGCGTCTCCTAGACGGTTTGCGACGTGTTGTCGGCCTTGGGGCGGGCCTCGGTCGGGCGCTCGCCGGTAACCAAGTATACCACCTGTTCGGCAATAGCTGTCACGTGGTCGCCCATACGCTCGATATTCTTAGCGATGAAATGCAGGTGCATACAGGAAGATATGTTGCGCGGGTCCTCGGCCATGAAGGTCAGAAACTCGCGGAACAGACCGTTATACATCTGATCGACTTCTTCATCGCGTTCGATGACATCTGCAGCCAGTTCCGCGTCACGCTGGATATAGGCGTCAAGCGCGTCGCGCAGCATAACCTCGACCTCGCGCGCCATGCGACGCAGGGCGGCGGCGCTGCCGTTGATTTCACCCGCGTTCACCAACACGCTGGTCCGTTTGGCAATGTTCTTCGAATAATCCCCGATCCGCTCAAGGTTGGCCGAGACCTTGAGAACCGACAGCACCAAACGCAGATCGCTTGCCGTTGGTGCGCGTAGCGCAATCAGGCGGGCGGTCTCTTCATTGATGACGTCTTCCAGCGCGTCGATGGCTTTGTCGCCTTGACGTACCTTCTGCGCAAGCTCCTCATCTCGGGTTTCCAGCGAGCGTGCCGCCCCCATGATCGCGGCTTCGACCAGGCCGCCCATTTTCATGATATGGGCCTGGATCGCTTCGAGATCGCGGTCGAAAACGGACGCAATGTGTTGTTCTGAATCGTTCATGTCGAAATACCTGTGCTCAGCCGATGCGGCCGGTGATGTAGCTTTCGGTGCGCGGGTCCACCGGGTTGGTAAAGATCTGGCCTGTCTCACCGAACTCGACCAAATTACCCAAATGGAAGAAGGCTGTCTTTTGGCTGACGCGCGCCGCCTGTTGCATCGAGTGGGTCACGATCACCACCGAATACTGCGCGCGCAGTTCGTCTATCAGCTCTTCGACCTGAGCGGTCGCAATCGGGTCCAGCGCCGAGCATGGCTCGTCCATCAGTAGAACCTCGGGCTCGGTCGCGACGGCGCGGGCAATGCACAGACGTTGCTGCTGACCGCCCGACAGGCCGGTGCCGGGGGCATCCAAACGGTCCTTGACCTCGTCCCAGATCGCGCCGCGGCGTAGGGATCGCTCGACGATGTCATCCAGGTCAGCCTTGTTCTTGGCCAGTCCGTGAATGCGTGGGCCATAGGCCACGTTGTCAAAGATCGACTTGGGGAACGGGTTTGGTTTCTGGAACACCATGCCGACCTTGGCGCGCAGTTGGACCGGATCGACCCGCTTGTCATAAATGTCTTCACCGTCCAGTTTGAAGCTGCCCTGAACCCGAGCGACATCGATCGTGTCATTCATCCGGTTCAGGCACCGCAGGAATGTGGACTTGCCGCAGCCCGACGGGCCGATAAACGCGGTGACGGTTTTGTCTTCGATATCGACATTCACATCTTTGATCGCGTGGGTGTCACCGTAGTAGACTTGGCAGTCCCGGCACTCCAGCTTGATTTCATTGGTGTCCACTTGTCTCTCCACTCGTGACATGTCGTTCATTGGTCTGACCCTTCCTACCAGCGGCGTTCAAAGCGGCGGCGCAGGATGATTGCGATGATGTTCATGGTCAGCAGGAAGATCAGAAGAATGATGATCCCACCCCAGGCTTTTTCATAGAACCCGACATCTGCCCTGGAAGCCCAGGTGTAGATCTGGGCGGGCATGGCCGAGTTCGGTTCGGTGAACCCTGCGAGGAAACCGTCCGGATAGCCACGGGCAACAAAGCCGACCATCCCGATCAGCAGCAGCGGTGCAGTTTCCCCAAGCGCCTGTGCCAGTCCGATGATGGTACCGGTCAGAATACCGGGCGCGGCCAACGGCAGAACATGGTGGAACACCGCCTGCATCTTCGAGGCCCCTACCCCCAGCGCTGCATCGCGGATCGATGGCGGAACCGCCTTCAGCGAGGCACGGGTCGAAATGATGATCGTTGGCAGGGTCATCAGCGTCAGCACCAAACCCCCAACCAGCGGAGCCGATTGCGGCAGATGCATGAACTGGATGAAGACAGCCAAACCAAGGATACCAAATACGATCGACGGAACCGCCGCGAGGTTGGAAATGTTCACCTCAATGAGGTCTGTAAACCTGTTCTGCGGAGCGAATTCTTCCAGATAAATCGACGCAGCCACCCCAATCGGCAGAGACAGGGCCAAAACCACCAGCATCATGAAGAACGATCCGACAACCGATGCGCCGATGCCTGCACCTCCGGGGTTGTCCACACCTGAATCCGCCCCGGTAATGAACGGCCAGTTGAAGACCTGTTTGATGATACCTGCCTCTTTCAGCGCATCCACGAGGTCCAGATCGCTTTTCTGCAAAAAGCGGCTGTCCTGAATGCTGTCGCGCGACACACGGCCTTTGTAATAACCGTCAACGCGACTGGAAGCCGCCAGATCGAACTCAACCGGCTGTCCCAGCATGTTCGGGTTTTGGCTATAGAATGTCCGGATTGTTCCGCCGACTTTGCCAAGCAACCGTTCAATGGCGGCTTCGTCAAAATCGACCTCCAGCCCGCTTTCGACCAGCTCTTTCTTAAGCGAAGCGATGAACAAATCCGAATACGCCTTGGTTTTGAACAAGGTGCTTTCGGCTTCTTCCTGCTCAGGCTCGGTCAGCGTGAACTCGACGCTGACAACGGTCCGGGTAAACGCCGGGATACCTTCGGACAGGATCGACGCGAACAGGACTACAAGAAAGAACAGCCCGGTTGCAATTGCCACGATACCATAAGCCCGAAAGCGTTTCTCGGCATTGGCGCGTTTTCGTGTCCGCGCGTCCGACGCGGTCAGTGAAACGCCGCTGCGACGCTTTTCAGGGGTTTGCATGCTTGCGTCGGTCATTCGTACTGCTCCCGGTACTTGCGCACGATGTAAAGGGCAAAGACGTTCAGTCCCAGCGTGACGATGAAAAGCGTCATGCCGAGCGCAAAGGCCACCAGCGCCTCTGGCGATGCAAAATCGGCGTCACCGGTCAACTGGCTTACGATTTTTGCAGTTACGGTTGTCATGGCTTCAAAAGGGTTGAGACTGAGGCGCGCCGCTGCGCCGGCCCCCAGAACCACGATCATGGTCTCACCAATGGCACGCGAGGCGGCCAACAGGATCGCACCGACGATCCCCGGCAAGGCAGCCGGCAGAACGACTTGGCGGATGGTCTCGGACTGGGTCGCACCCAGGCCATAGGACCCGTCGCGCATGGCCTGTGGTACGGCATTGATGATGTCGTCGGACAGAGATGAGACAAACGGGATCAGCATGATACCCATGACCAGACCCGCTGTCATCACAGCCGTGCCTGCCTTCATCCAGCCCAGACCGCCGTCCCCGAAAATATCCAACAGCAATGGGCCAACGGTCAGCAGGGCAAAAAGCCCGTAGACGATGGTCGGGATCCCGGCCAGCACCTCAAGCAGCGGCTTGGCGAAGGCGCGAACCGCTGGCGAGGCATATTCGCTGAGGTAAATCGCGGCAAACAGCCCAATCGGGACGGCCACCAGCAAAGCGACAACCGAAATGTACATCGTGCCCCAAAGCAGCGGGATGATACCCAGATCAGACGCGCCGCCCCGGCCCGAGAAACTGGGGGCCCAGGTCAGGCCAAAAAAGAAATCGGTCGCAGGATAAAGCTTGAAGAACTCCCAGGTATTGAAGACCAGGGAAAGTACGATGCCAATGGTGGTCAGGATCGCAATTGACGCTGCGGCCAGCAGCAGAATGCGAATCCCCTGTTCAACAACATTCCTTGCCCGATAGTGCGCGTTTGTCTGAAGAAGGCTAAACGCCGCCCCGGCCAAAGCCACGGCGATGATTGCGATTGTCATGGCGAAATAGCCATAAGAATTCATCACGCGATAGCTTTGCGCTGCGCGCAGAACAGGCTGCGTGATGCTCGAGGTCACAACCTGACCTGCATCTTTCAGTCGCTGGGTCATGTCGGTGAAATCGGCACGTGCGTTGCGCGCGACATCCTCGGAGATCTGTCCGTCCGCCACGGCGTTGTCCAGACCCGCTGCGGTCCGGCGCACCTCGGCCATCACAAGGCCGCGCGAAGACCCCTCTTGGATAGCGGTATCTGGGATCATCCCCGAGATCTGGGAATTCACATAGAGCGGCTGAGCCAGCAGCCACAGGATCATCAAACCAAAGGCCGGAACGACAACTTTCAGTGCAACATTCGCGCCATAAAAGGATGGAAGAGAATGCAGGTCTCTGCTGTCGCCCCCCGCGCTTTGCAATGCGCGCGATCGCCCAAACACATAACCGAGTGCCGCAATCGCCAAAACGATCAGGAAGAGCCAAACTATCGGCATAACGCCCCCACAGGTCTTGATCGGGAATAATAAAGATGCGCGGGGGCGACACTGAATGCCGCCCCCTGCAAGTCATACCGAAGGGGGCTTAGCTACCCGAGCCCATGGTCACTTCGTTGGCGATGGCGTCCTGAGTTTTTGCCAGCTCAGGGTCAGCAACGAGGCCATAGTTGGCAAGGGGGCTCGTTGGGCCTGCGATCTCGTCAGCGACGAAGAACTGAGCGTATTCTTTCAGTCCGGGGATCACGCCGATA
The DNA here is from genome assembly GCF_056542645.1 of Ruegeria sp. AB5. Taxonomy (NCBI): domain Bacteria; kingdom Pseudomonadati; phylum Pseudomonadota; class Alphaproteobacteria; order Rhodobacterales; family Roseobacteraceae; genus Ruegeria; species Ruegeria sp. AB5. The sequence continues at coordinate 687,829 of NZ_JBQGAE010000001.1, forward strand.
TGGGCTTTCTTGACGTAGAAGAACAGCGGACGCGAGACGGGGTATTCGCCCGAGGCGATGGTCTCGGTCGAGGGCGAGATACCACCCATGGTAGCCACTTTCAGCTTGTCAGTGTTGTTCTCATAGAATGCCAGACCGAAAACGCCGATGCCGTTCGGGTTGGTGTCGATGCGGGCCAGAGTTTCGGTATAGTCACCATCGATATCGACCGATTTGCCGTCTGTACGCACGTCCAGGCATGCGTCTTCGGCGTCATCTTCGCTCATGCCGCCTGACATCATGGCTTCCATTGCACCGGTTGCTTCACAACCCGCCAGCAGAACCTTGTCTTCGAACACTTCGCGGGTGCCGTGCTTGGTGCCCGGAATGAACATTGCGATTTCAACATCCGGCAGATCGCCGTTGAATTCGGCCCAGCTGTTGAAGCTGTTGTCGACCAGAGCGCCGTCTTTCATGACTTTCGAACCGATGGCGTTGTAGATGTCCTCGGGCTGGAAGGCGGTGAAGGCCGGGCCGCTTTGCTGGCTTGCAAAGACGATGCCGTCATAGCCAATGCGGACTTCCATAATGTCGGTGACGCCGTTTTCGGCGCAGGCCTTGATCTCTTTTTCGCGGATGGCGCGCGATGCGTTTGCAACGTCGATGGTGTTTTCGCCAACACCCTCACAGAAACGCTTCAGACCTGCCGAGGAACCACCGGATTCGACAACCGGGGTCGGAAAATCAGTGTTTTCACCAAACAGTTCGGCAACGATCGAGGCATAAGGCAGAACGGTCGACGAACCGGCAACCTGAACGTTGTCACGTGCTGCAGCAGTTGTTGCCGAGACGGCGGCGATTGCCAGCGCAGATGCCGACAGTTTTACAAAGGACATTTCAGTCTCCCTGAAAAGTAGAACTTGATCACCCCCATGATGATCTTACCGGCACCTCTAAGGACCGTGCGTAAGCCTTTTGTGACATGTGTGTAACAGGTTTATGACAGTGGCCAAGAAATCTGACGGCCGCGGCACAACGCTGCCATGCGTCGTTTACATACCGGGTGCCGGAAGATGCCAAAAATCGGGTTGCGCCGCGCTATTGAGGCAGAATGACGGTGAAAACCGTTCCCTTGCCCAGTTCACTTTCGACACGCAGACGCCCCCTGTGTCGATTGACGATATGCTTGACGATGGCCAGCCCCAATCCGGTTCCACCCAATTGCCGCGACCGGTGGCTGTCGGCCCGATAAAAACGCTCTGTCAGGCGCGGCAAGTGAATCGAATCGATTCCCGGACCCCTGTCACTGATCTGAACCCGCACGGCCGGACCTCGCATTGCGGTGTCACGATCCGAGGTCGTCACCCGCAGTTGAACACTGCCTCCACTGCCACCATACTTGATGGCGTTTTCGATCAGGTTCGTGAAGACTTGCCGCAACTGATCGCTGTCGCCGGTCAACGACACCGGCCCCTGTGGAGCATCAAGCGACAGTACAACATCCGCATCATCGGCCAGCGGACGCAACGAGTTCAGGGTGGATTGCAGCAAGCCGGTCAGTTCCAACTGCTCTTTCGGGCGCACCCTTTCTTCGCTTTCAACGCGATTGAGGGACAACAGATCCCCGACCAGACGATTCATCCGGTTTGCTTCATCTGTCATGATCTGCAGGAATCGGTCGCGGGCCGCAGCATCCTCACGCGCAGGACCGCGCAGGGTTTCGATAAAGCCCATAAGTGCGGTCAAAGGCGTGCGGAGCTCGTGGCTGACATTGGCAACGAAATCGCGACGCATCTGGCTGGCTTGTTCCAGATGGGTGACATCCTGAAAGATCGCCAGGACTGCCCCGCCCGAAACGGCGCCGATCCCGTTTACATAGCGGCATTGAACTTCGAAGGCCGTATCCTGTGCGCCATCGTTGCCCAGATGCCGTGTGGTGGCGTGGCCCTTGCTGCGCAAGCACTGTTCCATGGCCTCGATAACTTGCGGCTGCCGCAGGATCGTGGCGAAATGCCGGCCTATGATGTTGTGGCTCAACAAGGATTTTGCATCCGAATTGGCCGCAATAATCCGTTCGGTCTGATCCACCATCAACGCGGGCATCGGGATGGCCGAGACAAATTCTTCCAGCAAATCGTCCGCCATGGCTCAGGTTTCCTGCGCGCTTACACGACCGGTGTCAGGGTATCCCTGAACTTGCGCATATTGGACTGATAGTGCAACGCGCTGAGCGTGATGCGCTGCGCCGCGGCCTCATCCAATTCGCGCACGACCTTTCCCGGCGATCCCATCACCAGGGAATTGTCGGGGATTTCCTTGTTTTCAGTAATCAATGCCCCTGCCCCGATCAGGCAGTTCTTGCCGATTTTTGCGCCGTTCAACACAATTGCGCCCATTCCGATCAGGGTGTTCTCGTCAATCGTGCAGCCATGCAGCATGACCTTGTGGCCGACCGTGCAATTCCGACCAATGGTCAATGGGTATCCGGCATCAATATGCATGACGCAGTTTTCCTGCACATTGCTGCCTGCACCCACCCGAATCTCTTCGTGATCCGCGCGGATTGTACACCCGAACCAGACCGAGGCCCCCTGCTCCAGCACCACTTTGCCGATCAGGTTGGCATCCGGGGCAACCCATGTGTCGTTGTGTATTTCGGGGGCGTTGTTTCCCAAAGCGTAGATTGGCATCACAGGGCCTCGAATTCATTTTGCAGTTTGCGTACATGGTCTTGCAGCTTCGGTTGCTGAATACGCCGCATGCGCTCGGCACTGACAATGGTCTTCAGCTTTTCCTCGGTCGTATCCAGATCGTCATTGACCAAAACGTAATCGTAGTAGCCCCAGTGGCTGATCTCATCCCAACTCTTTTGCATCCGTTTCGCGATCACATCCTCGCTGTCCTGACCGCGCGTCTCCAGACGTCGGCGCAATTCCGGAATCGACGGCGGCAGAATGAAGATCGACAACGCGTGTTTACCGAGGTCCGAGTTGCGAATTTGCAGATCACCCTGCCAATCTACATCGAACAGCACGTCGCGACCTGCATTGATCGAGTCGCGCACGGGTGCGATGGGAGAACCATAGAAGTTACCAAAGACATGCGCATGTTCCAGCATCTGCCCGTCGGTTACCTGCTGTTTGAACTCATCTTCTGACAAGAAATAGTACTCGCGACCGTGTTCCTCACCGGGTCGAGGCGCGCGTGTCGTGGCCGAGATCGAAAACTCCAGCCCTTCATCCCAGGCCATCAGACGGCGCGCGAGCGTGGATTTGCCTGCCCCAGAGGGCGAAGACAGAATAATAAGAAGGCCTCGGCGATCCGCCATGTCTGTGTTTCCCATCGTCATTCTACGTTTTGCACCTGTTCACGCATCTGGTCGATCACGGCCTTCAGCTCCAGCCCCACCGAGGTCAGATCAGCGCTTTGGGCCTTGGAACACAATGTGTTGGCCTCGCGATTGAATTCCTGCATCAGGAAATCCAGCTTGCGGCCAACGGCCCCGTCCTGCGTCAATAGATCTCGTGCGGCGGCGACATGTGCGGTCAGCCGGTCTGTTTCTTCTGTAATGTCGGCCTTGACCGCAATCAACGCGAGTTCCTGCGCCACCCGGTCCGGCTCGACCCCCTGAGCGTTTTCCAACACACGGGCAAGGTTTTCGCGCAGCGTTTCGGCCATCTTGTCCTTGCGCTGTTCCGCAAGTTCGGCGGCTTGTGAGGTCAGCGTAGCAACCTGATCCAGTTGCGCCGTCAGAACACCGGCCAGAGCCTCACCCTCGGTCCGCCGCATGTCGATGAAAGCCGACAAGAGGGGCGCAAATTGCCCGGTCAGATGCGCGACCAGAGGGGCCGGATCATCGGCTTCAGAGCTGGCCTCCAGCATCCCTTTCAGGGTCAATAAATCCGAGGCGCGGGACGGGGCAAGTGTCAGACCGCGCGCTGCCGCCAGTTTTTCAGCCTGTGCAACCGCGTCCAGCGCAGCGGCCATTGCCGCTTCGTTCACAGTCAGATCGGCGGCGCTTTCATCCCGGCTCAGACGCATGGACAGGGTCACATTGCCCCGGCTTAGGGATTTGGACAACGTGGCGCGCAATGCGGCCTCCAGCCCGGTCAGCCAGTCCGGAACCCGGATACGTATGTCCAGCCCCTTGCCATTGACGCTGCGCAATTCCCACGTCCAGCTATGAGGGCCGAATTCTCCTTTGTCCGAGGCGAACCCGGTCATGGATTTGATCATCACTGCCCTTTCTGTCGCTGCCGTCTTTGCTTGCCTGCCGCACCTAATGCCATTGACCGTTGTAGGGCAAGACTTTGCTGAGACTGCACTTGTTCGGTAGAAGTTAACCATTCGTTAAAGAATTGCTCCAAAATTGTCTTAACCCGTGTCAATCTTGTCAGGACAAGGCTTGCGGGCCAAAATTGGCTCCGATGTGTTGTATTTTATGAAAATGACGGTGAGTTGGCACTGGGGTGATGGTAATGAAATCGTTTTTCGGGACTGGTTCCGGGTCAAAATTTGGAAAGATCGTCGCAATGGATCGCTTTGACAGCGGGCGCAGCCTCTCACCGATCCGTCAGGCCGAAGCCTACTGGACCGCCTTGCTAAGCGGTGATGGTGTCCCCATGCGGTCACAGATCGATCCGCGTGGGCTTGAGAATGTTCTGGAGTACACCTTCATTCTTGAACGAATTGCCCCAGGGCTGGCCCGGTTTCGCCTTGCAGGCAGTCATTTGAACAAGCTGGCGGGAATGGAGGTGCGGGGCATGCCCCTGACCGCATTCTTCAGCTCGGACGCTCGGGCTCAGGTCAAGGATGTGTTGGAACAGGTTTTCGCCAAACCCGCCATTGTCGAGCTTGGGTTGGTCTCGAACGGCGCTTTGGGGCGTCCCCGTCTGCAAGCGCGCATGATCCTGTTGCCCTTGAAAAGCGATCTGGGGGATGTCAGCCGGGTTATGGGCGTGATGGTCAGCGACGGCACCATTGGCCCGACGCCGCGCCGGTTTTCAATTGCGGATACCCGCCTCAAGCCTGTGAGTGCGGTTCGGGCCCCGACGACACCCGAACAACAAACAATCGAGGGCTTTGCCGAGGATCAGCCGGACTTCAAACGTCCAGCAAGGCACCTGCGGCTGGTCGTATCGCGCGACGACTGACCAACGAAAAACGGCGGACCAAAGGCCCGCCGCTTGTTCCGTCTTGTTTTGGTCTTAGCTGGCTTCGCGCTTGCTACGGTCGCGGCGCAGGTTGGTCAGCTCTTCCGCGACCAAGAATGCCAGTTCCAGCGACTGCGATGCGTTCAAGCGCGGGTCGCAGGCGGTGTGATAGCGGTCCGAGAGGTCCTCTTCGGTCACAGCACGAACGCCGCCTGTACACTCGGTGACGTCAAGACCGGTCATCTCGAAATGCACACCACCGGGGATGGTGCCTTCGGCCTGATGTACGCCAAAGAAATCACGCACTTCCCGCAGGACCGAGTCGAAGGGACGGGTTTTGTACCCTGTGGCCGACTTGATCGTGTTGCCGTGCATCGGATCGCACACCCAAGTGACCTGCGCGCCCTCTTCCTTTACGGCCTTGACCAGACGCGGCAGATGCTCACCCGCTTTGCCGGCTCCGAAACGCGCGATCAGGGTCAGGCGACCCTCTTCGTTCTCCGGGTTCAGCTTGGACATCAGAACCTTCAGGTCTTCTGCGGTTGTGGTCGGACCACATTTCAGACCGATCGGATTCTGAACGCCGCGGCAGAACTCGACATGCGCACCGTCGGGCTGACGGGTGCGATCACCGATCCAGATCATGTGGCCAGAGCCTGCCAACCAATTGCCAGAGGTCGAATCAAGGCGGGTCAGCGCCTCTTCGTATTCCAGCAACAGCCCTTCGTGGCTGGTGTAGAATTCAACGGTCGAGAACTCATGCGTGGTGTCCGCCGTGATCCCCGCAGCTTCCATGAAATCGATGGTGTCCTGAATACGGTCGGCAATCTCAGAGTATTTCTGCACGTCCTGCTCATCCGTGAACCCCAGGGTCCACGAGTGAACGCGGCTCATATCCGCGAAACCACCGGTCGAAAAAGCCCGCAGCAGGTTCAGCGTCGCGGCAGCCTGCGTATAGGCCTGCAGCATCTTCTGGGGATTCGGAATCCGAGACTCGGGCGTGAAAGCCAGTTCGTTGATGATGTCGCCCCGGTAGCTGGGCAACTCGACGCCGTTCACGACCTCGGTTGGCGCGCTGCGGGGTTTGGCGAACTGACCCGCCATGCGGCCAACTTTGACCACTGGCACCTTGGCCCCATAGGTCAGCACCATCGCCATTTGCAGCATAACCTTGAACGTGTCGCGAATAGCGTCCGCGCTGAATTGTTCAAAGCTTTCAGCACAATCCCCACCCTGCAACAGGAAGGCCTCGCCGCGACCGGCGGCACCCAGATGTTGCTTGAGACGCCGCGCTTCGCCCGCAAAGACCAGCGGGGGATACTGCGAAAGCTGAGCCTCGACTTTGGCCAGCGCGGCCGCGTCGGTATAGTCTGGCATCTGAACCCGGGGCTTGTTGCGCCAGTTCGATTTTTGCCATTCGGTCATAGCTTTGATCTCCGCTGAGGTAATTCAGGTGGACTCTATACAAAATGCACAAGTAAGAGACCATATCCGATTTGCGCCTCTTGACGCCGCAAACAAGCTTTGAGCATGGTGTCGAGCAACTCAGGTGCGACGTTTGTGCAGCCGTCGCTGATTCAAGGACTAACAGCCATGCAAGAGCAACGCCAAGTTGTCAAAGTGGACGGCAGCACGGACAAGCCCGTTAACTTCGTTTTTGTCCTGCTGGATGGGTTTTCTCTGTTGTCCTTTGCCTCGGCGCTGGACAGCCTTCGCATTGCCAATCGCATGTCGGATAAAACCGTTTATACCTGGACCCTGATCGGTGAAGGCGGAGAGACAACGACCTGTTCCGCAGGCACAACCTTTAAGCTGGACGGCGAACTGTGTGAATTGCAGCGCGACGACATCATAATGGTCTGTGGCGGGGTCGAGGTTCAGACAGCGACGACCAAAAAGATACTTAACTGGCTGCGCCGCGAAGCCCGGAAAGGGCTGCGGATCGGCGGGTTGTGTACGGCCGCCTATTCCTTGGCAAAAGCCGGGTTGCTGGACGGTAAACGCGCAACGATACATTGGGAAAATTCGGACAGTTTTGCAGAAGAGTTCGACAATGTTGAACTGACCAAATCGGTGTTTCTTGTCGATGGCAACAGAATGACCACGGCCGGGGGCACCTCGTCCATTGATCTGATGCTGAAGCTGATTGCCGACGACTACGGCGAAGATCTTGCCAATGCAGTTGCCGATCAGATGATCTATTCCTCGATCCGCACCGATCAGGACACCCAGCGGCTGTCTACTCCGACTCGTATTGGCGTGCGTCATCCCAAGCTGAGCCAAGTCATCCTGATGATGGAAAAGAACATCGAAGAGCCCATATCACCTTCGATTCTGGCCAAGGATGTCGGCATGTCCACGCGGCAGTTGGAGCGGTTGTTTCGCCGCTACCTGAGCCGCTCGCCCAAGCGCTATTATATGGAGCTGCGTCTGCACAAAGCGCGCAACCTTCTGATGCAGACGGATATGAGTGTCATCAACGTGGCGCTGGCCTGCGGCTTTGCTTCTCCTAGCCATTTCTCGAAATGCTACCGCGCGCACTACAACACGACACCCTACCGAGAGCGCGGCGCGCAAAGCGGGCGGTTGTCGGTTTGACCTTCTTAGCCGGGAGTCATCCGGTACACGGCCCCCTGCCCGACTGAAATGAACCAGATCGAGCCATCTGGTGCCTCTATGATGTCTCGGACGCGTTCGGTTTCCGGCCCTTTGATCTGTTCGACCTCGCGCAGCGGTGAACCAGCCAAGCGGGCGATATAGTCGAACTTGAGGGAGCCGACGAAAATGTCACCGTCCCATTTCGGCCAAAGCGCGCCGGAATAGACCATCAAGCCCGATGGCGCGATGGACGGGTCCCAATAGAATTCGGGTTGCTCCAGCCCCGGTTTTGCGCTTCCTTCCCCGATCTTCTGGCCGGAGTAGTGCACACCGTAGGAAATGACCGGCCAGCCGTAATTGAGGCCAGGTTCAACCAGATTGACCTCGTCCCCACCGCGGGCCCCGTGTTCCGAGACCCACAAGCGCCCCCCGGCATCCAGTGCCGCGCCTTGCGGGTTTCGATGACCATAGGTCCAGATCTCAGGCCGCACACCGTCTTGATCCACAAAGGGATTATCTGACGGAACAGAGCCATCTCGGGTAACGCGGATTACCGATCCCATATGGTTGGACCGATCCTGAGCGGACGGCCGGTCGCCCCGATCCCCGATTGTCAGGAACAGCGTTCCGTCATTAGTCTCGACCACGCGCGAGCCGAAATGTCGTCCACCAGACCCGCCAGGAACGGCCTCGAAGATGACCCGCAGATTGGTGAGGCGTTTGCCATTTTCAGACAGGCGCGCCACCGCCAATGCCGTACCTGCACCGGTCTGCTGAGGTTTCGAGTAGGTCAGAAATATCTCGCGGCTGCGAGTGAAATCGCGCGCCACGGTGACATCCAGCAACCCGCCCTGCCCCGACGCTGCGACCTTGGGCACACCAGAGACCGACTGCGCCGTGCCATTGTCCACGTGGAGCAGCTCTCCATCGCGTTCGGTCACCAGAAATCCACCATCCGGCAGAATGCCGATCGCCCATGGGGTGTCCAAGCCGCCGACCAATTGGGTCAGGTTGACAGGTCCATCGACAGTCTCAAGGACACTGGTCCAACCCGTGCTGGCCCATGTCGAAACCAGAATCGCTAAAACCCGGATCATATGCATCCTCCGTCCGTTTGCGGCTATTATTCAGATTGCTCTGTTCATGTGAACAAATAGGGCCCGGCATGGCAAAAACACTTCTTCGTTTGGACTTTTCTTTTCCGAGCGGCTTGCCTAGGGTCTTGCGCAGAAGGTCAACAAAAGACAGGGAGTAACCTTATGAAAAAGCTGCTGACTGCAACCGCAGCAACTGCACTATTGGCTGGCGCCGCAATGGCCGAAGACGTCAAGCTTGGCATTCTTCTGGGCTTCACCGGCCCGATTGAATCCCTTGCCCCTTCGATGGGGTCAGGGGCTGAGTTGGCGATTGCCGAAGTTACCGAGTCGGGCAAGTTGCTGGATGGCGCAACCGTTGTTGGCACCCGCGCTGACACCGGCTGCATCGACAATGGTCTGTCGACGTCGAACGGCGAACGCATGATCGCGGACGGGGTGGCCGGCATCGTCGGTGGTGATTGTTCGGGTGTGACCGGTGCGATCCTGCAGAACGTTGCGATTCCGAACGGTATGGTCATGATCTCGCCGTCCGCGACGTCGCCGGGTCTGTCGACCATGGAAGACAACGGCCTGTTCTTCCGCACCGCGCCGTCGGATGCGCGCGAAGGTCAGGTGATGGCGGACATCCTGAAAGATCGCGGTATCAACTCGATTGCGCTGACCTACACCAACAACGATTACGGCAAGGGTCTGGCGGATGCGATCCAGTCATCCTTCGAGGCCGCGGGTGGCGAAGTGACAATTGTAGCAGCCCATGAAGACGGCAAAGCCGACTATTCGGCAGAAGTGGGCGCGCTGGCTTCGGCTGGCGGTGACATTCTGGTTGTTGCGGGCTATCTGGATCAGGGCGGTCTGGGTATCATCCAATCCTCGCTGGACAGCGGCGCGTTTGACACGTTTGGCCTGCCCGGTGGCATGATCGGTGACTCGCTGCCTGCAAATGTCGGCCCCGACCTGAACGGCTCATTCGGTCAGATCGCCGGTTCGGGTGGTGAAGGTGCCGAGAAATACTTTGCCATGGCCGAGGCGGCAGGCTTTGACGGCACATCGCCCTATTCGCCCGAATCCTATGACGCCGCGGCGCTGTTTATGCTCGCCATGCAAGCAGCCGGTTCAACCAGCCCGGCAGACTATGCAGCCAAGGTGATGGATGTGGCCAACGCTCCGGGTGAAAAGATCTATCCGGGTGAACTGGCCAAGGGTCTGGAACTGCTGGCTGCGGGTCAGGAAATCGACTATGTCGGCGCATCGGGCGTTGAACTGATCGGCCCCGGTGAAAGCGCGGGATCCTACCGCGAAATCGAAGTAACTGACGGCGAAAACAAGACCGTCAGCTTCCGTTGATTCACCCTCATAGGACCTAAAAACAGACAGCCCGGGCCTTGTACCCGGGCTGTTTCAATGACAAAAGGCTGCACCCCGTTTCGCGGGGCAAAGGCAAGGGGATAAAATGATCGTCGTTGAAGACGTGCACAAGCATTTCGGCGGCTTCCACGCCGTGGACGGGGCGTCGCTGGAGATCGAAAAAGGCTCGATCACAGGGTTGATCGGGCCGAACGGTGCCGGAAAGACCACTTTGTTCAACGTGATCGCCGGAGTTTTGCCGCCCACCAGTGGACGCGTGTTCATGGATGGTGAGGATATCACCGGCCTGCCGCCGCATGATCTGTTTCACAAGGGCCTGCTGCGCACGTTCCAGATCGCGCATGAGTTTTCCTCGATGACGTGCCGCGAGAACCTGATGATGGTTCCCGGTGCCCAGTCGGGAGAATCGCTGTGGAACACGTGGTTTGGTCGCAAGCGCATCGCTGACGAAGAACGGGCACTGATGGCCAAGGCCGATGAGGTGCTGGAGTTTCTGACCATCGAGCATCTGGCCGATCACAAGGCCGGTCAGGTCTCGGGCGGGCAAAAGAAGCTGCTGGAGCTTGGCCGCACCATGATGGTCGACGCCAAGATCGTGTTTCTTGACGAGGTCGGCGCAGGCGTGAACCGGACCCTTCTCATGACTATTGCCGACACGATCCTGCGCCTGAACAAGGAACGCGGGTACACTTTCGTCGTCATCGAGCATGACATGGATTTCATTGGCAAGATCTGCGATCCGGTCATCTGCATGGCCGAAGGCAAGGTTCTGGCCGAAGGCACGTTGGACGAGATCAAAGCCAATGAGCATGTGATCGAGGCCTATCTGGGCACCGGCCTGAAGAACAAAGACAAGCTGGAGGCCGGGGCGTGAGCGACAATCCCTACCAGGACGACAAAGGCAACAAAGACGCGTCGATCACCAATACGACCGGCATTGGGACCATGACGCCGGCCCACCGCAAAAGCGGCGCAACGCACGCGGTCCAAGGTGGCCCGTTCCTGATCGGTGACACGATGACCGGCGGGTATGGCAAGGGCCCGGACATTCTTCACGATTGCACCATCGCGGTCGACAAGGGTGAAATCGCCGTCATCGTCGGCCCCAACGGTGCCGGTAAATCAACGGCGATGAAGGCCGTGTTTGGGATGCTGGACGTCCGGGCAGGCGCGGTGCGTCTTGATGGGGAGGACATTACTAAACTGTCCCCTCAGGACCGGGTGATCCGGGGCATGGGGTTTGTGCCGCAGACGCAGAATATCTTTACCTCGATGACGGTTGAAGAAAACCTGGAGATGGGCGCTTTCATTCGCCGCGACGATATCTCGGACACGATGGAGCAGGTATACGACCTGTTCCCGATCCTGCGCGACAAACGCAATCAGGCTGCTGGCGAACTTTCAGGCGGCCAGCGTCAACAGGTCGCCGTGGGGCGCGCGCTGATGACCCAGCCCAAGGTGCTGATGCTGGATGAACCCACTGCGGGCGTCTCGCCCATCGTGATGGATGAGCTGTTCGACCGGATCATCGAGGTGTCCCGCACCGGCCTGCCGATCCTGATGGTCGAACAGAACGCCCGACAGGCGTTGGAGATCGCGGACAAGGGGTATGTGCTGGTTCAGGGACGGAATGCGTATAGCGGGACGGGCAAGGAACTGCTGGCCGATCCCGAAGTGCGAAAGAGTTTCTTGGGAGGGTGAGGATGAACAGAGTTTTAATGCTTCTTTCACTACTCACAATAGTGATTTCGCCCGCTGCCGGACTAGCAAAACTGTTAGAGTTGAAAGAAACCGGCACGAGTCTTCAATGTAATGCAGTGCACGATTGCGATCCGCCTCTCGATTGCGGTGATGGCACTTCTAACGAGTGCACTCCAAGGACGGGATATTGTGACGAACCCTTCAAGTTTTCGATTCAACCCCTATCCGCAGTCGATCCGGGAGTTACAGCGTCTTTTCTCAAGGTCAAGTTTGACGATGTCGAGTTTGTTCTTACGGGTCAAAAGAGTGCACAAATTTCAGTTTTCATGGGCGAGACACCGTTAGCTGATACGGAACGCTGGCAGATCATTCTATCCGATTCCGGTCAGTTTGGCATTGAGGCAAAACTCACAAAGGGTATTCCTTCGATACGTTCGTACAAAGGTACCTGCGGAGAAGAATACTAATGGACTTACTCAACGCCCTTGTGGCGCTTTACAGCTTCACCGTAGTTCTCGCAAACGTCTGAAGCCAAACATTTGGACCAGTCAATCCGACTATTCGCGTTGTACGACGCAACTTGGAATTCGGCCAACATCCCAACAATTCCACGCGTCGGCTGCAATCCGGTCACATTGTACGATTAGCGCGGGGTCTGTGAAGGAAACACTTTCGCGGGTATGCAAATCCAGCCCCGTGAAATCAGCGAACCTTCTGAATAAAAATCTCTATTCAGGACCCAAAGATGAAAAAATGGATCTGCGTGGCAGCCGCCACTTTCTGCGCCTCCGCCGCAACAGCCGAAGAAAGACACTTTGTCTGTGTGTCTGATCGGGACGGCAGCGAAGTCCGCCTCGACCGCGCGCCCGAAGGGGACAAGGGCACTATCGCCACCAAGGATATTTCGGGCGATGCGTTGGTGTTCAAAGGTGTCGGCAACATGACGTTTGTACATATCGAAGATCAGGACGTCATGACATTTGTCGTGCACTATGACGACATGTCCTACGACCTGTCGATCAAAGGACCGCACGCCGGAACCGACCACGGCACCTGCACGGAAACGGACTTCTGATTCCCGGCCCGAACCGGCCTGCCACGCACCGACAACACCCGGTGCGTGGTGCGATAGCTTCCAGAGTTGCCCCTCGCGCATGCGCCCGGGATATTCTTCGATCTTTTTCGCCACCCGCAGGAAAATATGACGATAATCCGTGCGCGAAATGTTGTGCCTGCGCGGGCCGTTATGCCATAAGATCGCACCCGGACAGTGAGAAGACATAATGGATCTACTGAACGCGCTTGTCGCGCTTGCGAATTTTGTGATCGTGCCTGCGATTGCCTATGGCAGTCAGCTGGCCCTAGGGGCGCTGGGGGTCACCCTGATCTACGGCATTCTGCGGTTCTCGAACTTTGCCCACGGCGATACCATGGCGTTTGGGGCCATGATCGCAGTGCTAGTGACCTGGGGTCTGCAAGCCGCAGGGATCGGCTTTGGTCCCTTGCCGACAGCCCTGTTGGCTCTGCCATTCGCGATACTCGGTTGCATCGTTCTGGTGTTGATCACCGACCGCTTTGTGTACCGGTTCTACCGGGAACAAAAAGCCAAACCGGTCATTCTGGTCATCGTTTCGATGGGTGTCATGTTCATAATGAACGGGCTGGTCCGGTTTGTCATCGGCCCGGATGATCAGCGGTTTTCGGATGGTGCCCGCTTTCTGATTTCCGCGCGGGATTTCAAGGCGATGACGGGGTTGAGCGAAGGTTTGGCGATCCGAACCTCGCAGGCAATTACTGTGGTTGTCGCCGTCGTGGCTGTGGCCTTGCTGTTCTGGTTCCTGAACAAGACCCGCACAGGCAAATCCATGCGGGCCTATTCGGATAACGAGGATCTGGCGCTTTTGTCAGGCATCAATCCCGAACGCGTCGTTATGATCACCTGGATCATCGTGGCCGCTCTGGCAACGACGGCGGGTGTTCTCTACGGGCTCGACAAGAGCTTCAAACCCTTTGTCTACTTCCAGCTTTTGCTGCCCATCTTCGCATCAGCCATTGTCGGTGGTTTGGGCAGCCCGCTTGGGGCTATTGCAGGCGGCTTCATCATCGCGTTTTCCGAGGTGACCATCACCTATGCCTGGAAAAAAGTGTTGACCTATATCGCGCCTGAAAACCTTGCACCGTCCGGTTTGGTTCAATTCCTGTCGACCGACTACAAATTTGCGGTCAGCTTTGTCATTCTGCTGATTGTGCTGCTGTTCAAACCCACCGGATTGTTCAAGGGGAAAGCGGTATGACCGAGGTAACAAAGAACACCCTTTTGTTCGTCGTGGTCGGTGCGTTGATCCTTTTGACGGGGTTCACTCAAAGCTGGAACGCAGCCATTCTGATCCTGAACATGGGTCTGATCTCTGCCGTCATGGCGATCGGGGTCAACCTGCAATGGGGCTTTGCCGGGCTGTTCAATGTCGGTGTGATGGGCTTTGTCGCACTGGGCGGTTTGGCGGTTGTGCTGATCTCAACCCCGACAACGCCCGGAGCGTGGTCTGCGGGCGGCTTCGGTATTGTCCTGGCGTTGATCCTTGGGGCTGCAACGGTTGTTGCCGCCGTATTGGTTGCGCAGAAACTGCCGAAGGGCCGCACGCGGACCGTTTCGATCATCGCGATCCTTGTGGTCGGGTTTTTCCTGTACCGGGCCGTATTCGACCCCAATATCGCGGCCGTTGAAGCTATTAACCCGGCCATTGCAGGCAGCCTCGGGGGTCTGAACCTGCCGGTTCTTCTGGCCTGGCCTGCAGGCGGTTTGCTGGCCGCTGGGGCCGCATGGCTGATCGGCAAGACGGCTCTGGGTTTGCGGTCGGACTATCTGGCCATTGCAACTTTGGGTATTGCCGAAATCATCATTGCCATTTTGAAAAACGAAGATTGGCTGGCCCGTGGTGTCAAGAATGTCTATGGCATTCCACGCCCTGCTCCGGTCGTTGGATATGAGATCGAGCTGCAACAGGATCCGGGCTTTATCGCCCGGGCCGATTGGCTGGGATTGGACCCGGTGATCGCATCAACGCTTTCGGTCAAGCTGGGATACTCGGTGCTGTTTTTGGCGGTTTTGCTGATCCTGCTATGGATGGCGCAGAAAGCCCTGCACAGCCCGTGGGGTCGGATGATGCGCGCCATTCGCGACAACGAGGTAGCCGCCGAGGCGATGGGCAAGGATGTCACCCGCCGTCATCTGCAGATCTTTGTTCTGGGTTCGGCCATCTGCGGGATTGCCGGTGCGATGATGACAACACTGGATGGTCAGCTGACCCCTAGCGCCTATCAGCCGCTGCGTTTCACCTTTCTGGTCTGGGTGATGGTGATCGTTGGCGGATCGGGCAACAATTTCGGCGCTGTGCTGGGCGCGTTTCTGATCTGGTTCCTGTGGGTTCAGGTCGAACCGATGGGGTTGTGGTTGATGAACCTGATCACGTTGGGTCTGCCGGATGGAAGCGCGCTCAAGGCGCATCTGATCGACAGTGCGGCGCATATGCGTCTGTTCACCATGGGGTTGGTGCTGCTGATCGTCCTAAGGTTCAGCCCACGAGGTCTGATCCCCGAAAAATAAACCGGAGCGGGGCAAAATACCAAAGCCGCGCCAGACCCTTGGCGCGGCTTCTTGATTCTCAATGGTTTTCTGACTACACGAAACCACCGCCTTAAGTTCAGGTGGTCTGACTCCGGCGCTCGCTCGCACGCAATCAAGCCGATCCAAAAGATCATTCGCACTCAATAACAAGAGTATATGTCGTGACCAAGAAAACACTCATCACAAAAGCCGTCATCCTGCTGCCGGTCCTGACCGCCCTGACGGCCTGTATTCCGTCGCCCGAGGATCTGGAAACCACACCGGTTCAGGTTAACACCCCGAAAGGCGTTGTGACGTGTCAGCTGTATCGCCATGACCGCGTGACCTGGGACCGCGCAATTGATTTCCCGGCCACCAAGATGTCCGTGGCCGAGGCAGACGCCTATTGCCGTCAGGAAGGCCAGCGCCGCCTGAAATAAGCGTTTCGGCGCCCAGGCGGGCGCCGGTCTCGTGACTAGCGATTTCGGAACAACCCGCCCAGAATTCCGCGTACCAGTTTGCGGCCGGTTGTTCCTTTCAGTTCCTTGATGACAGCCTCGCTCATGGCTGTTGCAAAGGTGTCTTTCTTCCGCGCAACACGGGATGACGACCGCCCGACGCGGCTGCCGGTATATCTGCGGGCCGAAGCATATTCCCGTTCGATCGGAGACTGCTGGGCCAAAACCTCCTCCGCCTCAGCAGCTTCGGCCTGTTGAGCAGCGGTATCGGCACGGGCCTGCAGAATTTCGAAGGCCGACTGGCGGTCCACAGCCGTGTCATACTTGGCCGCCATGGGCGAGTTATTCAGGATGTCCTGCCGATCGGCTTTGGAAATCGGCCCCAATTGCGATCCCGGCGGTCGGATCAAGGTGCGTTCCACGACCCCGGGAACGCCTTTCTTTTGCAGCATTGATGTGACGGCCTCGCCGACGCCCACCTCTCTGATCGCGGTTTCCGTGTCGAAGGTTGGGTTTTCCCGATAGGTTTCCGCAGCCATCCGCAGATTCTTGCGGTCACGGGCCGTAAAGGCGCGCAGCGCGTGTTGAATGCGGTTGCCGAGCTGTCCCAGAATATCTTCGGGGATATCCGCCGGGTTCTGAGTGATGAAATACACTCCGACACCCTTCGAGCGGATCAGACGCGCCACCTGTTCAACCTTGTCCACCAACACCTTGGGCGCGTCGTCAAACAGCAGATGTGCCTCATCGAAAAAGAACACCAGCTTTGGCTTTTCCGGATCGCCAACCTCGGGCAGTTCTTCGAACAACTCGCTGAGCAACCACAACAGGAACGTCGCATAGAGGCGGGGCGAGCCCATCAGTTTGTCAGATGCCAGAATGTTCACCATCCCCTGCCCGTCTGCGTCCGTCCGCATAAGATCCGCCAGATCCAGCGCTGGCTCACCAAACAGCTTGGTGCCACCCTGATTTTCCAGAACCAGAAGCCGGCGTTGTATTGCACCGATTGATGAGGTCGAGACGTTGCCGTAGCGCAGCGACAGCTGGGCGCGGTTTTCACCGATCCAGACCAGCAGCGCCTGAAGATCTTTCAGATCGAGCAGAGGCATCCCTTCCTCGTCAGCCACGCGGAAGGCGATGTTGAGAATCCCCTCCTGCGCGTCGCTCAGTTCCATCAACCGAGACAGCAGCAGCGGCCCCATTTCCGTAACTGTCGTGCGCACGGGATGGCCTTGTTGCCCGAACAGGTCCCAGAAGGTGACCGGGCATGGCCCATAGGAGAAGTCGGAAAACCCGATCCGGTCTGCCCGCTCTAAAAAGGCCTGATGCAGCTTGTGCGTGGCGCTGCCCGGCAGGGCCAGACCGGACAGGTCGCCCTTGACGTCTGACAGGAATACCGGCACGCCCGCCTTGGAAAACCCCTCTGCCAGAATTTGCAGGGTCACTGTCTTGCCCGTTCCCGTAGCCCCCGCGATCAGCCCGTGGCGGTTTGCATATTTCAGCGCCAGCCCTTGCGAGGTTGCATAGCTTTCGCCTCCACCGCCCAGAAAAATCTCTTCGCCCATGTTTTTGCAGCCTTATTTTTCACCGATCCGGCCCCAGCATACAAAGTTAACCTTTGACTGCGATAGTCTATTCGTTCTCTTCGTGGCTTTGATCGCGAAGGGGCAACTTCCTCCCTGTCGACTGGCCGTGCCCTAGGGCACGGCTTTTTTGACAACCGAGGCAATTATTAAATTGAATCGGCGAGTCCGTTAAAATTTCGGGATAACTGTTGACCCTTGCGCGCCCCTCTCGTAACGTCTGCGCATAAATAAGTCGGCCAGTCCGACGGGGAGAACCATTTTGGGAAGGGAGCTGCTCCACCAGCTCCCTTTTCTTATTGTTGGCGGTGCAAAAAACACCAACTATATAAGCAGAAATCCGTTCTCTTCGGTGTCTTTCATTCGCTTAGCGACTGACAGGCACAGCGAAGGATGCTAGACGAAAGAAAAAGATCAAACAGCAAACCGAGGCATTCATGATCAAGAAACTCCTCTCGCTCAACACTATGGCAGCAGTACTTGTGTGCGGCGCAGTCAGCGCACAGGACGCACCAGCAGAGGGCGCTGATACTGGCGCTGATGCCGGTGGCGCTGACACTGGCCTTGACCTGGGACAGGAAGGGCCGCGGGTCGGTGAGCAATATGTGAAAGAGACATCCGGCGACTGGGACGTCTCGTGCATCAAGGCACAAGCCGGTGATGATCCATGTGCCATTGTCCAGATATTGAACGGTCAGCAGGGTGAACCGATTGCAGAAGTCTCGATCGGCAAACTGCCCGAAGGGGGTGCCGCCGTGGCCTGGGCCAATGTCATCGTACCCCTGGAAACACTGCTACAGGCGCAACTGGCGCTGTCAATCGACGGTGCCCCGCGCAAACTGTACAATTACCACCATTGTCTTCCGGTCGGCTGTGTTGCGCAGCTGGGCCTGAGCCAGGGTGATATCGAGGCGATGAAAGCGGGCAGCACGGCGATCTTCTCGCTGGTTCCCGCACGGTTTCCCGATCAGGTTTTGACGATGGATATGTCGCTATCCGGGTTTACCGCCGGGTTTGATGGCCTGAGCATCAACGTCAACTAAGCGATATGCCGTACCAGATCGCCGCCGCAGTTTTGGGGCGGCGATTTCTATTGGCTAAATGCGTTTGAGGGCCAGCACGGCGTTGAGCCCACCAAACGCGAACGCGTTGCTGAGGGCGACATCCACTTTCGCCTCGCGCGCCTCATTGGGCACCACATCCAAGGCACATTCAGGATCGGGTTCTTCATACCCAATGGTCGGCGCGATCACCCCATCGCGCAACGCCATGATGCAGGCCAGCAACTCTACCGCCCCGGTGCCACCGATCAGGTGGCCGTGCATGGATTTGGTTGAGGAAATCATCAGGTCATCAGCGTGCGGTCCGAAGACATCGGCCACAGCTGCGCATTCGGTTTTGTCATTTGCCGCAGTCCCGGTGCCGTGCGCGTTGATATAGCAAACGTCGCTGGCATTCAGCTTTGCATCCACCAATGCGCCCGCCATTGCACGCGCCGCGCCCTGCTTGCTGGGCATAACGATATCCGATGCATCCGACGACATTGCGAACCCAGCGACCTCGCACAGGATTTCAGCCCCGCGCGCGCGGGCGTGTTCATATTCTTCGAAAACAAAAACACCCGCGCCTTCACCCTGCACCATCCCGTTTCGGTTGGCGCTGAAGGGACGGCAGGCGTCCTTGGACATCACACGCAGCCCTTCCCAGGCTTTGACCCCGCCAAAGCACAGCATGGATTCCGACCCGCCTGTGATCATCGCCGGGGCTGCCCCGCCGCGTACCATCTGAAACGCCTGCGCCATGGCATGGTTGGATGAGGCGCACGCGGTCGACACGGTAAAGCTGGGGCCTTTCAGATTGTGTTCCATCGACACATGGCTGGCGGCGGCGTTGTTCATCAGTTTGGGTACGACAAATGGATGTACCCGGTTCTTTCCGTCTTCATAGACCGAGCGGTAGTTGTCATCCCAGGTGGAAACGCCTCCGCCTGCAGTGCCCAAAACCACACCGGACCGGGCGGCGAGATCGCCATGAAATTGAATGCCGGATTGATCGATCGCTTCTTTCGCAGCCGTCAGCGTGAATTGCGTAAAGCGGTCATACAAGGACATTTGCTGGCGGTTAAAACGCCCCTCGGCCTCGAACCCGCGCACTTGGCCGCCGATCTTGATCGCCAGGCGGTCGACATCGCGGAACTCCAGATCGGATATCCCACAGTGACCCTCGCGCATCGCCTCCAACGTATCAGGGACCGAATGACCCAATGCGTTGATGGTGCCAGCACCCGTAATGACAACCCGTTTCATGAGCCCGGGTCAGACCTTTTCAGAGACGAGCTTTTCGATGCCCGCAATAATCGCTGCTACATTCGATATGTCGAAATCATTTGCCTCGGGCTCGTTGGCATTGAAGGGAACCGAAATGTCGAACTCTTCTTCGATGGCAAAGATGCTTTCGACCAGACCAAGGCTGTCGATGCCCAGATCTTCCAACGTGCTTTCGGGCGTCACATCCGATGGCTCCAGCACGGCCTGCTCTGCAATGATTGCGATGACGCGGTCGCTGATGCTCATGTCGATCCCCTGATTGTAAATCTGAGGATGATTTAATCGCTTGGCGTCTGTTTGAAAACCGCCTTTTTAAGTGCCTCAACGTCGCGGGCCATGCGTGGCAACCGGCGCTGTGCCTTGTAGATGTCCGTGTGGGTTTCCATCTTGACACTCGGATAGCCCATGATCACCCGACCAGCCGGTACATTGGACAGGATTTTTGAGCCTCCGCCCGCAATGACACCATCCCCGATGAAGATATTGTCCGACACGCCGCTCTGACCGCCCAAAACCACGTTGTTTCCGATGTCGACCGAACCGGACACGCCGGATTGACCACAAATCAGACAATCCTGCCCGATACGGGTGTTGTGTCCAACATGAACAAGGTTATCCAGTTTGGACCCGTCGCCGATCCGAGTGTTTCGGATCGTGCCGTTGTCGATAGTACAGTTCGAGCCGACTTCGACGTCATCACCAATCTCAACAGCACCCAGTGAGTGAATGCGCAGCCAGCTTTGTGCCTTGGTTTCCCCCTGATCACCCAGTGTTTTGCGTGCAGTTTCAGCACCAGAGACATCCGGTGTAACAAAGCTGAAACCGTCCCCCCCGATCCGGGCCCCTGGTTGCGCGATAAAGCGGTCACCGATTTGCGCCCGTGCCCCGATACTGACCATTTCCCGCAGGATGGCCTGTTCACCCAGAACCACGTCGATCCCGATAGAACACTGAGCGCCGATGATAGACCCGGCTCCAATCTTCGCGCGCGCGCCAATGACGGCCAAAGGCCCAATTGCCACATCCGCGTCAATCTCTGCAGTCGGGTCGACCACGGCCGACGGGTGTATGCCGGGCGCGGCACCCTGCCCTCGGTCCAGCATCGCGGTTATCCCGGCCATAGCCATACGTGGGCGTTTGACAAAGATCGCCGCGCGCAGACCCAGCGCCTGCCAATCAGCCCCTTCCCACAGAACAGCCGCCCGCGCCGCGCCATTCGACAGCGTTTCGGCATATTTCGGGGACATCGCCATTGCCAGATCGGTTGCACCGGCATCTCCCGGTTCGGCGGCGCCCACAATGGTCAGGCTGGCGTCCCCCTGACACTCAGCCCCAAGGCTTTCTGCGATCTGCTGAATAGTAAACTGCATTGCGGGCTTCCTCTTGGCAGGACGTGCCCCCCGTGATTACCCCTGAACGTCCGGCAGGGCCACCCCCGCCTTTTGAAGTGCATCCCAAATCTTGGCATCGCGGTTATAGACGTCGCGGCGATACTGAACTTCGCCCTTCGGACCGATGTAAGCGGTGCGGTAAATCAGATGTACAGGCACCTTTTTATCCAGCTTCACAGTCGTTTCCTTGCCCGTATTCAACACCCGGTGAAAGAACGCCTTGGGGTCTTCTTCCTGTTTGGCCAGCAGCGCATAGGCAAACTCGAAAGGTTGCGCCAGTCGGATACACCCGTGCGAAAATGCCCGCACTTCACGCGCAAACAGAGATTTCTGAGGCGTATCATGCAGATAGATGTTGTACTTGTTGGGGAACATGAACTTCACCAGCCCCAGCGCGTTGCTTTTGCTGGGCGGCTGGCGCATCGCAAATGGAAAGTTGCGAGCGGTGAACTGGGTGAAGTCCACGGCGCCCCGATTGACCTGACGGCCGCTGCGGTCGGTGATCTGGATATGGCCGACGGCATTTGGATTGGTTTGCAGCTTGGGCAGATATTCTTTGGTGATGATCGAGCGTGGCACATACCAGCTGGGATTGATGACCATATGCTCCATCTCGTCCGAAAACTCGGGGCTGCGGCGGTCATGGACATTTTTACCGATCACGGCGCGGGTCTCAAAAGTCACCCGCCCTTCATCAACGATCTTGGCCGAAAAATCGGCCTGGTTCACCAGGATATGCCGCGTACCACGCTCTCGCGGAAGCCAACGTTCCCGTTCCAACGCAACGTAAACCGCCTTGAGCCGGTCCGACGCCGGACGGTTCAATTCGGTAAGGGTGCCCTGCCCGGCCACCCCGTCCGATGCCAGCCCGTGTGCAATTTGAAATGCCTGAACAGCCGCCATAAGCTCATCATCGAACACAGGGCTGGCCGTCGGCTTGAGATAGCCCATCGCCACCAAACGATTGCGCAGCTTGATGACATTCGGCCCAGTGTCTCCGTATTCAAGCTTTGCCACCGGGACGGTCGGTCCCCAGCCGCCCTGGCGCATCAAACCTTCCAGAGCCATTTTCTGCTTCATTAGGGCCCGATACTGCGGTGTCTGTGGCACCAGTTCATCAAAGTAGCGTGCACCGTGATCGCTGAGCTCTTTCAAATGCGCGGTCGGGCTGCGCCGTTCGACCTTGCGCACCAAGCCGTCATCAATTCTTGAAGGACGCAGCGCACCGGAATAGAGGCTGTCAGCGTAGGTCAGAAAAACGCGGGTCAGTTGCGCCTCGACTGCACCCATGTCGCGCACGGATCGTGCGGTCTGCATCTGGTCAATCAGGGCCTGAACATCGTAGGATGCAGATGGAAGGCCATGAATTTCGGTCTCGGACAAAGCTTTGATCAACGCTGCGCGGCGGTTGGCGTGCTCTGGCGTTTCGCCTACCCAAAGCGGGGTAAACCCGTTTTCACGGTAAAAAGCGGCAATCTGTTCCGATGAGGTGGTATTCTCGGCAACCGCCATCCGAAATGCAGTGGTCGCGCCCTGGTCCGAAGGCGCATTCGCCAGTGCAGCCGTCGCCATGACGCAGACGGTGAAAAGAATACTGGTACTGGTCCGTAACGCTGTGAGCATGAGATGGCCTTGGTTCTTCAATAGCTTATGTCTACCGGGCACTGCCGTTCATGAAATATGGTTATTGGCTCATAGGATTGTCTATTCACAAATACCTTACCCCCCGCCTTCTTTGCAGGCCTGATGCGCATAAGCCGCAGTGAGTAAAAATCATGCGTTTTTGCATCACCTGCGCAAAAAACTGCCGAAAATTCCCCCTTGAACTGGCGCGTTTCAAAGACTTCTTGGCCGTCGATTCCAACTGTGCCATAACTTCGCCATCTGGGATGGGAAAAAATTAAGACAGCGCGCGTAACATCGTGTGCAGGCAGGAACAGTACGGGACGATCAAAATGACCAAGAGCAGTACTTCGGGTTTAACCCGTCGTGCCCTATTGGGCGCATTCGCGGCAACGGCCGTTGCAGCAGCACCGACTTACTCCAATGCAGCAGGTTTCCTTCGCGGTGGCGGCGATATCCGCCGTATTCGCATGTACTCGGGGCGTACCGGCGAGCGGATTGATATGATCTATTGGGTTGATGGAAAATACATCAAGGACGCCGTCAAGGAAGTGAACCACTTCATGCGTGACTGGCGGACGGATCAAGTCAAATCCATGGATCTGCGCACCGTTGACATCATGGCGGCCTCTCACAACCTGATGGATGCGGATGAGCCCTATATGCTCCTGTCCGGGTACCGCTCACCACAGACCAATGCGATGCTGCGGTCGAAATCCCGACGTGTTGCCCGCAACTCTCTGCATATGCAGGGTCAGGCAGCGGATCTGAGGCTGGCGTCACGGTCGGTTTCGCAGATGGCCAAGGCGGCGATGTCGTGCCGCGCGGGCGGCGTTGGTCAGTATTACCGGTCGAATTTCGTGCACATGGATTGCGGTGTCGTCCGCTCGTGGCGCGGATAACGCAGCACAGGAAGTGTCCTGAATTTTACGGTCCATCCTTCTGTCCTGTTTGGCGTGGATGTCAGCGTTTGGCACGGATAAGACCGTGTCTTCGCCCTCAAGACGCAACACGCTCAATCTTTTTTCAATCTCCTATCGGTTTCCTGCCATCACCTGTCTAAAGAACTTCCCAGTGGGTAAGAAGGCATAGGCTTTGTCCAATAGCTGAAAAGAACCAACGGGCTTTTGGCCGTTCACCTTAGTCCTCGGCCGAGACGGGCCTGAACTCAAAACCTTTTTGAAATGGCGCACCTGAGAGGATTCGAACCTCTGGCCTCTGCCTTCGGAGGGCAGCGCTCTATCCAGCTGAGCTACAGGTGCCTTGGCCGTTAGCTAACCTTGTTCCGGGTCGGGCGCAACTGCAAATCTGTCCGACCGGTTATGGTTTCAGGCAAACAGATCATGTGCCAGTTCCAGCGCGTCAATCAGGGTGTCGACCTCATCGGTCGTGTTGTAAAGGCCAAAGCTGGCCCGGCAGGTGGCTGTCACCCCAAGGTGATCCATCAGGGGGCCAGCACAGTGGTGACCGGCACGAACAGCAACGCCCTTCTTGTCCAGAATGGTCGAGACATCATGTGCGTGCCCGGCCCCATCCAGAGTGAAACTGAAGATCGCGGCCTTGTCCGGGCGGGTGCCCTGAACCTGCAACCAGTTCAGGCCGGTCAGGCGTTGCATGGCATAGTCGCGCAGACCGGATTCGTGCTGAGCGATGTTGTCCATTCCCAGTTCCATCATGTAGTCCAGCGCCGCGCCCAGCCCGATGGTTTGCACAATCCCGGGGGTACCCGCCTCAAACTTCATCGGTGGATCGTTGTAGATGACCTGATCCTTGCTGACCTCTTTTATCATGTCCCCACCCCCGAGAAAGGGGCGCATCTCGGCCATGCGGTCGGATTTGATGTAGATCGCGCCAGACGCCGATGGGCCATACAGTTTGTGTCCGGTGATCGCGTAGAAATCGCAACCAATCTCCTGCATGCTGACCGGCATGTGAACTGCGCCCTGGCTGCCATCAACCAGAACCGGCACGCCTTTGGCATGGGCCCCTTCAGTGATCGCTTTGACATCCACAACCGTGCCCAGAACGTTTGAGCAATGCGTGACCGCGACAAGCTTGGTCCTGGGACCGATGGCATCAATCACGGCCTGCGGATCAAGCCCGCCATCCGCGTCCACATCGACCCATTTCAGAACCACCCCCTGCCGTTCGCGCAGAAAGTGCCATGGGACGATATTCGCATGGTGCTCCATGACGCTGAGAACGATCTCATCCCCCGCCTCAAGCCGTGGCATGGCCCAGCCATAGGCGACCAGATTGATCCCCTCGGTCGTGCCTGAATTCAGGACGATTTCATTCTCATCCGCCGCGCCAAGAAACTGCGCGACGGTGCCGCGCACGGCTTCGTATTTTTCGGTCGACAGATTTGACAGATAGTGCAGCCCGCGATGAACGTTTGAGTATTCCTCAGCATAGGCACGGGTTACGGCATCGATGACGACCTGAGGTTTCTGAGCCGACGCGCCATTGTCCAGATAGGTCAGCGGTTTGCCGTTCACCTGGCGCGACAGGATCGGAAAGTCGGAACGGATTTTCTGCACATCATACATGAGAAAGCTTTCTAGACAGGTCCAGCCGGGCCGAACATGAGAACGATGGGCACCGCCGCAAGCGCAGACAGAAGTATGACACCAAATGACTTGCCCAGAGATCCAAATCGATGCGCCTCATTCAGAAAGTGAAGCGTGATATAGAGGCTGAAAATTGCCGTCGCCAGAATCAGCGGAACCATCAGCGCCGGTGCGGCGAAACTCAGCACCAGTGACACAATCAGCGCGGCGATCTGAAGGAATTGCAGCCAGACCGTCAAGATCATCAACTCTTCAAAGGTACCGGTGCCCCCCAGAAACCGACCGACATAGAGGAACGCCAAGATGCTCAGCATCATGGTCCCTGCCGATCTGAGCAACACGATCGGGACCGACTCGGATATGGCCGGCCCATCCACCGTGGCCACAGACAGATCGATTCCCAATTGCACGATGCAGTTGAGGACCACGGCCAGGAAAAACCCCAGCCACAGCACTTCTCGTCCTGGATGAAGGGCCAGCAATTGGCGAGCCGCTTCGGCGGGTTTGCTGAGCGTCAACAGCGCCAGTGGACCCAGAGGTGGAACATTCATTCAGTGGACCTTTGTACTTGTCGTAATCCGGATAACCAGAACCAGACAAAAACGGCAACCCATATTAGACCCACTAGGGTCAGTGTCGGACCCGGGCCGATGAACCCGGCGACCAACCCGTTCAGCAAAACCAAAGGCGCTGACGACAGAAGTGCCCAGAACAACGCCAGCCGCGCCCCATAGGCCGAGCCTTTGCCGCCAACCAACCGGGCAGCCCAGTGCGACACAAATGCGAGGCTGTAGAAGAACAACGGAAGAATGAAGACCGAGCCCAGCAAGGCTCCGCCCAAAAGCATGTTCAGTTCCACCCCTTCCAGATGCGCGCGGCGCGCAAGGCCGGGCATCTGGGCGATGAACGAGACAAGACAGAACGCCATGACGAAAATCAACGCCCGGTCTTCGCGCGGCCCCATATCCAGAAGCCGGCGCACAACACGCCCCGGCCCCCGGTATGTGGCAACGATATCAGATGAGACCGGCATGATATCAGCTGCGGCGCGCCAACCAACCTTCCAGACGGCTCACGATAGCCTCGGCCAATGCGCCGTCTTCGATCTCGTCGACCGCTTCGGCTAGGAAAGCCAGCGTCAGCATGTTGGTGGCGTCTTTGGTCGGAACCCCGCGCGAGCGCAGATAGAACAGTGCCGTCTCGTCGATTGCACCCGAGGTGGACCCGTGCGAACAGGCAACATCGTCGGCATAGATCTCAAGCTCGGGTTTGGCGAGAAATTGACTGTCATCGTCCAGCAGCAAGGATTGGCTGATCTGATACCCGTCGGTTTTCTGCGCACCTTCCTTTACCAGGATTTTGCCCTGAAACACACCGGTCGCCCCGTTACGCAGCACCTTCTTGAACACCTGACGGCTTTCGCAATTCACGGCATCATGGGTGACGAACACGGTGTCATCGTGGTGGAAATCACCATCGCCGACGCACGCACCTGCAACATGTGCGACCGCATCATCGCCGGTCAGTTCAACGACCTGCTCGTTGCGGGTCAGCACGCCATTCACGGTCAGGGTGAAGGATTTGTAGACCGATTCCTTGCCCAGCCGGGTGAACATGTGCGTGGCAGCGCGACGCTCATGATCCCTACCCTGCGCGCGGACATGGTGCAGCGTGCCATTGTCGGCAATGTCGATCTCCATACACTTGTTAAATCGCGACGCTGCCGGACCGGTTTCCAGGATGGTCGCCTCAGCTTCGCTTTCCACGCGGATCACGTGATGCAGGATGGCGTCCGAGGTCGGCGATGCATGGCGATAGATCAGGTTGATCGGCTTCGAGGGCTTGCCGGTCACATGAATGGCCACGCCATCCGATGCAAATGCGGTGTTCAGCGCGGCCAGAGGGCGCGGAACCGGGACCTGCCCACGGGTTTCCAGAACGCCATACAGGTCCTTGGCCCAATGGATGTCCTTGCAGCAAATGTCTTCCAGCCGATCGATGCTGACACCTTCCAGTGTCAGATCATCAGACTCCTCGGGGCTGAAAACACCATCGATAAACACGATGCTGAGCCTGTCGAACTCGTCGAATATCAAGGATTCGTCGTCGGCAAACACCGCAGCGGGCATGGCCGCAGGTGCGACCAGAGTGTCGGGCTGCGTATATTTCCAGTACTCATCGCGACGCCCCGGCAATCCGGTTTCCAGCACCCGCGCCAGTGCATCCTCGCGCGCCGCGCGGGTGCATCCTGCGTCAGGCATGGTCAGCGCAGCCAGCCGCGCTTCGGTTGCGGTTTGTTTGACTTCGGGCAAGGCCATCAGTTCACCTCGGCAAGGATGTCGGAATAACCGTTGTTTTCGACCTCAAGCGCCAACTCGGGGCCACCGGATTTTACGATGCGACCATCGGCCATGATATGCACGACATCCGGTTTGATATGGTCCAGCAGGCGCTGATAGTGGGTTATCACCAGAAAGCCCCGGCCTTCATCCCGCAGCGCGTTCACCCCTTCGGCGACCAGCTTCATGGCATCCACATCCAGACCTGAATCGGTCTCGTCCATGATGCACATTTTCGGCTCAAGCATGGCCATCTGCAGGATTTCGTTGCGCTTTTTCTCACCGCCAGAAAAGCCCACATTGACCGGACGCTTGAGCATATCCGCGTCGATCTTCAACGCTTTGGCCTTGGCACGCACTTCTTTCAGGAAGTCCGCTGCCGACAGTTCATCCTCACCCCGCGCTTTACGCTGAGCGTTCACCGCGGTGCGCAGGAAGGTCATGTTGCCTACGCCCGGAATTTCTACAGGGTATTGGAACGCAAGGAAGACACCAGCGGCTGCACGTTCTTCTGGCTCCATCTCCAGCAGATCTTCGCCTTCCAGAGTGGCCGAGCCTTCGGTGACCTCATACCCGTCACGCCCCGACAGCACATAGCTGAGCGTTGATTTGCCCGAGCCGTTCGGTCCCATGATCGCATGCACCTTTCCGGCCTCGACCGTCAGGTCCACACCTTTGAGGATCTGCTTGTCTTCTTCTTCAAGCTGTACGTGCAGGTTCTTGATTTCCAGCATGTTTTGTCCTTTTGCGTATCGCATAGGGCACCTTTGCCCCGAAAATTTCTATCTCAGAACTTTGCGGATCAGTCGCGCGGCAATCCAACCCAGAATTGCCCCTACTCCAATCGCCCAGACCGGGTTGATGAACTCCATAGGGTTGATGTTCACGTAAGCCACGCCCAGCAGACCACCCAGAACCGGAAGGATATAGCCAAGCCAGGTCAGCACATCCTCCTTCCGAACGCGCGGACCGGACGTGCGCGTCATCAACCGACCGACCCTTCCAGTGAGATCGCCACAAGCTGCTGCGCTTCCATCGCAAATTCCATCGGGAGGGCTTGCAAAACGTCCTTGCAGAACCCGTTGACGACCAGCGCCACGGCCTCTTCCTCGTCCATACCGCGTTGACGGCAGTAGAACAGCTGATCATCGTCTACCTTTGAGGTCGTCGCCTCATGCTCAACGCGGGACGAGTTGTTCTTGACCTCGATATACGGCACTGTGTGCGCCCCGCATTTGTCGCCGATCAGTAGGCTGTCGCACTGTGTATAGTTGCGGCTGTCCTTGGCTTTAGGGTGCATCGACACCAGACCACGATAGGTGTTCTGTGCCTTGCCCGCGCTGATCCCCTTCGACACGATGCGCGATTTGGTGTTCTTGCCCAGGTGCACCATCTTGGTGCCGGTATCGGCCTGCTGATAGTTGTTGGCGATTGCAATCGAGTAGAACTCGCCCTGGCTGTCGTCACCGCGCAGGATGCAGGACGGGTATTTCCACGTGACGGCTGAGCCGGTTTCGACCTGCGTCCACATCACCTTGGACCGGTCGCCCCGGCAATCGGCGCGTTTGGTCACGAAGTTGTAGATACCGCCCTTGCCGTTCTCATCACCGGGGAACCAGTTCTGGACGGTCGAATATTTCACTTCGGCATCTTCCTCGACGATGATTTCCACAACAGCCGCGTGCAACTGCGCAGTGTCGCGCTGAGGTGCGGTGCAGCCTTCCAGATAGGACACGTATGAGCCCTTGTCGGCGATGATCAATGTGCGTTCGAACTGGCCGGTGTTCTCCGCGTTGATACGGAAATAAGTGCTGAGTTCCATCGGGCAGCGGACGCCCGGTGGGATGTATACGAACGATCCATCCGAGAACACAGCCGAGTTCAGCGTGGCATAGAAATTATCCGAGACCGGAACGACGGTCCCAAGGTACTTTTTCACCAGTTCCGGATGTTCCTTGATGGCCTCCGAGATCGAACAGAAGATCACCCCGGCTTGTTTGAGTTCTGCCTGGAACGTTGTTCCTACAGAAACCGAGTCAAACACCGCATCCACAGCGACCTTGCGGCCTTCGGCAGGCATGTTTTCGGCGCCCTCTACACCAGCCAAGATCATCTGTTCTTTCAGTGGGATACCCAGCTTTTCGTATGTGGCCAGCAGTTTGGGATCGACCTCATCCAGAGACTTGGGCTTTTCCTCCATCGATTTTGGACGCGCATAGTAATACTGGTCCTGAAAATCGATCGGCGGGTAATGCACCATCGCCCATTTCGGCTCATCCATCTTGGTCCAGCGCTCGAACGCGGCCAGACGCCATTCGGTCATCCATTCAGGTTCTTCGTTCTTTTCCGAGATTAGCCGCACGATATCCGGATTCACGCCCTTGGGCGCGTATTCCATCTCGATATCGGTGTCCCAGCCGTATTTGTAAGTGCTAACCTCACGCACCGCATCCACGGTTTCCTGATCAACACCTTCTTTCACCTGGGTCTGGTCCAAAGCGGCCATATGTTTCACTCCATCCTATCACGCGGCGCGCGCGCGATGCTTTTTCTCTTTCTCAAGCCACGTTTCGGCGAAACGCAGCACGTCTTCTTTCCTTGTCCGGGGTCCCAGCGATACGCGAATTGCGCTGGCTGCTGTCACCTCGTCATATCCCATGGCCGTCAGAACTGCGCTGGCACGCACCTTCCCGCTGGAACAGGCCGAGCCCGCACTGACCGCAAATCCCGACAGGTCCATCTGCATGACCTGCGTTTCACCTTTCCATCCGGGGGATGCGAAACAGAGGGTATTTGGAAGGCGTTCCTGCCCTTTCCCGACAAAAATAGGTGAATTAAAGCCAGCCTCAAGGGCGTTTTCTAGAATATTTCTAAATTCTTCTGTTTGCTCCCAAACGCCATCGGCCAAATCACGTGCCGCAGCTTCAGCTGCGGCTCCGAACCCCGCGATTCCAATGACATTTTCCGTACCCGAGCGGCGACCCATTTCCTGACCGCCGCCCTTGATCTGAGCCGCAAGATCCGTACCCCGCTTCATCACGACCGCGCCAATACCCTTGGGCCCGCCCAGCTTGTGCGCCGAGATCAGCGCCATCTGCACATCCAGCCAGTTGAAGGCAATCGGAAGCTTTCCAAACGCTTGCGTCGCGTCGGTCATGGCGAGGCCGGGCGGCAAAGACTGGACAATCCCTGTTTCGGAATTGGCCAGCTGTAACGTCGCGTGCGACGGCTCTGACACCTGAACCTGTCCGTCTTTCGAGACTGGCAAATCCTCGACAGTCCACGCTCGTACCGCATCATGTTCGATAGCCGCCCCATGCAGGCCCCGCCCCGCAAGGGTCAGCGCCGCCCCTTCTGTGGACCCGGATGTAAAGACGATATCCGCACCATCTGCCCCAAACGCTGCCGCAATCTGGCTGCGCGCGCGCTCGATAAGTGCTTTGGCGGCGCGCCCCTCGGCATGGACCGAAGATGGGTTTCCGCATAGATCCATCGCTGCAATCATCGCGTCGCGCGCCTCAGCCCGCAAAGGTGTTGTTGCATTGTGATCGAGGTAAATGCGAGTCATGGAGTCATCTTTTCACGGACCGATTTTAAGCAACTCAAAGTCAAACCTATTCGTCCACCACAGCGAACAGGCTTGGCACCGCCGGGCACGGTGCGAGATCATTCTTGATCACGTCTGACAGGCGCGTCTGGTGCAGGAAGACATAGACATGGGCGCTCAACCCTTCCCACAACCGGTTTGTCAGTGACTGTGCACGGCTGCCCGATGACGCCCCTGACGCCCCTGCGCCTTTGGTCAGTGCATTGACCGTCTCGTCCACCGCCGACAGGATATCGACCACACGGATCTCGGATGACGGCCGCGCCAGACGGTATCCACCGCCAGGCCCACGCACCGACGAGACCAATTCGGCCCGGCGCAGTTTTACGAACAACTGCTCGAGATAGGGCAGAGAAATATCCTGACGCTCCGAAATCTCGCCAAGCGTGACCAGCCTGTCAGAGGGTTGCAATGCGATGTCAGCCAGCGCAACCATGGCGTAACGACCTTTCGTCGATAGCTTCATCGTCATTTCCTCTCGGCAAGATACGCTTGAAATCATTGACGCCGCCGTCGCCAGTGCGTATCTCCGACGGACAGCGCGTCTGCGCAGGATAACTTATTTAGAACCGTTCTAAGGTGCCCAACAAATACAGTCAAGTATTTCCCGGCGCCCCGAGATAAAGACAGGACCAAAGCACACATGCCCGAGGTGATTTTTCCCGGACCCGAAGGCCGCCTGGAAGGCCGTTACCACCCGCAAAAGGAAAAAGACGCACCGATCGCCATCGTGTTGCACCCGCATCCACAGTTCGGCGGGACCATGAACAACAAGGTCGTCTACAACCTGCACTATGCTTTTTACAACATGGGCTTCACCGTGTTGCGTTTCAACTTCCGTGGCGTTGGCCGCAGCCAGGGAGAATATGACCAGGGCGTGGGTGAACTCAGCGATGCGGCGTCGGCGCTGGATTACCTGCAGTCGATGAACAACAACTCGAAACATTGCTGGGTTGCAGGGTTTTCGTTCGGGGCATGGATCGGGATGCAGCTGCTGATGCGCCGCCCCGAGATCACCGGCTTTATCAGTGTGTCGCCCCCGGCCAACATGTATGATTTCTCGTTCCTGGCGCCCTGCCCGTCTTCGGGTCTGATCATCAACGGGTCGTCTGACCGCGTTGCCCCGCCGGCGGATACCACGGCGCTGGTCAACAAGCTGCATGAGCAAAAAGGGATCACCATCACCCATAATGAGGTCGAAGGGGCAGATCACTTCTTCCAGGATCGCCACATGGACACGCTGATCACCGATGTTAGCGACTATGTGAAACGTCGCCTGACCGAGACCACGCGCTGATGTCAAACACCATCAATACCCTCGCTGCCAAACTGGCCGAGGATACGATGAAGGTTATGGATGAAACCGGCGATGACCGCTTTTTTATGGAGGTCGGCGAATTGCTGGGCGCATCCTCTCAATCTCTGGAAGAGGCATTCCTGACAGAAATTCGCGTGCGCATTTCTGAGCGCAAGGCAAGGGAATTCGTGATCAAACGCCTGTCCGAGCATCGCTCCAAGCTGAAAGCCATTGAAAAACAATGAACGATCGTCTGTCCGCGCAAATCGCGTTTCTGAAACTGGCAGACAAACTGAAGATGGTCGAGCGGGCAAATGTTTTGCTCGATCAGTCCCGTCCTGAAAACTCAGCCGAACACAGTTGGCATCTGGCCTTGTGGGCCTTGGTCATGGCCCCGCTGGCCGGATCGGATGTGTCAGTTGACCGTGTGATACGGATGCTGTTGCTGCATGATCTGGTCGAGATCATTGTCGGTGATCATCCGATCCATCTGGAGACCGATTGGCAAAGTGTCGCCCGGGCCGAGCAGGCCGCCGCAACCGAACTTTTTGGCATGTTGCCTGCGGACCAAGCCCAGAGCTTTTTCGAATTGTGGTCGGAATTTGAGGCGGATGAAACCGCGGATGCGCAATTTGCCAAAATACTCGACCGCTGTCAGCCACTGTTTCAAGTGTTGTGTGCCGCAAACCCCCGCCCCGACCATGTCGAGATTGCACGCGAGAACCTGGAAGGCGGTCGGGCGGCCTATCTTGCGCGCGCCTTTCCTTTGGCCTTCGATCATGCAACCTCGCTTTTGGCGGGGTCGTCCGGAAGCCTGTCTGGCTTTTCCCAACGACTTGCGTTTCTGACCGAGGCGGATCAGCTGAAGTCGGTTCTGCGCGCCTCGCGCCTGATGGCCGGGAACAGGTTCGAAAACTCGGCCGAGCATTCCTGGCACATCATGCTATATGCGTGGATCTTGTCGGAACATGCAGTGTCAAACATCCGTCTGGACAGGGTTCTGCAGATGCTGTTGCTGCATGACATCGTCGAAATCGACGCCGGGGATCACCCCATTCACGGACAGGTTGATCATGTCGCGCAAGCTGCCAAGGAAGAGGCCGCCGCACGTCGCCTGTTCGGCTTGTTGCCGCAGGAACAAGGGCGGGTCTTTTCATCCCTTTGGACCGAATTCGAAGCCGTCGCGTCAGATGACGCACGATTTGCCAAGGCGGTTGACCGGTTTCAGACCCCGATCGCCAATCTTGAGACCGGCGGCGGATCTTGGGTCGACTATGCCGTGACCTATCCGCAGATCGAAACCCGCGTGCGCCCGGCCATTGAAATGGGCGCCCCAAAGCTTTGGCACTGGTTGCAGCCACAACTGGCTGAGTATTTCGAAATCTCCGTCTGCGCGGGTGGATGACCCAAAAGAAAAAGGGCCGCTTCGGGCCCTTTTCCTCTGCTTAGTTCTTTTCGACGCCTAGATTACGCTACCATCAAACTTTTGAACCACTTTGGCTGCATCAATCTCGACGGACCCCCCGCCTGCAAGCCACCCTAGCGCCACAATAAGAGCCGAAGCAATTACGACAGATATAGAAAACTTCGTCATCAAAACATACTCGGTAACAAATCAATAAATATGCCGAAAAGATTGCATAAATTGTCGTTGACCCAAAGTCAGGTATACCTGACCTTCCTAGACTGATGCCCGTGTTTCATCGAGCTGAAAACGCTTGCCCGCGGTCTGCCGGATATGCTCAAGATTGCCGTATCAATTCCAAAGGTTCCCGATGCCCAAAGCCTATCTGATCCTGCTTCTGGCGGTCTTTGCTGAAACCGTCGGAACAACAGCATTGCAGGCCAGCCAACAGTTTAGCCGGTTGTGGCCGTCGATCTTGGTGGTGGTCAGCTATGGCTGCGCCTTCTACCTGTTGGGGCTGACGTTAAAATTCATGCCTGTGGGCGTCGTCTACGCAATCTGGTCCGGGCTGGGCATCGTCTTTATCGCGATCATCGGTTTTGTGGTTTTTGGCCAAAAGCTGGACCTTTGGGCCGTTCTCGGTCTGACACTGATTTTGGCCGGAATTTTGCTCATTCACCTGTTTTCCAACACCACGGGCCACTGAGCGCCGGTTAGGGCTGGCATATTTCGCCACACCACGTTATGCGCCGGGCAACTTTCCGTTCAAAGGCTGACCCTCTCATGGACCTGCGCAATATCGCAATCATCGCTCACGTGGACCACGGCAAAACGACCCTGGTGGATGAGCTGCTCAAACAATCCGGCGCGTTCCGGGAAAACCAGGCTGTAGCCGAGCGTGCCATGGACAGCAATGACCTGGAACGCGAGCGTGGGATCACCATTCTGGCCAAGGCAACTTCGGTCGAGTGGAAGGGGACGCGCATCAATATCGTCGACACCCCCGGACACGCCGATTTCGGCGGTGAGGTCGAGCGGATCCTCAGCATGGTGGACGGCGTTGTCCTGCTGGTCGATGCCGCCGAAGGCCCGATGCCACAGACCAAGTTCGTGACCTCCAAGGCGCTGGCTTTGGGCCTTCGTCCGATTGTGGTTCTGAACAAGGTGGACAAGCCCGACGCAGAGCCCGACCGCGCCCTGGACGAATGCTTCGACCTGTTCGCCAACCTCGGCGCTGATGATGATCAGTTGGATTTTCCCGCAATGTATGCCTCGGGCCGTTCGGGATGGGCAGATATGGAGCTGGACGGGCCTCGCAAGGACCTGGCCGCACTGTTCGACCTCGTCGTTGATCATGTCCCTGCCCCGCGGCAGGCCGAGCACAAGGATGAGCCGTTCCGTATGCTGGCCACCACATTGGGCAGCGATCCCTTCATTGGCCGCATCCTGACCGGTCGTGTTGAAAGCGGCACGCTGAAGGCCGGCGATAGTCTGAAAGCACTGAGTCGGGATGGCACGTTGATCGAGAATTTCCGTGCCTCGAAAATCCTGGCCTTCCGTGGTCTGGCCCAACAGCCCATCGACGTCGCCGAAGCTGGCGATATCGTCACCATCGCCGGGATGAGCAAAGCCACCGTTGCTGATTCTCTGGTGGCCCCACAGGTCGAAGAAGCCCTGCCCGCCCAGCCGATTGACCCCCCGACCATTACCGTGACATTCGGCATCAACGATTCCCCTCTGGCGGGTCGGGACGGCAAAAAGGTGCAATCCCGTGTCATCCGGGACCGGTTGATGAAAGAAGCCGAATCAAACGTGGCGATCCGCATCACTGACACCCCAGGCGGTGAAGCGTTCGAGGTTGCGGGCCGAGGCGAACTCCAGATGGGTGTTCTGATCGAGAACATGCGCCGCGAAGGGTTCGAACTCAGCATCTCGCGCCCGCAGGTGTTGTTCCGTGAGGAAGACGGTCAGCGTCTGGAGCCTGTCGAGGAAGTCACCATCGACGTCGACGACGAATACTCAGGTGCTGTTATCGAAAAGGTTACCGGTGCTCGTAAAGGCGAGTTGGTCGAGATGCGCCCCGCCGGAACGGGAAAGACCCGGATTATTGCCCATGTCCCGTCGCGCGGCCTGATCGGCTATCACGGAGAATTCCTGACCGACACGCGCGGGACAGGTGTTCTGAACCGCGTATTCCATGGCTGGGCCCCTCACAAAGGTCCGATCCCCGGTCGGCGCGCCGGTGTTCTGATCTCGATGGAAAACGGTCAGGCGGTTGCCTATGCCCTGTGGAACCTCGAAGAACGCGGCCGCATGTTTGTGGGTCCCCAGACTGATGTTTATCAGGGTATGGTGATCGGTGAACATTCACGCGACAACGATCTGGAAGTGAACCCGCTGAAAGGTAAAAAACTGACAAACGTGCGTGCCAGCGGCTCGGACGACGCGGTGCGCCTGACACCGCATGTACAGTTCTCGTTGGAAGAGGCGATCGCCTATATTGACGACGATGAATTGGTCGAAGTTACACCCAACGCCATTCGACTGCGCAAACGCTTCCTTGACCCGCACGAGCGCAAACGTATGGCAAAAGCCGGGTAGATTGGCTGAACCTGAATTCCCCAAACTGGAAACAATGCCGATCGTGTGGCATATTTTCCTCAAACTGAAAATTATCGCAGACACGCAGGGTCGGCCAAGTGCCGGCCCTTCCCTTTGTTTTATTGCGGTTTTTTGGTTTTTCTACATTCTTGCGATGTTAGACATCACGACCGACTTGTTGCAATTCCGGCGGCACAAAGGTGTATTTGTGGCCAAAGTGTGACGTCGTTCATACACACATGGTCATGTGATGTGAAAAAGTCCGACGCAGATAGTTAACGAGTACCGAGGAGTTTAGACATGGGTATCCAATCCCACAAATTAACCGCAATCGCTTTGGCTGCAACTTTGCAGCTAGTTGGTGCAGCTTCTGCGAATGCGGCAGTCTGCACCTCTTCGACAGCACGCCAAGCGTCAAGCAACCCGGAAGTCCTTTGCGATTGTGATGCTGTAACGTCAGGGATGATACGCTACATTCAACGTCGGGCTGACTTTGGCAACTTCCTAGCAAGAACAGGTGCAGAATGCCCCCAATTGGCCGCTTTGCTTTCTGATTTTCCCACGGCGTCCATAGGAGTACCCGACCAAAGATCCGGCGACGGTGACGCAAACGACAACCCAGGCCCAGATCGCCCCAATGGGAATCCCGGCGACCCTGATCCACAAGATGACCCCGATCCTACCGACGATCCTGATCCAAAAGACAAGGACAAGAAGGACAAGGACAAGAAGGACAAGGGCAAGAAGGACAAGGACAAGAAGGACAAGGGTAAGAAAGACAAGGGTAAGAAAGACAAGGGTAAGAAAGACAAGGGTAAGAAAGACAAGGGAGATAAAGGGTGCGGCTGCGGCAGTAAGGGGAAAAAGGGTTCCGGAGGAAAGAAGAGTAAGTAATCCGCGAAGCACGAATTTTCTAAGTGCTCAAAAGCGACCGCGACTGAATAGGTTTTTTTCTGACCAAGTCCTTGGCTAGCGCCAACAGAAAACAACTTATGGGTGCTCCAACGAACTAGCCGCTAGCGGCAAGTGTTGAAAACACCTGCTGCGACATGCAGCCATATAGAACAAGCATTGAACCACACCTTGAGTCAATCAAGGTGTGGCTTTTTGATTTTTTGAGGATGGTCGTATCGAGTCTTCAAAAGTCTGATAGACTCTGCCAGTCAAAAATTTCTTTACAAGAACTTGCATACACCGAATGGTACTCGCCGAACCCATTTGGGGTGCTAGTACATACTAAGCACCGAAGCAACCAAACTGGGTTCACATGATCATATTTCGGATCCTGTCCTTAACAGGCGGCTGAATGATTGGCGGCGCATCGCAACGCGGTAGGATAGAGGCCAGAAGACACTCTTCACTGCAATCGCTTTGAATGCAAAAGTCATTTTTGGCTCTGAGCCCCGAACCAATGACAATAAAGTCGTAGCAGGATGCTACCCCTGAGGATCGTTTGGTTGCGGTATGGAAAGGTCTCAAGAAGAAACTTGAGAACATCTATGCCGTTCCTCGGTCCGCGTTCTCAACCAACTGCGCCACGGCGAACTTGCTGGTTCGATCGATGGCAATAGCGAGAAAAAGCTAACCCTCCTCGGTTCTGACCTCAGCAATATCGTTTTGGAAGAAACTGATTGTGTAGCACTCGCACTTTTTGTCGTTTTAGTATGTCACCGTAAACCTCCGGCTTTCGAGACATCCCATGTCGCTATATGCAATGATGCAAAAAGAACGTATCAGATGCGG
The DNA here is from genome assembly GCF_056542645.1 of Ruegeria sp. AB5. Taxonomy (NCBI): domain Bacteria; kingdom Pseudomonadati; phylum Pseudomonadota; class Alphaproteobacteria; order Rhodobacterales; family Roseobacteraceae; genus Ruegeria; species Ruegeria sp. AB5. The sequence goes on from NZ_JBQGAE010000001.1 coordinate 726,270, forward strand.
GATCGTTGGCCGCAAAGCGTAAATGCAATCATCCAGTGGTAGGAGCTCGAGCCGCCTGAAAGCAATGATCACGGCCTCCCCTTTTTCACTATGAACGGTTAAACGACGCTTTTTAGGCTCGGTTTTCTGATCCTCAACAGTCTACCGGTTTAGTCACTCTGCACACGTCTTGGGCTTAACGATAAGCTCTCGGCTCAGTTAAGCGATCGATTTATCGCTCCTCGGATAGCGTGCGTCGTCTTGGCGCTGCCCTGACGAACTTGTCCTACAGCGCTTGATTCTATTCCCTCGAAAGGATCGACAACCAAACCCCCAGACCATACAACTTGGTAATAAATCTACGGCGACTTACTTTCAGCTTTGCCCATAAATGCCGACCCACCGACGGGGTTGGCTTGGATCCTGCATCCGAAGGAAAAGATAACGTGTCGTCTTCCAAGGTTTGATCCGATTGGTCAAGTTGTCCAACACAAGGTCGCCTTGGGCCGAACGATAGATCAACACTGCATGCGCATTCCTGCGTGTATCCAGAACAGTTGCAATGAGCAGCTTGTTTGGATCTATTCCGGCTTTGATCAGGTCTCTTTTCTTCAATAGCGCGAAATCTTCGCAATCTCCGCCCCGTGAAGTCGGCAGGGCCCAATGCTCACGCGTACGATATTGGGATTGATCCGTGACCTCCTGCGTAGACGTATTCACTCTGCGGTTTACCTGCTGGACAATCTTCATTTCCTGCTGGCTGGACATGCTCGCTGACCTTTGACTTGAACAGGCCCAACTGTATTGCCGGCACAATTGCTGAGCGCCGGACGGCGGCGGTGAGGCCGATACAGTAGTTAGGAACGCGCCTTCCGTTGCATATGCTTCCGGCGTGGTCAGAAACGAACAGGCGACCAGTAGGCAATATCCCACAAACCGCCGAGAGTTGGTGGTGACGGAACGGAATCGTGCCTCGAGTCTGTCTTTCACATGTGTCATGCCCGTACCTCAATCCCTGTCTATACCGCGATTCCGGTCAAACAGTGTGTTAGGAGGTTTTCCAAACTTAACCGCAGGCGGCTCTGCTGACGCAATCACAGTTGAGTTTGAGGGGAAAAAAGGCGGAATTTCGTCACATTGTGAGGCGATTTCGCGCAAGAAATGCGGTCAGGTTGCCACAATTTCAGCGTGTATCACAGTAGATTCGGAGGGTAACCCATTGAATTAATAGCCATACAATCATGAAGCGACCCCAATTCCATGCGAGGGATCGCAAGATTTTCAATGGGCTGACTTTTGCTGAGTGGTCCGGTCTGGAAACTCTCGGGTCGGATCGATTCTCACTCGGTAATCTCTACCACCACCAATTCACGCTCACTGGCGCCGCGGGCGTGGTTCAGTGCTGCTTGGTACTCGTCGGAATTGTAGCACTCGACCGCGGCTTCGACTGATGGAAACCGCGCGACAACATTGCGGGGGCGGTCTTTACCCTCAAGCTGAACGTAGCGCGCCGCGCGGGCGATAAACTCACCGCCATGCTTGGCAAGGGCTGGTCCCGCAAGCTCGGCGTATTTTCCGTACGCCTCGGCGTCCGTTACCGACACATGTGCTATCCAAAGTGCTGCCATCGTCTTATCCTCCCAATACCTGTTCGGCGGCCTTGATGGCAGCGTCGGCGTTGCTGGCATCCTTGCCGCCGCCCTGCGCCATATCGGGGCGACCACCGCCGCCCTTGCCCCCCAATTCGACAACGGCTGCCTTGACCAGATCCACCGCAGAAATCTTGTGGGTCAAATCCTCGGTAACGCCGGCTGCAACCGCAGCCTTGCCGCCGGTATCGGCGATCAGCAAAACAGCACCCGTTTCAAGCCGTGCCTTGTGTTCGTCAATCAAAGCGGGCAGATCCTTGCCAGACACCCCGCTGAGAGCCTGCGCCAGAAATTTTACACCATTGATGTCGCGCGCCTCAGAGCCGTTGCCCTGCCCCGCACCACCCGCCATGGCCAGATCGCGCCGGAGTTGGGCAACCTCATTTTGCAGTGCTTTGCGCTCATCCAGCAGAGATTTGACCCGGTCAAACACGTCATCCGGCTGCGCCTTCAGCTCCGATGCAACCAGTGCCAAACGCTGATCTTGCGCAGAAAGATAGCGGAACGCCTCGTCCCCGGTCAGGGCCTCGATCCGGCGCACACCCGCACTGCTGGCGCTGTCGCCCAAGACAACAAAGGTGCCGATGTCACCGGTCTGACGCACATGCGTTCCGCCACACAGTTCGATTGACCAGGTTTCACCATCCTGACCCTTGCCGGTCGGGGCTTTGCCCATCGAGACCACCCGCACCTCGTCGCCGTATTTCTCGCCAAACAGGGCCTGTGCTCCCAGCCCGCGGGCGTCGTCCGGGGTCATGACCCGTGTTTCAACGGTCGAGTTCTGGCGAATAAAGTCGTTTACCTCGCGCTCGACCTTTTGGATTTCTTCCAAACTCAACGCCTTGGAGTGGCTGAAATCAAACCGCAGCCGATCCGAGGCATTGAGCGAACCACGCTGCGCCACGTGATCGCCCAGTGTTTCGCGCAGGGCTTCGTGAAGAAGATGCGTCGCCGAGTGGTTGGCACGGATGGACGTACGACGGTCGTGGTCGACCTCCAACTCGACAGCGTCGCCCCTGGACAGAACCCCATGATCCACGGTCACTTTATGCGCATAGACCTTGCCGTCGGCAAATTTCTTGGTGTCTTCGACGCGTGAGACATCTTCGCGTTCTTCCAGACGGCGAATTTCACCGGTGTCACCAACCTGACCCCCGGCTTCGCCATAGAACGGGGTCTGATTGACAACGACCCAACCGCTGCCGCCTTGTTCGATCTTGTCGACCAAAGCGCCGTCAACAACCAAAGCGGCAACCTGACCTTCGGCCTTTTCGGTGTCATAGCCCAGAAAGTCCGTTGCGCCCGCGTTGTCCACAACGTCAAACCACACGGCCTGATCCGCTGCTTCGCCCGATCCCGCCCATGCCGCCCGGGCTTTGGCCTTTTGCTCGGCCATCGCGGCGTCAAACCCATCTGTGTTGACGGTCCGGCCCTTTTCGCGCAATGCATCCTGGGTCAGATCAAGCGGGAAGCCGTAGGTATCATATAGTTTGAACGCCGCATCCCCCGGCAATGCAGCACCTTCGGGCAAGTCAGCGACTTCGTCATCCAGCAGCTTGAGACCCCGGTCAAGGGTTTGCTTGAACCGGGTTTCTTCCAGCAGCAAAGTTTCCTCGATCAGTGGCTGCGCCTGACCAAGTTCCGCGTACTGTGCCCCCATCAACTGCACCAGGCTTGGCACCAGTCGGTGCATAACCGGGTCTTTCGCGCCCAGCAAATGAGCGTGACGCATGGCGCGCCGCATAATGCGACGGAGAACATAGCCGCGCCCGTCGTTGCTGGGCATCACGCCGTCCGCAATCAGGAACGAGGTCGAGCGCAGATGATCCGCGATGACACGATGGTGTACGTTCTGGTCGCCATACGGGTCAACGCCCGTCGCGTCCGCCGATGCTTCGATCAGCGTCTTGAACAGATCGGTGTCATAGTTGTCATGGCTACCCTGAAGCAACGCGCCAATCCGCTCCAGCCCCATGCCGGTGTCGATCGACTGCATGTCGAGTTCCACCATCGAGCCGTCCTCGAACTGCTCGTTCTGCATGAAGACGATGTTCCAGATTTCGATGAACCGGTCGCCATCTTCCTCGGGTGATCCCGGAGGGCCACCCCAGATGTGATCGCCGTGATCATAGAATATCTCAGTGCAGGGACCACAGGGACCGGTCGGGCCCATCTGCCAGAAGTTGTCATTGGTCGCGATGCGAATGATCCGGTCTTCGGGAACGCCGACCTTTTTCCAGATCTCGAAGGCTTCGTCATCAGTGTGGTAAACCGTTGTCAGCAAGCGGGTCTTGTCGATACCGAATTCCTTGGTGATCAACTCCCAGGCAAAGGGGATCGCTTCGGGTTTGAAGTAGTCGCCGAAGGAAAAATTTCCCAGCATTTCAAAGAATGTATGATGGCGCGCAGTGTAGCCGACGTTGTCGAGATCGTTGTGTTTACCGCCTGCCCGCACACATTTCTGAGACGTGGTCGCGCGTTGATAGTCTCGGGTTTCGACGCCGGTGAACAGGTTCTTGAACTGCACCATCCCCGAATTCACAAACATCAGTGTCGGGTCATTGCGCGGCACCAGAGGGCTGGACGGCACCACTTCGTGCCCCTGCTTGGCAAAGTAGTTCAGAAAGGTCGAGCGGATATCGTTCAGCGTGGGCATAAGGCTCTCTCAGCGCGCAATCATTCAGTGTTGAAACGGGTTTATCGCCGTCCTCAAGGATAGTCCACAGGATAGACCGATGCTCGGCAGGTTAGACCTTTTGTCTCAAGGACAATCTGGTACTTGAAAGAAAAACTGAGACACAGGCGGCACCGGCCACCCCAAACGAAACAAGGCAGCCCCGATGGACCGCCCTGTTCCGGATATTCTCAGCACCATCCGGGTGCCGGGGGATTTCCGCTGTTCCCGTCAGCGTGCCCTAGGCTTCAAGGATATCGTCATCCTCGGCCGCGCCAAGGGGCATATCGAATTCCAACCCATGGGCGGCGCGTATCTTGTCTTCGATCTCCAGGGCAATGCGGGAATTGTCGCGCAGGTATTGCTTGGCATTCTCACGCCCCTGCCCGATCCGTTCGTCGCCATAGCTGAACCACGAGCCCGATTTTTCGACCACGCCCGCCTTCACACCCAGATCCAGCAGCTCACCCATTTTCGAGATACCTTCGCCATACATGATGTCGAATTCAACCTGCTTGAACGGCGGCGCCACCTTGTTCTTTACAACTTTCACACGGGTCTGGTTGCCCACAACCTCGTCCCGGTCCTTGATCGCACCAATGCGGCGGATATCCAGTCGAACTGAGCTGTAGAATTTCAACGCGTTGCCACCCGTGGTGGTTTCCGGGCTGCCAAACATCACGCCGATCTTCATCCGAATCTGGTTGATGAAAATCACCATGCAGTTCGAGCGGCTGATCGATCCCGTCAGCTTGCGCATCGCCTGGCTCATCAGGCGGGCCTGTACACCGACACTGCTGTCGCCCATATCGCCTTCCAATTCGGATTTCGGCGTCAGTGCAGCAACCGAGTCGACCACGACCATGTTCACAGCCCCAGACCGGACCAGTGTATCCGTAATCTCAAGCGCCTGTTCCCCTGTATCGGGCTGCGAAATCAGCAACTCATCCAGATCCACACCCAGCTTGCGGGCATATTGAGGGTCGAGCGCATGTTCTGCGTCGACAAACGCGCACACGCCACCGCGCTTTTGTTGTTCGGCAATACAATGCAGTGTCAGCGTCGTCTTGCCAGAGCTTTCCGGACCATAAATCTCGACAATCCGGCCCATCGGCAAACCGCCGATCCCCAGTGCAATATCCAGACCCAGCGAACCGGTTGAACTGGCTTCGATATCCTGCTTGGCGTCTTCGCCCAGTTTCATGATCGAGCCTTTGCCGAACTGCCGTTCGATCTGGGCCAGCGCGCTATCAAGCGCCTTTTGCTTGTCCGCGTTTTTCTTGTCGCTCATCGTCAGAAGATCCGCCATTGTCCTGTCGCCTTCCCTTTTGTCACACCCTTTGCCGGGCGGCAATCGCTGCTTTGTTCGCCTCTTGTTCCTTATGGGACCAAAAAGAGAACATTTCAACTAAAACTTACAGAACCTACTGTTCGGCAATTGTGTTAAAGAGTCGTTTACGCCAATCTGTCATCCAGGCAGAAACTGCATCAGGACGAATAAATGCTTGTTTTCTATAAAGAACGCCTTGCGTTTTTGTCCGTGCCAAAGACCGGCAGCACTGCTTACCATGCGGCACTTCGCGACCGCGCCGATCTGGTGATCACGCATCCACCCGAACTGAAACACGCGCCGGTGCGCCGATATGACCGGTTCATTCAGAACATGTACCGGAAAATGTACAACACCGAGATGGAAATCATGGCGGTTGTTCGCGAACCTATCGACTGGCTGGGCAGCTGGTATCGATTTCGAAGCCGGGAAGATCGTAACGGTCACGCCCACTCGACCCGCAATCTCAGCTTCGACGCCTTTGTGCGCGCCTATATGCAGAGCCCACGACCCGAATTTGCTGATGTTGGCAGTCAAAGCCAGTTCTTTCGTCCCCGCAACAACGGTGTCAGTGCCAGCTATGTCTTCAAATACGAGCACCAGGACAAAATTGTGAGTTTCCTGCAGGACAGATTGGATTTCGAGATCAGGTTAGAACGCGAAAACGTGTCCGCACCCGCAGACCTGACGCTTTCAACCGAAACAGAACGCAAGTTCCGCAAGCACCACGCGGCTGAATTTGCCGTCCACGACGCTGCACAATAGTGTCAGTTCAGTTGTTCAAACACTGCCTCTGTCAGTTGGGTCAGTGAAAACGGTTTGGGCAGGAACGTGGAATTTGGGAGCTGCGGACCCGACTCGTCAAACGCACCTTCGGTATAGCCGGAGACAAACACCACATGTACATCGGGCCGGGTCTGCATCGCCTTGCGCACCCAGGTCGGGCCGTCCATTCCGGGCATAACGACATCTGTAACGAACACATCGACATTCAGGTCCGGGTCTTCCAAAATCAACAGCGCGTCCTCGGCGGATTCAGCCTCAAGAACGGTGTAGCCTTTCAAGCGCAAGGCGCGGGTGGCGAATGCGCGCACCGGGGCTTCGTCTTCGACCAAGAGAACGACACCTTCGCCCTGACGCGCGGTTTTTGTATCCGGAACGTCCTCGCCCTGAGGTTTGATGGTTTCGCTTGTTTCGCAAACCGGCAAGAATACGGTAAAATCAGTGCCCCGTCCGACAACGCTGTCCACAAAAATGAAACCGCCCGTCTGCTTTACGATGCCATAGACGGTTGAAAGGCCCAAACCGGTGCCTTCTCCGGTGCGTTTGGTAGTATAGAACGGTTCAAACACCTTTTGCAGCTTGTCTGCCGGGATGCCCATTCCGCTGTCGATGACTTTGACGGTCACATAATCGCCCGGCTGAACCGTCGCCCGATCACGGCACAGGGGCTCTGTCAGGGTCAGCACCTCGGTTTCGATGCGAATTTCGCCGCCTTCGGGCATGGCGTCCCGGGCATTGACCACAAGGTTCATCAAGACCTGTTCCAACTGGCGTTTGTCCGCACGCACGGGTTTGAGCACCGGATCATGGCTCAGCGTCAGCAGTACCTTTTCGCCCACCAGACGGTTCAACAGGTGGATCAGATCCGAGATTGTATCCCGCAGGTCCAGAACCTCGGGCTGCAGGGTTTGCTTACGCGAAAACGCCAGCAACTGACTGACCAGCGCGGCCGCGCGATTGGCATTCTGGTTGATCTGGACCAGATCGCCATAGTTCGGATCGCTTTGATCATGTCGCAACAGAAGCAGGTCGCAATGTCCTGAGATCGCAGTCAGAAGATTATTGAAATCATGCGCCACCCCTCCGGCCAGTTGGCCAACCGCTTGCATCTTTTGGCCCTGAACAAACTGTGCCTCAAGGGTCTTTAGCTCGGTCGCATCGTTCAGAACCGCAATCAGGCTGACCTGACCATCGATCTGAACGCGATCCAGAGTGACCTGAACAAACAGTTCTTTGTCTTTGCGCGACAAACGCAGAAATTCCGATCGGGGGGCATCCGCGCCGGATGCAGTTCGCTCCAGCCAATCAAGGACCGGATGGCTCAACCCTTGCATAATCTGGGCGATATTGGTGTCATTTTGCTGAATGTCCCCCAACAGAGATCGGGCCATTCCGTTTGCTTCAAGGATCGTACCCTCGGGCGACATGCGCAGGACAGGCACCGGCAAATCCGCGAAGGAAGACCCATCATGCGGCTCCGAGGTTTCGGCGAGAGGAAGCAAAAGCAGGTGATTGACGGTGCCCGAGGACGGGACCGTGGTTGCCGCGACCCGAACCGGACCGTCACGAGACGCCACCGTACACACCTGACCATCACGCGGTAGCCCGTGCGGAAACACCTGCTCCAACGAGACCACACCGTGATCCAGTAGCCCTGCTGCGGCCGGGTTCAGGTGCAGAACGGTACCGCCGCGCCCTGTGGTCAAGACCGGTATATCAAGCCGATCCAATTGCCCGTGTTCACCCAGATTAAATCGCCAGCAAAACAGGTGGCCCCCCAGTTTGGAGACTGAAATCGGTACTGTGCCTCCGCGGGTGACGATATCTTCGTTCACTTGACCCTGCGCACTGGCCATTGATTGCAGACGGAAAAGAATGCTCGACGGGTTGGCAAAAACAGCGCGAAGCGCCGTGGTCAGACCACCGCCCGGCTGCGCGTTCAGTTGCGCCCTTGCGTGGCCGTTGGCCACCAAAACAGATCCCCGCGCGTCGGCGATGACGCTGGCGCAGCGATCCTGTTCCAAAACAGTGCCGACAGCCGCCATTGTCCGCCGCGCCGCGGTGTCAGCAAGAATCCCTTTGGCCAATACCAACAGTGTCACCAACAGGACCGAGCCTGCCACAACAAGGAGACCGCCGCTCCAGCCTTGTGGCAAAACGCCTGTAAACGGTACAGCGCCCAAAAGAAGCATAAGGCCGATCAAAGACAGGAAGCGAAAAGCCGACGGGGTTCTTCGAATGGAAGGGTCTGGGAAGTGCTCTGCAATGTCGGACATAAAGTTCCCGGGCAATCTCGATCGAGCAAATAACGACGCAGAATGGTTAATGCCCGCTTAACGACGTGCCGGGCGCAGTTCAACTACCTATGGTTGCTACGCGCACGGAGACTATTGCGTCAAGTGCGCCGTGAAAAACCCGTCGACCCCGTCGGTTACAAGCCAATTCTGTTGCAAAATGACACTCCAGTCCGGGTGATCCGCTACAAACTGCTCTACAACCTTTCCGTTCTCATCCGCCAGCATCGAACAGGTCGCATATGCCAGGCAACCCCCAGACCGGACCAGGGCCGCAACATCCCTTAGGATCGAAAATTGCAAGGCGATCAATTCCGCCAAACGCGTTTCGGTCAGCGCCCATTTCCCAGCCGGGGCCCGCCGCCAGGACCCGCTTCCAGAACAGGGCGCATCAGCCAGCACAATGTCAAAGGGGGCCTGGTCGACAATCTGCTCGGAATTGAGGAGCGCAATGTCAACACCCGCACGCGCCGCGCGGTTTGGGATATCTCTCATGCGCTTTGGGTTTACATCATGTGCGAAGACCTCGACACCCGGATGGGCAGCAAGGGCCAGGGCCTTACCGCCGCCGCCTGCACAATAGTCCAGCACCCGAATACCGGGCCGCAGGGGCAGAGCAGCCACGACCGCTTGACTGGCTGCGTCCTGAAGTTCGACCAGACCATCCAGATAGGCGCGACTCTGCGCCACTTTGCGGGCGCCTTCGACTACATTGAGAGCGGTTTTGCAGGCCGGATGCTGTTTCACCTGAATGTCATCTTCAGCCAGCACCCGAACGGCGCCCGGAACATCTGTCTTGTGCAGATTGACCCGCAAGTGAACCGGCGCGCGCATTTGCAGCGCTTTGGCCGCCACAATCGCCTCATCACCCAATGACGCCACGAAGCGCGGCCAGAGCCAATCCGGAATATCAAATTGCTCGGCTTGCGAGATAAAATCTCGCCCCGTATCAGATGTGTCTACAGGGTCCGGGGCATGGCGGTCTCCGGTGAACAGAGGCGTCACATCGATACCATCCGCGCGCATGGCCCCTATCATCAGACCCCTGCCCGTTTGACTGCCACCCAGGGCGGCAAAGGACCGTTTGCAGCGCAATGCAGCAAAGACGTGATCCCGTACCGCTGCTCGGTCCTTGGAACCAGCAAACCGACTACGCCTTGCCCACCCTGTCAGGGCCTTTTCAACCGGCGCACCAGACAAAATCTCGTCAAGGATCTCTATCGAGGACTGAACACGGGCTGCTGGGGTCATGACAGGGTCCTACGAGTTGCGGTGAAATGCAAAACGGCGCCCGAGTTGAAGGCGCCGTCGTAGATGGGTCATTGGGTTACATCACCCGGTAGTTCGGGCTTTCGCGGGTGATCTGTACGTCATGCACATGACTTTCCTTCAGACCCGCACCAGTGATTTTGACAAAGTTGCAGTTCTTGCGCATCTCTTCGACAGTTGCGCAACCGGTATAGCCCATCGCAGCCCTCAGGCCGCCAACCAACTGGTGAACAACCGCACTGGCCGAGCCTTTGTATGGCACCTGCCCTTCGATCCCTTCAGGCACCAGCTTGTCATTGGCGGCATCCTTCTGGAAATAGCGATCTGCCGAACCACGCGCCATCGCCCCCAGACTGCCCATGCCACGATAGGATTTGAACGAACGGCCCTGATACAGGATCACCTCGCCCGGGCTTTCATCCGTGCCCGCGATCATCGAGCCTACCATGGCACAGGACGCGCCCGCCGCGATCGCCTTGGCAAAATCGCCCGAGAACTTGATCCCACCGTCGGCAATCACCGGCACATCGCCCGCAGCCGAGGCGCAATCCATGATGGCGGTCAACTGAGGCACCCCGACCCCGGCCACCATCCGCGTCGTGCAGATCGAGCCCGGCCCGATGCCGACCTTGATCGCATCTGCCCCCGCATCGATCAGCGCCTTGGTCGCATCTGCGGTGGCGACGTTGCCCGCTATGATCTGAACTTCATTCGACAGTGTCTTGGCGCGTTTCACCGCCTCCAAGACGCCTTGCGAATGCCCATGCGCCGTATCGACGACAATGATGTCCACACCCGAATCAACCAATTGTTCCGAACGATCAAAACCGGCATCCCCGACCGAAGTCGCCGCCGCAACCCGCAAACGGCCAAGCCGGTCCTTGCACGCCGTGGGGTTCAGCACGGCCTGTTCCGTGTCTTTCAGGGTCAGCAGACCCGTCAGCTTGCCCGCGCCATCGACCACCAGCAGCTTTTCGATCCGGCGCGCGCGCATCAGGCTCTTGGCCTCTTCCAGATCTGCCGGCTCTTGCAGCATCGCCAGATTTTCCGACGTCATCATCGCCTTGATCGGCGTGTCGTCCGAGGTCGCAAAGCGCATATCGCGGTTGGTCACGATCCCCATGACACGGCCCTGATCATCGACAACCGGGAAGCCGGTGAAATTGTAACGTTGCACCAGAGCCTGCGCATCTGCCAACGTCTGATCTGCCCGCAATGTGACGGGGTTGTACACAATGCCCGATTCGAACCGTTTGACCCGGCGCACTTCCCGGGCCTGTTCCTCGACCGAGAGGTTCTTGTGGATCACTCCGATGCCGCCGGCCTGAGCCATCGCGATGGCCATGCGCGCTTCGGTCACCGTATCCATGGCCGAACTGAGCAGAGGGATGTTCATGCTGATCTGACGCGTCACGCGCGTGGTCGTGTCAGCCGTCGCAGGCAGCACCGTCGATGCCCCCGGCACCAAAAGAACGTCATCAAAGGTAAGCGCCTCACGAATCTGCATCATCAAACCCCATGCAAAAGCCCGTTTGGCGGTGACCCTATTGCATGGATCAACCCCAAGGAAAAGCCCCCGCGCCCAAGTTGTTGCCAAATACAGGCGAAAGCCGCGACCGGAAACGACGCTAGTTGGTCAAAACCTGCCGCTGATTGCCCTTTCCCTTTGGCCATAAACTCATATCTTGCCGGGAATACGCGCGAACACATATGGCAGGCAAAATCATGACCACCGACCCTCTTGTCGTTTTTACCCCGTCCGGCAAACGCGGGCATTTCCCTGTCGGGACTCCGATCCTGACGGCGGCCCGCCAGTTGGGTGTCGATCTGGATTCTGTCTGCGGTGGGCGCGGGATTTGTTCGAAATGCCAGATCACGCCCAGCTATGGTGAGTTCCCCAAGCACGGAGTGACAGTATCCGAGGACGCCCTGAGCGAGTGGAACGCGGTCGAGCAGCGCTATGACGACAAACGCGGGTTGAAACCGGGCCGCCGTCTGGGCTGTCAGGCATCTGTTCAGGGCGATGTGGTTATCGACGTCCCGCCCGAAAGCCAGGTGCACCGTCAGGTCGTGCGCAAGGCCGCCGCCGCGCGCGCCATCGCCATGGACCCGGCAACGCGTCTGTATTTCGTGGTGGTCGAAGAACCCGACATGCACTCACCCACAGGCGATCTCGAGCGTCTTGAACGCGCCCTGCGCGAGCAGTGGAAGATCGAGGCCGTCACGGCAGACCTGTCCCTGATGTCCAAACTGCAACCCGTTCTGCGCAAAGGGAAATGGGAGGTCACGGTCGCTGTTCACAAAGGCCACAAGGATACGGTGGCGCGGGTTGTCGAAATCTGGCCCGGCCTGCATGAACAGGGCCTTTACGGGCTGGCCATCGATCTCGGCTCAACCACGATCGCGGCGCATCTGACCGATCTGGAAACGGGTGAAGTCAAGGCCTCGTCTGGTCTGATGAACCCGCAGATTCGCTTTGGCGAGGACCTGATGAGCCGGGTGTCTTATGCCATGATGAACCCCGGTGGCGATGCCGAGATGACCAGAGCCGTGCGCGAGGCGATCAATGGTCTGACCACCTCGATCGCCGAAGAAGCCGGGATTGATGCTGCGCTGATCGTCGAGACGGTGTTCGTCTGCAATCCGGTCATGCACCATTTGCTGCTGGGGCTGGACCCGGTCGAGCTGGGACAGGCACCATTTGCGTTGGCCACGTCCGAAGCCGTGTCCCTGCCCGCACGTGAGATGGAACTGACCACCATGAACCCGCGTGCGCAGGTCTACATCCTGCCCTGCATCGCGGGACATGTGGGTGCGGATTGCGCTGCTGTGGCCCTGTCAGAAGAACCCGGCAAGTCGGAAGACCTCGTGCTGATCGTGGACGTCGGCACCAATGCCGAGATTCTGCTGGGCAACACGCACCGGGTTCTTGCGTGTTCGTCACCAACCGGCCCGGCCTTTGAGGGCGCGCAGATCAGTTCCGGCCAGCGCGCCGCGCCCGGCGCGATTGAGCGGATCGAGATCGATCCGGACACCAAAGAGCCGCGCTTTCGCATCATCGGGTCCGAGAAATGGTCGAATGAGGACGGATTTGACGTCGATGTCGCCACCACGGGTATCACCGGCATCTGCGGCTCGGGTATCATCGAGGCCGTGGCTGAAATGCGTATCGCGGGCCTGCTGGACGAAAGCGGGCTGATCGGGTCGGCAGAGCAAACCGGAACCCCGCGCTGTGTGCCCGAAGGGCGTACCCACGCCTATCTGATCCATGACGCCAGCGCCGAAGGCGGCCCGCGCATCACCGTCACGCAGGGCGACATCCGTGCCATCCAGTTGGCGAAATCAGCGCTTTATGCGGGGGCGCGACTGCTGATGGACGAAATGGACGTTGACCGTGTGGATCGCGTCGTTCTGGCTGGCGCGTTTGGCGCGCATATCTCGACCAAACACGCGATGGTTCTGGGCATGATCCCGGACGCCCCGTTGGACAAGGTCTCCAGCGCAGGCAACGCTGCCGGAACGGGCGCGCGGATCGCGCTCTGCAATATCGGATCGCGGGCCGAGATCGAGCGTGTCGTGCGCGAAATCACAAAAATCGAAACCGCCATCGAGCCGAAGTTTCAGGACCATTTCGTCGCCGCCAATGCGATCCCGCACAAGACCGATCCCTTCCCGGAACTGGGTCAGGTTGTCACCCTGCCCAATCCCAGCTTCAACACCGGCGGAGCAGACACTGAAACGGGCGGGGGTCGTCGCCGCAGACGCCGCGGCTGAGCGGCATATTCTCGCTACGGTCGCGATCTGGTCAGAAAGTCGCGACCGTGACAAGGTTTGTTGCGCAGTTTCACTTAAAGCGTACTGTGCAACACATTGATAAAAAACGTAAGATGGAGCGGGTAGCGGGAATCGAACCCGCGCGTTCAGCTTGGGAAGCTGACAGGCTACCATTACATCATACCCGCCTTGAAGGCTTGGATACCACCACCCCGAACCGGTGTTCAAGTGGCATTGGTGCCGATCAGGCGCCAAATAGTCACTCGGTTCTGGCGCGCAGGCTTTCGATCAGCGCGTCATCGACATCCAACACCTGACAGGCAGCATCAAGAATCTCGCTGTTCAGATAGTGCGGATGCAGATCGACATCGTTCGAAAAGGCATCAACAATGGCCTGCATCGCATTGATTCTCGCATATTTCTTGTTGTTCGCAGGGATCACGTGCCAGGGCGCATGTTCGGTCGATGTCCGCGCCAACATCTCATCCACAGCCACCTCGGTTTCGTTCCACTTTTCCCGGTTCCGAAAATCCTCGTAGGTCAGTTTCCAGCGTTTGAGCGGGTTGGTCAGCCGCTCGGTAAAGCGCTCCATCTGTTCTTCTTCCGAGATATGGAAAAACAGTTTGATAATCCGCGTGCCATCCGCCGTCAGCATACGTTCAAACGCGTTGATCTCGTCATAGGCCGCGCGCCAGCGATGTTCGGGGGTCAGCTTTTCGATCCGCTCGACCAACACGCGCCCGTACCAACTGCGGTCAAAGGCGGAAATCGCACCCGAAGGAGGCAAGCGCTCCCAAAACCGAAGCAGATAGTGGCGATTGAGGTAATAGTTGCGCGGCGCACCGATCGGCCAGACCTTGAAACTGCGCGGGTCCAGAGCCTGACTAATTCGCCGAATTGTGCCGCCCTTGCCTGCGGCATCCCAGCCCTCAAATACGATTACACCCTTCATTCCATGAAACAGAAACGCCTGCTGGATAGTGGCGAGCTTGGCTTGCAAGTCGATCAACTGATCGAAATAATCCCTTTTCCCCAGCCGTTTGGTCAGATCCACGTCCGAGAGTTTCGGGGGGTGAAGTTTGGACATTGTGACCACCTATGAGCTTGGAACGCCCTGTTTACTGTTCCCGGAACACGGTCACATTGCAAGAAACAGTACGGGACACCTGTCAAAACCCTGTCTGCAAGCTCGTTTAAAATCTCCCGTCGCTAAGGTCCTGCGCCAACATCAGGGCGTTGTTGTCGGGGTCGTAGAACGTCGCGGTGCTTACCATGCCTTCAATCGTCTCGGTCGCACCATCAAAACGGACGCCCGCATCTTCCAGGGCTGTTCTGGCCAATGTGATATCGGCCACCCCAAAAACCGGCACTGTGTTGCCCGGTGCCGGTTCCACCTGTTCGCCCAGTCCAAGGGTGACGCCCGGCGTTTTGGTCTGCAACTCACTCCATCCCGCTTCATCAATATGGTGGATCAGATCGAACCCGAGCATCGCGCCGTACCAGTCCGCGCTTGCATGACGATCCCGAACCGAAAGCGCCAGCGTGATCGTGTTGTCCAGAGAAATCAAAGCCATCGGTCTTTCCTGTATAAATAAAATATAGTAACTATGTTTTATGGACATAAATACACTTGTCAAGCTGACCTCTCGGGCCTGGTCCCTGAACATTCTGGCGGCCATGCACATCGGGGTTCCGGGACGCAAAGCCCCATTGCAGGCGGCAACCCTTGCCAGCCGCACCTCGTTTTCGGCAAGCCTTGAACATCTTGTGGACCTTGATCTGTTGGAGAGGACACCAGGACACGGGCATCCCCTGCGCCCCGAATTCAGATTAACCGCTCGGGGGAACACAGCGGCTGAAATTGCAAACCGTATCGTGTCCGCAGTTCCTGATGCGACGGAATTTGCACTCCTCAGGCGCAGTTGGTCCGTTCCTATCCTGGCGTTGGCCGCCAGACCGCAACGTTTTTCGTCGATGAAAACATCCCTACATCGGATCACGGACCGGGCCTTGTCGTCCACCCTG
The DNA here is from genome assembly GCF_056542645.1 of Ruegeria sp. AB5. Classification (NCBI taxonomy): domain Bacteria; kingdom Pseudomonadati; phylum Pseudomonadota; class Alphaproteobacteria; order Rhodobacterales; family Roseobacteraceae; genus Ruegeria; species Ruegeria sp. AB5. The sequence goes on from NZ_JBQGAE010000001.1 coordinate 742,047, forward strand.
CACCAGTTGGAAGAGCGCGACTGGATACAGCGCACCATCGACACATCCGCGCGCGTGCCCTTTCCCACTTATTGCGCGGTAAACGCGGGGATCAAGGTCAACCGTGCTGTCAGCCTCGAGCCTTGACCCGTGAACCGCATCACGAAAAAAGGCCAGGCAAATGCCCGGCCTCTTGTTTCTTAGGGTCCGTATGGATCAGGCGCGGCGGCGCCGACCTCCGCCACGACGTCCACGGCCTTCGCCTTCGGCCCCTGCGGCATCAGGCGCTTTGTTGAACCGAATCCACTCGCCGCCATGCGGGTCGTTGTTGGTCAGCAGGTTGGCGGCACGAATGGCCTCCATTTCCTTGCCGGCGCGCGGCAGGGTCGAGCCCAGACCGAACATCTGCACAAAAGTCTCGTCATCCATACTGTCCGGCAGAACGATACCGGCGGCGGCGACCGCCTCTTTCTTTTCGGCGATCTTCTTTTGTGTGATCGGCAAGGCGACCGGGTTCATGATCGCCGAAGTCATGCCAGCACCCATCGCCATCGGCAGGAATGCGTTGTTGATGCCGTGGCGGTTCGGCAGACCGAACGAGACATTGGACGCGCCGCATGTCGTATTCACGCCCAGTTCCTCACGCAGGCGACGAACCAGTGCGAACACTTGCTGACCTGCGGTCGCCATCGCTCCGATGGGCATCACCAGCGGATCGACAACGATGTCATGTGCGGGAATGCCGAAATCGGCGGCGCGCTCGACAATGGTTTTCGCGACGGCAAAACGTACATCAGGGTCTTCGGAAATACCCGTGTCATCGTTCGAGATCGCAACAACCGGCACATTGTATTTCTTGACCAGCGGCAAAACCAGTTCCAGGCGCTCTTCCTCACCTGTGACCGAGTTCAGCAGCGGGCGGCCTTCAGCCGCCTCAAGACCCGCTTCCAACGCGCCAGGAACCGAACTGTCGACGCAGAGCGGCACATCCACAAGCCCCTGCACCAGCTCGACGATCTTGCGCATCAGTGGCGGTTCGGTCTCGTTCGGGTTGGGGTTCGAGTTGTAGACAACGCCCGCATTGATATCCAGAATGGTTGCGCCTGCGGCAACCTGCGCCAGCGCATCTTTCTCAACGGTCGAGAAATCGCCCGCTTCCAGTTCCGCTGCCAGTTTCTTGCGGCCCGTTGGGTTGATCCGCTCTCCAATCACGCAAAACGGTTCGTCAAAGCCCAGAACGGCGGTTTTTGTTTTTGATTCTACGACTGTACGGGTCATGTCCGTTCCTTAGGAGTTTGCGGGCTTTGCCGAAGCGCCGCCATTATTGATTGCCCAGTTGGCGTTGGTCTTGATCCCGCCCAGCGGGAAGAAGTGGACGTTGGTGATGTTGAAATCCGGGTTGGCCGCCTTGTGGTTGGCCAGTTCGGTGACAACGTCGGTCGGTTCATAGGGCAGCAGCAGCTTGGAGACGTCCATCGCGCGCTTTTGCAGCACCTTCAGCGACGGACCGACACCGCAGGCGATGGCGAATTTGATCAGGGTCTGCAGCTTGGCTGGACCCGCGATGCCGATATGCACGGGGATATTGATACCTGCTTCTTTCAGGCTGTCGGCCCAGGCGATGATCGGTTTGGCGTCAAATGCAAACTGGGTTGCCAGCGCCATTTCGGCATCCGTGGTCTCAGAGAACTTCTGTTTCCAACGCAGCGCATCGTCCACGTTGCTGGTCGAACCGTCCGGGTCGATGTCCTTGTTACCCTCGGGGTGACCGGCAACGTGCAGACGCTTGAAGCCCGCCTTGTCGAACAGGCCGGTTTCCATCAGCTGCATCGAGCTGTCGAAATCGCCATGCGGCTTGGCAACACCGCCGGCCAGTAGAAGGGCCTGATCGACACCCGCTTCGCCCTGATACATCGAAATCCAGTTCTCCAGCGTCGCCGCATCGTTGATGATCCGCGCCGGGAAATGCGGCATCACCGGGTAGCCTTCGGCGGCGATGCGCTTGGCGGTTTTTACCATGTCTTCGATCGGTGTGCCCTCAATATGGGCAATGTAGACGCGAGTGCCCTCGGGCAGCAGAGCGCGGAAATCCTCGACCTTTTCGGCGGTGCGCGGCATCACCTCAATCGAGTAGCCCTGCAAAAAGGCTTCGACGGTCGGATTCACAGGGCCGTTTTCGACCGCATCACGTTTCTTGAAGTTCAGCAAAGCCATTGCGGCCTCCCATAGCTGTCTCGGGCTCATGCCCAACCGTCATTGGCGATCAGCGCTTTGATGCGGTCCTGATCGTATTCCGTTTCCAGGCGCACCGCCTGCGCTTCGGCAATCTCGGACGGGTCGCCGTCGACTACAAAAGGCTGTGCTTTGCGCCATTCAGCCAGGTAGGCATCACTGTCCTTGGCATTCACCTTCATCGCGGCCCGGTCGATGGCTTGCTCGAACCGTTCTTCCAACTGCCGCTTGGCGCCCCGGCGGCCTTTGCCGACGATGACTTGAGCGGGAATGTCGCGCCAGTATACAATGGTGACGTCAGGCATTGCTGTGATTCCTCCTAACCCGATGGGCCGGTTCTAAACATCTATATGGGTCAGGGTCGGTCGGTTTTCGACACAAGTGGTATTTCAAGCGACTTTTTGGCCCACGGGTGGTGTGACGGGCTTGTAGCCGAATTCTGCGCCAATCCGCATATCATAATTCTCAACGTCTCTATGAAAACGGCACATAAAAACAAAAACCCAGGACGAATTGCGTCGTCCGGGGCCAATTCCTGACAGTCGATGATGTTAACCGACCAGGCCACCGTCTTCACGGGTCACCGCAATGATGGCCGAGCGCGGCACCGCGTCTCCACCCTCGGGCCAATGGCTGTTGCCATCCTCGCCCGGATGCTGAATGCCGACAAACATCGTGCGACGATCCGGCGACCAGCTGAGACCTGTGATCTCGCACTCGTTCGGGCCAACCATGAAACGGCGGATTTCACCGGTAACTGGATCGCCCGCCAGCATCTGGTTGTTGCCCTGCCCGACAAAGTCACCTTCGTTGCCATAGTTTCCATCGGTCTGGATCCACAGCAAACCGTTGCTGTCGAACTTCAAGCCATCAGGCGAGTTGAACATGTTGTCGGCATTGATGTTGTCCGAGCCCGCATAGGCATCCTGATGCACATTCGGGTTGCCGGCCAGCACGTACAGATCCCAGCCAAAGCCCGAGGCGGAATGATCGCCGCCATCCGGCGTCCAGCGTACGATCTGGCCATAGTTGTTGGCCTCACGCGGGTTCGGACCATTGACCGATGTGTCATCCCCACCGGCATTCGGCTTTACGCCACGGTTCTTGTTGTTGGTCAGGCAGCAGTAGACCTCAGGCGAATTCGGGTTGGCGGCAACCCATTCCGGACGGTCCATGGTGGTTGCTCCGACCGCCGATGCAGCCTGACGGGTGTGGATGCTGATTTCGGCTTGCGACGCCAAGCCCGTGGTTTCGGGCGTAAGGTCCACCCATTCCCCCGTACCATCATCGTTGAACCTGGCGACTGACAAGGTGCCATTTTCCAGCAGCGCATTGGTATCCACGCCAGCGGCATACACACCATCCGAGACAAAGCGATACAGAAACTCACCGCGTTCATCGTCACCCATGTAGACGACAACGCGCCCATCGTTGTTCACGATGGCTTCGGCATTCTCGTGCTTGAACCGGCCCAGAGCGGTCAGTTTGCGCGGCGTCGAGTTTGGGTCGGTCGGGTCAATCTCAACCACGTATCCGGCGCGGTTCGGCTCGTTCGGGTTCTTTGAGACGTCGAAACGGTCATCGATCTTGGCCCAGCCATAGCCCCAGTCCTTGGACGACACGCCATAGCGCTTCAACTCGGCGCTGACCTCGTGGTTTTCGTCTTCGGCCGAGAAGTAGCCGTTGAAGTTTTCTTCACAGGCCAGATATGTGCCCCATGGGGTCATACCGTTGCCGCAGTTGTTCCACGTGCCTTTCGAGGTGGTGCCCGAAGGATCGGCGGCCGTTTTCATCAAGTCATGCGCAGCAGCCGGGCCGGTGATGGTCATATCGGTCTGCGGTGTAATACGACGGTTGTAAGGGCTGTCTTTGACGATGCCCCATGTGCCATTCGTATTGGCAATCTCGACCACGGTCACACCATGGGCCATCATGCCCTTGGCAACATCGTCGTCCGAGGCTGCCTTGGCATCGGGATTGTTGCCCCACAGGATGTCACGATTGGTGTATTCGTTGTTCACGACCAGCAGGACATGCCCGTCATGCAGGAAAACATCCTGTCCGTCGGTATTGTCACCAAAGGCGCGTTCCTGGCTGGCTGCGGTTCCGCGGGTGGCGTGATCAAACTCGGGCGCGTCGGACCAAAGCGGGTCGCCCCAGCGCACCATGACCTCGGCCTTGTAGCCGGGGGGAACAATGACATCGTCGGCGGTCGACACCGGGATGGCGTCGAACGCAAAGCGATCTTCGGCAGCACGCGCCCCGGATGGGATCAACGAACCACCAACGGCGGTAAAGCTGCCCATGGCCAAGACGCCACCCAGGAACCCTCGACGCGACAAGGCCCTTTCGACAACGCGATCAAAGTCGCATTCTTCCGGGCGTGGGTTTACGACTTCGTCGAACTCATCAAAGGACAGGGTGCGCTCATCTTTCATGGCAGTCTCCGTATCTGGCTGTAAGCTTGAAGAGAATCCCGAAATGGGGATCGGCACGGGAATTGCATTTCAGTATGAACGCTGTGTGACACTCACCCTAAATTCAAAATTGAAATCACTTGCGCGTCGGCGATCCCCCGCCTAGGGTCGAACCAACTCGAAAATCGGAGGGCGTTACGAATGGCGCCCAAGCGTCCCAAAGGTGCGGGCGCGTTCCCGAAGGCGGTCGAAAGCCCCGCGCCGGCAAGACCCGATCCAGATGCGCTTTATGCGGCGTTGGATTTGGGGACAAATAGCTGCCGTATGTTGATAGCCCAACCCAAGGGGAGCGGGTTCCATGTGGTCGACAGCTTTTCGAAATCCGTGCAATTGGGTGCGGGGCTGGAACGCACGGGACGATTGTCCCGGGCATCTATGTCGCGCACCGTGCAGGCGCTGCGAATCTGCCAGCAAAAGCTGAAACGCAACAAGGTCAAGCGTATGCGTTTGATCGCCACCGAAGCCTGCCGACGCGCCAAAAACTCGCGCGATTTCATTCGGCAGGTGCGGCGTGAAACCGGTCTGAACCTTGAAATCATCCAGCCCGAGGAAGAAGCCCGCCTAGCCGTGATTTCGTGCGCGCCATTGGTGTCGATCAAAACCGAACAGTTGCTGGTCGTCGATATTGGCGGGGGGTCGACCGAGTTGGTGTGGATCGACATTTCTTCCGTGCCGCGCCGCGACCGCCCCGCTGCGATCATGCGTCTGCACAACGGGTTCCACACGGCCGAAAGCCCCTTTCCTGCGGCCAAGGTCGTGGACTGGATCAGTGTGCCTTTGGGCGTCGCCACGCTGCGCGACCAGTTCAACGACGTCGAGGACGATTCGGCCCGCTTCGCACTGATGAGCTGGTTCTTCGAAGAAAACCTCGCGGATTTTGCCCCGTACAAAAACGAACAGACCCGCGAGGGGTTCCAGATCGTGGGAACCAGCGGCACTGTGACAACTGTTGCGGCCTCGCATCTTGGCCTCAAGCGGTATGACCGGACCAAGGTGGACGGTTTGCGCATGACCAGCGATCAGATTGACAAAGTCATCCGCGGGTATTTAGAACTCGGCCCTCACGGGCGACGCCGGGACCCTCGGATTGGGGATGACCGGCAGGCCCTGATCATGTCCGGCTCGGCCATTTTGCAGGCCCTACTCAGATGCTGGCCCACCGACCGCCTTTCCGTGGCGGACCGGGGGCTGCGCGAGGGTCTGCTCTATGCGCAGATGAGCGCGGACGGAGTATTGGAAGACGGACCGTTCTGATGGCGAAGACACCGAGTGGAAAAAACACCTCAGGCCGCGGACAGCGCGACCTGAAGGTCAAGGTGAAAACCGCGCGTGGGCGCAAGCTCAGCTCGACCCGTTGGCTCGAACGGCAGCTGAACGATCCATATGTGAAACGTGCGCAGGCCGAAGGGTATCGCGGGCGCGCCGCGTTCAAGATACTGGAACTGGACGAGAAGTTTCGGTTTCTGGTTCCGGGTGCCCGTGTCGTTGATCTGGGCTGCGCCCCGGGAGGGTGGCTTCAGGTCGCGGTCAAACGTGTCAATGCTTTGGGCGAAAAAAGCGGCAAGCGTATCGGCACCGTTCTGGGGGTCGATTTACAAGAGATTGAACCTGTTGCCGGGGCCACGGCCCATGTGCTGGATTTCATGGAAGATGACGCGGACGCCAAGGTTAAAGAGTGGCTTGGCGGCAAGGCTGACGTCGTAATGTCTGACATGGCTGCTGCATCTTCGGGTCACAAACAGACCGATCATCTGCGGATCATGGCCTTGTGCGAAACCGCCGCCTATTTTGCCTTTGATGTTCTGGAAGAGGGTGGCACCTTTGTCGCCAAAGTACTGGCTGGTGGCGCAGAAGGCGATTTGCAGAAGCTGTTGAAGCAGAAATTCGACAAGGTTGCCAATGTCAAACCGCCAGCGTCCCGGTCGGACAGTTCCGAGAAATTTGTGGTCGCAACCGGATTTCGCGGCTAACCCTAGTTGTCCAGGGATATCTGACCGGCCAATCTCTGCTCTCTCAGGGACGCGGTTGCGATCCCTTGAAGCATCAGGCCTTCCCCGTGGTTCAGATCAACCGGCTTGCGATCCCGCAACTGCGCGATCCGCTGTTCCAGCGAAAGCCAGTTGCGCTTAGATACAGGTAGAGCCTGTGATTTCTCTGACATCTTGCCACCTTTGAAAAAGCCTTAGGCCGACACGCTTGGGGTCAAGTCTAGTGGTCAAATCTGCCGGGAAGATGGCTCAAACCGGGCGGGCAGATGCCGAAGCTATGGCCCGAACTGTTGTAGCAACTGCCGCAAGGCGGGATCGTCGGGGAGACGCTGCAACCCTTCTTGCAGCACTGCGCGCGCAGCGTCTGGTCCCTGATTGAGGTGCGCTAGTTGCACCAGCATTGGCCAGGCCTCAACGCGTTGCGGGTCCAGGGTGACAACCTCGCGAAATGCCTGTTCGGCGGCGGGTGCATTGCGAAAACTCAACGCCATACCCCCCAGCACCAGGTGGGTTTCGGGAAAGTCCAGACGGTTGGAGATTGCGCCCTGCCATTCCGCCATCGCCTGCCCCAACGATACCTGTTGATCTGGCGTCAGGGTTTGTGGCGGGACGGTCAGAAACTCTTTTGCAACCGCGATGCGCACGTTGCGCACGGGATCAGACAGCAATGGCTCTAACCTTTCCATCTGATCGGTCAAAGCTGCTTGTCGTTGCAGGGCAACCGCATTTGCCCGGATCAGAGGATCAGCATCCGTCAGCAGAGCACTCGTCGCCTCTGCCACTTCTGGCGACGCGAAAGGCTGCAACAGATAGGCCGCCGTGGCGCGCACGATACCCGCCTGGGATGGATCGGAGGCGAGCGCCAACAAACCCTCGGGGCTGTCGGCCTGCCCGGTCATTGCGGGCGCGAAGACCGATCCGAAATGCGGGCCGCGATGTGAAGAGACAGGGAACCACGCTTCGATCTGTGCCGCGGCCCACGGTTGATCCTCATCCTGATGGCAATCTGTACAGGCGTCCTGCCCCAGCCCAAGATCCGGGCGTGGAACCCGGAAACTGTGATCGCGACGTCCATCGACGCCCATATAGACGCGTTCAATCATGTGGCAGGTCTTGCATTGCGCCCCTTCACTGCCATCGAGGTGGTGGTGATGTGCGGGCGAGTCATAGTCTTTCAGCGCCAGCGTAGGGAAATCGGGATTACCCGCCGGCGAGTGGCATTGCGTACAGACCGCGTTGCCATCGGCCCTTAACTCGGCGCTGTGGGGTTCGTGGCAGTTCATGCAGCCGACGCCCTGCGCATACATTTTGGATTGGAGGAATGAGCCGTAGACATAGACCTCGTCCAGAATCTGCCCGTCCGGGTGATAAGCTCCGGGCCGAATCAAGGCCAAATTATAGGCGTCGTGATACGGGGTGCCGGGCAGCGGATTGCCCTGCTCATGGGCCTCGCGCCGCGAGTGGCAGCTGGCGCATTGCTGAATCTCCGCTTCGGTTTGTCCCCTGCCCAATGACATCAGAAACCCGGTGTCGCCAAGCCCCTCTGCGACCGACTGCCCACCGGCCCAATCGATATGTGCAGACCCCGGACCATGGCAGGCCTCGCACCCGACGCCGATCTCGGCCTGACCGGACTGATAGGTGCGACTCTGCGCGTCATAGTTCTTTTCAAACCCCGTGGCATGACATTCGGCGCAGCGCGCATTCCAGTTCTTGTAGGGTCCGGTCCAATGCAGCCCGTCATCCGGCGGCAAGTCCTGATCGGGGTAAAGATGGAACCAGCGTTTGTTTTCGGTATCCCATACCACATCAAAGCTTTGCAGCCGTCCGGGGGCGGTTTCGAACAGGTATTGCTGCAAGGGTTCGATCCCGACGACGGAATGCACGGCATAGGTGGTTGTCGCCCCGTCTTTCTCGGTCACCGTTGCCGAGGGGGTGTCACCATTGCGGTCAAACTGGACCGACATGCCGTCATGTTCAAATGCCGTGCCGTTGAAATCCGCAACCAGTGCCCCGCCGTCGACCGTGGTCCATGCCAACGCATGATGCGACCCGGCCCAGGCGTCGGCTTCTGCTGAGTGACAATCGGTGCATTGATCAGACCCAACATAAGAAGGAGTTTCCGCGCTGGCAGCCGCAGCAAATCCCAGAATGGTTGCGATGAACAGATACTTCATGCGTCGGCGTCCTCTGACCGAAGGTCCATCAACGCTCCGTTGAACTCTGCCCCCAGGATCAGGATTGCGGCACAAAGATAAAGGAAGATCAGCGCCGCCATCGCCCCGGCCAGACCGGCATAGGTTGCGCTGTAGCTGGCGAATTGAGCGATATAGATCGAAAACCCCCATCCCCCGGCGCCCAAAAGGAATAGCGTCAACAGAACTCCGGGCAGGATCTGCATCAGACGATGACGCCGCGTGGGCAGGATCAGATGCGCCAGCAGAATGGTCCCCGCCGGAACGGCAACCGTGAACGTCCAACGCAACCGATCTACTGAGAGCCAGGTATCGATATCCATATCCGTGTGTTGCGTCACAAGCTGGGTGTAAACGGGCAAAACCACCTCGACCGCGGCGATGACCAAAATGGCGGTTCCGCCCAGGATGACCAGACCGATACACAGCAACCGCGTCTTCCAGAACGGCCAACTGTCATTGTCATGATAGGCCTGATTCATCGCAGCCCGCACCGCTGCGACCCCGTTCGACGAAAAGTAGATTGCAAGCAGGCCCCCGATTGTGATCACGCCCGAACCTGAACTTTCCAACACAGCGCGCAGTTCCGAGACAATCGGACCCGCAACATCCTGCGGCCATGCTCCGAAAATCAGATCGATCAACTCGTCGGTCACATAGCCTTGGGACAATGTGCCCGCCAATGCCACTGTGAACAGAACAAAAGGAAACAGCGCCATCATCATCGACATGGCAACATGGCTGCTCATGACGAAACCGTTTTTCTGGTTAAACCGCTGCAATGCCAACACGAAGGCCTTTACAGGACGAACTGAGACGGGAATCGGAGCATTGAACATACCCCAAGCCTACCTTGCCCGCCGTCGCGGTAGAACCCGGCATATCAGAAATCTGGCTATATAAATAGCTGACCGCATTGCATAAACTTCGCAGGCTGTGCAGGATCGGGCCATACCGGTGTGGTTCATCCCACCCCAAGCCGATCCCAAATCAGGTTTTCGAATGACCCTGGACCCAAATACGTCGCAAAACCGTCCACGCGCCAGCCTGCCTGTGGTGCGCGACACCTGCATCATTGCAACGCTGGTCGTTCTGGGGCTTTATGCCGGGTCTGCTTTCCTGATCCCTCTGACCATGGCGCTGTTGGTCAACGTGCTGATCATGGCGCTCAGTGACCGGGTGATTGCGGTGACACATGCGCCGGTCTGGGTGGCAAATATTGCCGGAGTTACAGTGGTTTTGGCCGGGTTGTTCATGATCATGTATATCTTGGGCAATCAGGCGACCCAGTTCGCGCGCAGTATCAACACCTATGAAGCCCAGTTCGACAACGCGGTGAACCGCATCGCCGCGTTGGTAGGTAGCGATGTGACAAGTTTCATCCGCGACAATCTGGTCAGTATCGACATGTCCTATGTTGCACGTGTCCTTCTTGGCAGTGCGACATCGCTGCTGAACCAGTTCTTTCTGATCAGCCTCTATGTCGCCTTTCTGATGGCCGAACGCCTTGCGTTCCGCAAAAAGATCCAACTGGCCGCAGGCAGCCCCGAGACCGGCAAAGAGTTCGCGGTCATGCTGGATGCGATCTCGTTCAGCCTGCAGCGCTATGTAGGGGTCAAAACCCTGATCAGCCTGATCACGGCAGGCATCAGCTATAGTGTTTTCCGCGCCCTGGGACTGGAATATGCCGAGACCTGGGCCGTTCTGACCTTTGCGCTGAACTTCATCCCCTCGATCGGGTCGATCATTGCAGTGGTGTTTCCTGCCATGATTGCGCTTGTGCAATTCGAAAGCATCGGCCCGTTTCTGGTGGTGGTTCTGGGCTGTGGCACAATTCAGTTCCTGATCGGCAACTTTCTGGACCCGGCAATGCTGGGCCGGTCTTTGAACATGTCAACATTTCTGGTTATTTTGGCTCTGACCTTCTGGACGACCGTCTGGGGCTTGATCGGTGCGTTCCTAAGCGTGCCCCTGACCGTTTGCATCCTTATCGTCTTCAGCCATGTTCCGGCCCTGCGCCCCGTCGCCATCCTTATGTCGCTTGACGGACGTCTGGGCGAAGACGACGATACCGAATCCGTCGCATAGAAAATGCACTCCCCCATATTCATAGGGTCCGAAATCTATCGAAGCTCGACCTATGGCGAAAAACATCCACTTGCGATCCCCCGGGTCTCGACCGTTATCGATCTGTGTCAGTCACTTGGCTGGCTGACGCCCGCGAACTACCGGGTCAGTCCGCGCGCCAAACCCCGCGCGCTGCACCGATTTCACGCGCCCGACTATATTGCCGCACTGCAAAAGGCAGAAGAAACGCAATCCGTGTCCGATAGTGTCAAAGCCAAGTACAGTCTGGGCACAGTGTCCAATCCGGTGTTTGCCGAAATGTACCGGCGCCCGGCAACAGCTGCCGGCGGATCCATGCTTGGGGCGGAACTCATCCGGGACGGCGGGATCGTGTTCAGCCCGGCTGGGGGAACCCATCATGGCCTGGCTGACCGGGCCAACGGATTTTGCTATTTGAACGATCCCGTTCTCGCGATCTTCCGGCTGCTTGATCTGGGGATCGAGCGGATCGTCTATATCGACATTGACGCGCATCACTGCGACGGGGTCGAGGCGGCGTTTCACGGATCAACGCAGGTTCGGATGATTTCGGTGCATGAGGCACGCAGATGGCCCTTTACGGGACGATTGGAGGATGACGCAGGCGGCGCCGCGTGGAACCTGCCCGTGGGTCGCGGGCTGAACGATGACGAGTTTCAAGTCATACTGGACGAGATGATCCTTCCCGTCACACACGCCTTTCGCCCTCACGCCATCGTCCTGCAATGCGGCGCGGATGCCGTCGCCGAAGACCCGCTGTCCCGGCTGACCCTGTCAAACAACGCGCATTGGACAGCCGTTGAATGCCTTCAAGAGCTGACCGACCGGTTTCTTGTCCTTGGCGGCGGCGGCTACAACCCCTGGTCTGTCGGGCGTTTGTGGAGCGGGGTCTGGGCCACGCTGAATGGGCAGGACATCCCACCGCATCTTGATGATGAACAACAAGAAATCCTGAAGGACCTGTCCTGGAACCGCCAGCTTGGGCAACAGAGGCCACGATATTGGACGACCACCCTGCGCGATCCCGGCAATCCCGGCCCAATTCGTTCAGAGCTGAAGATTGATGTTCAAACACTCGCAAGTCGGAGTTCATAGTGGCCTGATCCCAAGTGTCCTGATAACGTTCTATCATTACTTGAAAATCCCGAGATCTGGCCTTTGAAGATACCACCAGGACGGGCCTCAGCATCGGGTTGAAGCGGGACATTTTGATGAGCGCACTTACCCAGATCATGGATCTCAGATCCCGAATGGCCCAATCGATCATTGGTCAGACCGAAGTCATCGATCGGCTGCTGATTGGGCTCTTGGCCAATGGCAACCTTTTGATCGAAGGTCTGCCCGGTCTGGCCAAGACACGTGCGGTCAAGGCTATGGCCAAAAACATGGATGCACGGTTTAGTCGCATTCAGTTCACACCGGACCTGTTGCCCTCGGACGTGACCGGAACCGAGATTTTCCAGCAAACTGGCAAGGGTGGCGACTTCAAGTTCGCCCCCGGGCCCATCTTTGCCAATATCGTCCTTGCGGACGAGATCAACCGGGCCCCCGCCAAGGTTCAGGCCGCATTGCTGGAGGCGATGGAGGAACGGCAGGTGACCGTGTCCGGCACAACGCACAAGATGGACCCTCTGTTCATCGTGATGGCAACCCAAAACCCCATCGAACAAGAGGGCACCTACCCCCTGCCCGAAGCACAGATGGACCGCTTTTTGATGCATGTTCAGATCACATATCCCCCGGTCGAAGACGAGGTCGAGGTCATCCGACTGGTCCGGGGTGAAGACAACGCCGCAGGCAAGGGCGTGTCAGAAGATACCCCAGCGGCGATCCCCCAACAGGCTGTCTTTGAAGCTCGGTCCGAGATTGGACAGATCCATGTCTCTGACGCGATGGATCGCTATATGGCAGATCTGGTGCAGGCGACCCGCACGCCGCAAGCCTTCAGTCCCGAACTTGCCGACTGGATTGAAATCGGCGCAAGCCCGCGCGCGTCGCTGGCGTTGGACAAATGCGGACGAGCCCATGCGTGGATGAATGAACGCGACTATGTCGATCCTGCCGATATCCGCGCGATTGCGCATGATGTCCTTCGCCATCGCTTAACCCTCAGTTTCGAAGCCCAGGGATCAGACATATCCGCAGATGATGTAATCGCAGAGCTTTTGCGCCTCGTTGCATTGCCCTAGTGCCAAAGGAAGTCGACTGCATGACCCAGACTGCGCCCTATCCGAACGACTTGCGCATCCGTGTCGACGCCAATCATCTTCTGCGTTTGGGTCTGCGCTCAAAGGCGCTCAGCCTGTTGCCGCGCCAGCCTGCGCGGTCGATCCTGAACGGCCGTCACGCTGCGCGTCTGCGTGGGCGCGGCCTGAACTTTGAGGAATTACGCGGCTACTTGCCGGGGGACGACATCCGGACCATCGACTGGAAAGTCACCGCACGCACCGGAGAACCCCATGTCAGGGTCTATACGGAAGAGCGGGATCGCCCTGCCCTGGTGCTGGTCGATCAACGCGTTTCGATGTTCTTTGGCAGCGAAGTTTACATGAAATCGGTCATCGCCGCCGAGGCCGCAGCCATTGCAGCCCATCGGGTTCTTGGCCAGGGCGACCGCATCGGTGGCCTTGTGTTCAGCGACACAGCCGTTGCCGAACACAGACCACAACGACGCGCCGCCGCTCTGACACGGTTTTTATCCTCTATCGGCGCTGCCAATTCAGCCTTGAATGCCGCCTTAAACCCAAAGCCAACCGTGTCTTTGAACGACATGCTGACTGAAGCCGCGCGCATCTGCCAAACTGGCGGTTTGATCTGCCTGTTTTCCGATTGCGACGGGCTGGATGAAAAATCGGAATCCGTGCTGCGCCGTCTTGCTGTTTCCAATGATCTGATCGTTTTCAATATCTCCGATCCAACCGCAAGCGCTTTGGCGCCCAACCTGAAACTGACCGTCTCGGACGGTGCCGAGCAGATTGAAATCGACAGTTCCGACCCGGAGTTGTCGGTGAAAATCCGCAAGTCGATGGAAAACAGGTTGGCGCACCTGCATAGGTGGTCGCGGCGGTATGGATTTCCGGTCGTTCCGTTGACGACCTCGGAACCTGCTCTGGATCAGTTGCTTCGCCTGTTTGGTCATCGCGGAGGTCAAAGATGAGCGTCGACACCGCCGGGAAATCTTTGGTTGATCTGTTGAACATGCTCGAACAGGCACCTGAGCCTGCCCCCATCTCAATGGTTCCTCAGACCTGGGGGTGGCTGGTATTGGCTCTGGCTCTGCTGATGATGTGTGCCGTTGCCGTGACCGTAATCCTCAGGCACCGGCGCGCCAACGCTTACAGGCGGTACGCATTGGAACAGCTTGAAGTGTCCGGTGTCTCATCGGCAAGAGTATCTGAAATCCTGCGTCGCACTGCATTGGCCGCATATCCGCGTGAAAAGGTTGCCGGGATTCATGGTGATGAATGGATAAGGTTTCTGTCTCAAACGTCAGATAATGTTAAATTTAATTCAGAAACGACCCGAGCGATAACTGAAGCTCCTTATAAAGAGACCCCACAAAACCCTGCTTTGACGCAACTGGCTCAACGCTGGGTCAAATCCCACAAACCGTATAGGAAAACGTGATGTTTTCCTTTGCGGCCCCATGGGTATTTCTATTACTGCCGCTGCCATTACTGGTCTATTTTGTTGCGCCGCCCCGGCAGGAAATAACCGCGTCCATCCGCATTCCTTTTTTTCGCCGTGTCGCCCAAGCTGCGGGCGTAGAACCGCGATCCGGATCAGTGATCCAAAACCGTGCCTGGCTGCAAACAACAATCGTCGTGTTGATCTGGCTGCTTTTGGTACTGGCGCTGGCCCGTCCGGAACGGCTGGGCGACCCGATCGTGATAGAAAAGTCTGCCCGTGACGTTGTGCTTGCGTTGGATATCTCGGGCTCAATGGATCAGCGCGACTTTCTGTCCCGGACCGGCGCCCCGATGCAGAGGCTGGACGCCGTAAAAGATGTTCTGAAACAGTTCATTGCGGCGCGCGAAGGCGACAGGATGGCCCTGATCATCTTTGGTACGCGAGCCTTCATACAGGCGCCTTTTACAGAAGATCTGAAGAGTTTGAATGGGTTCCTTGATCAAACTCAGGTTGGCATGGCAGGTCCGAACACGGCGTTGGGCGACGCGATAGGATTAGGGATCAGAACCTTCGACTCCAGCCAGGTCGACCAACGCCTGATGATCGTCCTCAGCGACGGCGCGGATACATCCAGCCGCATGACGCCGGTGAATGCCTCGGCAATCGCCGCAGAAAAGAACGTGGTCATCTATTCGGTGGGTGTCGGCGACCCCAACGCCTCGGGCGAAGATCGCGTGGATTTGAAAGCCCTCCAAAACATCGCCGACGCAACCGGTGGAGCGTACTTTTTTGCCGATGATATGCAGGCCCTTGCCCAGACCTACGAACGTATAGATGCGTTGAATCCCCGAACGGTGGAAACACAGAGTTATCGTCCCAGACAAAGCCTTGCTCATGTTCCGCTGGTACTTGTCTTGATCGTCATTCTGGTCAGCACCGCCGGGTTTCATCTTTCCCGGCGTAAGGGGGTCGCATGACAGCTACGTTGGCAGATTTTCACTTTATTCGAGGTGGTTATCTACTGCTTCTCATACCGATTGCAGTGCTGTGGTGGATGATCAGGCCGAAACCTTCACGCCAAGCCAAGCCGCCGGAGGGGATTGCCCCGCATCTAGCAGCGGCCCTGCAACTGGGGACGGACGAGACCCGTCGCGTTCAACCTCATGATGTCGCAATGATCATCGCAGCGCTTGTCACGCTCGCAGCCTCAGGCCCCACATGGTCGCGCGCACCCAACCCCTTGATCGCGGATATTGCGCCATTGGTGATCGCGCTCAAAGTCACCGACAGCATGGAAGCCACCGATCTTGCGCCCTCTCGATTGGATCGAGCAAAATTCAAGATCGCCGACCTGATCACCGAACGCGCTGGCGCCCGGACCGCCCTGATCGCTTATGCCGGAACCGCCCATCGCGTGGCACCCCTGACGGAAGATGCCAGTATTCTTCGTCCTCTGCTTGAGGGTTTGACGCCCGCAGTGATGCCCACCGCAGGAGACGCCGCCGCTGACGCCCTTGCGTTGGCTCAATCCATATTGGCGGAAAACGATGCGCCGGGGGCTGTATTGTATGTTCTCGACGACCTCGACCCGTCTCAAGTTTCCCACCTAAACACCTCGGATATGGATATTTTCTTCTTGCCCGTTCTGCCTGCCGGCAACCGTATTTCCCAGTTGGAAAACGTTCAGGGCGCCTCGGTTGTCCCGTTTTCCGACGATGACCGGGATATCAATCGGCTGCTGCGGCAAATCCAGACGGCCTACACCGCGGCTCTGGATGACGATGATCGCTTGGACTGGCAAGACAAGGGGTGGATGCTGGCATGGCCTGCGGCTTTGCTGTCACTGTTGTGGTTCCGCCAAGGCTGGATGATCCGGTGGGCTTTTCTGGCGTTGTTCGTGTTTCCACCATCTGGTGCGCAAGCCGATGGATGGAAAGACTGGTTCCTGACCCCCGACCAACAGGGACAGATCGCGATGAACCAGAAGCGTTTTGGCGATGCCGCCAATGCGTTTGAGGAGCCGTATCACACCGGGTACGCCTATCTTCGAGATGGGCAATATGCCGAGGCGTCTTCGATCTTTGCCGAATTGAACACACCAGAAGCCGCATTTGCCGAAGGCATGGCCCGTCTACGAAACCGCGAGTATCGCCCTGCCATTTCAGCTTTTGAAACCGCTTTGGAGCGCCGACCGAACTGGCCGGAAGCCCAACACAACCTGGACATTTCCAAAGCCATTCTGGACTTTGTTGAAACAACCCGCGAACAGTCGGACACAGGCGAAGAAGCTGGTATCGGCGCGGATGACACGGTGTTTGACAATGATGCGGCGCGGGGAAACGAAACTACGGTTCAGGCCCCGCAGGACGGGCCAATGACGCTGTCAGCGGATCAGTGGATCAGCACGATCGATACCGATATGCAGGACTTTCTGCGCAACAGGTTCTTGCAGGAAAATCAGGATAGAACAGAATGAGATACCTCGTTTTCCTCATGCTTTTTCTTCCTCTTCCCCTGCGTGCTCAGGACAGTGAAACGACTGTACCGCAGATCACGGTCGAAGTCCCCGACACGCCCGCAATTGTGGGCCAACCAGCAATCGTTCGGATCAAGGTTCTGGTTCCGACTTTCATGCCGCAACCGCCGGAATTTCCTTCGCTCGAGCAACAAAACCTCTTGGTCCGTCTGCCCGAACGCGCGTCGGGCCCGATCAGCGGAACGGTGAACAGCGAAACGTGGTCGGGTGTGCAGCGCAGCTATCGCGTCTACCCCTTGACCGCGGGTCCCGTCGTATTCGACGCGCAGGTGGTTGGTGTGACATATGCCGATCCGCGGACCAATGACCCCATTCAGGTTTCGGTGGAGATTCCGCGCATGCAGATCAGGGCAGTGATACCTGAAGGTGCCCAAGGGCTGGATCCTCTCATCATCGCGACAGGGTTCACAATTGAACAAACGATCGAGGGTCCAACTGAAATGAATGCTGGCGATGCGATCACACGCAAACTGAGCGCACGCATCGCTGGCACAACACCGCTGTTGATCCCGACCTTGACCCAGCAAATCCAGACTCCGCTGTTGCGCGCCTATCCCAAAGAGCCGCGCTTTTCGGAAACCCAGGACCGCGGCGTGATGTCCGGGCAGCGCGCCGAAGAGACGGTGTACATCGCTCAAGATGGTGGCGAGATGCAGTTGCCAGCCGTTTCAATTGACTGGTTTAACCTTGAGACCAACCAGATCGAAACCGTCTCGGTGCCTGAAACAAAGCTCACACTTGCGCCGCCAAAATGGCATCCGAATACTGATTTCATTATAAAAACCGTTACTTGGGCTGCATTGTTCAGTGCAACGCTTTGGGCTCTGACACGCTTTCTGCGCCCGCGTTTTCGAAACTGGAAGGAAGCCCGACGCAACAGATATCTTGCATCCGAAACCTATGCCGCTGACGCCTTGAAGGCCGCGTTGAACGCGCGGGATTTGTCGGCCGCCTATGACTCCTTGGACCTTTGGAAGGCGCGCAGCGGTCATCCGGCAAGGACCTTGGCTGTTGAACACTGTCTGGCCCAAATTGGGGCTGCGCGGTATGCAGGAAAACGTCAGGACAATCGGGAAGACTGGAATTCGGCCATACAAAGCCTCAGCACTCTGAAAAACGCCGAACATCCCAAGCACGGCAGTTTGCCGCCGCTCAATCCCTAGACGTCAACTCTGACAGTTTGCGATCAATCTGCGCCGGTCAATCAGGCGCAGACGACCATAGCCCAATTCGACCAGACCAAGATCCGCCAGCCGGTGAAGGTTGCGATGCAGTGTGGGCTGAGAAACCGCGACCATGGCCGCAAGCTCGTCCTGAGACACAACGATCCAACCGTCAGATTTTGACGTGCCCTCGTCCAGATGCAGCAGACGCAGGACAAGACGCTTTTCAGACCCTGTAACCGCAAGGTTTGCCATGATGCGCAGGGCGGTTCTCATGTTTTCGCGTGTGAGGGCGTAGAAATCCCTGACATAGTCAGGGTTGTCCTGTACCAATCGCTCGACCCGCGAACTGGGAAAGAACAACGTACAGGTCTTTTGTGTGGCCATGACGCTGACCAGACGCTGCGCCTCGGCAAAAAGTGCAAGGTCGCCGATCCAGAACCCCCGACCATCCCGATGCACAACAAATTCCTGCCCGTCATCAGCAGGTGCCGTGATCTGAACCGCCCCATCCAGAACTGCGTGAATGCCGTTTGCCGTATCACCGTAATGATAGAGCGTTTCGCCCGCATCAAAGCTTCGGCGAACCGCACATGTCATGAGATCACTTTGAAACTTCGGATCGCGCGCGCCGAACCAGTCGGTTTGGCTCAGAATCCGTCTATCCTCGTCACTATCAAACATTTGAATCTTTCAAAATATTCATATGATAAGTTTTCGATGTGTTTCATCGCATAAGCTAGGGTCGTTCGATTCCCGATCTAATACAATTTTTTTTTGCACGGTAATCAACACCTTGCTCGCAGCTTCAGACCTTGGATCAGACGCTGCCATCAACAGTAAAACGTCCGGGGTGTTAAATCCCGATTGCTCAGGAGAACTCCATGTCACCTCCACGAAAACTTGCAGACAATTGGTTCGGCGCGGTGCGCAGGGTTGCAGTTGCGACCATGGCCGTCGCCCTTGCCCTACCCGCCTGGGCCCAGGATCAAAAGCCCAATATTCTGGTGATATGGGGGGACGACATCGGTCAATCGAACATTTCGGCCTATACGATGGGACTGATGGGGTATCAGACCCCCAATATCGACCGCGTGGCCAAGGAAGGTATGATCTTCACCGATTACTATGGGGAACAATCCTGCACGGCAGGCCGGTCATCTTACATCATGGGGCAATCCGTGTTCCGGACCGGCCTGTCGAAAGTTGGCCTTCCCGGGGCTGACCTTGGAATGCAGGTGGAAGATCCGACCATCCCCGGATTGTTGAAAGATCACGGGTATGTAACCGGTCAGTTCGGCAAGAACCATCTGGGCGACAAGGATGAACACTTGCCGACAAACCATGGATTTGACGAATTTTTTGGGAATCTCTACCATCTGAATGCCGAGGAAGAGCCCGAGAACGAGGACTATCCGGGTGACAGGATTCTGGCCGATGGCCGCACCTTCCGCGAGGCCTATGGCCCGCGCGGCGTCATCAAGTCGAAATCCGATGGCACCATCGAAGATACCGGCCCACTGACCCGCAAGCGCATGGAAACCGTGGATGACGAAACCGTCGCTGCGGCCATCGACTTTATCACGCGCGCGCATGAACAGGGCCAACCCTTCTATGTCTGGTGGAATGGCACCCGCATGCACTTCCGCACCCATGTCAAGGACGAGATGCGCGCAAAAGCAAACGAGATATCTGGCCGCGTCGCGGATGAATACACCGCGGGCATGATCGAACACGATATGCATGTCGGACAATTGCTGGATCTGCTGGATGAGCTTGGCATCGCTGACAACACGATCGTTCACTACTCCACCGATAACGGTCCGCACATGAACACGTGGCCTGATGCCGCGGCGACACCGTTCTGGGGTGAGAAGAACACCAACTGGGAAGGCGGATGGCGTGTGCCCTCGATGGTGCGCTGGCCGGGCCAGATCGAGGCCGGCTCGGTTACCAACGAGATCGTCCACCATATGGACTGGCTGCCCACCTATCTAGCCGTTGCAGGAGATCCGGACATCAAGGAAAAACTAAAGACCGGCTATAGCTCGTCCGGCATGGGCCGTGAGTATAAAGTCCATCTTGATGGCTACAACATCCTGCCGCTGTTAACCGGTGAATCCACGGAAAGCCCACGGAAAGAGATTTTCTATTTCTCGGATGATGGCGACCTGACTGCGTTGCGGTTCGAAGACTGGAAACTGATCTTCCTTGAGCAAAAAGCATGGGCCACCTTGCGCGCATGGATCGAGCCATGGACCGAACTGCGCATTCCGTTGATCGTCAACCTGCGCCGCGACCCCTATGAACGGGCCTATCGGACCTCCAACACCTATTACGACTGGCTGTTGGACCGGGCGTACTTCCTTGTGCCCGCCCAGCAATATGTGGGCTCGTTTCTTGGCACGTTCGAGGAATTCCCACCGCGCCAGAAAGCGGCCAGCTTCAACCTTGATCAGGTCATGGAGAAGCTGACAACGCCGACCAACAACTAAGTCCGGCGCACCAGCCCATCGGGCCGCCCATCCTTGGGCGGTCCTTTCCATTTAGCAGCGATCGAGAGTTTCATGCGACATGTCGTGCTAGGCACCCTGCTTGCCTTCGCTCCGTTCACCCTTTTGGCTGATCCCCTGCCCAGTTGGAATGACAGCGGGTCAAAGGAAGCTATCCTCAACTTTGTGGGTGCCGTCACCGACCCCCAAGGGCCGGACTATGTCACCCCGGCCGAGCGTATTGCAGTATTCGACAATGACGGAACGCTTTGGGCCGAACAGCCAGTCTATTTCCAGTTCATCTTTGCCATGGATCGGCTTGCTGACATGGCCGCGAAAGACCCAGGCATCCTCACGACCCCGACCCTGAAAGCGGCAGCCCAGGGCGACCTGAACGCAGTGTTGGAAGGCGGGCACGACGCTTTGATTGAGGTGGTCAACGCCTCGCACTCTGGCGGCAGCGTCCAAGATTTTCAGGCTGCAGTGGCCGACTGGCTGGGTACTGCACAGCACCCAGAGACAGGTTTGCCCTATGACCGGATGACCTATCAGCCCATGGTCGAGTTGCTGCGATACCTGCGCGATGAAGGATTCAAAACCTATATCGTGTCCGGAGGTGGCATACACTTTATGCGCGTATTTGCCGACCAGGCCTATGGCATTCCGCCTGAACAGATCCTGGGCACCTATGGCAACACCCGATTTTCGGATGTGGATGGTGTCCCGACAATTATCAAAGAGCCGGGCATTGCCTTTATCGACGACAAGGAAGGCAAGCCGATCAACATCGAGCGGACACTCGGAAAGCGGCCCATCCTGGCCGGTGGAAACTCGGACGGCGATTTCGCCATGTTGCAATGGACAACGGCTGGCGAAGGTCCGCGTCTGGGCGTCCTGATTCATCATACGGATGCCGACCGCGAATGGGCCTATGATCGCGAAAGCCCGATTGGCAAGCTGGTCGAAGGGCTGGACAAAGGCCCGGATATGGGCTGGGTCATTGTTGATATGGCGCAGGACTGGTCGCGCATCTACACTGGGGTGAACTGAACCGCTCCGGAGCCCGTTAACCCCATGTGGACATTGCTTGTTTCCGCCGTCGTCTTTTGTCTCTATGTGACGGCAGGCGTGTTCTCGCTGCGCGCGGCTCAGACCGCGCGCACCCCGCAAGGGGCCGTTGGATGGGTGGTGTTTCTGATCTCGGCCCCGTTTTTTGCCGTGCCGATGTATCTGTTTCTCGGCCACCACCGCTTTCGCGGCTACCGCATTGCGCGCCAAGAAAGTGAGCGCGTGGTCGAGGGCATCAAGACCTTTGCCGATTTTTCAAAACCCGACCCGGCCAAGATGACGCTTAACCCCCGCCCGTTCGAGGTTCTGGCCCACCTGCCCGTTTCGCGTGGCAACGGGATCGAATTGCTGATCGATGGGCAGGCCACATTCGACGCGATTTTCGAGGCGATTGAGTCCGCCCAGAACTACATTCTGATCCAGTTTTACATCGTCCGGGACGATGCATTGGGACAGGAATTGCAGCAAAAACTGATCGCCGCCGCCCGGCGCGGTGTCCACGTTCGGTTCATGACTGATGCGGTGGGCAGCTATGGGCTGCCGACCTCATATCTGGAGACCATGCGCGAGGCCGGGGTCGATGTGGCGGACCCAAGAGACCAACGAGGTCCCAACTTTCGGTTTCAACTGAACTACAGAAATCATCGCAAGACGGTGATCATCGATGGGGAAACCGGATTTATCGGCGGTCACAACGTGGGTGTCGAATATCTGGGACAAAGCGCCCGTTTCGGCCATTGGCGTGACACGCATCTGAAAATGACCGGCCATATCGTGCGCCAGCTTCAACTCATATTCTGTGAAGACTGGCACTGGGCCCGTGACGAGGACCTGATCGATCATCTGGATTGGGCAGGCAGCGAATCCGAGCAGGACATGAATGCATTGCTGGTTGCGACAGGGCCCGGTGACGACACCGAAACCGGCGCCATGATGTTCTTCGCGGCCATTGCCGAGGCAAAAGAGCGGCTATGGATCGCGTCGCCGTATTTCATACCCGATATCGACATCATGACCGCCCTGCAACACGCCGCCATGCGCGGGGTCGATGTGCGTATTCTGCTGCCGGAAGTGATCGACCACCGGCTGCCCTGGCTGGCGGCATTTGCCTATTTCGACGAAATCCGAGACTGCGGCGTCCGCGTGTTCCGCTATACTGACGGGTTCATGCATCAAAAGGCCATTGTCGTTGACGACGCGCTGGCCGCTGTCGGAACAACCAATCTGGACAACCGCTCGTTCCGCCTGAATTTCGAAGCGATGGCGCTGTTTTTCGACCCTAAGGCCACCAGCGCGGTCAGCGAGATGCTTCAGGCCGATTTCGAAAAATGCTACGAGCTGACACGGACATTGTCCCAGCAACCGGCCCACATCCGATATGGAGCCCCAATTGCGCGGCTATTCGCGCCCATCCTCTAACTGAATATCCTTTCCTGAAAAACACGCGTCATCAGCGCAACCATATAGGCGGTCGACAGGCCAAAGGACAAAAGGCCCGCCACGGATGCGAAAGACCCGAAGATACGCAACCCCTCACCCAGAACGATGTCTCCGTACCCGAGCGTCGTAAACGTCACCAACGAGAAATAGATGGCACTGTTCCAGTCGGGCAGTACCTCGAGCAGCACCCAGACAATCGCCCAAATCCAGACCTGGATCGTGTGGATCGCCACAATGAACCCAAGTGCAACAGCTATCGGGAAGGCCGTGGCCAGAAACAGACCCTTCGTCTCAAGCTTTGGTTCCAGTTTCATGACCACCATGGTGCACCAGGTCAAAAGCAGGATCTCGACCAGAAAGGACAGACCCAGAAAGGTGCTTCCCCAGAATATCTGATGTGGCAACGTCATGATTTTACGTCCTGAATTGAGGCAAGGCGAGACAGGCTCAGCATGACCGCTGCGACAGCCGAGCACAAGGCCACCCGCCCATTGTTCACCTGCGGCGAAAGGCACCGATCCCGTGTCAGCACTGGACAGTTGCGCAAACAGTTGCACATCCTTGACGAAAAAGCGGGGCGGAACATGCTGTTGTCGATCGAAAAGGTTCACAAAACATATCCCGGCGGGCGACCCGTCCTTCAGGATGTGTCCCTGTTGCTGGATCACGGCCAGACACTGGCCCTGACCGGCGAAAGCGGCAGCGGCAAGTCGACCTTGTTGAACCTGGCGGCCGCATTGGATCACTTTGATCAGGGTGAGATCACGCTGGACGGTATAGCGATGTCCGGTCTGGACGACGCTGGGCGAGCCGCCTTGCGCAGGCAACATGTGGCGCTTGTGTTTCAGCAATTCAACCTGATCCCCTCACTGACCGTTGCGCAGAACCTGTCCTTTCACGCGCGACTTGCCGGGTGTCATGATCCCGCTTGGGAAACTCATCTGTCCAACCGGATGGGTCTGAATGACTTTATGACCCGCTTCCCGGAAAGCTTGTCCGGAGGGCAGCAGCAACGCGTGGCCATCGGGCGCGCCATGGCCGTCAAGCCCAAGCTTTTGCTGGCAGACGAGCCAACCGGAAATCTTGATGAAACCGCCAGCGCAACGGTTCTGGACCTGATGTTGACGCTGGTGGCCGAGACCGGCTCGGCGCTGCTGCTGGTGTCACATTCACAAGACATTGCTGCACGGCTGGACAGACGGGTGCATCTGGCCGGCGGGCGTATTCAATGACGACCGCAATAATACAGGCCCTTTTGTCCCATTGGCGGGCCCATTGGCTGCAACTGGCCACGCTTTTGATCGGAATCGCATTGGCAACGGGGCTCTGGTCTGCGGTGCAGGCGATCAACTCCGAGGCGCGGGCAAGTTACGACAGGGCGAACGCACAGCTTGCTCTGGGGCAATTTGATGAGCTGCGCGATCCGGCAGGCGCAATTGCCTTGTCCCGGTATGCCGAACTGCGCCGGGCGGGATGGCAGGTCGCGGCCGTGTTGGAAGGCCCGTATCGGGTACAGGGACGCGTGCTGCGCGTGCTGGGGGTGGACATGGTCGCCTACCCGGACCTTCCGGCCATTGCAGAAGCAGAAAACGGAACGGACCCGGCGGACATGCTGACCGCACCCGGACGTCTTTTGGTTGCGGCCGAGCTTGCCAAGCTATTGCAGGCCGAAGGTGGGGTACCGCCCATTGTCATCAGTACCGAATTGCCACCTGATGTCATCCTGACAGATATTGGGGTCGCTGAAATCCTTCTGGACCGGCTTGGGCATATCTCTCACCTCGTGGTCCTGCCAGAACAGCCTCGGGCCTTGCCACCCTTGTCCCAGATCGCACCCGAGCTGGACCGCATCAGCCCCGCCTCACAGGTGGACACCGCACAGTTGACGGACAGTTTTCACCTGAACCTGACGGCGTTTGGTTTGCTGTCCTTTGCTGTAGGGCTGTTCATCGTGAACGGCACGGTCGGTCTGGCCTTTGCGCAACGGCGCGGGATGATCCGAACCCTGCGGGCCCTGGGGGTGTCGATGCGGCGGCTGGTCTGGTTGACCCTGGCGGAACTGACCGTGCTGGCGGTACTCGGTGGTGCTCTGGGCCTTGTGCTAGGGTTCTTCCTAGCCGGTGCCTTGTTGCCGGATGTGGCTGCCACGCTTCGCGGGCTCTACGGCGCGCCGGTCAGCGGGCAGCTTTCCTTGCAACCGGAATGGGCGCTGGCCGGGATGCTGATGGCGGTTGGGGGCACTCTGATCGCCAGTGCTCAGGCGCTTTGGCGTTTGTCCCGCATGCCGCTGCTTGCCGGACCTGGCCTGCAAGCCTGGCGCGGTTCGGGGCATGGGCAACAGCTGGCCGCGCTGTTCGGGGCCGGATTGCTCGTCTGTGGCGGGCTGGCTTATGCGATCGTCGGCGGTCTGTTGGGCGGGTTCGCCCTTTTGGCTGGCCTGCTGACCGGTGCCGCGCTTTTGCTACCCTTGTTTTTGTCCATTGCGCTTGCCATCTGTGCCGCGCGTGCGCGCGGACCGGTGGCGCAATTGGTCTGGGCGGATATGCGGGCCCAATTGCCCGGGCTATCCCTGGCCCTGATGGCGCTCTTGCTGGCTCTTGCCGCCAATATCGGCGTCGGAACAATGGTCTCCAGCTTCCGGCTGACCTTTATCGGCTGGCTGGATCAACGCCTGACATCCGAGCTGTACCTGACCGCCGAGACGGACCAACAGGCGCAGGAAATCACCGCGTGGCTCCGCCCTCATGTCGCGGCGATCCTGCCAATCCGCAGCGTAGAACTGACACACAAGACCGGGCCGTTGTTCCTCTATGGTGTGGTTGATGATCAAAGCTATCGACAGCATTGGCCCCTGATTGCAGAGACACCCAACACATGGGATCGGGTCCTGTCCGGCGAGGCCGTGCTGATCAACGAACAGCTGGCCCGGCGCGCGGATCTCTGGCCCGATGACGACCTGTCGTTGACCCCAGGCCATACGCTGACAATCGCAGGGGTGTATTCCGACTATGGCAATCCGACCGGACAGGCGATTGTTTCGATGCCGCAACTGGACCGGATTTCCCCCGGGACTGACACACGCCGGTTCGGCATACGTGTGGACCCGGACCGCGCAACCGAACTGGCCCAGAGCCTGCGGGACACGTTTGGCCTGCCACCACGGGCGGTTGTGCAACAGGCCGCCCTCAAGGCTCAGTCGCGCGCGGTTTTTGAAAACACTTTTGTTGTGACATCGGCGCTGAACATCCTGACGCTCGGTGTGGCCGGATTTGCCATTCTGACCAGTCTGCTAACCCTGTGGACGCAGCGTTTGCCGCAAATTGCTCCGGTCTGGGCGCTGGGGCTGGATCGCGCGCACCTGTCCCGGTTGGAGCTGCTGCGCAGTGCGGTCCTAGCCACGATGACCGCCTGTCTGGCGCTGCCACTTGGACTGGTTCTGGCGTGGGTCCTGCTGGCCGTGATCAACGTGCAGGCCTTTGGTTGGCGTCTTCCCATGTTTGTTTTCCCATGGGATTGGCTGGGTCTGTTCGTCCTGACCCTGTGTGCGGCCTTGGCGGCTGCGGCCCTGCCCGCGTTGCGCCTGCTGCGTCTGCCGCCGGCTGATTTGCTACGGGTGTTTGCCAATGAACGTTAAAGCGCTGCTGACTGCATTGCTGATCCTTTTCCCCCTACAAACGACGGCTCAGGGCTTTGCTGGCTTGGGGGGTGATGCCGAGGGGTTCGACGTGCCTCAGCGCGGATACGCCTTCGACTTTCCCGCCGACCACGGACCCCATCCAACCTACCGGATCGAGTGGTGGTATCTGACGGCCAACCTGAAAGGCGAGGACGGACAGGACTATGGCATTCAATGGACGCTGTTCCGGTCGGCCCTGAAGCCGTTTGAAACCGAAGGCTGGCAAAGCCCTCAGATCTGGATGGGCCATGCGGCTGTCACCACGCCCCAGCGGCACTATTTCGCTGAGCGCCTGTCACGGGGCGGTATTGGCCAGGCCGGAGCGACAGCGCAACCCTTTGCCGCCTGGATCGACGAGTGGCGCATGAGCGGGCCGGATTTTGATACGCTCTCTCTAACCGCGAACGGAGCCGTTTTCGGCTATACCCTGTCGCTGAACGCACAGGGCCCGCTGGTCTTTCACGGTGATGGCGGCTATTCGGTCAAATCCGCTGACGGACAGGCCAGCTACTACTATTCTCAGCCCTTTTATACTGTCGACGGCACGCTGCATCTGCCAGATGGCGATGTCACCGTCACTGGTCAGGCGTGGCTGGATCGTGAGTGGTCGTCGCAACCCCTGGCCGAAGACCAAAGCGGATGGGATTGGTTTTCGCTCAGCTTGGATGATGGCGACAAACTGATGGCCTTCCGTCTGCGCGGCGCACGCGGGAATTTCACCGCCGCCACGTGGATCCATGCAGATGGTCGCACCGAGGCGTTGCCCAATGGGTCAGCCCGGTTTATCCCTTTGGAAACCGCACCGGTTGCTGGCCGTGAGGTGCCCATACGCTGGAACGTGGTGATACCGGATCGGGATCTGGACGTCGACGTCTCGGCCATGATCCCCAATGCATGGATGGCGACAACATTCGAATACTGGGAAGGACCAATCTTTGTTTCTGGGACCCATACGGGTCGGGGCTATCTGGAAATGACGGGATACTGACCCTCTGTGTCGCTGAATTGTCATACCGCCACACTATGAACGCCAAAACATTACAGGGGTTTGCAGATGACAAAGATGAAAGTGGGGGCCGCATTGATGGTGGCCGATCTGCCTGCGCATCGCGAGTGGTTGCTAGACGGTCAGAGAGACCTTGAGATTCAGGATTTTTTCTCTCCGGAAAATCTGGGTGACGCATCAGAGGCGTTGATTGCAAGTGCAGAGACCGCCTTGCAAGGCTATTCCGGTCGCCTTGGTATTCACGGCCCCTTTTACGACCTGCCATTGGATTGCCGTGACCCAGAGGTGCGCGATATCGTGCAGAAACGCCTCAATCAGGGAATAGACGTGGCCGCAGCGCTGGGCGCGACGCAAATGGTGATGCACTCCCCCTACTCGACATGGGATCACTACAATCTGGACGGCGATCTGAAGGCGCGCAGCGACAAGATCGACCGCGTACACCAGACGCTGGATCCGGTCGTGCCGCGCGCGGAAACACATGGCGTCGAGCTTGTGATCGAAAACATCGAAGACAAGGACCCGACGGACCGGGTCAGGCTGGCCGACAGCTTTTCGTCCGACTACGTGCGCGTCTCACTGGATACGGGCCATGCCCACTATGCGCATGGCGCAACCGGAGCACCCCCGGTCGACTACTATGTGCGCGCCGCAGGTGAACAACTGGCCCATGTCCACCTTCAGGATGCAGATGGACACGCGGATCGTCACTGGCGACCCGGACAGGGCACCGTCAATTGGCCAGCCGTCTTCGCGGCGCTGGTTGAAACCGCCCCACACGCGCGGCTGGTGCTTGAGATGCGCTACAGTCGCGATGTCCTGCCGGGTTTCGACTATCTCAAATCGCTTGGCTTGGCCGAATAGACCCTAGCGCACGACATAGACCGAAACAGTCGAATGACGGACCACGCGCGAGGCGTTTGGACCCAGCAGATAGTCTTTGAAATCCGGCTTATGCGCCCCGATGACAATCAGATCGGACCCGGCGCTGTCGGCGGTTTTCAGAATCTCTTGATAAGCCGAACCGGTTGCGACGACATGGCGGATCGAAGCGTTGCGCTCAGCCCCCAATGTCGCAATGCAAAGCGCCGTCAGCTTTTCCTGGGCCTCTTCTAGCGCTTTGTCATGGTAGTCAGGCTCGAAAAAGCCCGACACCCAGCTTTCCCCGAAATCCGGCAGAACGGTCACGACATCCAGTTGGGCGCTGTCCAAATCCGCCAAAGCGGCTGCCTGTTTCAGAACCGGGGCGTCCAGATCTCCGTTGCTGATGTCAACGGCGCAAAGAACAGATTGTGTCATGCAGGCACCTCTTCCTGTCTGGCGGCACGACCGCGTTGCATAAAGGCAATCAGCCCCAGCAGCAGCATCGCCGGGATGTAGATCAGTTGCTTGGGTGGCTGGCTGGATGGCAGGCTGACCTCGGTCAGGCGGACCGCATCGTCACCATAGTAGTCGAAGATATCCAGATCATCCGCAACCGGCGAGCCAAACATCGGCTCTTCCAGCTTCATCAGACCATCTTCGGGGATCAGCAACAGACCCATCGCATCAAGCCGGGCTGCGCCGCCCTCTTCCTCGCCCACCGTGACAACAACTGTTGTATCAACCATCTCCAGCGTGTCGAAGTCCGGTCCAGCAACCACCAGCCGCACTTCAGTACCCGGAGGTGTCTGTCCAATCGTCTCTTCAAACGCGGCCGGTTCGACAGACTGGAACGGAGGCGCGATCCGATCCATGAAAAAGTCCGGCCGGAACAGAGCAAAGGCCACAAAGATCAGCGCAATACTTTCATAAATACGGCTGTGGGTCAGGAAATAGCCCATCGTTCCGGCGGTGAAGACAAGGATGGCTATGGTCGCGAATATGGCGACGATTATGCCTTCGACCCAGGTGACATCGATCAACAGCAGGTCTGTGTTGAAGATGAACACAAACGGCAACGCCACGGTCCGCAGGCTGTAGAAGAACGCGGTGAAACCCGTCTTGATCGCATCGCCGCCCGAAACAGCTGCCGCCGCAAAACTCGCGAGGCCCACGGGCGGTGTCACGTCCGCCATGATGCCAAAGTAGAACACGAACAGGTGCACCGCGATCAACGGCACGATCAGCCCGCTCTGCGCGCCCAGTTCAACGACCACACCGGCCATCAGCGAGCTGACAACAATATAGTTCGCTGTGGTCGGCAGGCCCATGCCCAGGATCAGGCTGAGGATACCGACCATGATCAGCATCAGGATCAGGTTTCCACCTGACAGGAACTCGACCAGATCGGCCATCACCTGGCCCACACCGGTCAGGGTCACGGTCCCCACGATCACGCCTGCTGTGGCCGTCGCCAGCGCGATGCCGATCATGTTCCGCGCCCCGTCGATCAGGCCCTGCCACAGATCGGCAACTCCGTCGATAAAGCGGTTATAGACTTCGCTTTCACCTCGGAAGATCGCCTTGAGCGGCTTCTGTGTCAGCAGGATCACGAACAGCAGAGTGGTCGCCCAGAAGGCCGACAAGCCTGGCGATTTCTGTTCGATCATCAGGAAGTAGACCAACACGATGATCGGCAGCAGGTAATGCAGGCCAGCCTTGTAGATGTCGGCGATCACCGGCAGCGTGACCTCTTTGGCATTCGGGTCATCAGGCTCCAGATCCGGGACCTGAGCCGCCAGATACAGCAACACAACATAGATCGCGCAGACCACAAGGCTGAGGATCAAACCTGCAGCTGTGGGCACCCAGCGTGTTACCGCCTCGACCGGGAATTGCGAGCCATAGCACAGCCCGGCAAAGACGAGGAAGAAGGACAGCATCCCGACAACCGTCCGCGCCAGATGCACGTCGCGGTCGCCCAACGTGGGCATGTTCCGCTTCACGGCTTCAAGGTGAACGATATAGACCAGCGCGATGTAGGAAATCGCTGCGGGCAGGAAGGCGTGGGTGATCACCTCGACATAAGAGATGCCCACATATTCCACCATCAGGAAGGCTGCGGCCCCCATCACCGGCGGCATGATCTGACCGTTGACCGAAGACGCGACCTCGACCGAACCGGCCTGTTCGCTGCTGAACCCGACACGTTTCATCAACGGAATGGTAAAGGTTCCGGTGGTTACAACGTTGGCGATGGACGAGCCCGAGATCAGGCCGGTTGCAGCCGAACCGACAACAGCGGCCTTTGCCGGACCACCGCGCAAGTGACCCAGCGCGCCAAAGGCCATCTTGATGAAATAGTTCCCGGCCCCGGCCTTATCGAGCAATGCCCCGAACAGCACAAAGAGGAACACGAATTTCGTAGACACGCCAAGCGCGATGCCGAACACACCTTCGGAGGTGATCCACATATGGCTCATCGCCTTCTTCAGGCTTGCGCCCTTCCATCGAATAACCTCGGGCACCCATTCGGACGAGCCGAAGAACACATAGACAAGAAAAATCGTGGCAATGATCGCCATTGCAGGCCCCAGCGCGCGACGCGCGGCCTCGAACAACAGCAACAAGCCGACCAGCGCGACCCATTTGTCCGTATCGTCTGCAAGACCCCCTGCATCGACGATCTTTTGGTAGAAGAAATAGCCGTAAAGCGCGACAAACGCACCCAAAAGCCCCATGATCCAGTCTTGAACAGGGATGTAGCCCCGGGGGCTGGTCTTCAGAGCCGGATAGGCGGCAAAAGCCAAAAACATTGCAAAGGCCAGATGAAACTGACGCGCGTTGTTCACGATGCTGCCGGGCAATACGTAGTTAGCCAAAGGTGAAGCCAGAACCACTTGAAAAATCGACCAGATCGCTGCCACAACAGCCAGAAAAATGCCGACATTGCCGACCGGGTTACGCCCACCCGCATCGGACGAGGCCACAAGTTCCTGCAGCTCTTCTTCGGACAGTGGACGATTGGATTGTGTGTCGGAACTCATGCAATTTCTCCCCGTCATGGCCTTTTTCGGCCTTGTCATTCACCCGTTTTGCACGGGTTTGGGTGGCAGAGCGCCCAAAGGCGCCCTGCATCGTCAGGTCTGGTTTACTGAACCCAGCCTTTTTCTTTGTAGTACTTCTCGGCGCCCGGATGCAGCGGAGCCGACAGGCCATCCGCGATCATCTCTTCGGGCTTTAGGTTGGCAAATGCCGGGTGCAACTTCTTGAAGTCGTCGAAGTTTTCAAAGACCGAGCTGACAACCGCGTAAACCGCGTCGTCCGACACGTCTGCGGACGTCACGAAGGTCGCGCCGACACCAAAGGTCGCGGTGTCACCATCCGAACCACGGTACATGCCACCTGGAATGGTTGCCGTACGGTAGAAGGAGTTGTCATTGACCAGCTTGTCGACCGCGTCGCCGCTGACGTTCACCAGAACGGAATCGCAAGCCGTGGTCGCTTCCTGGATCGAACCCGAGGGGTGACCAACGGTGTAGACCATCGCGTCAATCTGGTTGTCACACAGAGCTGCCGACTGTTCAGCCGCCTTCAACTCGGTCGCCAGTTCGAAATCGTCCGTGCTCCACCCCATCTCGGACAGCAAAACCTCCATGGTGCCGCGCTGACCGGAACCGGGGTTGCCGATGTTGACCCGTTTGCCTTTGAGGTCTTCGAAATTGGCAATACCGGAATCAGCACGTGCCACAACGGTGAACGGCTCGGGGTGAACCGAGAAGACGGCGCGCAGGTTTTCAAACGGCCCCGCCTCTTCGAATTTCGAGCTGCCGTTATAGGCATGGTACTGCCAGTCAGACTGCGCCACACCAAATTCCAGTTCGCCTTCACGAATGGTGTTGATGTTGTAGACCGAGCCACCTGTCGATTCGACCGAGCAACGCACGCCATGTTCCTTGCGGCCTTTGTTCACCAGACGACAGATTGCGCCCCCCGTCGGGTAATACACGCCAGTCACACCGCCGGTACCGATGGTGATGAACTCTTCGGCATAGGCCGCCGGAGCCATCATGGCAGCGGTCACAAATGCGCCGAGGCTAAGCTTGCTGCTGTTTTTCATTTAAGAACTCCCATTTTTATTGTGTGGGCGGGAAAAGGCTGATGTCCCCGCATCAGGGATCGCGCCGATAGGTCAGTTCGATCCGCTGTGCAACAGGGTCAGCGATTTAGATTTTCCAATGTCTCCCAACGTTTTCGAGGTTTCATTCAGACACCCGGAATGTCAAGGCCAGCGTATCGTTGTGTGGTGCGTAGCCTCAGATTTGACGTTGATTTCGTATCTTTCCCCGCTGGGTCCGATACCGAGCCCTACGCACAGGGCGTACTGCCATGGCCGGATTTGATGTCGAGATTTGCGGATTATTTGGTGCCCAAGGAGAGACTCGAACTCTCACGCCCGTGAAGGCGGGGGATTTTGAATCCCCTGCGTCTACCATTCCGCCACTTGGGCCACTCACATTGGATTAGCCTTCAAGCGCGGGAAGGTCCAGAGGCAAAAACCATCTCACGTGCGGATTGTTTTGCCAGCGGCGGTTGACCCTTCTGCGGGCACATGGTTTGGCTTGCACGACCTTTGATACAAAACCGAGTGTGCAATGCTGCGATCCCTGTACGACTGGACCATTCGACTGGCCGAGCACCCTCATGCTCTCTGGGCGCTGGCGATCGTCGCTTTTGTCGAAAGCTCGTTCTTTCCGATCCCGCCGGATGTACTGATGATCCCGATGATTCTGGCCCGCCCCTCACGCGCGTGGCTGATCGCAAGCGTCGCATTGGTGGCGTCGGTTTTGGGCGGCATGTTGGGGTATGCCATCGGGGCCTTCGCCTATGAAAGCATCGGACAACCCATTCTCGAAGCAATGGGCAAAGGTCACGCGATGGAAGAATTCAACACGCGTTTCAATGATTTCGGCTTTTGGGCCGTGCTTGCTGCCGGAGTAACCCCCTTTCCCTACAAGGTCATCACCATCATGTCGGGCTGGACGGGCATGCCGCTGGGCACCTTCATCGCAACATCGATTCTGGCCCGTGCGCTGCGCTTTTTTCTGGTCGCCGGTCTGCTCTGGGGTTTTGGCGAGCCGATAAGGGGGTTTATTGAAAAACGACTGGGTCTGATGTTCACACTGTTCATCATCTTGCTGTTCGGTGGCTTTTTGGCGGTGCGATACCTATGACAAAACGTTCAACATTGGTGGCCTTGGCGACGGCAGGGTCGATTGCTTTGTTGCTGGGCGCCTATGGGTTTCAGCATCTGGGCGAACTTGCACCCTGCAAGATGTGTATCTGGCAGCGTTACCCCCATGGCGTGGCTGCGGTGATCGGAATATTGGCGCTCCTGCTCCCTGCCCTGCAATTCTTGCCCTTGCTGGGCGCTGTCGCAACACTGGTGACCGCGTCCATAGGCGCGTTTCACGCCGGTGTGGAACAAGGTTGGTGGGAGGGCCCGTCAAGCTGTACCTCGGGCGATATTGGCGGGCTTTCTGCGCAAGAGCTGATGAACCAGATCATGTCCGCTCCGCTGGTACGCTGCGATGAAATCCCGTGGCAGATGCTGGGCCTGTCCATGGCAGGATGGAATGCCGTTCTTTCGACCCTTCTGGCACTGATCTGGATCGCAGCCTGGCGGGCGAAGGCCTAGGCTTCGTCCAGTTCCGCATCCCAGTAGAGGAAGTCGATCCAACTGTCGTGCAAGTGGTTGGGGGGGAACTTCCGACCAATATTGCGTAGGGCTTCGGCATCTGGCTGACGCGGAGGCTTGCGCAATGTCATTCCCGCCCGACGCAGTGATTTGGACCCCTTTTTCAGATTGCACGGGCTACACGCCGCCACAACGTTTTGCCAACTGGTCACCCCGCCAGCCGCTCGCGGCACCACATGGTCAAAGGTCAGGTTGTCGCGACTGCCGCAATACTGGCAGCGGAATTCATCCCTCAGAAATAAATTAAAGCGCGTGAAGGCCACGCGCTTTCTGGGTTTTACATAGTCTTTCAGGACAACGACCGACGGTATTCGTATCTCGGTACTCGGGCTTCGGACAACCTCGTCATACTCGGCCACGATATCGACCCTGTCGAGCCAGGCCGCTTTGATCGCCTCCTGCCAAGGCCACAGCGACAGCGGGTAATAGGACAAGGGGCGGTAGTCTGCGTTCAAAACCAGGGCCGGATGCTGCTTGAGCATACCGGGCTCTCTTACAAATTCGGTCCTGAAATCTCCGTCCATCACAGAATCGCTCCTCGCTCTCAGCTGCCCGTTTGTGACACCAGAGCGGAGAGCACCCGCTCCGGTCTTTTGATGACTATATATCGTGGTAAAACTCTGACAAGCCCTGAGTTTCCACAATATGTCGCAGATTGGGTAAGCCGAATCCGTAACAGACACGTGACAGTTATCCACAGGTTGCAAACAGCGCGTTTTGCAGGCTATGGCGAAGACATGACGTGGTTCATTCGATTCAACAAACCCTTTGACGTGCTGCCCCAGTTCACGGACCGCGCGCAGGCAGAGTCACCTCGCCGCACCCTGTCTGACTTTATCGATCTGCCGGGCGTCTATCCGGCGGGACGGCTGGATCGCGACAGCGAAGGGTTGATGCTGTTGACCGATCATGGCCGGCTGCAGGCGCAGATTTCCGACCCGAAACACAAGATGGCCAAAACCTATTGGGTTCAGGTCGAAGGCGAACCGGATGCTGCCGCCCTAAAGACGCTCCGCGATGGCGTTGACCTGAAAGACGGCCTGACCCGCCCGGCAAAGGTGCGACAGATTGATGAACCGGACGGCCTTTGGCCCCGCACCCCTCCGATCCGCGAACGAAAAAGCGTGCCTGACAGTTGGATCGAACTGACGCTCCGCGAGGGCAAGAATCGACAGGTGCGCCGAATGACAGCGGCTGTTGGACTGCCCACACTGCGCCTGATCCGCTATCGCATCGGCGACTGGACGCTTGACGAACTGGACCCGGGCCAATGGGACAGTCTGCCGCTGCCAACCCTGAACACCAGCCCGCAGCGCAAACGCGACCGACGTGCACGGCGGTGACAGCCACCGGGGCCTTCTGTTACACTGGTCACATGAAAATCACACCCGGCATACCGGCCCCGTCAGCCATTCTGGAGGCTGCGCTATATGTGGATGACCTGGACGCCGCCGAGCGATTCTACGGCGAGTTGCTGGGGCTGGAGCGCATCCAACGCATCGAAGACCGGCATGTGTTCTTTCGGATCGGCGGGTCGGTTCTGTTGCTGTTCAACCCGGATCAAACAGAACAACCGCCGCTTAACCCCGATCTTCCGGTCCCGCCCCACGGTGCGCGCGGTCCGGGGCATGTCTGTCTGGTTCTGCCCCGCGAGGACATCGCGGTCATGCGTAAACACCTGCTGGACTGGAACATCCCCATCGACGCCGAGTTCGACTGGCCAAGCGGCGCCCGATCTTTGTATGTGCGCGACCCCTCAGGCAACTCGGTCGAATTTGCCGAAGGACATTTGTGGGACTAGCGCAGGTTGAACCGCTTTGAAATCCGATTGACCGGTGTGCCGTCTCGCAGTTTGACGCCATAGCTGACGGAATAGTCGCGGAAACCCATCTTGTCGTAGTAGCTGAGACCCAACGCATTGTCCGCACGAATGGTTGCATTGATCGCGTTGAACCCCAAGGCCCGCGCCTGCGCGGTCGTTTCTTGGAACAAGGCACGCCCTGCCCCGCGCAGCACCGGGTTGCGGCGGGTGAAGGTGGCGATATCGACGCAGTCCTCGGGCAACGCCTCATGTGTACCTAGCCATTGAAACCCGGCGACCTCGCCCGTGTCGTCCAACGCGACAACACAGCAAACCTTGTCGGTCCCGTCCAGATAACTTTGCGCAAACAAAGCCTCGGAGAACGGGATTTCAAACGCAGTTGTGCCACCAGCTGCAATGATGTCGTTCAGGATGTGGCAAGCCTGCGCCACATCCTCGCGCATCATTGGGCGGACGGCGATCATGGATCAGAGACTCAGCTTGTCGCGCATGAAGGCCAGCGCAACACTCAGACCATCCGGCGCGATGCCGTGGCCTGTGCCTTTCATCACATGCGCGTAAACCTCTTTGAAATCTGCGGCTTGCAGGGCCTCGGCGGCCTCTGGCAGCGATTGCGGAGGTACCACGTCATCCGCATCGCCATGGATCAGCAGAATGGGCATCCGGCTGATCACTTCATCAGGCAGCAAATCGGGCTCCAACAATCGGCCCGAGATGGCGACAATACCCGCCACCGGATCTTCGCGGCGCGGGGCCACATGCAGGCTCATCATTGTGCCCTGCGAAAAACCGAACAGAACAACCTGTTCGGGCAGCACATCTTCATCCACCATCAAAGCGTCGAGAAAGGCGTTAAAGTCTTCGACCGCCATTTCCATCCCCCGGTGTGCCTCTTCCTCGGATGAGCCATCAATCCACGGGATCGGAAACCACTGGAACCCGTTGGGCATTCCGGGAATCTGTTCGGGCGCGTCGGGGGCAACAAACAGCGTGTCCGGCAGATGTTCGCCCAGCGGGTCGGCAAGACCCAGCAGATCGGCCCCGTTGGCGCCGTAGCCATGCACGAACACCACGACCGAGCGTGTATCGCCCGAAACCGGCTCTTTCCTGAGCGCGTTCAAAACCCGTGTCATCTGATCCCTTCTCTTTTCTTGGCCACCCGGTAATAGGCCCACAGCACCCGCGCCGCAACCGAGCGCCATGGCGACCAGGCCTCGGCCATCTGGCGCAGCTCTTTGTCGGTTGGACGTTTGGGCAAATCGTAGAGCACCCGCGCGGCCTCTTGCAGGGCCAGATCGCCCGGTGCGATCACATCCGCGCGACCCAGTGAGAACATGGCGTAAATCTCGGCGGTCCACACGCCGATGCCCGGAACCTGCGTCAGAGTCGCGATAACATCCGCATCAGCTGCATCGCGTAACGCCTTGTAATCAATGCGTGCCTCGGCCAGGGCACGGGCGTAGCGGATTTTTTGACGACTCAACCCGACAGCCCGCAGATCATCATCACTGGCCCACATGATCTTGCGCGGGCCTGTCAGTTTCGCGTCCTGCATCCGCTTCCAGATCGCATTGGCCGAGGCCACACTGACCTGCTGGCTTACAATCGCGCTCAGCAGTTGCGCAAAGCCGTCGGGTTTGCGCCGCAAAGGCAGCGGACCGGTTTGTTCCATCGCATAAGCCATGCGGGGGCAAGCCTCAGCCAGCCACTCGGCGCCTTCCACCACGCACTGGGGTGTTTCAATGATGCGTCCTACGATCATGGGTTCTCTGCTTTGCAATATCGGTGGCACGTTAGGTGGATATGTCGCATATGCAAGTCGCTTGTATGCCAGTGCGTTCACCGATACGCATGGGCGCATGACGATGACCACAGCCACCCCGGACGACTCGCAGGCCAAACGCAATGTTGCGGTTCTGGTCGCGGCGCAATCGATTCTGGGCGCGCAGATGCCGATGATCTTCATCGTGGGCGGGCTGGCCGGACAGTCTTTGGCCAGCAATCCATGCCTCGCCACCTTGCCGATTTCACTGATCGTTCTGGGGTCGATGCTGGCCGCCACGCCAATCTCGGGCATCATGCAACGCTGGGGCCGCCGCGCCGGATTTCTGGTCGGCGCAACAGCTGGCGCACTTGGTGGTCTGGTCGGCGCCTACGGCCTTTTTCTCGGGTCATTCCCGATCTTCCTGATCGGCAGCCTGCTGACCGGCATCTACATGAGCGCACACGGGTTCTATCGGTTCGCTGCCGCCGACACCGCCTCGGACACGTTTCGACCCAAGGCGATTTCCTATGTCATGGCCGGCGGTCTGGCCGCCGCTATCATCGGACCGCAGATCGTCAAACTGACTTCGCAGGCCTATGTGATTCCCTTTCTTGGCACCTACCTCGCGGTGATTGCGGTAAATGTCATCGGGTCGGCCCTGTTCATCTTTCTCGACATTCCGACGCCGCCAAAACCGACCGCAGACGCGCCCAAAGGCAGAACGCGTCTGGAATTGTTGAAAACCCCCCGCATCGCAGTGGCAATCATCTGCGCCATGGTGTCCTACGCCTTGATGAATCTTGTGATGACATCGACCCCACTGGCTGTTGTCGGATGCGGGTTCTCGGCCAATGATGCGGCAGATGTAGTTACCAGTCACGTGCTTGCCATGTATGTCCCCAGCTTTTTCACCGGTCACCTGATCGCACGGTTTGGGGTTGAGAAAATCGTTGCTCTTGGTCTTGTCATCCTGGCCGGGGCCGGAGTTGTCGCCCTGCAAGGTGTTGATCTGGGCAACTTCTTCATCGCCCTTATCCTGCTGGGCGTCGGCTGGAATTTTGGCTTTATCGGCGCGACCTCAATGCTGGCCGACTCGCACGATGTGCACGAGCGTGGCCGGATGCAGGGCCTTAATGACTTGCTGGTGTTCGGCGGCGTCACTCTTGCGTCGCTGGCCTCGGGTGGGTTGATGAATTGTTCCGGCGGATCTGCAGCTGAAGGCTGGACAGCGGTGAACCTTGCCATGATCCCGTTGCTTTCCCTGGCAGGCGGCGCACTTTTGTGGCTGGTTCTCAGACCCGCTGACCCCGAGCGGGCCTGATCACCAACGACCTGTCGCGGCGGTCCACATCAGAGACACCCGCCGCCGCGCCTCACCCTGACTCAACATGCCAGCTGCAACCCGGTCCGGGCGGGCGATCACCTGTTTCAAAACCCACTCGGCCTGCCATCCGACAAAAAGTGCCGGGCAGGCCGCATCCGATACAGCGGCACGCCTGGACCGGGCCTTGATCATTCGATCCAACGCCGCTTGCGCCAGCGCTTGCACGGCCTCTGGCGTGCCATCCAGCAAGGGAATACGTCCGCGTGCTTCAAGCTCGGGGATTGCGCGGAACCAGTTTGCTATGCCCACGCCATATCCAAAATCACGCAACACATCCTCATCTGCAACACCCAGGGTCTGCGCCGCAGCCACCAGAAGCGTACCGGAACTGTGCGTGATGTAGGCATCGAAATGATCCTGATCCTCAAAAGGTTCGCGATAGATGTCCCACCGGCGCACCGCAACATACGCGTCCAGCATCTCGGCCAGATGAGATGACAGGACACGGGACAAGGGTGTCACAACCTCATGCCGTCGCACAGTGGAGCCTTGCGCAATCTCCTGCAACGCATCGCGCCACCATTGCAGGCGCATTTCTGCGATCATCGGTTCATGCGTCACCCAGGGCGCGCGGGCGATCTCGACATTCAGCGCGTAAATCGGAAACAGAACAGCCCGCGCCTCGACCGGCGATGCCATTGCGGCAAGAAACCGATCCGGGTCAGCCTTTTGAACGAGGGCCGCGCAGGCATTGACGTCCGCGTCCAATGCCCTTTTCACTCTGCAACTGCCTTCCGGGGTCCGCAGTCGCGTACAAGTTTCCACTGAATCGCATCCAGCAGCGCTTCGAACGAGGCGTCCACTATGTTCGCACTCACGCCAACGGTCGACCACCGCCGGCCCTGCCCGTCTTCGCTGTCGATGATAACACGCGTGACCGCCTCGGTGCCGCCCTGAGTGATCCGAACCTTGAAATCCACCAGCCGCATATCGGCCAGGATCTGCGAATACTGCCCCAGATCCTTGGCCAGCGCCTTGGCCAGTGCGTTCACCGGCCCCCGGTCGCTGCCATCTTCATCCAGAGATTCGCTCACCGACAGCTTCTTTTCACCATCGACCTTTACCACCACGACCGCCTCGGACAGGCTGACCATGTTGTTGTACTTGTTCTTGCGTCGCTCGACCGTGACCTTGTAGCGTTTGACCTCAAAAAACGCGGGCAGTTGACCCAATTCTTCCCGGGCAAGCAGTTCGAAACTGGCCTGTGCCGTATCGTAGGAATACCCCTCAGCCTCGCGCTGTTTGATCCGATCCAGAATCCGCCCCAATGCCGGATCGCCTTTTTCCACGATCAGCCCAGCCTCGGTCAGACGTTTGCGCAGGTTCGATTGCCCCGCCTGGTTCGACATCGGAATGATGCGCGCGTTGCCGACGGTTGCCGGATCAACATGTTCGTAGGTCGAAGGGTCCTTGAGAATTGCGCTGGCATGCAACCCGGCCTTGTGCGCAAAGGCCGAGGCCCCAACATAGGCCGACTGTTTGCTCGGCACCCGGTTCAGAATGTCGTCCAGCATCCGGCTGATCCGCGTCAAACCGGCCAGCGCCGCGGGGTCGACGCCAATTTCGAATTGCGCGGCATAGGGCTCTTTCAACAGCAAGGTCGGGATCAGAGACGTCAGGTTCGCATTGCCGCAACGCTCTCCCAATCCGTTCAATGTCCCCTGTATCTGGCGCGCGCCGGCATCGACGGCGGCCAGCGAACAGGCCACCGCATTCTCTGTGTCGTTATGGGTGTGGATGCCCAAACGATCCCCCGGCAGTCCTGCCGCAATCAGTTTTTCGACGATGCGGCCGACTTCGGCGGGCAAAGCCCCCCCATTGGTGTCACACAACACCACCCAGCGGGCGCCAGCCTCAAGCGCCGCGCGGCAAACATCCGTCGCGTATTCGGGGTTGTCCTTGTAGCCATCAAAAAAATGCTCGGCATCGAACAACGCCTCGCGCCCTTGCGCCACCAGATGCGCGACCGAGGCGCGGACATTCTCGACATTTTCGGCCAGTGAGATGCCAAGCGCGTGGGTCACGTGATAGTCATGCGACTTGCCCACTAGGCACACCGCCTGCGTGCCCGCATTCATCACTGCCGCCAACACATCATCGTTCTCTGCCGACCGTCCCGACCGTTTTGTCATTCCAAACGCCGTAAGCCGGGCAGCGGTTTTCGGCGCCGCTTCAAAAAACGCGCTATCGGTCGGGTTCGCTCCGGGCCACCCCCCTTCGATATAGTCCACGCCGAGAGTATCCAGCGCCTGCGCAATCTGCACTTTCTCAGAGGTCGAGAACTGTACGCCTTGCGTCTGCTGGCCGTCACGCAGGGTCGTGTCGTAGAGGTAGAGCCGTTCCTTGGTCATTGCACGTTTTCCAGCTTTGCCGCGTCAAACCCGGTGCCGGGAACCAGTTCGACACCCTCTTTGCTCATCCGCACTTCCAGACCTGCTGCAATATAGGCAGATTTCAAACGATCCACTTCCGAGAAGTCCTTGTTCTGCATTGCCTCGGACCGCGCGCTTGCCAGACGCTCGGCATGCGCGGTCAGGTCCACCTTGGCGCTGTCCGCCCAGGCCCCCATTTCTTCGGTCATCAGACCAAGAAGCTGCGCACTCGCCAACAAGACAGCGGCATTCCCATCCGCAGCCAATCGGTGCAACTCGGCTATGGCACCCGCCGTATTCAGGTCATCCGCCAGCGCCTCGACAACCGAGGGTGCCGCGCTGGCGGCGGGTTCGATGCCCGCTGTCAGCGCCCGCCACTTGCGCAGCGTTGCCTCAGCCTCGCGCGCCTTTTTCTCGGTCCAATCCATCGGCTTGCGAAAATGGGTCTGCAGAAAGACAAACCGGATCACTTCGCCGGGTACGCCTTGTTCCAACAGATCATGCACGGTGAAGAAATTGCCCAGAGATTTGGACATCTTCTTGCCTTCGACCTGCAACATCTCATTGTGCAGCCAAACCCGTGCAAATTCACCTTCGGGATGGGCGCAGCAGCTTTGTGCGATCTCATTCTCATGGTGCGGGAACATCAGGTCATTGCCGCCACCATGGATGTCAAAGCTTGCCCCCAACAGCTCATAGCTCATCGCCGAGCATTCGATATGCCAGCCCGGACGCCCCCGCCCCCAGGGCGAGTCCCATCCCGGAAGCTCATCCGTCGATGGCTTCCACAGCACAAAATCCATCGGGTTCTTCTTGTAAGGTGCCACCTCGACCCGTGCGCCGGCGATCATGTCATCCACCGATCGGCCCGAAAGCTTGCCATAGTCGCTTTTCCACGTATCCACCGAAAATAACACGTGACCTTCCGCAACATAAGCGTGACCCTTTTCGATCAGGTCTTCAATCATCTCGACCATCTGTGCAATATACTCGGTCGCGCGCGGCATCTGGTTGGGTTGGAGCGCCCCAAGCGCTCCCATGTCGTTCAGATACCAGCCGATGGTCTCGTCCGAGCGCTCCTGCACCAGTTGCTCCAACGTGCCTTCGGCCCCGGCCTGTTTGCGCGACAAAGCGGTTGCGTTGATCTTGTCATCCACGTCGGTGAAGTTTCGCACATACGTGACATGATCCGCGCCATAAACATGGCGCAGCACCCTGTAGAGCACATCGAACACAACCACAGGACGCGCGTTGCCAAGATGGGCCCGGTCATACACGGTGGGTCCACAGACATACATCCGCACGTTTTCGGAATCGATCGGCGCAAAGTCTTCCTTCGCCCGTGTCCGTGTATTGTGCAGCTTGATCGTCGTCATCGCTTGGGCTCCTACAGCTGGCGCGTTGGCGCGGGCTTAGCAACTTGTCTCAGGGATGAA
The DNA here is from genome assembly GCF_056542645.1 of Ruegeria sp. AB5. Taxonomy (NCBI): domain Bacteria; kingdom Pseudomonadati; phylum Pseudomonadota; class Alphaproteobacteria; order Rhodobacterales; family Roseobacteraceae; genus Ruegeria; species Ruegeria sp. AB5. Next base: position 785,433 of record NZ_JBQGAE010000001.1, read on the forward strand.
AACGAAAGAAACCGGCCCGCTTGAGAATTCAGCAGGAAATGCAGCAGATAATGATGCAGGTCATCCGGTTCATGGCTCCGGCTTAGCATGTGGCGCGCGCCAAGCCAAGGCTTGAGTTCGCCCGGCGTCCCCGGCACTGTACCGGTATGAGCCGGGACTTCGTCAACTCGATATGCCGCGCCCTGCCGGGGGCCGAATGGTCGGACCCGTGGGGTGGCGGGCATGATGCGTGGAAAATCGGCGGCAAAATGTTTGCCTGTATCGGGATCGCCAATGATGGTGTTTCGGTCAAGACACCGGATGCCGAGACAGCGCAAATGCTGATCGACGCGGGCGTGGGGGCGAAAGCCCCGTATTTTCATCGCAGTTGGGTCCGCCTGCCATTTGACGCGGATGAGCAGGAAATGCGGCACAGGCTGTCCGTCTCATACGATCTGGTGCGCGCGTCCCTGACGAAAAAGCTGCAGGCCACGCTTCCCCCGAGCCCCTGATTGACAATCATTGATGGCTCTGCCCCTGTCTGCGGACAGACCAGCAGGGGCAAAGCGATGAAACTGTCACAACGCATCACGCAGATCACCGGCAAAGGCAGTGACGGATGGGATGTGTTCTATCGTGCGCGGCGCATGATCAGCGAAGGGCGCGCAGTGACTGAACTGACCATCGGTGAACACGACATCGGAACCGATGCGTCGATTCTCGACGCCATGGAACGCTCGGCCCGGTCCGGCCACACCGGTTACGCCGTTGTTCCCGGCACGGATCTACTGCGCGACACTGTGGCAGCGCGGGTCCAGACACGGACCGGCGTGCCAACGACCCGAGATAATGTTCTGATCACACCCGGGGGACAATCGGCCCTGTTTGCCGCCCATGTCGCGGTCTGCGATCCAGGTGATGTGGGGCTGTTTCTCGACCCGTACTATGCGACCTACCCAGGCACGATCCGCGGCGTCGGTGCCATCGCCCGAGCGGTTCAAACCTCGGCCGACGATGCTTTTCAACCCCGCGCCGCCTCGATCGATGCGGTTGCCGACGGTGCTGTTTCTTTGCTTATCAATACACCCAACAACCCAACGGGCGTGGTCTATTCTCAAAAAACTTTGGATGACATTGCGGAACTGTGCGCCCGGCGCGATCTTTGGCTGATCTCGGATGAGGTCTATGACACACAGGTCTGGGACGGCGTCCACGTCTCGCCCCGCGCCCTGCCCGGCATGGCAGCGCAGACACTTGTGATAGGGTCGATGTCCAAATCCCATGCCATGACCGGGTCACGCTGCGGTTGGGTTGTTGCCCCGAAAGACGTGATCGAGCATCTGATCAATTTGGCGACACACACCACCTATGGCGTGCCCGGCTTCATTCAGGACGCGGCCAGTTTTGCTTTGACCGCGGGCTCTGCGTTGGAAGACAGGATATCCGCTCCGTTCCGTCGCCGCCGCGCTTTGGCCAAAGAAGTTCTGGCCGAACAAAACCTATTGACCCTGGTTCCGTCACAGGGGGCGATGTACCTGATGTTGGATATCCGTGCGACCGGACGGACGGGCGAAGGCTTTGCAAATGCCCTTCTGGATACGCATGCCATTGCCGTCATGCCCGGAGAAAGCTTTGGCTCGGCCGCAGCGGGCCATGTGCGCGTGGCAATGACCATTGATGACGACCGTTTTGTCGGCGCGCTGAGAACGGTATGCAAGTTTGCAAAGGAACTGGCGGAACGACGCGCCGCCGGAGACCGATGATCAGAAGCGGAAGGTTGTACGCAGGTTAAAAACGTTTGTGTCCAGTCCGCCCCCCGAGCGGGTGACATCGTCGAAATCCTGCCGCAACGCCTCACCGCTGATCACAAAATTCTCGCCAATGGGATAAGCCACACCGATGCCGTACACTGCCGCAGTGTCATTCTCGACCGAAGAGTCCACCCGTGCCGCCCCGACAACCACATAGCCCAGGGCCGCGCCGAAATCGTACCCGCCGCGCAGTTTCAATCGTGCTATGCCGTCCAGACTGCCCTGATCCTGACCCAGGTTCAAAGACAGCCGGTTATATTCCAGTTCGCCACCAAGTACGAAGGACCCGAAATCGTGGTCATATCCCACATGCGGGCCAAAAGTTGCATCGCTGCCACTTGCCCCATCAGACCCGTCAGCATCCACATACCCAAAGCTGAAACCCGCATAGGCCCCGGTCCAGTCCTCAGCAATTACTGGACTGGCCAACGTCATCGTCACACTGACAATGAGGGCCGAAATAGATTTCATACGCGTCTCCAAACCAAGCGTATTGGCGCGTCATGCGGGCCGAGGCGGTCCAATGTACTGATCGACACCTAAGACCACACCACCGGGGTTTCCAATCGCTTCAACAGTAAGTGATGGAAGTATAACAGGTTTCTCACTGAACAGGTTAAAATGTTACTAAGACTGCCCAAAAACACATCGCACCTTGCCGGTCCAGCGACAATGGACCCGTCTCCGGCCAGATTGACAAAAGCCGGAGACCCTGTGGCGCAGGTTATACCGATTGGTCAGACATCAAAGATAGTCCGACCTTTGCAGACCGTATTTGGCCATCTTCTCGTTCAGGGTCCGGCGCGGCAGGCAAAGCTCATCCATCACAGACGCGATCGAGCCCTTGTGGCGCCGCATCGTGTTGTCGATCAGCATCCGCTCGAACGCTTCCACGTATTCCTTTAGAGGTTTGCCCTCGGTGGTCATCACCGGCTGCATTTCCTCGTGATCGGACATCAGCAAGGATGCAATCGTCCCTGACCCGCGCCGTGATTGAAGCACCGCGCGCTCGGCGATGTTGATCAGTTGCCGCACATTGCCCGGCCACGGGGCCTGCAACAGCTGTGCGGCTTCCTGTGCGCTGACCTGAGGGGCGTCACAGCCATATTCCTCGGCGAACTGCTCGCTGAGGCGGGTGAACAGCGTCAGGATGTCCTCGCCGCGCTGGCGCAGCGGCGGCATGGTGATACGCAGGGCAGCCAGACGATAGAACAGGTCCGGGCGCAGCACGTCCTCAGAGGTTTTGCCCGCTTCCTGCAGGTTCGAGATTGCCACAATCCGCGTTTCCGCCGGGGTGCCCTGTTCGTTCATCACACTCAAAAGCCGCGCTTGCAGCGTGTCGCTCAGCGCCTCGACATCTTCCAGAACCAGTGTCCCGCCACGGGCTTCTTCGATCGCAGGCAGTTGCGCATCCTCGGGCATCATCGGGCCGAACAGGCGCTTGGACAGCACTTCTTCTTCCAGCGCTGCGCAGGAAACCAGAACGAATTTCTTGCCAGCCCGGCTGCCCACCGCATGCAAAGCGTGCGCCACCAGCGTTTTTCCGGTGCCCGTCTCGCCATCGATCAGCACATGGCCGTCGGCCTGTCCCAAATCAAGGATATCTTCGCGCAGACGCTCCATCACCGGGCTGGCACCGATCAGTTTGTTCATGATCTGCGTACCACCCGACAACTCGCGCCGCAGTGCCCGGTTGTCCAGCGTCAGACGGCGGGCATTGCTGGCCCGTTTGGCCAGTTCCGACATACGATCCGGGTTGAACGGTTTTTCAAGGAAATCAAATGCGCCAACGCGCATCGCCTCGACCGCCATGGGCACATCACCGTGACCGGTGATCATGATCACCGGCAGAGTGCTATCGGCCCCCATCAGCTTTTTCAGCAGTTGAATGCCATCCATGCCCGGCATCTTGATGTCCGAGATCACGATCCCCGGGTAGTCCGGCCCCAGTACCTTCAGCGCGTCCTCGGCGCTGGCAAAGGTTTCGGTGTCGTATCCCGACAGTGCCAGCCATTGGCTGATCGATTGGCGCATGTCCTGTTCGTCATCCACAATGGCAATTTTCATGGCCTGTGCCATATTTTTTCCTCGTTATTCAGCGGCCTCAAGGCCGTCGCTTCCCAAAATCGGCAGTTGCATCTCGAACACCGCGCCGCCCTTTTGGCCGTTGCGCGCGGTCAGCCGTCCGCCATGGTCGTTCACGATCCCGGACGAGATGGCAAGCCCCAGTCCCACCCCGTCACCGGGCTGTTTGGTGGTATAGAACGGCTCGAACAGGTTTTCGATGTCGGTGATCCCGTGCCCATTGTCCCGTACAGTCAGCACCGCCATGTCGCCTGCGGCCAGAATGATTTCAACATCCGGCTCCTGCACAGATTTGGTGGCATCCAGCGCATTGCGCAAGAGGTTCACCATGACCTGTTCGATCCGCATCCGGTCGCCCATCGCCATCACGGGTTCTTCCGGCAGGATCTGAGTGATCTTTACATGCCGCTGCCGCAGTTGAGGCTCCATCATCGACAGGCTCGAAGCCAGTGCTTCCCCAAGATTTACGGGCGAAAACGCATCTGCCCCCTTGCGGGCATAGGATTTGAGCTGGCGGGTGATGGCCCCCATCCGCTCAATCAGCCCATCAATCCGACCAAAGCTGGCCAGCGCTTCTTCCGGCCTGTTGCGACGCAGCAAAAGACGCGCGCCTGCCAGGTAGGTTTTCATTGCAGCCAGTGGTTGATTCAACTCGTGACTGACAGCTGCCGACATCTCACCCAAGGCCGCCAGTTTCGAGCTTTGGGCAAGCGTCTGCTCGGCCAAATCCAGCGTCTTTTCAACCCGTTCCCGCTCAGCAATTTCCCGCTGTAGCCTTGCGTTCAATGCGCGAAGCTCTGCCGACTCGCGCTGGAACAGGACCACACGCGACGCCGCGCGACGGCTAAGGGCATAGAAGGCCACCGCGAGAAGAATCGCAAATCCCATGATTTCGAGCGCCAGAACGCTGTTCACCTTTTCGCGGATCGACGCATAGGTGGTGAACGAGGTCATCTGCCAGCCGCGGAACGGGATACGTGTTTCCATCCGCATCACCGCCTCGCCCTGCAGGTAGGCGTCCGGCGGCAGAGCCGTCCAGTCCGTAGTGGCCCGGATCGCGCGCTGAATCGCACCTTGCGGCGGCTGTCGCAGCATGGCCGCGCCCTCATCCAGCCCGCGCCATTGCGGTTCGGTCGACAAAATGATCGAACCCGTGCTGTCCACCACCATAACAGCGTCTGAAATCCCGGCCCAGGCTCGTTCGAACTTCTGTAGGTCCACCTCGACAACGATAACGCCCAGAATCTCGGAATTGGCCTCAATCCGCCGGGAATAGACAAAGCTGTACCCGCCCGACTCTCTGGGATCGACCGTGAATATGGTGGCGTTCGAGCGGATGGCATCGACGAAATAGGGCGAACTTCTGTGGGCTTCACCCAACCTGTTTCGATCCGTGGCAGCCACCGACCGGCCATCATTGTCCAACAACATCAGTGACGCCGCGCCGATCTCTTCCACGAACGAGATCAATCGCTGGGTCGACAAGGTAAAATCACTGGATTGCAGGGCCGAAATCAGCGTTGGATCACGCGACAGCAATTGCGGCACAATAGAATTGCGGCGCAGTTCGCTGAGCAGGTTGCCCGAATACAGCGCCAGCCGCAGTTCGGCGCGATTGCGGGTTGATTCAGTGAACCTGTCGGTCAGCAGCCGGTTGGTCACCCAAACCGTTGCTACAGCGGCCAAAAGCAGGATTATGACAGCGACGCGCAGACGCCACCCAAGGGGGGCGCCGCGAAAGTGTCGTGCCAGTTTGGACCAGCCAGAGCGCGTTTCGGACGTCATCAGCCGAGGTTACGCGGGCGGGCGCGTGACCTCAAGTCACGCTGGCGCCAGCACACCGGACAATGCGCGGAACAATGCCGCCCCATCCGTGCCACCGTGGCCTTCATCCGCGGCCCGCTCTGGGTGCGGCATCATTCCAAGAACGCGCCGGTTCTCGGACAGGATCCCCGCAATATCCCCAACCGAGCCATTGGGATTCTCGGCATAGGTGAACGCGATGCGGTCTTGATCCTTCAATGTGGACAATGTGGCGTCATCGGCGAAATAGTTTCCGTCATGGTGGGCAATCGGGATACCGATCACGTCGCCTGCGTTGTAGCCTTGCGTGAACGCGCTGTCGCTGGTTTCGACCTTCAGTCCGACGGTCTTGCAAATATATTTCAGACCGGCATTGCGCAGCAGCGCACCGGGCAAGATGCCGGTCTCGGTCAGAATCTGGAAGCCGTTGCAGATACCAACGGCATAGCCGCCACGCCTGGTATGGTCGACCACCGCTTGGCAGATTGGCGATTGCGCCGCGATGGCGCCACACCGCAGGTAGTCGCCATAGGAAAACCCACCTGGAACACCCACAATATCGATCCCATCTGGCAGTGCGGCATCCTTGTGCCAGACCATGTCGACGGTAAATCCGGCCTGCTCAAAGGCGACGGCGAGGTCCCGGTCACAGTTCGACCCGGGGAATACGATGACGGCTGCGCGCATAGCGGACCCTCCTAACAGACAAAATCGGTGACAACCGCCACACCCGGAGGCGCAGGAGCGTCAAAGGCGGCGAGTTCTTCGCTCACCAGGTTCAGAGATATCGTTCGTGTCACCAGCGGGCTGAGATCAACGTTCCCCCCGGCGATCAGAGACAAAAGTGACGGATAGCGCCAACTGGGCATACCGCGCGTTCCGTAGACAGCCAATTGACCAGAATACAGCACATCCATCGGCAGCGTCATGGCTGCATGATCCCCTGCAGGCATGCCGATCTGCACCATCCGGCCCAGCTTGCGCAGGGACCGCATCGCAGCCACGGTCGTCGCCTCGATCCCCAGTGCCTCGATCGCCACATGGGCTCCACCTTTGGTCATGTCTTTTACGGCTTCAGACGCATCACAGGTCGCCGCATTCACAACCGCATCCGCACCGAGAGATTTGGCATAGCTCAGCTTGTCATCCGAGATATCGACGACAACGACCCGCGCGCCAAGCGCTTTGCCCAGCAACAGGGTCGAAACCCCTACCCCGCCACCGCCAAACACGGCCAGCCATTCCCCACCTTGCAACTGCGCGCGCCCGACCAGAGCCTGCCACGCCGTTGTGACGCGACACCCCAGTGCTGCGGCGGTCTCGGGCGCGAGTGTCTCAGGCAGTTCCGTCAGGTTGGCATCCGCATGCGCGACCGCGATGTATTCAGCGAATGCGCCGTCGCAGGTAAAGCCCGGCACCTCCTGATCGGCGCAGGTGGTCTGGTTGCCTTGCGCACAGTCGGAGCAGTGACCGCAGGCCAGAATGAAGGGCGCAATCACTCGGTCGCCCACCTTCCAGCGGCGGACGCGGCTGCCAACGGCCACCACCTCGCCGCAATACTCGTGGCCGGGGGTCATCGGCAGGATCACATCCGGGTCCGAACCCGACCACGCATGCCAATCTGATCGGCACACGCCGCAGGCCAGCACCCGGACAACTACGCCGTCCATGGCCGGTTCAGGATCGGGAACGGACATCAGCTCCAGCGGCTGACGGTAGGTGATCAGACGCGCTGCCCGCATCCGTTCAGACCAGTTCGATCTCGTAGCGTTCGATGACGGTGTTGGCCAACAGCTTTTCGCACATTTCGGTGACATCTGCCTCGGTCGCGCCTTCGGCGAGTTCAAGGTCGATGACCTTACCCTGACGCACGCCCTCGACCTGATCGAAGCCCATGGCGCCCAATGCGTGGCGGACCGCCTCACCCTGAGGGTCCAGCACCCCGTTCTTGAGCATCACATGCACCCGTGCTTTCATCTTTGCAACTCCACCTGAGGGCCCCGAACCAAGGCCCATTACGTTGCGCGGGGGATAGCGCGGTTGTGGGTCTTGGACAACCCTGTTTGCGGCGAAGTTTGCCCTACCCCTTGGGTGCGCCGCCCAAAGTTGACGGCAAGCCCGGATAGTGGGCATCAATGGCATTGAACAATCCGGTCAGAACCATCTCGATCGCGACTGCCACCAGAATGATGGCCATCACCCGGGTGATAACCTTGATCATGGTCGGGCCAAAGAACCGGGATATGGGATCAGCGAACAAAAGACCGATCCCGACGATGGCACAGGCGATCAGAACCGCCGAGCCCAAGGTCACGATTTCGGTGCCATCAGGCAGCGCGTGAGAAAAAACAATGGTGGTTGCAATCGTCCCCGGGCCGATGGTCAGCGGGATGGCCAATGGGACCACGGCGATGCTGGATTTCTTCTGGTGCCCATGCTCTGCGGCCGACTGATCGCCCGGCGGCGGGTCCGAGGCATTCAGCATCGTCATCCCAACCCCCAGAATGATCAAACCTCCGGCGATCCGGAAGGACGGAATGTCAATTCCGAACACCGCCAGAATTTCTTCCCCAACGACAACCGCCAGCAGGGCAACAACCACAACCGTTCCGGTCACGACCAAAGCCACGCGCTTGCGCTCGTTCGGCGTGTAGCCATCGGTCATGCTCAGAAAGATCGGAATGCCGTAAAGCGGATTGAAAACCGCCAGCAGCGCGGCAAGGAATTTCAGAAAAACCGCCTGATCGAACAACTCGGCCATATTAGAGTGCGCCCTCGCTTGGGTTTTGGCGTCACAATGCAGGACAAGCGCCAAAACTGTCAAACCGTGCATATCAATGAAAAAGCGCCGCCTGTGGTCAAGCAGCGCCTTTGTCGTATTTTCAGGCAAATGCCGGGATCAATTGATCAGAGTCGGCTTTGTCACGTTGCTTTGGGGCAGAACACCCAAGCGCCGCGCAACCTCGGAATAGGCATCGGTCAGGCTGCCCAGATCGCGGCGGAACACATCCTTGTCCAGCTTCTGACCGGTTTCGATGTCCCACAGTCGGCAGCTGTCGGGGCTGATCTCATCCGCGACAATCAGACGTTGGTAGTCGCCCTCGAAGACGCGCCCGATTTCGATCTTGAAGTCGATCAGGCGAATGCCGACGGCCAGCATGACGCCGCTCATGAAATCATTCACGCGCAAGGCCAAGCTTAGAATATCGTCCATGTCCTGCTGGCTGGCCCAGCCAAAGGCAGCGATATGCTCTTCCGTGACCAGAGGGTCCCCCAGGGAGTCGTCCTTGTAGCAATATTCGACAATCGGACGCGGCAGCTGGGTGCCCTCGGCGATGCCAAGGCGTTTGGACATCGTGCCCGCGGCATAGTTGCGCACGATCACTTCCAGCGGCACGATTTCGCAATTGCGAACCAGCTGCTCACGCATGTTCAGTCGGCGGATAAAGTGGTTCGGGATGCCGATCTGGGTCAGGCCGGTCATGAAGAACTCGGACAGGCGGTTGTTCAACACGCCTTTGCCGTCAATTACATCCTTCTTTTCCGCATTGAACGCGGTGGCGTCATCCTTGAAATACTGCACGATCGTGCCCGGTTCGGGGCCTTCATACAGGATCTTGGCCTTGCCTTCGTAGATTTTCTTGCGACGCGCCATAAGCGACCTTTCCAGTCTGAACCGTGGGAATGAGTTCCCTTACGTTGGCGTTCTCATAGTCCAAGCCCCCCTTTGCCGCAAGTTTACTGGCCAGCGAGACTTTGACACAGCGCAAATACCTTGCGCCGGGCGTTTCGTATGGTCATATCAACACTAACAACAGTCCCATTCCAAGAGGTCCCAACCCTATGACCACATTCGACGAGCGCGAAAACGCCTTTGAAGCCAAGTTTGCCCATGATGAAGAGATGCAGTTCAAGGCACAGGCCCGCCGCAACAAACTGCTGGGCCTGTGGGCTGCCGAAAAGCTGGGCAAAACCGGTGCTGACGCCGATGAGTATGCAAAGTCCGTCGTGATCGCCGATTTTGAAGAAGCCGGCCACGAGGATGTGGTGCGCAAGGTCTCGGGTGATCTGGGCCACCTTTCCTCGGCCGACGAAATCCGCGCCAAAATGGCCGAGCTTCTGCCTGAAGCCAAAGCACAGGTGATGAGCGAGGCTGGCTAGACAGCCCAGATTGTCTCATGATCTTCATGAGAATTATGAATTTGATTTGACGCCCCGGTCATGAGACACGGGGCGTCTGTTATATTTACTGGCGCTTTGCGCCACTTTTTCGGACGACGCTTATGACAAACGCGCTGACCCAGCTTCTCGAAACCAATGACGTCATTGTCGCAGATGGGGCGACGGGCACCAATCTGTTTAACATGGGTCTTCAATCGGGCGATGCGCCCGAGTTGTGGAACGTGGACGCACCCGATAAAATCCGGGCTCTGTATCAGGGCTGGGTCGATGCGGGCAGTGACCTGTTCTTGACCAACACCTTCGGCGGAACCGCGGCGCGTCTGAAACTTCACGATGCGCATACCCGCGTCGGTGAACTGAACCGCATCGGGGCAGAGCTTGGCCGTGAAGTCGCTGACAAAGCCGGGCGCACTGTTGTCGTTGCAGGTTCGGTTGGACCGACAGGAGAAATCATGGAGCCTGTCGGCAGCCTTTCACATGCAGACGCCGTTGAGATGTTTCATGAGCAGGCAGAGGCATTGAAGGAAGGCGGCGCCGACGTGCTTTGGGTTGAAACCATCAGCGCACCTGAAGAATTCCGCGCCGCAACCGAAGCCTTTGCGATGGCGGACATGCCGTGGTGCGGAACCATGAGTTTCGATACTGCCGGTCGCACCATGATGGGCGTGACTTCGGCTGATCTGGCCTTGCTGGTCGAAACACTCGCCAACCCGCCCATTGCATTTGGTGCAAACTGTGGCACCGGCTCATCGGACATCATGCGCACCGTTCTGGGATTTGTGGCGCAAGGTACCGAAAGGCACCTGATTTCCAAGGGGAATGCGGGCATTCCAAAATACGTGGATGGCAGCATACACTATGACGGCACGCCCGAGTTGATGGCGCAATACGCGGTCATGGCGCGGGATGCCGGAGCCACCATCATCGGTGGCTGCTGCGGCACCATGCCCGTGCATGTAGCGAAGATGCGCGAAGCGCTCGACAGCACGCCTCGGGGCGCGCGTCCGACGCTGGAGCAGATCACGGATGCGCTGGGTCCATTCTCTTCGGCGTCTGACGGCACTGGCGATGACGCCGCACCCGAGCGGCGCACCCGTCGCCGCCGCCGCGCCTGACCTTCGATCAGCGCCCCTCGAATTTCGGGGGGCGTTTTTCCATGAAGGCCACGACACCTTCGGCAAAATCGCGGGATCGTCCGCATTCACCCTGCAAATGCGCTTCGACAGCCAATTGCTGCGACAAAGTCTTGTGATAGGTTTCGCGCAGGGCTTGCTTGATGGCGCCATAGGCAGCGGTCGGACCATTTGCCAGATACTCGGCGCGGTTGCGCCAGTGGGCGGCAAAATCTTCGTCGGCCACGGCTTCCCAGATCAACCCCCATGCGTCTGCTTGCCGGGCACTGATCTTGTCGGCAAACAGGGCGGCACCCATCGTTTTGGCCAGCCCCATCTGACGCGGCATGAACCATGTTCCGCCCGCATCCGGCACCAGACCAATGCGCGAGAATGCCTGCAGGAAATAGGCGCTCTCGGTCGCGATCACCACATCTGCGCATAGTGCAAGATTGGCCCCTGCCCCTGCCGCCGGGCCGTTGACCGCGGCTATGGTGGGGACCGGGCTGTCATGGATCGTCTCAAGCATTGGCTCGTATTCGTCGCGCAGCGCGCGCTCGAGATCGATCTTGCCAGTCGAGGAGGCATCGCCCAGATCCTGACCCGAACAAAATGCCGGACCTGCTCCGGTCAGCACGATACACCGGGCACGCCGGGCCGCGTGTTTCATCGCGTAGGTGATTTCAGCCCGCATCTGCGTGGTCAGGGCATTCATCTTGTCTGGCCGGTTCAGCGTCAGAACCGCCAGCCCATCGGTGATGTCCAGCAGGATCGTTTCGTAGTCCATCAAGGCCCTCCCTCGCGCCCGTGCGTTAACGGACCCTGCCGCATTCACAGGTCAAGGAAAAGCGGAACCACGCGTCAGTCTTCCAGAATTTGGCGCAGGCGTTCTTTTTCCGCGTCGTTCAGGGAATCATTGTCCCCAGCCGCATGCGCCTTTGAACGATTCCGCAAAAAGCTCCATCCCGTCCCGGCCGCAATCAAAAGCATGATCGGCCCCGCCAGCCACAACAAAAGGTTCGAACCGGTGACCTGAGGCTTCAACAAGACATATTCGCCATAGCGGTCAACAATGAAAGAAATGGCTTCTTCATCCGTATCGCCCGCAACCAGCCGTTCGCGCAGCAGCAGACGCAAATCGCGCGCCAGATCGGCGTTGCTTTCGTCGATGCTTTCATTGCGGCAAACCAGACAGCGCAACCCGGTGCTGAGGTCCCGAGCACGTTCTTCCAGTGCAGGATCGTCCAGAACTTCATCCGGTTGCACGGCAAAGACGGGTGCGGCCAGCAGCAAAAGGATCAGGATCAGGCGTTTCATTCCGCAGGCACTCCGGTTGAGGGGGCCTTGCGCGCGCCTGCTGCGACCCGGAATCTGCGGTCACACAGGGACAGCACACCACCCAGCGACATCAGGATACACCCAGCCCAGATCCAGTTGGCAAAGGGTTTGATATAGGTCCGCATGACCCAGCCTCCATCCGCCTGCTGATCCCCGATCACCACGTACAGATCACGCAGCAAACGGTAGTCAATCGCAGCTTCGGTGGTGGGCATTTGGGCGACCGGGTAAACCCGTTTTTCAGGATGCAGTGTTCCGATTTCACGCCCCTTGCTTTGAACCAGTACATCAGCCGTGGTCGACAGATAGTTCGGCCCCTGCACGTTCCGCACGTCCTGCAAGGTCAGGGTGAACTGACCAACTTCAAAAGGTTGTCCGGGCTGTGCCACGCGGATATCTTCGACCTCCCACGCGGTCAGGCCTGCGATGGCAAACATGGTCACACCCATCCCGGTATGGGCCACGGCCTTGCCCCAGTCGGCCCCAGGCAAGCGGAACAGACGTTTGAAGCTGCCTTTTCGGCCTGTGCGACTCCACAAATCGATGATTGCTCCAAAGGTAATCCAGGTCCCCAGAAACAGACCAATCGGCCCCAGCGCACTGCGTCCGGTTTGCATGACCCAGACCAGCACACCCAAGGCAACCGCCAGAACAAACGCATAGCGCAAGGACCATGCCGTTTTGCCCAGCTTGCCGCGCTTCCACGGCAACATGGCACCAACTGGCAAGGCGATCCCCAACAGAACCATAAACGGCGTGAAGGCCGCGTCGAAGAACGGCGGTCCGACAGACAGTTTCCGGTCGAACATCATCTCGGCCACCATCGGCCACATTGTGCCCACGAACACCACAAAACAGCTCACCGCAAGCAATACATTGTTCACGACCAGAGCGCTTTCGCGGCTGACCATGCCGAACACGCCCTTGGCCTCCATCGTCTGTGCCCGTGCGGCAAACAGCGTCAACGCGCCGCCAATGAACACCACAAGGATCAACAGGATGAACACACCCCGTTCGGGATCGGTGGCAAAGGCATGAACCGAGGTCAGCAGACCGGACCGCACGATGAATGTCCCGATCAGCGAAAAGCCGAAGGCAATGATGGCCAAAAGGATGGTCCAGCTTTTCAGCGCTTCCCGCTTTTCGACCACAATGGCCGAATGCAGCAGCGCTGCCGCCAAGAGCCACGGCATGAACGAGGCGTTCTCGACCGGATCCCAGAACCAGAACCCACCCCAGCCAAGTTCGTAGTAGGCCCACCAGGACCCCAGTGCGATGCCGATGGTCAGGAAGACCCAGGCTGCCAGGGTCCAAGGCCGAACCCAGCGGCCCCAGGCTGCATCCACCCGGCCCTCGATCAGCGCGGCGACGGCAAAGCTGAACGCCATGCTGAGGCCCACATACCCCAAGTACAGAAATGGCGGGTGAAAGGCCAAACCCGGATCCTGTAGCAGCGGGTTCAGGTCACGTCCGTCAAAGGGTGCAATTGCCAGGCGGTCAAACGGGTTGGACGTAAACAGGATAAACGCGAAAAACGCCACCGCCACTGCGGATTGCACGGCCAAAACACGTGCCTTCAGCGTCGGTGGAAGTCCGGCGCCAAAGAAGGCTGCCATGGCCCCGAACAAGGTCACGATCAGCACCCAAAGCAGCATCGAACCTTCGTGATTCCCCCATGTTCCGCTGATCTTGTAGATCATCGGTTTGGCGGAATGGCTGTTCTCAACCACAATTCTCAACGAGAAGTCCGAGGTGGTAAATGCCCAGACCAGCGCTCCGAAGGAAAATGCGGTCAACAGGAACTGTGAGATTGCTGCCGGTTCCGCAAAGGCCATCCATCCGACCCAGCGTTTGGATGCCCCGATCAGGGGCACCACGCTTTGGACGATGGCGACGAAAAAGGCGAGGATGAGGGCGAAGTGACCAAGCTCTGTAATCATGCCCAAGTATATAAGCCTCGGGGCAAGCCAGCGCCAATAACTTTCGCCCTAATAATGGGCACATAGTGTCGCGCCTCAGCGCCGCGCCTGCCGCCAGTCTTCAAGCGCCGGATTGGCGTCCGGGCCAATTGCATCCCGAGCAAGTTCTGCGTCCGTTTCGGGGTCTGCAAGGCCAGGGGCATCACTACGCAGTCGGCGCAGCGTGTCAAGATTGGCCACAACCGAAGGGGTCCGCGCCATGACCGCTGAAATCTCTCGCTGCAAATCCTGCGCCTTGGCCTGATGTCGCGCACCGAAATAGAACGAAACGATGACGCCCAACAACCACCACAAGGGTTCAGGCACCAGTGCAATCCCCTGCATCCGGGCAGAAAACCATATTGGATCGATCATGGCGGCGGCGAATAATCCCAGCGTTCCCAAAGCCATCGCCGGGCGCGGCAGACGATTCAACCCGTCCATGACGCGGTCGAACCCACCCTTGCGCGGAGCCTCAAATTCGGCCCCGTATTGAGTCATGGCCTGCGTTTGGATCGCAAGACCACGTTCTGCACCCGCTTCCGCATTTTCTCGAAAGATTTCAGCCGTTTCGCGCACAACGTTCCGACCGCTTCCGAACAACAATGCCAATAGTCCCGAGATCAATCCCATGCTGCAACCCTCTGTTGAAACGCTTCGTCGCTCAGGTGATAGCGGGGAGACAGGAATGTCTCGGCGCGACTGATCCATCCGCCTTTGCCTCCGGACCGGTTCCGCGCGTATTTTCGAGAGGCAGGCCGCCGGTCGGCCAGCCGAAAGTAATAGTTCCGACGCGCAACCCCGTAGGCATCGCGCAATTGCATCGGATCCGGCGGTGCCGCTGCGTGACTGGCCCGAGCAGTCTGGGGGCCAATGACCCCGTCTACCACCACCTCAAATTTCATCTCCCCCAGAAGGGTTTGCAGAATACGCACCGCCTGAGCCCCGGCATTGACATACATGTCAAAGACGCTGGACTGCAGCACCTCGGGCAAGCGCGCGATCCCTGGCTTTTCGAAGTAGTGGCGCACAAAGATGTCAACGGCCTGCCGATGGCTCAGAACCTTTACATCTTCAGCGTTCACAATCCCATCGCCGGTCAAATCCAAACCCAGCCGCCGCATCGTGTGGATGGTCACGCCATATTTCGTCGCCCCGCCCGGATCGTCAGGATCATCCACATATCCGCCCTCCCGTACCACGATTTCTTCTGCGATCTGTTGAACCGTTTGCAAGATTGCCCCCAAAAACCATTAATTCCGGGGAACGGTCGTCCAAACTGGTTAACATAGACGCAGCAAAAAGGGCGCTGCCCGCCATGCGCGCGCAACACCCGAATTCATTCTGTTCAACAGTCCCTTCCGCCAAAGGCCGGCGGCCTGGCTGGGTCTAACTTTCGTTGGGATCTTTGTAGACGCCTTGTTCTTTCAACGCGTCCATGACCTCTTTCGGCATGTAGGTTTCATCATGCTTTGCAAGAATTTCAGTCGCTTCGAAAACACCATTCACGTAGCTGCCAGTGCCAACCATACCCTCATTTTCAGAAAACAGATCCGGAAGAACACCCGTAAACGCGACCTGCACGCTTTCGCCCCCATCGGTCACGACAAAGCGTACCGTCTCACCCTGACCGCGTATGATCGATCCCTCTTCGACCAGCCCGCCAATCCGAAACACCTCGGACGGTGCAGGCGGCTCGGCGATCACCTGACTGGGCGAGCGGAAAAAGTTGATGCCATCCCGCATTGCGTAGCCAATCAAGGCCGTCGATGCCACCAAGGCAACGACCGCTACCAGAATGACCTGAACTCGACGACGTTTCTTGAGCGTTTTCATACCGTCCTCACGGGAATAGTGGGGCCATCATCAGGCCCAGGGTTTCATCCTCACCTAACATCAGGTTCGCGTTCTGCAAGGCTTGGCCACTGCTACCTTTTGTCAGGTTATCCAGCGCTGCGACCACAATCGCGCGCCGTTCGATCCGATCCGCAACAACCCCAATATGACAGAAATTCGAGCCCCGCACATGGTGGGTTGACGGTGCCTCACCCATTGGCAGCATCTGAATAAACGGCTCATCTGCATAAGCTTTGACGAGCGTCTCATAGATGCTTTGCGGGTCGCCCTTTACATATGTGGTCGCCAGAATGCCCCTGTTCGCCGGGATCAGATGCGGCGTAAACTGAACATGCACTGTCCGACCGGCCAATTTCGAGAACTCCTGATCGAACTCGCCCAGATGCCGGTGCGTGCCGCCGATCGCGTAGGCATTGGCCCCTTCGCTCAGCTCGGCATGCAGCAGGTTTTCCTTGAGCGACCGCCCGGCCCCGGACACTGCGCATTTCAGGTCCAGAACGATATCGTCCAGATCAATGACACCCGCTGTGATCAAGGGCCGCAGCACGTATTGCCCCGTTGCAGCATTGCACCCGGTGCCGGCCACCAGCCGCGCCGAGCGGATGTCCTCCCGATAGAACTCGGTCAAGCCATAGACGG
This sequence comes from Ruegeria sp. AB5, assembly GCF_056542645.1. Taxonomy (NCBI): domain Bacteria; kingdom Pseudomonadati; phylum Pseudomonadota; class Alphaproteobacteria; order Rhodobacterales; family Roseobacteraceae; genus Ruegeria; species Ruegeria sp. AB5. Next base: position 802,197 of record NZ_JBQGAE010000001.1, read on the forward strand.
CCTCGTCCTGTTGTTCCAATGCGCTGTGCGGATTGCCGTACCATTTTTCATACGCCTCGGGGTCTTGCAGCCGGAAATCTGCCGACAGGTCGATGATTTTCAGGTCTTTCGGCAGCTCCCGGATCACATCCTGACTGGTTTTGTGCGGCAAAGCGCAAAAGCACAGGTCAACTTGGGAAAAGTCGATTTCGGAAATCTTGCACAGGTTCGGCAGGTCCATATGGCGCAGATGCGGAAAGACCTGCGCCATCGACAGGCCCGCCTTGCGCTCGGCGGCCAAGGCCACGATGTCCATGTTCGGGTGTTCGGCGATCAGCCGCACCAGTTCAGCGCCAGTATAGCCGGAAGCGCCCAGAATAGCGATTTTATGGGTCATGTCAGACCTCGTCTTTTGTATGTGTCACATATCATGACCGCCGATGTGACGGTCTTTGAACTAGAAGATCAGAAGCGATGCGTCCTTGACCAAAATCAGGCCGCCTCGAACGAGATCCGTCGTCGGAGGAATTGAGTAGCCCGGTCGCTGACAAAGCCCGGCCTGCCAGTGGTCAGAAACCCGCCTGATCCATCACCGATCATGTTGGCGTGGCGGTGCAGGTAGTCGGCCAGGCTTTCAGCGACCAGATCGCCCTGGCTGAACACCTGAACATCCGAGCCCAGGGCAGCCTGAAAGGTCTCGGCCATCAGCGGGTAATGCGTGCAGCCCAGAATCGCCGCCTGAGGCTCGGGCATCTTGCGCTTCAAAGCATCCACATGGCTGCGCACCAGTGCTTCCGCCAGAATCATATCGCCATCTTCAATCGCGTCGACTACACCGCCGCACGCCTGTGCCTCGACATCCACGCCAATTGCACGGAACGCCAGTTCACGCTGGAACGCCCGACTGGACACGGTGGCAGGTGTCGCGAACAAAGCCACATGCTTGACCGCAACTTCGCGCGGTGGCGAGTTATCACCCCATTGCCGCTCGGTCAGGGCTTCGATCAAAGGGACAAAGACGCCCAAAACCCGCTTGCCCGCGGGCACGCCCTCTTCCTGCATCCGGCGCAGCGCGGCGGCGCTGGCGGTATTGCACGCCAGAATCACCAGATTGCAGCCGCGATTCCACAGGTCATGTACGGCCTTGCGGGTCAGCTGATAGATATCCTCGGCGTCACGCACACCGTAAGGTGCGTGCAAACTGTCCGCAAAATACAGGAAATCCACGTCGGGCAGCCGATGCTGCGCGGCGTTCAGGACGGTCAGACCGCCCAAACCGGAGTCAAAGATACCTACTGCCATTTGCCCCTTCAGGCGCGATGCCGTTCCTCAAATTCATAGCCGTAGTCATAGGACTTCAGCGGCTTCGGAGACAGCTCATACGTGGCTTTGCGCAGGAAATCCATCATCTTGCGCGTATCTTTTCCCAACGGGTCCAGAACATCGCGGCCAATCGGCTCACCGATAACCACTTCGACCGGGGTATCAACGCGCTTTTTGAACTCTTTGATCAACAGGCCCATACGCAGCGTGTTGTGCAAATGACTGGCGATCTGGAACAGGCGAGAGGTATGGCCTTCAAAGAACACCGGCACCACCGTGGCGTTTGACTTGGCCACCATCCGCGCTGTGAATCCGCGCCAGCCGGGGTCCATTGGATGCGCAAACGGGCTGACCGCTGTACTGACCGTACCACCCGGGAAAATGCCGATCGCCCCGCCATTGCCCAGATAGCTTAACGCGGTTTTGCGGGTTTCAAGGTTCAGTTTCATCGCCTCTTTCGTCTCATCAAACGAGATCGGCAAGACAATGCGGTTCAATTCTTCGGCTTTACGAAACACCCGATGGGCCAGAATACGAAAATCGCCACGCGTTTCGGACAGAATGTGGCCCATCATCAGCCCATCCAGAATACCATAGGGATGGTTGGCAATCAGGATCAGAGGCCCGTCCCCGGGAATGCTGGACAATGATCCCCCAACAACATTCAGTGTCAGGCCGTAGCGCTCGACCATAACGGACCAGAAGTCTCGTCCATTCGCGACGTCTTTCTCATAGCCATTCGCACGCTTGATCAGTCGCATGCGGCCGGTGGTGTTCTCCATTAACTTGATAACCATCTGCCCGCCTTTGGTTTCGGCGGAATGGGCATAGGAAATGTCACGAACGGCATGACGGCGCGAGGGCATGTAAGGACTCCGATAGTTCGCCTGTATTATACGTTAAGGCGAGATTTTGCCTAGCGAAGGTGACAGGTTTGTGACGCCTCACTCTGCCGCAGCGCGCAATTCGGGTCCTCCGCTGTGTATGCTGGCCAGCAATTCCTCACGGCGTTTGGCGGCTTTTTCCTCATTTGCCAGCAAAACAGGACCAAAGCCACGGATATCCAGCGGCAACCGAGCCAATGCGGCAATCGCGTCCCGCGTGTCCTGCGAGGTCTTCGGCAACACCGCTTTCATGTCTTTTTCATACTGCTTGATCAACGCGCGCTCCATGCGCCGTTCGGTCGAGTAGCCAAAGACATCAAAAGGTGTACCCCTCAGCGCCTTCATCCTGGCCAGCAGCCTGAGCGGTCGCAACATCCATTCGCCAAATGCGCGTTTGCCCGGTCGGCCATTGCTGGTTGCGCCACCAAAGATCGGCGGGGCCAGATGGAAGGTCATCTTAAAGTCGCCATCGAACTCTGCCGCCGCTTTTTCACGGCTGCTCGACAACAACCGCGCAACTTCATATTCATCCTTGTAGGACAAGAGCTTATGGTAGCCTGTTGCCACGGCCTGGCGCACCATTTCATCCTCGATCGCGTCCACCAGTTTACGATACCGTTTGGCCAAACGCGCCGATTGATACTCGGTCAGGTGTTTCGCCCGAAAGTCGATCATCTGGTCCAGAGTCTTTGGCAACTCGGCAGCCGAAGGGGCCAGCATAGACTGCGCCTCGTCAGGATGCAGAACGGCCCATCGTCCGACGTCAAAGGCGCGCTTATTGCGCTCGACCGCCGTGCCGTTGAGTTCAATCGCGCCCATGATGGCCGCATGACTGACCGGCAGAACACCGCGCTGCCAGGCAGCCCCAAAGACCATCATGTTGGAATAGATCGAATCCCCCATCACCGCTTTCGCCAGATCGGTGGCATCAAACAGCGTGACCGCGTCTTTCAACCGGGCTTGCAACGCCAGTTGCAACTGATCGCTGGGAATGCGGAATTCGGTATCGCGGGTGAAATCTCCGGTCACGGTTTCGTGATTGTTCACCACCGCACCTGTTTGCCCGGCCCGTGTCAGGCCCAAGGTCTTGGCCCCCGCCGACACCACCAGATCCCCGCCAATCAACGCATGTGCCTCACCCGTCGCGACGCGAATGGCACTGATGTCCTCCGGCGCGTTGGCCAGACGGCAGTGGATATGAACCGCCCCGCCCTTTTGGGCCAGACCCGCCATCTCCATCATTCCTGCGCCCTTGCCGTCGATCTGCGCGGCCTGCGCCAAGATTGCCCCCAGGGTCACAACGCCAGTGCCCCCGACACCGGTGATGACCACATTGTGGGTCCCGTTGATCTTGGGCAGGTCCGGCATCGGCAGGTCTGGCAGATCAAGCTCTTTCGTCGCTTCTTTCCGGATCTTCGCGCCTTCCAGCGTGACAAAAGACGGGCAGAACCCGTTCAGGCACGAGAAGTCCTTGTTGCAACTCGACTGATCAATCGCGCGTTTGCGGCCCAATTCGGTTTCCTTGGGCACGATGGAAACGCAGTTCGACTGCACGCCGCAATCGCCGCAGCCCTCGCAGATATCCGTGTTGATGAACACGCGCTTGTCCGGATCCGGGAACTCGCCGCGCTTACGGCGGCGGCGTTTTTCCGCAGCACACGTCTGGACATAGACGATGACCGAAACACCCTCGATCTCACGGTACCGATCCTGCACTTTCATCAGGTCTGTGCGCTCAAATGTTTCTACGCCTGAAGGCAGACCCTTCAGGTTTACATCTTCTTTTTCATCATAGACCAGCGCCACATGTTCTACGCCCATGGCCTTGACCTCGGCTACGATCCGTTCAGCGGTCAGGTCGCCTTCGTTCTCCTGCCCGCCCGTCATAGCAACCGCATCGTTGAACAGGATCTTGAAGGTGATGTTCGTCCCTGCTGACAAGGCCGCACGGATTGCCTGCACGCCCGAGTGATTATAGGTCCCATCCCCAAGGTTCTGGAACACATGCTTGGTGGTCGAAAACGGCGCTTCGCCAATCCAGTTGGCGCCTTCACCGCCCATCTGGGTGAAGCCGGTAGTCTCGCGATCCATCCACTGCACCATGTAGTGGCATCCGATCCCGGCATAGGCACGACTGCCCTCGGGCACTTTGGTCGAACTGTTATGCGGACAGCCCGAACAGAAATACGGCAGTCGCGTTGCGATTTCCTGCGCGTTGTCAGCCCGGCGCGCCTCGGTCAGTTTGGCCAAACCAGCCCGAACACCGTCCGTTTCCCGCCCTTCTTCTATCAGGATTTCGCCTAGCTTTTCGGCGATCATGATCGGGTCCAATGCGCCGCGTGTCGGGAACAATTCCTCGCGATGAAGGGTCCCGGCCCCGCCCTTGTACCAGCCATAGACGCGTCGACCCCGACGGTCATCGAAAATGGCCTCCTTGACCTGAACCTCGATTAGCTTGCGCTTTTCTTCAACGATAACAATCAGGTCCAGTCCTTCGGCCCAGTCATGAAACCCCGCCATATCCAACGGGAAGGTCTGCCCGATCTTGTATGTGGTGAGCCCCAGCCGTTCGGCTTCGGTTTCATCTATGTTCAACAAAGACAGCGCGTGGGTCAGATCCAGCCAATTTTTACCTGCTGCAACAAACCCGATTTTCGCGCCCGGTTTACCCCAAACCCGTTTGTCCAACTTGTTCACATGAGAGAATGTCTCGGCGGCGAAGCGTTTATGGTCGATGATCCGCGTCTCTTGCAGATGCGGCGTGTCGCCCAAACGAATGTTCAATCCCCCTTCGGGCATATCGAATTCCGGCCTGACCAAACTCATCCGATCCGGCATTCCATTCACGACCGAAGTCACCTCGATCGTGTCCTTCATCGTCTTCAGCCCGACCCAAACGCCAGCAAAGCGGCTGAGGGCGAAACCATAGATGCCATAATCCAGAATTTCCTGCACACCTGCCGGGCTGACCACCGGCATATACATATCGACCAAAGACCATTCGGACTGATGCAACACTGTCGAGCTTTCGCCCGTGTGGTCATCTCCCATTGCCATCAGCACGCCGCCATGCTGTGCCGTGCCCGCCATATTGGCGTGGCGCATCACGTCGCCCGAGCGGTCAACCCCAGGCCCCTTGCCATACCAGAGGCCGAAAACGCCATCATATCTGCCGTCACCACGCAGCCCTGCCTGCTGGCTGCCCCACAGAGCGGTTGCAGCCAGATCCTCGTTCAACCCGAATTGAAAGGTCACATCACTTTCAGACAGATAGCGCTGCGCCCGCATCATCTGCTGGTCGACTGCGCCCAGGGGTGAGCCGCGATAGCCTGTCACCAGACCCGCTGTATTCAACCCGGCCTTCTGGTCGCGCGCCTTCTGCATCAGCAATAACCGCACCAACGCCTGTGTTCCGTTCAAAAGAACAGGCGATTTCTCAAGATCGAACCGGTCATTCAGCGTAATTTTTGGCTGGCTCATCAGACGTCTCCCCTCGTCAGATCAGTGTGCTTGATATTCACGCATTTTAGGTCACAATTACTGACCTGTATAGAGTTTATCCCCTGAATCCCAACGATTTTGCGGTTTGATTGTGGAACTTGTTACCTATTTCATATAGGGCTTCACGAGGATAACGAAAGTTGCGGCAATGGATTGGGACAAGCTTAGAATATTTCACGCAGTGGCTGATGCAGGCAGCCTGACACATGCGGGTGACAGGCTCAATTTGTCTCAATCCGCCGTGAGCCGCCAGATCCGCGCACTGGAAGAATCACTCGATGCGACTTTGTTTCACCGCCATGCCCGTGGCCTGATTCTGACCGAACAGGGCGAATTGCTGTTCGATGCGACGTCGGCCATGTCCAAACGACTGGACGCCGCCGCAGCCCGTATCCGCGACAGCGAAGAAGAGGTGTTCGGCGTTCTTCGCGTGACCACGACCTTCGGTTTCGGAACCCTCTGGCTGGCCCCGCGTTTGCCCAAGCTATACGAACAATACCCCGACCTGAATATCGACCTGATGCTGGAAGAACGGGTTCTGGACCTGCCCATGCGCGAAGCTGATGTGGCCATTCGCATGAAAGAACCCAGCCAGGCCGATCTGGTGCGCAAGCGCCTGATGACCGTACAAATGCAGCTTTATGCAACGCAAGACTATCTTGATACGCATGGCGGAATGTTGACGTCCCTAGACGACATCAAGAACCATCGCCTGATCTGCCAGACCCCTGCTGCGCCGCAAGTGGGCGCAAGTGCGTCAATGGTGCGCCATCTGATGACCTACAATCCCAGCTCGCTGCTGACGGTGAACAACTACTTTGGCGTGTTGCAGGGCGTCTTGCATAACCTCGGGATTGGCGTCCTGCCCGATTATGTCACGCAGGATATTCCCAATGTGGTTCCGATCCTGTCCGATATAGAAAGCGCAGATGTACCCGTCTATCTCGCCTACCCCGAGGAGTTGCGCCATTCCAAGCGAGTCGCGGCCTTCCGGGATTTCGTTCAGGATGAAATCATCGCGCAGCGCAAGCAATTGAAACTCATGGGTAAACTCTAGGTATGCATGCACAGCATATCGGACATACCAATTCTACAGCGCTAAATTCCTTGAAGGTTCACAAACTGCCCCCTAAATGACCTCTCGAAGGCGGTGATGCTGAAACGCTCATCATCTTCGTACCTCCCTGTTGGACTACGGCCGAGCTTAGTGCTCGGCCTTTTTTTTGGTAATTTTCCAACACCAGCGGCCAGAGCAATGAAACTGCTGGGAAATTCCCGAGCACAAGCCTATGATCCGAAAAAAACAGTCAATAATTTGTGATCGAGGACAGATCCATGTTGTACCCCATCCGCCTGCTGGCGGCGTTTTTTTCATTGTTGCTTTGGGTTGTGCCGCTGCACGCCCAGATCGCTGCAACTTCAACGTCGGACACGTCTGCTGCCATATCCATTCCCGAGGACCTGACCCCCGAGCAGGTTGATGACTTGGTCGCACGCATGTCCGACGATCAAGTTCGCTCGATCCTACTGGAACGCCTCGATGCTGTTGCGGAAAAAAACGCCGCCGAAGCAGAGGACCGCGAAGACCCGATCACCGAGATCAATGAGGTCTGGGCCGAAATGGTCGCATCCTGGACCCAAGTCATAACCACATTGCCGAATATTTTCAGCGCGCAAATCAAGGCGACCGTCAACTTTGTGGAAACCTTTACCTCGAACGGGGCGCTTCTTTTGATGGGGTTGGTCGCAAGCGTACTGGTTGTTGGTTTCGTGGCCGAAAAGCTGTTCGGCTTCCTGACCCGCAAATGGCACAGCCGGGCGGATCACGGGGACGAAAACGACCTTTGGGGCGCGGTCAGATATCTGTTCATCCGCTTCTGTCACGAAATCGCAGGATTGGTGGTCTTCTACGTGGTCATCCGCGCTGTCGGGCGTGGCCTGCTGACACCCGAGCAAATCACCTATGCCGCGCCATTCGTGTTTTACCTGATCTGGGTTCCGCGTCTGGGGGCAGCTGCGTCGCGCTTTGTGTTGGCGCCGAAAAAACCCCACTATCGATTGGTCAATATCGACGATCATTGGGCCAAATACCTGCACCGCAACCTGATCGGTCTGCTGACCCTGATCGGGTTCACTTTGTTCCTGCTGCACTTCAACAGGCTGAACGGCATAACCAGTGAGGACACGCGCATCGGCTTCTGGCTGAATGCGGGTATCCACATTTATATCGGCGTCATCGCCTGGAAAGCGCGCGACGGTCTGTCGCAAATGATGTTGGGCACCGATCCCGACCACACGAAATTCGACGAAGAAGTTGCGCATTACTATCCCTACTTCGCCATTGGCGTATCGGCATCAATCTGGCTGCTGGTCGAGTTTCTGGTGGCGCAGCGCAATCCGTCGTCGATTGCGTTGCTGGTTCAGGGCGCGCATTTCACGACCATGTTCTGGCTGTTGATCGCGCCGGCGCTGGACACGCTGATCCGGGGACTTGTGCGCCATCTGCAACCACCCATGCAGGGCGAAGGTGCTGTGGCTGAACGCGCCTATAAATCCACCAAACGCAGTTACATTCGTATCGGTCGGGTTCTGGCCGGTATTCTGGTGATCCTGATGATCGCCAATGCCTGGGACCTTGATCTGCAGGAAATTGCCGGTGGCGATGCGGATTCGGGCAGCCAGTTGATCCAGTTCTTCATCATTATCGCCGTTGGCTACATCCTGAACGAGGTTGTCTCGCTCTGGATCAACCGTCGTCTGGCAAAGGAAATGACGGCGGCGCAAAGCCCTGATGAAGAAGCCGGCGAAGGCGGTGGCGCAGGCGGCTCGCGTCTGGCCACGGTTCTGCCCTTGCTGCGTGTGACCGCACAGGTGGCGATTGCCGTCATTTTCATCCTGCTGGCCTTGGGGGCCTTGGGACTGGACATCACGCCGCTGCTGGCCGGTGCCGGTATCCTGGGTCTGGCCATCGGTTTTGGCGCACAGAAGCTGGTCTCGGACATTGTGGGCGGGATCTTCTTCCTGATCGACGATGCATTCCGTGTCGGTGAATATGTCGATGTCGGCGGCACCACCGGCACGGTCGAGAAGATCTCGATCCGCTCCATGCAACTGCGCCACCACCGTGGCCCGGTCCACACCATTCCGTATGGCGAGATTCAAAAGCTGACGAATTACAGCCGCGACTGGGTCATCATGAAGCTGAAATTCACCGTGCCCTTCGACACCGATCCCAACAAGGTCAAGAAGATCTTCAAGAAGATCGGCGCCGAGATGATGGAAGACGAGACCCACAAGGATGGCTTCCTGCAGCCCTTCAAGTCTCAGGGTGTGTTCGACTTTGACGATGTCGGTATGATCATCCGCGGCAAGTTCATGGCCAAGCCGGGTAAACAGTTCACGCTGCGCAAGGAAATCTTCAACCGGGTCAAGGCCAGCTTCAAGGAAAACGGCATTGACTTTGCCCGCCGTGAAGTCCGCGTTGCCATTCCGGGACTGGACGATACCGAGCACCTTAACGAAGAACAGAAGGCAGCTGTCGGTGCGGCAGCAGGTGCAGTTGCGCAGCAGGCTCAGCAGCAAGACCAGCAAAAGTAATCGACCATCGGCACGCGGTCACTTATGCTGCGTGCCGATTTTAAAAAGACAGTAGCGGGTCTGCAAAGTTTACCCGCCTGCCCCTTTTTCGACGGACCAATTCATACCCCCTACCTTTTCTCTTCCCCCCGGCGGCCCCTTCCCCTAAAAGGCGCCAACCACTGCCATCTCGGGGACTGAAACAGGATGCAAGAGCCAGCCATCACACCGGATTTGATTGCCGCCCACGGATTGAAGCCCGAAGAATATGAGATGATCCTTGGGATCATCGGACGCGAACCGACCTTCACCGAACTCGGCATCTTCTCGGCCATGTGGAACGAGCATTGCTCGTACAAATCCTCAAAGAAATGGCTGCGCACCCTGCCTACTTCGGGACCTCAGGTGATTTGCGGCCCCGGTGAGAACGCAGGCGTTGTGGACATAGGTGACGGTCAAGCCGTCGTTTTCAAAATGGAAAGCCACAACCACCCGTCCTACATCGAACCCTATCAGGGCGCGGCAACGGGCGTCGGCGGCATCCTGCGCGACGTCTTTACCATGGGGGCGCGTCCCATCGCGTCGATGAATGCCTTGTCCTTTGGGGAACCCGGCCATCACAAGACCCGTCAGTTGGTGAATGGTGTGGTCGAAGGCATCGGTGGCTATGGAAACTGTTTCGGGGTCCCTTGTGTCGGCGGCGAAGTCCGGTTCCATCCCGCCTATAACGGCAACTGTCTTGTGAACGCTTTTGCGGCGGGCCTTGCGGATAGCGACAAGATTTTCTACTCGGCCGCCTCCGGCATCGGTATGCCCGTCGTCTATCTGGGCGCAAAAACCGGTCGTGACGGCGTCGGCGGTGCCACTATGGCCTCAGCTGAATTCGATGACACGATCGAAGAAAAGCGCCCCACCGTGCAGGTCGGAGACCCCTTTACCGAAAAACGCCTGATGGAAGCCACGCTGGAACTGATGCAGACCGGCGCGGTGATCTCGATTCAGGATATGGGCGCGGCGGGTCTGACCTGCTCGGCTGTGGAAATGGGCGACAAGGGGGGCCTGGGTGTGCGCCTGGATCTTGAAAACGTCCCGCAGCGCGAAGAAAACATGACGGCGTATGAGATGATGTTGTCCGAGTCTCAGGAACGTATGCTGATGGTCCTGAAACCCGAGCTTGAGGCCGAAGCCCGTGCCGTGTTCGAGAAATGGGATCTGGATTTCGCTATCGTGGGCGAAACAATTGCCGAAGACCGTTTTCTGATCATGCACAATGGTGAGGTCAAAGCTGATCTGGTTCTGTCGAAGCTGTCCTCGACCGCACCGGAATATGACCGCCCGTGGGAGCCGACCCCCGAGGCCGCGGCACTGGAAGACGTACCCCGGATTGACCCCATCGACGGGCTGCGTGCTCTGCTCGCCTCGCCCAACTATGCGGGCAAGCAGTGGGTCTATGAACAATATGACACCATGGTCATGGCCGACAGCGCCCGCACGCCGGGTCTGGGCGCTGGTATGGTGCGCGTGCATGGCACCGACAAGGTACTGGCCTTTACGTCGGACGTCACGCCCCGCTACGTGCGCGCCAACCCTGAGGAGGGCGGCAAACAAGCCGTGGCCGAGGCTTATCGCAACCTCTCTGCCGTAGGTGCGAAACCGCTTGCCACCACCGACAACCTGAACTTCGGCAACCCCGAAAAGCCCGAGATCATGGGTCAGTTTGTAGGCGCAATCAAAGGTATCGGTGCAGCGGTCGCGGCCCTGGATATGCCCATCGTGTCGGGCAACGTGTCACTTTACAACGAAACAGATGGTCAGGCGATCCTGCCGACCCCGACCATTGGTGCGGTCGGCCTGTTGACCCACACAGACGACATCATCGGAAATGAGGTCCGCGACGGTCATGTCGCTTTGCTCATCGGTGATACTCCGGGTCATCTGGGTCAATCCGCATTGCTGGCCGAAGTGTTCAACCGTGAAGATGGTGATGCGCCGCATGTCGATCTGGGTGCCGAGAAACGCAACGGCGATTTTATCCGCGCCAATCGCGAGATGATCAAAGCTTGCACGGATCTGGGCGACGGTGGATTGGCGCTGGCGGCATTCGAGCTCGCCGAGTCTGCCGGCGTTGGCGTCCAACTGGACGATGCGTCTACCGAGTTCCTGTTCGGTGAGGATCAGGCCCGCTATCTGGTCGCCTGCAATTTCGACCAGGCCGAAGCTTTGATGATTGCTGCTGGACAAGCCGGGGTCTCGCTGGTTTCTGTTGGCCGGTTTACCGGCGATACTGTGAAAATCGGCACCTCCGAAGCTCCACTTGAAGAGTTGGCCGCAACCTTCCGGACCAGCTTTGCGGCAGCTGTCGCCTGATACCACACCGTCTTTCTGTGACCTTGCAAGTCCTGCACCCCCAAAGGTGCAGGATTTCGTGTTCCAGCGTACCCACCCTACCCTTGCGCCCTGCTGTTCGGAGTTCTAAGTCTGGGGAAAGACCTTCAGGAGTGACCTACATGCCAATGAGCGCCCACGAAATTGAAACCCTGCTGCGCGAGAGCTTTCCAAACGCGGAAATTCAGGTTGGCGGCAGCGATGGCGTACATATGTCCGCCATGGTCGTGGACGAAAGCTTTCGTGGTAAGAACCGCGTGCAACAGCAGCGCGCCGTCTATGCGGCCTTGAAAGGCAAGATGGACGGCCCGGATGGAGACCTGCACGCACTGGCCCTGACCACCAAGGTGCCGGAGTAGAATGGAACATGCGATCGTAATCTTGGTTGCGGTGTCTGTCTTTGTTGTGTTGATCGCCCTTGTGGCGTGGAGCACGTCAAGGTCAAACCGCAAATCTGGAAAAGGATCGCTGCCCGGGAAAGGAAAGCACCTTCTCCATTCATCCTACAATTCACATGACGGTGCCATCGGTTCGGCGCAGACCCACATCCCTCAAAACCCACAAGACTACGCCAAAGCGATGATGCCGAAGAGCAAAGGAAACGCGAAATGACCGATGTGAAAAACCAGATCGACGAAACCGTCAAAGCCAATGACGTGGTGCTATATATGAAAGGCACCAAAGAGATGCCGCAATGCGGGTTTTCGTCCCGTGTGGCCGGAGTTCTGAACTATATGGGCGTCGACTATGCCGACGTGAATGTTCTTGCTGATGAAGACGTGCGTCAGGGCATCAAGGACTATTCGGACTGGCCGACCGTGCCCCAGCTCTTTGTCAAAGGCGAGTTTGTGGGGGGCTGCGATATCATCACCGAAATGACGCTGTCGGGCGAACTGGATACGCTCTTTGATGCAAACGGTGTCGGCTACAACAAGGAAGCGGCCGACAAGATCCGTGAGGCGAACGCCTGATCCAGTCCTAGCGGCTGGAACAACTCTGAAAAATGACCTGCTCACTGGCGGCACCATCTGCCGCCAGGTAGCTGACCGACGCATCCCATCCCTTTGACCGCAAAATGTATGTTCCCGTTGTATCGACGGATTCATACCGGATGCCCGAGCCGCTTTGCACCTGACGCATCGCGACCAGTGTATTGTCGACCATCGTCGCCGCCGCCCCGGTTCCATCGGACGCATTGAAGTATGTGACCGGCAAAGGCACGCCGTTTTCACAGGTGAACGTGACCGACAAAATGTCGATTTCGGCCAATACAGCCGAGGCCGACATCAAGGCGACCGCCCCGCAGATCAAGCCGCGCAGAGTTTTCATTTTGCTTTTTCCTCAATATCCGATGCCAATGCCTCGGCCCGCGCAGCCAGTTCCGCCAATGTATCCGTAACGGAAGGCGGCACCACGGCCACCTCGATCCGTTCTGGCTCCGGGGCTGGCGCGTGCAGCAGTCGATGCAATTCGACTTCGGTTTCCGCCAGTTTTGCCTCCAGTGACTTGACCTTGTCCTCCGTGGCCGCCGTTTTGTCGGCCAGCATGAGCCCGGCCATCAACAGCATCCGCGATTCAGGCATCCGGCCAATTTGATCGGACAAAACCTGCGCTTCATCATCCAGCATTTTGGCCGCAGCCTGCAGAAAGGATTCTTCTCCGTCCTGACAGGACACATCAAAGCCCCGCCCGCCGATATGAATGGTCAATTCGGGCATCACTCTACCTCACCTTCTGCCAGTTTCGCCTGCGACAGCAAAGGTTCCAATCGCGCCAGGACCGCATGCGCTTCGGCCGCGTCCGTGGCCTGTGCTGCCCGGGTTGCTTCCAGTTCAGCCACGGTCGCCTGATTCAGCAACTCGGCATCCTGAACACCTTCTGCGGCAGCAGCGCGCAAGGCATCAACCGAGCTGCGCAATTGTTCGTTTGCCTTGCGCATGCGCTGCAGATCGTCATCCAAACGTGACATTGCCGCCCCGTGGCTGGCACGCTCGGCCCGCAGCATCTCAAGCTCGGCGCTCAGTTCTGCCACACGTTCACTGTCGGCTAACTCTGCCCGCAGTCGAATGTTTTCAGCTTTCACAGCGCCGATTTCCACAACGGCGCTTTTCAGTTCCTCGATCTCGTCCCGCAGGGCGGTCGGGTCTTCGCGCCCATCAAGATCAGCGCGCAATTGCGCGTTCTCTGCTTTCAGAGCATCCACCTCCTCGGTGTCCTCAAGCGCGGCTTTTGCTTCGGCCAGCTCGGCTCGGGCGGCCTCGACCGAAGTGAGTTTCGCAGTGGCTTCTGCCAGTTGGCCCCGCAGCGCTTCGACCTCGGCATCAGCACGAGGCACGGCCCGCAGCGCCTCCATGTCGGCGCGCATGCCGTCAACTTCCTGCTCATGCCGTTCTTTCAGAGATGTCAGCCGTTCCTGCAACTGCGCGTTGGCCACCCTCTCGTTGTCCAGCGCCATTTGCAAACCATCATCCGGGCTGGCGGCGGGCGCGTGTCTCAAGACTTCGACCCCAGAGCCTATACGCTCCATGGCCGCAAGAATGCGCTGCTGTAAGTCTTCGATCTGGCTCATGCCCCTGTCACCTCTTTACCAAGGTTCATTCTGATGCTCGACCGTCCGAATCAAGAATCGGTCCCGCTTGCCCTCAGTCTAGCGGAATGTGATGGAAAATACCCACTGTTTGCTTTCAAAGACTTGGGCTGCGCTCTTCAAGCGGTGCGACCATGTTTCGCCCGGTTCTGCTTGCACTTTGAGGGGTGAATGCTATTGAGCCCGCAATCTGCTTGTAACCCAAAGGAAAACGCCCGTGGACCTGACTGCGCTGCGCAATGCAAACCCCGAACACTGGGACAAAGCTGCGGCCATCCGCACCCTGACCCTGGACGCCGTCGCCGCCGCCAATTCCGGCCATTCCGGCATGCCGATGGGCATGGCTGATGTTGCAACCGTGCTGTTCGAAAAGCACCTGAAATTCGATGCTTCTGCCCCCAACTGGCCCGACCGGGACCGGTTCATTCTGTCGGCAGGCCATGGCTCGATGCTGGTCTATTCGCTGCTGTATCTCACAGGTCACGCGGACGTGACGCTGGACGAGATCAAGAACTTCCGTCAGTTGGGCGCTAAAACTGCGGGTCACCCCGAGAATTTCCTGATCGAAGGTGTGGAAACCACCACCGGTCCGCTTGGACAAGGCATCTCGAACGCTGTGGGATTTGCCATGGCCGAAGAAATCCAACGCGCGCATTACGGCAAGAAGGTCGTCGACCACTATACCTATGTGATTGCCGGCGATGGCTGTCTGATGGAAGGCGTCAGCCAAGAGGCGATCACTTTGGCCGGGCGTCACGAACTGGGCAAGCTGATCGTCTTCTGGGATAACAACAACATCACCATCGACGGCACTGTCGATATGGCTGATCGCACTGATCAAGTCCGCCGTTTCGCGGCCTCGGGCTGGCATGTGATCGAGATCGACGGCCATGACCCTCAGGCCATCGACGCAGCGATTGTTCAGGCCAAGAAATCCAGCAAACCGACCATGATCGCATGTGAAAGCCACATTGCTTTGGGTCACGCGGCGCAGGACACCTCGAAAGGTCACGGCGCGCTGACGGATCAGAATCAGTTGAAAGCGGCGAAAGTGGCCTATGGCTGGTCGCATGACGCGTTCGAAGTGCCCGCCACCGTGAAATCTGCCTGGGAAGCCATCGGCGCGCGCGGTGCTGCCGAGCGCGTGGCCTGGGAAGAGCGATTTGCACAGATCTCCGAGCGTAAGCAGGCTGAATTCAACCGGGCCTATGCGTTCGAAGCACCCAAAAAGCTGGCCGGTGCCATCCGCGCGTTCAAAAAACAGATGTCGGAAGACCAGCCCAAGCTGGCCACCCGCGCATCGTCCGAGAAGGTTCTGAACGTGGTTAACCCGATCATGACCGAAACTATTGGCGGTTCGGCTGATCTGACCGGCTCGAACAACACCAAATCTGCCGACATGGGCGTGTTTCTGCCCGAGAACCGCAAGGGTCGTTATATCCACTACGGCATCCGCGAACACGGCATGGCCGCGGCGATGAACGGTATGGCGCTGCATGGCGGTATCCGCCCCTATGGCGGCACCTTCATGGCCTTCACTGACTATGCCCGCCCATCCATGCGTCTGGCCGCGCTGATGAAAATCCCGTCGGTTTTCGTGATGACCCACGACTCGATTGGTCTGGGCGAAGACGGCCCGACCCATCAGCCGGTCGAGCATCTGGCGATCAGCCGCGCGACGCCGAACACCTATGTGTTCCGCCCCGCCGACACAGTTGAAACCGCCGAGGCGTGGGAACTGGCGCTGACCTTCAAGGACAGCCCTTCGGTCCTGTCGCTGACCCGTCAGGGCGTGCCGACCGTGCGGAAAGATCACAAGAGCAAAAACCTCACCGCGCAGGGGGCCTATGTTCTGGCTGACGCAGAAAGCAAACGTCAGGCCATCCTGATCGCAACCGGGTCCGAAGTGTCGCTGGCAATGGACGCCAAAGCGATGCTCGAAGCTGAAGGCATCGGAACCCGTGTGGTTTCAATGCCTTGCATGGAATTGTTCGCACAGCAGGACGAAACCTACCGCAAACGGGTTCTGCCAGGTGGCCCCGTTCGGGTCGGCATCGAGGCCGCAGTGCGCGCCGGTGGCTGGGACCGCTGGTTGCTGGGTGAGCGTGGCCGCGAAGCCAAAGCCGGCTTCGTTGGCATGTCGAGCTTTGGTGCGTCGGCCCCTGCCGGAGAGCTTTACAAGCATTTCGGCATCACCGCCGAGGCGACGGTTGCCAAGGTCAAAGACCTATTGGGGCTGTAAGCCAGTCACAAAAAACGTGCAAAGGGCGGCTTTGGCCGCCCTTTTCATTTGGATTGCACCTCAGCGTTCAGTTTCAACGCGTGGTAGGCTTTCAGCGCGTAGTCCAAACGCAATTCATATCGCCCCTGCACCACGACTTGCTCGGGTGGTTGCAAACCGATGCATGACAAAACCTGACGCAGGTGCGTCCCGGAAAGGGGAATATACGTCGCTGATTGGCCGGTTAAACCATTGTAGAAACGCCCGCCGAACCAAAGACTTCGCTTCTGCGCCTTGACTGCCGTATCGACGTGAAAATGCAAGAAACCAAAAAGCTCGTCCTGCGCGAATGGGACCTCGTCGGCTGCAACGCTCAGCGCAGAAAAGACCACGGACGTACCGTTCGATCCGCGCGATCCGCTTTTTCGAACAATGGGACCATCCATCACTGTGTCCAAGCGATAACGCGTCAACTCAATGGTTCGTTTTCTTGTTGAACAGCGGAGCAATGATCCGGGTCGCAACCGGGATCAACAGCAGCCCGTAGGCCAGTCCAAAGATACCATCCAACGTGGCCTTGGACCCCCATTCGACAATGCCTGTCCATTGCTCGGACACCATATGCCCCAATGCATAGGCCCAATCGTGAATGTGATGGCCCAGCCAGCCAAAGCCCAGAACCTCCAGACCGTGAATCACGATGGATCCGCCGACCCACAACATCGCTGCAGTTCCGACAATCGACAGGGTTTTCATCACGCCGGGCATGGCCTTGACCAACCCGCGTCCAAGACCTCGGCCCACGGGCGTCGGCGCGTTTTGCGCTAAGTATAATCCAACGTCGTCCATCTTGACGATCAGCGCGACCGAGCCGTAGACCGCCACAGTCACTCCGATCCCGACAACTGCCAGTGTCGCGGCCTGCATCCACAGATTTGGGGCCTCAATCGCCGCCAAAGCAATGGTCATGATTTCCGCAGACAGGATGAAGTCGGTCTTGATCGCCCCTTTGACCTTTTGTTCTTCCAGATGCCCGGGGTCTTTGTCCTTCATGTCTTCGTCGACCGCGTGACTCCCATGTGGAAAAAGCACATGGAATATCTTTTCAGCCCCCTCGAAACATAAATAAGACCCGCCCAGCATCAGCAGCGGTGTGATCAGCCACGGGGCAAAATTGGCCAGTAGCAAAGCCACGGGAAGCAACAATATGATCTTGTTGAAGATGGACCCACGGGCAATGCGCCAGATGATCGGCAGTTCCCGCGCAGGCGCAAAACCTTGAACATATTTCGGAGTGACCGCCGCATCGTCGATGATCACCCCTGCGGTCTTGGCCCCGGCTTTTCCTGCCGCCGCAACCACGTCATCGACCGAGGCCGCAGCAACTTTGGCGATCCCCGCCACATCGTCCAAAAGGGCCAACAGTCCGCTCATTGCGAGTCCTTTCCAGTCACCTGCCGCACCCGGACCCTATCTGATCTCACAGCTAGCGCAAGCGTTAGCGCAATCGCGGCAGGTTTGCGCTAACACCTTAAAATTATACCCCTTTTGCCCTTTTGAGATTTAGAATTCGCGGTTATATGGCCCTCAACGCAAGCGCATTTGGAGACGTCACATGACCATCAAGGTCGGTATCAATGGTTTTGGCCGCATCGGCCGTTGCACCCTGTCGCACATCGCCGCGTCGGGCCGTAATGACATCGAAGTGATCAAGGTCAACGCGACCGGACCGCTGGAAACCTCGGCCCATCTGCTGAAGTATGACAGCATTCATGGACGGTTCCCGCGCGAGGTGTCGATCGAAGGCAATACCATGGATTTGGGCCGCGGCCCGATGGAGATGTTCTCGACCTACGACATGAACATGCTGGACTGGGAAGGATGTGATGTCGTTCTGGAGTGCACCGGCAAGTTCAATGATGGCCTGAAAGCCAAAACTCACCTGGACCGCGGCGCACGTAAGGTTCTGCTATCCGCACCGGGCAAAAACGTCGACAAGACCATCGTGTTTGGAGTGAACCACAACACGCTGACCGCCAATGACAACATGATCTCGAACGGGTCCTGCACAACCAACTGCCTTGCCCCGCTTGCCAAGGTGCTGGACGAAGGCATCGGCATTGAAAACGGCATCATGACCACCATCCACGCGTATACCGGTGACCAGCCGACCCTGGACCGCCGCCACAGCGACCTGTACCGCGCGCGTGCTGCCGCCATGTCGATGATCCCGACCTCGACCGGTGCGGCAAAAGCACTGGGTGAAGTCCTGCCGAACCTGAAAGGCCGTTTGGACGGTTCTGCCATCCGCGTTCCGACCCCCAATGTCTCGGCTGTGGACCTGACATTCCGCGCTGCGCGTGATGTCACCGTCGAAGAAGTCAACGCCATTGTCGAAGAAGCCGCCAAAGGCACAATGCAGCGTGTTCTGGGATATGAGCCCGCACCGCTGGTTTCGACCGATTTCAACCATACCGAGGAAAGCTCGATCTTTGCACCCGATCAGACGCGCGTTGTCGATAACCGTCTGGTGCGTGTTCTGGCGTGGTATGACAACGAATGGGGCTTTTCGGTTCGCATGGCCGATGTTGCGGTCGCCATGGGCCGTCTTAACTGATTTACCCTTGATTGCTTGAACAGCTTTGCCCGCTCAGGTTATCTGGGCGGGCGTTTTCGTTCGGGGCCTCAATGACCAATCAAATTGCCATCTGGCTTGGGCTTCTGATCCTTGGTGGGATCATGCTGGACTATGCCCTGTTCGGGACCGAGCATCTCTTGTTTCTCGGAAAAAAGCTGTATGACTTTCTGGACTGGCTCGCCTTCTGGCGATGAGCGAGGTTTTACTTGACTTTTTTGCCGAACTGGCGTTGTTAGCGCTAACTTAACTCAAGCCGGGACTCGGACGGAGAGAAACATGGCACTCAAGCTGGCAATCAACGGATTTGGACGGATCGGACGCGGAGTATTGCGGGCGGTGATGGAATCGGGTCGAACCGATGTTGAAATTGTTGCAATCAACGATCTGGCCAAACCTGAAATGAACGCGCATCTGTTCGAATTCGACAGCGTGCATGGGCGCTATCCCAAACCGGTCACCCTCAGCGATGCGGGTCTGGACGTTGGCGCAGGCCCGATCCGCCTGACCAGCGAACGCGATCCCGAGGCACTGAACTGGTCGGATGTGGATGTGGTTCTGGAATGCACAGGTGTCTTCCGCACACGCGAAGCGGCTGAGCGGCACCTCAAGAACGGATCAAAAAAGGTTCTGATCTCAGCGCCAGCACGGGGCGATGGTGCCGTGAAAACAGTTGTGTTTGGCGTGAACGATCACGACCTGACTGCTGATGACATCGTTGTTTCAAACGCATCCTGCACCACCAACTGCTTGTCCCCCGTTGCGGCAGCACTGGACGCAGGATTGGGTATCGTCCACGGAAACATGACGACGGTCCATGCCTACACGGCAAGCCAGCCTGTGCACGACACCGCAGGCAAAGACCCGTATCTTTCGCGTGCTGCGGCCTTGTCCATGATCCCAACGACCACAGGCGCAGCTGCCGCAGTCGGACTTGTCCTGCCCCAGCTTGCAGGCAAACTGACAGGTCAGGCAATCCGCGTTCCCACGCCAAATGTGTCGGTGGTCGATCTGGTAGCCGAAATTGCGCGCCCGACAACCGAGGACGAGGTGAACGCTCTGTTCACCGAGGCCGCCGCCAGGATCCCTGGCGTATTGGCTGCCGAAACCCGCCCGTTGGTGTCGATGGACTTCAACCATGACGCCCACAGTTCGACCGTGTCGCTGGCGGAAACCAAAGTCACCGACGGCACGCTGGTGCGCGTGCTGGCCTGGTATGACAACGAATGGGGTTTCTCGAACCGGATGCTCGACACCGCCGCCGCGATGGGCGCTTTATCCTAAACGCTCGCGCAGCGCATCATTGACGCGGGGCGTGACAAATTTTGACACGTCCCCGTTCAACCGTGCGATTTCCTTGACCAGCTTGGACGCGATCGCCTGATGCCGGGCCTCGGCCATCAGAAATACGGTTTCAATCGAATCGTCCAGAGCACGATTCATGCCAACCATCTGAAACTCATACTCGAAATCCGCCACGGCCCGAAGACCGCGCACGATGATCTGCGCGCCGACATCCCGCGCACAATCGATCAGCAGGTTCTCGAACGGATGTGCGACAATCTCGGTTCCGGTCTGTTCGGAAAGATGGGCGCATTCCGCCTCGATCATGGCAACGCGTTCTTCCAGCGAAAACAGAGGGCCCTTGTCCCTGTTGATCGCCACGCCGATCACCAGTCTGTCTACCATGGCCGCCGCACGGCGGATGATGTCGATATGCCCCAAGGTGATCGGGTCAAAAGTTCCGGGATATAGACCAACCCGCATCACGCTCTCCTGCGTTCAGAAACTTCTGCGCCAGCAAACATAAACTTGCCGAGGGCGCAAGAGGGTGCAACCGCCTGCCCCGTCAGTGCCCCATGATCATGCCTTGCAGCGCGTCTTTTTCCATTGCGAGTTCGGTGAGCTGCGCCTTGACCACGTCGCCGATTGTGACAATGCCGATCAGCTTGCCGTCCTCAACCACGGGCATGTGGCGAAACCGTCCTTCGGTCATGCGGGACATGATGTCCTGAACCTGTTCCTGGCGCGTGGCTGTCACCAGTTCCCGGGTCATGTAGTTGTCGACAGTCTGATCGAGACATCCGCTGCCGCTGGCCGCCAGTTCACGAACAATGTCGCGTTCCGACAGGATACCCACTGCGGTGGTGCCGCCATCTTCCGAGACCACAACCGTGCCGATCCGTTTTTCAGCAAGTATCTTCGCCGCCTCAGACACCGTTGCCGATGGGGCAACGGTCACCACACCATCGGTGGCCTTGGATGTCAGAATGGCTTGAACAAGCATGCAAAAAACCTCCGGAAATAACGTACTGTTTTCCAAAGCGTTGCCGGAATGGCCGACCCTGTCAAGCTCCCGCATCGGCCTCAAGCCGCGCAATTTCGTCGCGAATTCCACGGGTCAGGGCTTCGGCAAAGCGGTTTAGCCGCTCGTTCCGTTGATCCCCCTGGTGCCGGACCAGGTGGAAACTGCGGGTCAGACTCACCTGATCCGTCAGGATTTTCCGCAAGTTCGGGTGAAACGGAAGCGTGAAGTCATGGGCCACACATATGCCTGTGCCCAGCGAGACCTGACGTAACTGCACCGACACCGAATTCGATGCCAACGGAACACGGTCAATACCGATGTCGTTCAGGTAATCCAGCTCGCGGTCGAAAATCATGTCCGGGATGTAGCCGATCAACCGATGACCTTTCAGATCGGCAAGCGTCCGGATTGGCTCATGACGCTCAAGATAATCCTGCGTGGCCACCATATGCAGTTTGTAGTCACTGACCTTCTGGACCAGTAGTCTTCCGGCTGTCGGGGCGCTGACCGTGACAGCCATGTCGGCCTCTCGCCGGGACAAATTGATGATCCGGGGCAACGCGAGGATCTGAATATCCAGATCCGGGTTCGCATCACTGATTTTCGCGCAGACCTGCGGCAACAGATAGTTTGCCGACCCGTCCGGTGCCCCGATACGAATCTGACCGCTTAGCGACTTGGTCGAGCGGACCACAGCCCCGGTCGCCGCGCGCATGGCTGCTTCGGCCTGTACTCCATGGTCCAGCAGGCGTTCTCCGGCGGGTGTCAAAAAGTAACCCTGTTGCGATTTGGTGAACAACAGCGCGTCCAGATTGGTTTCGAGCCGGGCAATGCGCCGCCCGACTGTCGCCGGATCGATCTTTAGAATACGACCAGCGGCGGACAGGCTTTTTTCACGCGCGACCGCCAGAAAAATCCGCATATCATCCCAGTTCGGAGTCATGATGCCTCATCTTGCATTTTTGCAAAGCTCTTTTGAAACATTGCCTCTGTTCGTTCGATTTCCGCAAGCCTATTGTGCGCCCAAACCTATCGGAGGAGTTTTCGATGCAAGACCTGACTCATTTCCTGAATGGCGAACAAGTGGCGGGCTCATCCGGTCGCTTTGACGACGTTTTCAACCCGGCAACCGGTGAAGTTCAGTACAAATGCCCGATGGCCAGCGCAGCAGAGACCACCGCAGCCATCGAGCAGGCCGCAATTGCCCAAGTTGCATGGGGTGCAACCAACCCGCAAAAGCGCGCACGCGTGATGATGGCGATGGTTGGCCTGATGAACCGCGACATGGACAAACTGGCCGAAGCGCTGAGCCGCGAGCACGGCAAGACCATCCCAGATGCCAAGGGTGACCTGCAGCGCGGCCTGGAAGTGATCGAATACTGCATCGGCGCCCCTCAGATGCTGAAAGGTGAGTTCACCGACAGCGCAGGGCCCGGCATCGACATGTATTCCATGCGCCAACCTCTGGGGGTTGTTGCATCGATCATGCCGTTTAACTTCCCGGCAATGATGCCACTGTGGCACGTAGGTCCCGCTCTGGCCTGCGGCAACGCCGTGGTCCTGAAACCGTCCGAGCGCGATCCATCGGTTCCTCTGATGCTGGCAGAACTGTTTGTCGAAGCCGGCCTGCCCAAGGGCGTGTTTCAGGTCGTGAACGGCGATAAAGAAGCCGTCGACACCCTGCTGGATAGCGAAGTCATTCAGGGTGTGTCTTTCGTGGGTTCGACGCCGATCGCCCAGTATATCTACTCTCGTGCCACCGCGAACGGGAAGCGTGCGCAATGTTTTGGCGGTGCCAAGAACCACATGATCGTCATGCCCGATGCCGATCTGGATCAGGCGGCTGACGCGTTGGTCGGGGCTGGCTTTGGTGCGGCAGGCGAACGGTGCATGGCCATCTCGGTCGCTGTTCCTGTTGGCGAGGAAACTGCCGACAAACTGATCGAAAAGCTGATCCCGCGCGTTGAAAAGCTGAAGGTCGGCCCCTACACCGCAGGCGATGACGTCGATATGGGCCCGGTTGTGACCGGTGCCGCCAAACAGCGAATCCTTGGCCTGATCAATTCCGGTGTCGAGCAAGGTGCGACACTTGTCGTCGACAACCGTGATTTCAGCCTGCAAGGGTATGAAGACGGCTTTTTCGTCGGACCGCACCTGTTCGATCACGTGACGCCAGAGATGGACATCTACAAGCAAGAGATCTTTGGGCCTGTCCTGTCGACCGTGCGTGCGGGGTCCTATGAAGAGGCGCTGAAGCTGGCGATGGACCATGAATATGGAAACGGCACAGCGATCTTTACCCGTGACGGCGACACTGCCCGCGACTTTGCCAGCCGTGTCAACATCGGCATGGTCGGCATCAACGTCCCGATCCCGGTGCCGCTGGCCTACCACACGTTTGGCGGCTGGAAGAAATCCATGTTCGGCGACCTGAACCAGCACGGCCCGGACAGCTTCAAGTTCTACACCCGCACCAAAACTGTAACGGCCCGCTGGCCCTCGGGCATCAAGGAAGGTGGCGAGTTCAACTTCAAGGCCATGGACTGATACAGGCTGACAAACCATCAAGCCCGGCCAAACAGGCCGGGTTTTTCTTTGGCACGATTTCGCCAGAGACCCGAAAACCTGCACCTTCACGATAAATTCAGGTTTCACAGACTAGCAATTCGCAGCTTCTGCAAATATTTTGCTCGCAGCTATTTGATCGAGCAGTTCGAACCGTCGGAGGCCGTATTGTCCAATTCTCGCATGACCCGCCGCTCAGCCCTTTTGGGGGCCGCGTCCATTCTGGCCGCACCTGCACTGGTGCGCGCACAGAGCTTGGATGCTTTCCCTGAGACCGAAGATGCGATCAGCACACAATTGCCTGTCCGCCGCAATGTGTCCTCGTTCTCGCAGCAGAACTGGCAGGACCACTTCGACGCGTTGGGGGCTGGCTGCTTGCTGGCCGACATCACCAGCCGCGCGGTGCACTACTGGGGGCCGGACGGCACCTACAAACTGTACCCCAGTTCAGTTCCGATGAGCGAAGAATTGACCAAGCGCGGCTACACAAAGGTTGTTCGCAAAACCGAATACCCCAGCTGGACCCCGACGTCGTCAATGCGCGAACGTGATCCGTCGCTTCCTGTTCGAATGGAAGGTGGCGATCCGGGCAATCCGCTGGGTACCCGCGCCATGTATCTCGGCTGGCCTGCTTATCTGGTGCATGGAACACACGACACCCGCAAGATTGGGCGCCAAAGCTCGTCCGGATGCATCGGGCTCTACAATCAACATGTCGAGGAATTGTATCCTCTGGTGCAAATCGGAACCCAGGTCAGACTGGTCTGACAAGAAAACCCCGCCTCGCACGAGCCGGGGTTTTTTAAACTGCGGGAAGTCTTATTCCGGCAGGATCACAGCGTCGACGACGTGGATCACGCCATTGCTGGCTTCAATATCTGCCTGAACAACTTCGGCATCGTTCACCTTTACTCCGCGCTTGGCGTTTACGCTCAGGCGATCACCCTGAACGGTCAGAACCTTGGCACGCTTGCCTGCAATGTCCCCTGACATCACCTTGGCGGGAACGACGTGGTAGGTCAGAATTTCAACCAACTGATCCTTGTTCTCGGGCAGCAACAGGGTTTCGACCGTGCCCTCGGGCAGCGCCGCAAACGCCTCATCTGTTGGTGCGAATACAGTGAACGGACCATCGCCCTTCAAAGTGTCGACCAGACCTGCGGCCTGAACGGCGGCAACAAGGGTTGTGAACGAACCCGCCGAAACCGCGGTGTCCACAATGTCAGCAGCTTGGGCCTTGAGCGGCATGGCAAGTGCGATTGCGGCGGCAGCGCCCATAAACGTGCGACGAAACATGGCTGTCTTCTCCTCTCCAGCTTGTTATGGAAAGGGGTACGGACCTTTTGTCACGCCGGATCACTTTGAACTTACGATCCCTTGATCTGAACCCAGATACTTTGGGCGCGACCCTCTTTCAAAAAGGGCAGTGCCTCAACCGCATCGGGGCGATCCTGTTGCAGGTAATATCCCGGCCAAAGCATTGAAAACGCTCCGGATTGAAGCAAAGCGTGCAAGATGTACTGCTCACCCCACCCAGGGCAGTCGTAAAAGAACCGCTTGGGATACTCATAGGGTAAAAAAACGTCATGCACGTGGATGACAACACCCGGTTTGAGGGTTGGAATGATACGGCAGAACAGATGTGCCACATCGTTGCTCATCCGAACGACGTGGCTTGAATCGATGAACAATATGTCCCCCGCTTCAAGCTGGTCGAACAGTGCCGGATCCACCTCTTCCAACCGTTTTTGTTCGAATGCGTCCACCACATGGGCAATATCCGCGCGGGGATATGGATCGATCGCGGTGATGGTCGTGTCGAGACCGCCGTCAATGATCGCCTGGCGCGTGACGCGGGTTGAGTTGCCGCAGCCCACCTCGATCACACGTTTCGGCTGAAAGCGACGGATCATCAGGTACAGCGCGTCCGCATCGGGACTGTCATAGTAGCCGTTGTCAATGCGATAGCCGGTTTGATTGCGCGCTGGATCTTTCAGCGCCTCCAAGGCTTCGCGATGGTCCGCGAACGCCTGCACAAGAGGCGCAATATCAAAATCCGCCATCCCCGGCGACAAGGCATAGGCCGGACGGGTCAGACCCCCTGCCCGCTCGAACGCTTCAAGCCGCGCCCGCTCATCCCGTTCTACGGCGGTATCCATCAGCTTTACCCCCAGTTCATCCAGCGCTTCGTTGATCTTGGGAAATTTTCTCGGTTTCACGCGGGTCGCTCCGGTTCGATAGCTGCTATGGCTCCTTACCCGCGCCATGCACGCCTGTGCAAGTCTGAGAGCGGCAAACCCTTGGCAAAACGCTGATTTCCGTATTCACTGGTCCGACACGGGAATGGGAGGCCCGCTGATGCAGCAAGACTTCACGATTGGAATAGAAGAGGAATACCTGCTGGTCGACCGCGACAGCCTGCACCTTGCCGAAGCCCCTGCCTCGTTGATGGAAGCCTGTCAGGCCGACTTTGAAGGGCAGGTCAGCCCCGAGTTCCTGCAATGCCAGATCGAAGTCGGCACCCGCCCCCATACCACCATCAAAGGCGCGCGCGAGGACCTGAAGCGCTTGCGATCTTGCGTGTCAAAACGCGCGGCAGAACACAACCTGAGCCCAATTGCCGTATCCTGCCACCCGTTTGCGGATTGGAAGAAACAGCATCACACGCGGAAAGAGCGGTATGATGCGCTGCAACACGCGTTGGGCGGCGTGGCGCGGCGCATGCTGATTTGCGGCATGCACGTGCATGTCGGTATCGAAGAAGAGGCCCTGCGCGCGGATTTGATGCCTCAGCTGTGTTACTTCCTGCCTCATTTGCTGGCGCTGTCTGCCTCGTCCCCCTTCTGGAATGGCGAGGACACGGGGCTGTCCTCGTATCGACTGACCGTATTCGACAACCTGCCGCGTACGGGCCTGCCGCCGTTTTATGGCAGCTGGTCCGACTATGAACGTGCCACAGGTGTTCTGGTCGAACTGGGCGTCATCGAAGATACGTCGAAAATCTGGTGGGACCTGCGTCCGTCTCACCGGTTTCCAACGCTTGAGACACGGATCATGGATGTGCAACCCCGGTTGGAGCATACGCTGTCTCTGGCGGCACTTGTGCAGGCCCTGACCCGAATGCTCTGCCGTCTGAAGGCCCGCAACCTGCGTTGGCGTCAGTATGATCGGTTCCTGATTGGCGAGAACCGCTGGCGCGCGCAACGGTATGGCGTTGGTGAAGGCCTGATCGACTTTGGCGACCGCTCGGTCAAACCCATGGCCGAGTTGATGGGAGAGTTGATGGGCATGCTGGCCGAAGACGCCGAAGCGCTGGGAACCATGACCGAGCTTGCCCGTCTTCGCCACATCGCCGAAACCGGAACCTCGGCCACCCGCCAACGCCGCGTGCATGCCGAGGCCGTGGCCAAGGATGAAGATCCCGGCGCGGCGGTTGTGCGCCACCTGATTGATGAGTTTCACGCCGATCTGTAGTGCAGGTTTGGGCGGAAATCGGCGCGCAGAACCTTAGTTCACAAATATACCCGCAGGGCGCGGTGGCTGTGCTATAATCCGTCGAAGTTTATTTTTGTTGTTGGAGGTCAGTAATGATTTTTCGCTTGATTTTAACGCTTGGTGTTGCGCTGTCATTTGCGTCAGCTACCCCAAAGTCTGCTCAGGCCGATGCGGGCGACTTTATCGGCGGCGCGGTTGTCGGCGGTGTCGTGGGATACGCGATTGGCAACAACCAGCAGAAGAAAAAAGCCAGCACAACGACCCGGACATCCAGACCGGGTATTCCATCGACCACACAGGGCGCGCAGACGCAGACTGCGCTGAACTATTTCGGCTATAATGCAGGTCGGGTCGATGGGCAGATTGGCCGTGGCACCCGCTCCGCAATTGAACGCTACCAGGCGTCCATGGGCTATCCTGTGAACGGGTATGATTTCGCGCCCTATCAATATGACTTCCTGATGCAGGCCTACTATTGGGCAACCAGCGGCGGGCAGTCCGCGACGCAATTGTCGGGACAGCCCCTGCTGTTGGCCTATCGTCAACAGGTCCACAGCGGCGCCGCTCTGGCAGCGGCACCTCAGCCTCAGACACAACTGGCGCCGGTGGTCCCGGTTGCAACCCCGCAAGAGGCCGAACCCGAGACGGACACTACAGAAACTGCATCCGCGGCCCTGCCCAGCCTGTTCGCAGGCGGCACCACAGGCCCTTCACTTGCCAATCGGTGCAGCGCCGTGATGCTGCAAACCTCGACAAATGGCGGCTACACGACATTGGCCAACATGTCCGATCCTGACTTTGCGCTCAGCGAACAGTTCTGTCTTGCCCGCAGCTATGCAATGGCGCGCGGTGAGGATCTGATGCAGGACGTTCAGGGCCTGACACCGGATCAGGTTGCTGCACAATGCGAATCCTACGGCGAAATGCTCGCGCCGCAAGTTGTTGCGCTGTCTCTCAGCTCAAAAACAGACGCAGAAACCCAGATGCGCAAGATGGCACTGGAATCCGGGCTGAGCCCCGAAGATCTTGCCGCGACCAGCAAGGTGTGTCTGGCCATGGGCTACCGTCAGGACAATATGGACAGCGCTGTTGGCTCTGCCCTGATGCTGGTGGCAATGGGTGAACCCGCCTATGGCGAATTGATCGGGCATCATCTGCGCGAGGGGTTTGGCGTGCAAGAGCGTCGCGATCTTGCCATGCAGTGGTATGACGCAAGCCTGACTGCGCTTGACGCCGGATCACAGGCCGTTTTCCTGCCATCCCAGTCCGACCGCCCGCAACTGTTGCGCGCGGCCATGACCCAGACGCAATAACCTGACCCGACTGCACAACCGCGGGCCCATGAACGGCCCGCGGTTTACTTTTTGGCGAAATTTGCTTTCCCGACGTTTGACAGAACGAACCGGCCAGTGTCGCATGTCGAACCTCGCCCACCCTTGGCACTCGCCATCCTTCGTCCAGCCTATCCACACCTGATCGGTGACATCTTGCACCCGGGCTTCCCCTAGCCTGCGCGCCCCTGATTGCGAGCCTTGCAAAATTTCTGTAACGATTGCGAAATAAACAACCGTTCAATTCAACGCCGATTGGGAGGAGACGGCATGGATTTTGCGCTCAACGAAGAGCAAACCGCCATTTTCGACATGGCCTATGCGTTCGGACAGGACAACATCGCCCCGTATGCTCGCCAGTGGGAGACAGACGGCACAATCCCAAAGGAGCTTTGGCCCCGGATCGGAGAGTTGGGGTTTGGCGCTCTCTACGTCTCGGAAGACGGTGGCGGCGCAGGTCTGAGCCGTCTGGACGCGACGCTGGTCTTCGAGGCACTGTCAATGGCCTGCCCATCGGTGGCCGCGTTTTTGTCGATCCACAATATGTGCGCCAAAATGCTGGACAGTTTTGCCAGCGACGACCTCAAATCCCGCGTCATGCCGGACATCCTGACTTTGAACACAGTGCTGAGTTACTGTCTGACCGAACCGGGCTCGGGTTCGGACGCTGCTGCCCTCAAGACCCGTGCCGAACGCACGAACGAGGGTTACACGCTGAATGGCACCAAGGCGTTCATCTCGGGCGGCGGGTATTCGGATGCCTATGTCTGCATGGTCCGCACCGGCACTGACGGTCCCAAAGGTATCTCGACGCTTTATGTCGAAGATGGCACACCTGGGCTCAGCTTTGGTGCGTTAGAGCAGAAGATGGGCTGGAAAAGCCAACCGACCGCGCAGGTTCAGTTCGACGACTGCAAAGTGCCTGCGGACAACCTTGTCGGTACCGAAGGTGACGGGTTCAAATACGCCATGATGGGCCTGGACGGCGGGCGGTTGAACATCGCCTCATGTTCCTTGGGTGCCGCGCAGGCCGGGCTGGATATGACTGTGCAATACATGTCCGAACGCAAGGCCTTTGGGCAATCCATCGATCAGTTTCAGGCCCTGCAATTCCGTTTGGCGGATATGGAAATCGAACTGCAAGCCGCGCGAACCTTTCTGCGACAAGCGGCGTGGAAGCTGGATCAGGGCGCGCCGGATGCCACCAAATTCTGCGCCATGGCCAAGAAATTTGTGACCGAAACCGGATCAAAGGTTGTAGATCAGTGCCTGCAACTGCATGGCGGCTACGGCTATCTGGCCGATTACGGGATCGAAAAGCTTGTACGCGACTTGCGGGTGCATCAGATATTGGAAGGCACAAACGAAATCATGCGTGTCATCGTGGCGCGCCAAATGCTGACCCGGACCTGAGGGACCCATGCCTGACATCGACATCCGCGTCACCGGCCGTGCCGGGCGCATCACGCTGACCCGCCCCAAAGCACTGAATGCGCTGAGCTACCAGATGTGCATGGCAATCGACACCGCCCTGCGCAACTGGCGCGAGGATGACGCGGTGGACCTGATCATTCTGGATGCGGAAGGCGAAAAAGCGTTCTGTGCTGGTGGGGACATTGCCGAGCTTTACGAGACAGGTACCAAAGGCGACTTTTCGCACGGTCAGACATTCTGGCGCGACGAATACCGCCTGAATGCGATGATCTTCGAATACCCCAAGCCCATCGTCAGTTTTCTGCAAGGGTTCACCATGGGCGGCGGTGTGGGCATCGGGTGTCATGGAACGCATCGGGTGGTTGGAGAAAGTTCAAAAATCGCAATGCCCGAATGCACAATCGGTCTGGTTCCGGATGTTGGCGGCACGCTCATGCTGGCGCTGGCCCCGGGCCGTCTGGGTGAATATCTGGGCACCACCGGTCATCGCATGGGCCCCGCCGACGCGATTCTGGCGGGGTTTGCCGATCACTTCATCCCGCAAACCACGTGGCCGGACCTGATCGAGATGCTGGAAGCTTCGGGAAATGCCCAGTTGGTCAACGAACACGCGCACCCCGCACCAAACGGACAGTTGGCGCAGATGCAAGCCGACATAGACCGGTGTTTCGATGGAGAAACGTTGGCAGATACGCTCACAAATCTGCGCAGCGCGGACACAGAGTTCTCGGCACAGGCACTTGAAAAACTGGCTCAGGCGGCACCGCTATCGATCGCATGCACCGTGGAAATGATCCATCGTCTGCGCGGCCCATCTCTGACGATGCGGCGCGCGCTGGAGATGGAGTATCGGTTCACGTTTCGCGCGATGGAACATGGCGATCTGCTCGAAGGGATACGCGCCCGCATCATCGACAAAGACCGCAACCCAAACTGGCAGTTTGCGGATATGAACGTGCCATCGGTCGCAGTGTCCAAAATGCTGCAGCCTTTGGGCGCGGACTCACTGACATTTCAGGAGGATTAAGGGATGCAAATCGGATTCATCGGGTTGGGCAATATGGGGGCACCAATGGCCGCCAATCTTGCCAAGGCCGGACATCAGGTGCGGGGTTTCGACACTGCTGACGTCACCGTTGACGGCGTAAGCAAGGTGCAAACAGCTGCAGAGGCGGTCTCTGGCGCCGATGCCGTCATCACAATGCTTCCCAACGGGGATATTCTACGCTCAGTTGCCGCGCAGATCATTCCGGGCATGCAACATGGCGCGGTTCTCATTGATTGCTCGACTGTGGACGTAGACAGCGCCCGCGCGGTGGCGGATCAGGCCATGGCGGCAGGATTGCTGTCCGTGGATGCCCCGGTGTCAGGCGGTATCGGAGGGGCCTCGGCCGGAACGCTGACCTTCATGGCCGGAGGGTCCGAAGACGCTTTTGCCAAAGCTGCCCCCCTGTTCGATATCATGGGTCAGAAAGCCGTCCATTGCGGTGAGGCCGGAGCCGGGCAAGCCGCCAAGATCTGCAACAACATGATCCTCGGCGTCACTATGATAGCGACCTGCGAAGCCTTTGCGCTGGCTGACAAACTGGGACTGGACCGTCAAAAGATGTTCGACGTGGTCAGCACGTCATCCGGGTACAGCTGGACGATGAACGCCTATTGCCCCGCCCCCGGTGTCGGCCCCACCAGCCCTGCCGATAACGGCTATCAGCCCGGGTTTGCGTCCGAGTTGATGTTGAAAGACCTGCGGCTCAGCCAACAAGCCGCCGAAAGCGCCGATGCCGACACACCGATGGGACAGGCGGCAACTGCGCTGTACGAGCGATTTGTCGATGCCGAAAACGGTCTGGGTCAGGATTTCTCGGCCATGTTGCCCCGGTTCGAAAAGCGTGGGCGGACATAGTGACGATGCGGCGACAACTTGCCGAGCCGCGCGCACCGTGACCTTGCGCCCTATCTAAAGAACAACCATGTGTGTCATCAGTCGCAAAACACAAGCTTGGGGTCACAACATGAAGAACATGATAGCCGTCGCTACAGTTGCATTGCTGGCGATCAGCCCCGTGGCGACGTTGGCTGGAAACGGCAATGGTAAAGGCAAAGGCAAGAAATCCGATTTCTCGGTCGAGCGTGTCGCACCCAAAAGTTCGGTCGTGTCCGGCCACTGTCCCCCGGGTCTGGCAAAAAAGGCGGTGCCCTGTGTGCCACCTGGCCAGGCCAAGAAATACTACCGTGTCGGAGACCGGATTGATCGCGACTATTTCTGGATCGATGACCCGTACCGCTATGGGCTGAAACGCGGTGGCAATTATGTCCGCGCGGGCGACTATGTCTATCGCATCGATCCCGAGACCCGAAAGGTTCTCAACCTGATCGGAGCCGTGGCGGACATCCTCTACTGATATTCGGGCTGGCCGCTATTCGGCGGCCACACGCTCGGGGTTCAGCATCATCTTGAGATAGCGACCGGTATGGCTGCGCTCGACCTCAGCCACCTCTTCGGGGGTGCCTGTCGCCACAATCTCTCCGCCCCCGTCCCCACCTTCGGGGCCGATATCGATGATGTGGTCGGCAGTCTTCACCACGTCCAGATTGTGTTCGATCACCACAACGGTGTTGCCTTGATCGACAAGTTCATGCAGCACTTCCAGCAGCTTGCGCACATCTTCGAAATGCAGACCTGTGGTCGGTTCATCCAGAATGTACAATGTCCGCCCGGTGGAACGCTTGGACAGCTCTTTCGACAGCTTCACCCTTTGGGCTTCGCCCCCTGACAGGGTCGTGGCCTGCTGCCCGACCTTGATGTAGCCCAGTCCAACACGCGCCAGCGCATCCATCTTATCGCGGATCGAAGGCACGGCCTTGAAGAACTCTTGCGCGTCTTCCACTGTCATATCCAGCACATCAGCAATGGATTTGCCTTTGAACTTGATCTCCAGCGTTTCGCGATTGTAGCGCGCGCCCTTGCAGGTTTCGCAGGTCACGTACACGTCGGGCAGAAAGTGCATTTCGATCTTGATGACACCGTCGCCCTGACAAGCCTCGCACCGGCCACCTTTCACGTTGAAACTGAAACGACCGGGCTTGTACCCGCGTGCCTTGGCCTCGGGCAGACCGGCAAACCAGTCGCGGATCGGGGTGAAAGCCCCGGTGTAAGTCGCTGGATTTGAACGCGGCGTGCGCCCGATCGGGCGCTGGTCAATATCAATGACCTTGTCCAGATGCTCCAACCCTTTGATGGTCTCGCAGGGTGCCGGGGTCTGTCGCGCGCCGTTCAACCGCATCGAGGCGGTCTTGAACAGCGTTTCAATCGTCAGCGTCGACTTACCGCCCCCGGACACACCGGTGACACAGACAAACTTGCCCAGCGGAAAATCGGCGGTGACGGATTTGAGATTGTTGCCGGTGGCTTTGACGACCGAGACCTTTTTCTTGTTGCCCGTGCGCCGCTCTGTCGGCACCGCAATCTCTCGGGTACCGGCCAGATATTGACCTGTGACCGAGGCCGCGTCGGCAGCGATTTCCCCCGGTGTCCCTTCGCTGACGACCTGGCCACCATGCACCCCCGCGCCCGGGCCGATGTCGAAGACATAGTCAGCCTCGCGAATGGCTTCCTCGTCATGCTCGACGACAATCACCGTGTTTCCCTGATCCCGCAGGTTTTTCAACGTTCCCAGAAGGCGGTCATTGTCGCGCTGATGCAGACCGATCGACGGCTCATCCAGCACGTAAAGAACCCCGGTCAAGCCCGATCCGATCTGGCTGGCCAATCGGATGCGCTGGCTTTCGCCCCCCGACAGCGTACCACTTGAACGTGACAGCGTAAGGTATTCCAAACCCACATTATTCAGAAATCCCAGACGTTCGCGAATCTCCTTCAATATAGCGCGCGCGATCTCGTTCTTCTGAACGCTCAGATGGTTGGGCGCATCTTCAATCCACGCCAGCGCTTCGCGGATCGACATCTGGACCACCTGACCGACATGCAGGCCCGCGATTTTCACAGCCAGCGCTTCGGGACGCAGACGGTACCCTTCGCATGTTCCGCAGGGACGGTTGTTTTGATACCGTTCGAACTCTTCGCGGATCCACGCGCTGTCCGTCTCGCGATAGCGCCGCTCCATGTTGGGGATAACGCCTTCAAAGCTGCGCGTGACCTGATAGACCCGCCCGCCTTCGTCATAGCGGAACTGGATTTCTTCATCTCCCGACCCGCGCAGGAAAACCTGTTGAACCTTGTCCGATAAATTCTTCCACGGCGTGTTCTTGTCGAATTCATAATGCCGCGCGATGGCTTCGATGGTTTGCAGGAAATACGGTGATTTCCCTTTGCGCCACGGGGCCAGAGCGCCATCATACAGCTTGAGCGTCTGATCCGGCACCACCAGCCGTTCATCAAAGAACAGTTCAACCCCCAAACCGTCACAATCCGGGCAGGCCCCAAAAGGGGCATTGAACGAAAACAGACGCGGTTCGATTTCAGGGATGGTGAACCCGCTGACAGGACAGGCAAAATTTTCACTGAATGTAATGCGTTCCGGGTCGCCCTCGCGCGGGGCCGTTTCCAGAACCGCAATGCCGTCGGCCAGATCCAGAGCGGTGCGCAAACTGTCGGCCAGCCGTGTTTCCATGCCTTCACGCACAACAAGACGGTCCACCACCACATCGATGTCGTGACGGAACTTCTTGTCCAGCGTCGGGGGTTCATCCAGTTCGTAGAAGTCGCCATCGACTTTGACGCGCTGGAAACCCTGTTTGCGCAATTCCAGGAACTCTTTTTTATACTCGCCTTTACGGTCGCGCACGATGGGGGCCAGAAGATACCCGCGTGTCCCCTCCTCCATCGCCATGATGCGGTCGACCATGTCCTGCACCTGCTGCGCTTCGATCGGTTGGCCAGTTGCCGGACTGTAAGGTGTCCCGGACCGCGCAAAGAGTAACCGCAGATAGTCATAGATCTCGGTCACGGTGCCCACGGTAGACCGCGGGTTCTTCGAGGTTGTCTTTTGCTCAATCGAAATTGCCGGGCTTAGGCCACTGATGTGATCCACATCCGGTTTTTCCATCATATCCAGAAACTGCCGGGCATAGGCCGACAGGCTTTCGACATATCGACGCTGCCCCTCAGCATAGATCGTGTCAAAGGCCAGCGAGGACTTGCCCGAACCGGACAAGCCGGTGATCACCACCAGCTGATCCCGAGGGATATCGACGTCGATCCCCTTAAGGTTATGCTCGCGCGCGCCGCGCACCTCGATCTTTTTCAGCTCAGCCATTCTGGCCCCCAACAAACACGTTCCCCAGAAATAGGCGAGCGGCGCTGAGTCTCCAACAGAAAAGTTAGAACAAAGTGTGAACGAACCGATAATTGCCGACACATCCTGACATCATGCGCACCGACGCAGCGCAGGACAGTCAAATCACACTATAGGGATGGGCAAGACTGGAAAATGGCGCGGTTGACGGGGCTCGAACCCGCGACCCCCGGCGTGACAGGCCGGTACTCTAACCAACTGAGCTACAACCGCGCATCTATTTTCGTGGCCTTTATCCTGGACCAAGGATTGCAGCGATGGCGCGGTTGACGGGGCTCGAACCCGCGACCCCCGGCGTGACAGGCCGGTACTCTAACCAACTGAGCTACAACCGCCCGCTGCACGTTCATTGCTGAACGTTGGGGTGTATTATGGCCCAGCCCCGGCATCGTCAAGCGGCGTTTTGAAGTTTTTTGACTGAAGCCGACATTTTCCGGACGCTTCGGATCAAGGTCAATATTTCCACGTACCAATCCCTCAGGAAAGGTGCTTTTGGCACCAGTTGGACTTGCACAACCCCGGCAGACCCTGTAACTGCGCCGGTCATGGGTGATTAGCTCAGTGGTAGAGCGCTTCGTTCACATCGAAGATGTCAGCGGTTCAAATCCGTTATCACCCACCATTCCCTTTTTGGTTCCAAGACAATGCTTGTCACGTCAGATCGCGCCTGCGTATCCTTGACCAGTTGGTCGTAAGGGGTTGGAACGCATGGCCGAATTGAAGCGGGATATTGGCCTTGTTGGACTGACGTTCATCTCCGTCGGCGGCATTATTGGGTCTGGCTGGCTGTTCGGCCCCTTGCTTGCCGTACAACACGCTGGCCCCGCCGCGATCCTGTCCTGGATCATCGGAGCGGTGGCCATGTTCTTTCTGGCCATCACCTTTGCGGAAATCTCGGCAATGCTGCCCATCCCCGGCGGAATCGCCCGTGTTCCGCAGTTTTCCCATGGCAATATCGTATCGATGGCCATGGGGTGGACGGCCTGGATCGGTTACAACACCACTGCCCCGATCGAGGTTGAAGCGATGCTGAAATACCTCGCCCCATATGCTCCGTGGCTGCATGCAACCGGAACCGGGGACCTGACAAGTGCGGGTCTTGTCGTGGCGCTGTTTTTCTTGCTGCTGTTTGTCGCCGTCAATGCCCTGGGCGTAAAGTTCTTTACCCATGTGAACGCCACGCTGACATGGGCCAAAATCGCAATTCCTGTCCTTCTGTCCGTGTTGCTGATCGCAAACAGGTTCGAGGTTCAGAATTTCACTCAACCAGATGGCTTTGCCCCCTATGGTCTGCAAGGCATCATGGCAGCGGTGTCTACCGGAGGGGTCATCTTTTCCTTCATAGGGTTTCGTCATGTGGTCGACATGGCGGGTGAAGTCCGCAATCCAAAATTTGCGATCCCCGCCGCTCTGGTATTGTCCATCGTTTTGTGTGCCGCCCTCTATCTGTGCCTACAGATCGCCTTTATCGGCGCGCTGGATCCAACGACATTTGCCAACGGCTGGGCGAGCCTGAGTTTTGGCGGCGAAGGGCCGTTGGATGCTGTGATCATGTCGGTCGGTGTCGTCTGGTTCCTGAGCGTGCTGAACGTCGGTTCCGTCATTGGCCCGTTTGGCAATGGTCTTGTCGCAACCGGTTCAAACGCTCGAATCGCCATGGCCTTGTCCAAGAATGGTTTTCTGCCTCAGGGATTGATGAAACTGTCGGCTCTTGGCGTCCCTTTGCGGGCCTTGGCGCTGAATTTCGGGATCGGAATTCTGTTCTTGCTGACGGTTCCCTTCACCACCGTCATCGCGCTGAGTGGGGCCGCCATCGTTCTATCCTTCGCCGTCGGGCCGATCGCGGTGGTCTGCCTCAGGCAATTGATGCCGGATCAACCCCGCTCGATTCGTATTCCGGCCGTTCGGTTGGTCGCCGTTTCAGCCTTCGCCATATCGACGTTGATTGTCTATTGGAGCGGATGGGACACAGTCTGGCGGCTGGGATTGGCCCTGATTATCGGAATGGTCCTGCTGCTGGCGCGCTTTCACAATCGGCTCGACGAGATGGATGTGGCCGAGGCTCGATGGCTGATGCCGTACTTCATCGGCATTGGCGTCATCTCGTTTCTTGGGCAGTTTGGAGAGGGCGCGCTGCGGTTTATCCCGTTCGGATGGGATATTGCCGTCTGCGTCTTGTTCTCGACTGTGATCTTCATACTCGCGGTCAAGTCGTCCCTGGCCGACGAAAAATTCCAGAAGTATATCGAGGAAGAAGATATTCTGGACCCGAAGCAACCCGTTATCGGGTTCTGAAAAAGGCGGGGTCCCGCCCCGCCTTTCCCAATGATCCGCGTTAGTGCGCTGTAGCCGAAGGACCTGAGTTTTCCGCAGCCTTGGTCGCTGCAGTTGCGGCCTCTTCGGCGGCTTCGTCCCATTCAATGGGCTCTGGCTCGGCCACCAGCGCCTGTTTCAGCACCTCTGAAACGTGTTTGACCGGGATGATCTGCAACCCTTCTTTCACGTTATCCGGAATCTCGGCCAGATCCTTTTCGTTTTCCTCCGGGATCAGAACCGTTTTGATGCCACCGCGCAGCGCCGCCAGAAGTTTCTCTTTCAAACCACCGATCGGCATCGCGTTGCCGCGCAGCGAGACCTCACCGGTCATGGCAATGTCCTTGCGCACCGGAATACCGGTCAGCACTGACACGATAGACGTGACCATAGCCAGACCCGCCGACGGACCATCCTTGGGCGTTGCCCCATCCGGGACGTGCACGTGGATGTCCAGCTTATCGAACTTCGGCGGCTCCACGCCAATTTTGGGGGAGATAGACCGTACGTATGACGAGGCCGCGTCGATGGATTCTTTCATCACGTCGCCCAGTTTACCGGTGGTCTTCATCCGCCCCTTACCGGGCAGTTTCAGCGCCTCGATATGCAACAAGTCACCACCGACAGAGGTCCAGGCCAAACCGGTGACCACACCGATCTGATCGTCCTGCTCGGCCAAACCATAGCGGAACTTGGGTACGCCAAGAAATTCATCCAGATTGTCCGGCGTCACGGTGACCGAGTCCGCCTCTTTCTTGATGATCTTCGTCAGAGACTTCCGCGCCACCTTGGCGATCTCACGCTCAAGATTCCGCACACCCGCCTCGCGGGTATAGGTGCGAATAATGGACTGCAACGCTTCATCGGTCAGTTCGAACTCTTTGGCTTTCAGGCCGTGGTTCTTGACCTGCTTGCCGATCAGGTGCTGCTTGGCGATCTCGGATTTTTCCTCTTCGGTGTAACCGGCCAGCGGAATGATCTCCATCCGGTCCAGCAGAGGCCCAGGCATGTTGTAGCTGTTGGACGTGGTCAGGAACATCACGTTGGACAGGTCATATTCGACCTCAAGATAGTGATCCATGAACGTGTTATTCTGTTCCGGGTCCAACACTTCCAGCATCGCCGAGGCCGGATCACCACGGAAATCCTGCCCCATCTTGTCGATTTCATCCAACAAGATCAGCGGGTTCGTGGTTTTCGCCTTTTTCAGCGCCTGGATGATCTTGCCGGGCATCGAGCCAATATAAGTCCGGCGGTGGCCACGAATCTCGGATTCGTCGCGCACGCCGCCCAGCGAGATGCGAATGAACTCGCGCCCCGTGGCTTTGGCAACCGACTTACCAAGCGAGGTTTTACCCACACCCGGAGGGCCAACAAGACACAGGATCGGGCCTTTCAGCTTTTTCGAGCGCTGCTGAACCGCAAGATATTCAACGATCCGTTCCTTGACCTTCTCAAGCCCATAGTGATCGTCGTCCAGAATGTCCTGCGCGCGCCCAAGGTCTTTCTTAACGCGGGATTTGGTGCCCCAAGGCAGTGCCAAAATCCAGTCGAGGTAATTGCGCACGACCGTGGCCTCGGCCGACATCGGGCTCATGTTGCGCAGCTTTTTCAGCTCGCCCTCGGCCTTTTCGCGGGCCTCTTTCGACAGTTTGGTCTCGGCGATTTTCTCTTCCAGCTCGGCAACTTCGTTGCTGCCATCCTCGCCATCGCCAAGTTCCTTCTGAATGGCCTTCATCTGCTCATTCAGGTAATATTCGCGCTGCGTCTTCTCCATCTGGGATTTGACACGGGTCTTGATCTTTTTCTCGACCTGCAGAACCGACATTTCGCCCTGCATCAGGCCATAGACCTTTTCCAGCCGTTCGCTGACCGACAGGGTTTCCAGCAGTTCCTGCTTTTGCTCGACCTCGATGCCCAGATGCCCCGAAACGAGGTCAGCCAGCTTGGCAGGCTCAGCGGTTTCACCAACGGCGGCCAGCGCTTCCTCGGGGATGTTCTTGCGTACTTTTGCGTAGCGTTCGAACTCATCAGCCACTGTGCGCAGCAGTGCCTCGGTCGTGGTGACATCGCCGGGGATTTCGGTCAAATACTCAGCCCGGGCCTCAAAAAACTGATCATTTTCAAGGAATTCCGTGATCTGCACGCGCGCCTGACCTTCGACCAGCACCTTCACGGTGCCATCGGGCAGTTTCAGCAGTTGCAGCACATTGGCCAGAACCCCGGCCTGATAGATGCCATCCACGTCCGGGTCATCAACCCCGGGGTCGATCTGGCTGGACAACAGAATTTGCTTATCATCCTGCATGACCTCTTCCAGCGCGCGGACCGATTTGTCTCGGCCCACGAACAGCGGCACGATCATATGCGGGAACA
This sequence comes from Ruegeria sp. AB5, assembly GCF_056542645.1. Classification (NCBI taxonomy): domain Bacteria; kingdom Pseudomonadati; phylum Pseudomonadota; class Alphaproteobacteria; order Rhodobacterales; family Roseobacteraceae; genus Ruegeria; species Ruegeria sp. AB5. The sequence continues at coordinate 842,425 of NZ_JBQGAE010000001.1, forward strand.
CCACAATATCGCGCAGCGGCAGGACGGGGTAAGAGGAATTCAGAGGCTCTTGCATGCTCTATCCTTATCATTGGCAAGACGGCTCTGGTCCCTGCTTGAGGCAACTCTTGGCCGTCTCCTGTCTTGGATGGTTAAAGGTGGGGCGGTCACCGACCTATTTCAACCTTTCCATCTGGTTTCGCACCGCAGCATGACCCGAGGATTTCCGGACTGCAAGGCACGCGAAAGACATATCCACGGAAAATATGGAAAGATTTTCGCAGCTGTCGGTCAAAGAGGCGCAATATCGCCGTTCGCGCGCTGTGCGTGAAAATCCGCCTGCCAGACATCAAAGGTGCCTGCAGCAATCGCGTCGCGCATGCCCTGCATGATCTCCTGGAAATAGTGCAGGTTGTGCCAGGTGAGCAGCATGCCCGAAATCATCTCATTCGACCGGAACACGTGATGCAGATAGGCGCGGGAATAATCCGAGCAGGCCGGGCACGTACACTGCGCATCCAGCGGACGTGGGTCGTCGGCGTGGCGAGCGTTTTTGATGTTGACCACGCCATGGCGGGTGAACACCTGACCGGTGCGGCCGGAACGGGATGGCAGAACGCAGTCCATCATGTCCACACCACGCGCGACGGCGCCCACGATGTCATCCGGTTTGCCAACACCCATCAAATAGCGTGGCTTGTCCGTGGGCAGGTAGTCGGGGGCATAGTCAAGGCAGTCGAACATCGCGTCCTGCCCCTCGCCTACGGCCAGACCGCCAATGGCATAGCCTTCAAAGCCAATTGCTTTCAGCGCGTCGGCACTTTCCTCGCGCAAGTCTTGTTCCAGCCCACCCTGCATGATCCCGAACAAAGCATGGCCCGGACGATCCCCGAACGCGTCCCGCGAGCGCTGTGCCCACCGCATCGAAAGCTGCATGGATTCGGCGATACGCTTTCGGTCTGCGGGCAGCGAGGGGCATTCATCGAAACACATCACGATGTCCGAACCCAACAGGCGCTGGATCTCCATCGAGCGTTCCGGCGTCAGTTCATGCTTGGACCCGTCGATATGGGATTTGAACGTCACGCCCTTTTCAGTCAGTTTGCGCAGCCCGGCCAGCGACATGACCTGGAACCCGCCCGAGTCGGTCAGAATGGGACGGTCCCAATTCATGAACTTGTGCAATCCGCCCAGCCGGTCGATACGTTCCGCTGTCGGGCGCAGCATCAGGTGGTAGGTGTTGCCCAACAGGATATCCGCACCTGTGGCGCGCACGCTTTCCGGCATCATCGCCTTGACCGTCGCTGCCGTTCCGACAGGCATGAAGGCAGGTGTGCGCACTTCGCCCCGCGGCGTGTGGATCACACCGGTGCGGGCCTTGCCATCAGTGGCCTTGAGCTTAAAGGAAAACGTCTGGGTCATGTTGTCGTCTCGGATCGCGGAACCGGGCAGGCTTTGCCTGATCCGACAGGTCTTTGCAACCCGTCAGGGCAGCGAAGCCACGCGGTCCGTGAACAGATCGACGACCGCAGCACCATCCACATCCCGGCACACCCAGACTGGACGACGCCCGTTGTGGGGTATTGTCGCCCCCAGTTCGTCGCCATCCGTCGCCACCTTCAACCCGGTTTGAACAAATTCGAACATATGGTCATGCGTACACGCGATGACCGCAGTCGAATCGTGCAGCCCACAGCCCTCCAGCCCACCAATCTCTCTGTAGAATTTCAGGTAGAACCTTGAGATATCGCGCAAGAACGCCCCCATATCTGGCGATCTGCTGGCCAACGCCTCAAAATCGGCGGGCTGGTAGAGCGTTTTCAGCGTCACGTCCAACCCTACCACCACAGTTTCTGGTGGCGCGGCAAAAACCGCATCGGCGGCTTTGGCGTCATGGTAGATATTTGCCTCGGCATAGGCGGTAACGTTGCCCGGGCAGTATACCGCCCCACCCATGATCACCAATCGCTTGAGATTGGCTGCAAACTCCGGGTCCAGCGCCATCGCATCCGCGATATTGGTGAGCGGGCCAACAGCACAAACGACCAATTCCCCCTGATGCCGTCGGGCCATGTCCGCCAGGAATTCCGCAGCTGTCAGACGATGGTTTCCCCCGATCTGAGGAATGTCGGTGACATCACCAAAGCCTTCAGGACCGTGCACATGCCGGGACGGGTGATGCGTGTCCTCGCCATGGGCAAAGGGTGCGCCTTCAGCGACAGGAATGCCAAGTCCCAGCTTATCGACCAAAAACCGCGCGTTTCGACTGGACTGGTGCACATGTGTGTTGCCAAATATGGTGGTCAGCCCGATCAGGTCGATCTCGGGTGCCGCCGCCGCATATGCGATGGCCATGGCATCGTCGATGCCCGGGTCTGTGTCGATTATCAGTTTCATGCCCCCCCGATAGCTGACAGAGTCACAGATGCAAAGCGATCACTGTTGCCCGGTTCAAATGTTCATAGCTGATATACCGCATTTGCAATCGCCACCTTTCAAGCCATACCAGAGTTGCAATGAAGAGACTCAATCCCCAGATGTATACTATGGTACACAATAAAAGAGGACACAAATGACCGAAGAGCAGATCATCGGATTGCTTTCGTCGAATATCATTTACCTGTTGGCCGCCGTTCTTGTGGTCATTGTTATTCTCAAGGGTATTAAAATCGTCCCCCAATCCGAGAAATACGTGGTTGAACGGTTTGGTCGGCTGCATTCGGTTCTTGGCCCGGGAATCAACTTTATCGTTCCGTTTCTGGATGTTGCGCGCCACAAGATTTCCATTCTTGAGCGCCAACTGCCCAATGCGACGCAAGACGCAATCACCAAGGACAACGTGCTGGTGCAGATCGACACCTCGGTCTTCTACCGCATTCTCGAGCCTGAAAAGACTGTCTACCGCATCCGTGACGTGGACGGCGCAATTGCAACGACCGTCGCCGGTATCGTCCGGGCTGAAATCGGCAAGATGGATCTGGATGAGGTCCAGTCGAACCGCTCGCAACTGATTTCGCGCATTCAGGAAAGCGTCGAGACGGCCGTGGATGACTGGGGTATCGAAGTGACCCGCGCAGAAATTCTGGACGTGAATCTGGATCAGGCCACCCGCGACGCGATGCTGCAACAGCTGAACGCCGAACGTGCCCGTCGCGCTCAGGTGACCGAAGCCGAAGGTCAAAAGCGAGCGGTTGAGCTACAGGCCGACGCCGAGCTCTATGCGGCCGAACAATCCGCCAAAGCCCGCCGCATTGAAGCCGAGGCCGAGGCCTACGCCACCGGCGTTGTTGCAAAGGCCATCCAGGACAACGGTATCGAGGCCGCACAGTATCAGGTTGCCCTGAAACAGGTGGAATCGCTGAACAATTTGGGCAGTGGCACAGGAACACAGACCATTGTTGTCCCGGCCAACGCGCTTGAGGCTTTTGGCGACGCGTTCAAGATGCTGAAAGGAAGCAAGTCATGACCGACCCTTTCTGGCTGACTTGGTGGATTTGGTTGGCGGGCGCTTTGGCGCTCGGCATCCTTGAAATCGTTCTGCCCGGTTTCATCTTTCTGGGCTTTTCCATCGGGGCTGCAATAACGGGGCTATTGCTGCTTATCCCCGGACTTGCGCCATCCCTGCCCGTTCTTTTGCTGATCTTCGCGGTGCTTTCCCTGATCGCCTGGCTGGGCCTGCGCAAGACATTTGCGCATCCACATGGGCAGGTGAAGACCTTCGAACACGATATCAACGACTGACGCTTGGCGTCACCGCGACACTGGACGCTGCCTGACCCATTCCCTATATAAACACTCAGGCAACCGACCCGAGGCAAGTATGACGCACCCGAGCGAACAGTTTGAAGGCACACCCTTGATTGCGCCGTCGAGCATTGAACACCCTCTTTACGAGCAGGTGGTCGAAGCATGCCGGACGGTTTTTGATCCCGAGATTCCGGTCAATATCTATGATCTTGGTCTGATCTACACGATCGACATCCAAGACGACAACGCGGTCAAAGTGATCATGACGCTGACAGCGCCAGGGTGCCCCGTTGCCGGTGAAATGCCCGGCTGGTTGGTGGAAGCCATCGAACCTGTTGCCGGCATCAAGGAAGTTGACGTCGAACTGACCTGGGAGCCGCCCTGGGGAATGGAAATGATGTCGGACGAGGCGCGGCTGGAACTTGGGTTCATGTGATCCGAGACGGCCAACGCCACGTCACAAAACGGTAATCCATTCGTTACGATTCTGAGCCATAGATGTTACAAATCCGCGCGACTAATCCTGCGCGTCTACAATCATCAATCCAGAACACCTGATTACAGACGTGGGCCGAGCATCAAAAGCCGTCCCCATCAATCTTTGGCCCGGAATACGGACCGCTCTTGCCCGAGAGCGGTCCTTTCGCTACTGATCCTTGATCCCACAGGTGGATTTGATTTCAGCAGCACGTTCGTCCAACTTGTTGACGTAATCCCCTGAAAGCATTTGCAATCTTTCATTTTCTTTCCCAGTGACCAGACCCAGCAAAGCGCCTGCGGGCGTCAGAGCTGCAACACTCTCCAACTGCTGATCCTGCGCATGTTTTTTCTCAGCCGCGATGGCGCGCAAATCTCCTTCGGCTGTTGCACAGTTCACAGGGTGCCTTTTCACAGTATTGTCCGCCCACGCGATCTCATGGCCCAAAGACACCGTCGCGCCGGCCAAAGCCAGAAGTGTCACATGAGGCTTCACTTTTAACACATTCATTTCCTTAAACCTTTCTCTCTTCTCCCGGCATTCCGACCTGAAAACACAATGCTTTGAATTCAGGCTATGTCCAACCGCTTTGCAAAAGCAAGGCACGTGCGGATTGTGATCACAATCTGCTCCATTGCGGGAATTTTCCATTCTTTGCCCTAGTGTGACTTGAGCCGACCCCCAGACAATCCTAGATTGGAGGTATCGCGCGACAACGGAGACAGAGATGTTCGGTATTCCCGGCAAGCAGGCCGTGACCATAACACCCAAGGCTGCAAAGCAGATTACCCGCCTGATGGACTCCGGCGGTCACGCTGGTTTGCGGATCGGTGTTAAGAAAGGCGGCTGTGCCGGCATGGAATACACAATGGAATATGTCGACACCGCCGACCCCCATGACGAAGTGGTCGAACAGGACGGCGCGCGCATCATGATTGCCCCGATGGCACAGATGTTCCTGTTCGGGACCGAGATCGACTATGAGGTTTCACTGCTGGAAGCGGGTTTCAAGTTCAAGAACCCGAACGTCGTGGATGCCTGCGGCTGCGGTGAGTCCATCAAGTTCGATGAAACCCTGGCCCAGCAGGGCTAGGCCGTTATCCTATCCCTCTAGCGAATTGTAACCCTCACCCGAGGGTGGTATCCGATGTGCGAAACGCACGGATCACGAGGGAGATATGGATATGCGGCGCAAGCTGGCGGCTGGAAACTGGAAAATGAACGGAACCGGCGCGGCGCTGAACGAGCTGCAGGCGTTGGCGGCCAAGCATCCCTCGCCGTCCGTAGATATCCTGATCTGCCCCCCGTCCACATTGCTGCACCGCGCCGCTACGGCTGTTGAAAACACCGGTGTTTCCATAGGCGGTCAGGACTGTCATTCGGAACTGTCAGGCGCTCATACCGGGGATGTCAGCGCCGAGATGCTCAGGGACGCAGGCGCCACCGCCGTGATTCTGGGCCACTCGGAACGGCGCGTGGATCACGGCGAACAAAATGAAGATGTCCGCGCCAAAGCCCGCTCCGTGATGGATGCCGGGCTGAAAGCTGTCATCTGTGTCGGTGAAAGCCTTCACCAGCGCGAGGCGGCAAACACGCTCGACATTATCGGTGGCCAGATGTCCGGCTCGATCCCCGACCAATCGACCGGTGAAAACCTGATCGTCGCTTACGAGCCGATCTGGGCGATCGGCACCGGCAAGGTTCCGACGCTGGCAGAGATCGGCGACGTCCACGATTTCATCCGCGCCCGTCTTGAGCGTCGTTTTGGTGAAGGTGTCGGTCGGTCAGTTCGTTTGCTGTATGGCGGGTCGGTCAAACCATCCAACGCAGCCGAGATTTTCGGCGTGTCGAATGTCGATGGCGCGCTGGTGGGCGGGGCCAGCCTGAAAGCTGCTGATTTTTCAGGCATTATCGACGCGCTGGAAAGCGTTTGAAACCGGCCCTTCTCAGGCCAGTTTCATCGTCACGATACCGGCGATAATCAGAGCGGCCGCCAAAAGGCGCATGGGCGTCAGCGCCTCGCCCATCACCGTTACGCCAACCAGAAACGCGCCAACCGCGCCAATTCCGACCCAAATTGTATAGGCGGTGCTGAGCGGCAGATCCCGCATCGCCAGTGACAGCAACCCGAACGAGCCGATCATGGAAACCCCCATGATCGCTGTTGGCCAAAGCCGCGTGAATCCGGCGGATTGCTTCATCGCACCCGCCCAGACGATTTCAAGAATTCCGGCAAAAAAAAGCATGATCCATGCCATGAGGTAACCCCTTGTCAAAGCGGGTCGTCCCGCATGATCCACCCAAGTTGGGGAGGTCGTCCTCTGAACCCTAGGTAAGCACTCGCCGATCAACTTCAAGACATGAAAAAGCCGGGCGGCAAAACCGCCCGGCCATCACGCGCGGACTAACCTAGTTGGTTATGATTTCCGGCCCCATGAAGGTGTTGGGCAGGAAGGTCGAAATCCACGGAATGTATGTCACCATGATCAGGAAGACGAACAGCACAGCCAGGAAGGGCAGCGCTGCTTTCACAACGCTCATCATCGGCATGCCTGCAACGCCCGAAGTTACGAACAGGTTCAGACCGACCGGAGGGGTGATCATCCCGATCTCCATATTGACCACCATGATGATACCCAGATGGATCGGGTCGATACCCAATTCGATGGCAATCGGAAACACCAGTGGTGCGACGATGACCAACAGACCAGATGGTTCCATGAACTGACCGCCAATCAGCAGGATCACATTGACCACGATCAGAAAGGTGATCGGACCAAGACCTGCCGATAGCATCGCTTCGGCGATGTGCTGCGGAACCTGTTCATCCGTCAGCACGTGTTTGAGGATCAAGGCATTGGCGATCACGAACAGCAATGTCACCGTCAGCTTCCCGGCTTCGAACAACGTGTGCTTTGTGTCCGGATGAAAAAAGGCTGTAATCAGCGCATAAGGCCGCTTGAGCAGCGACAGGTTCGTACTGCCCTCGGCCGTGCTGAGTGGTCCCATGTCCTTGTACACAAAGCTGGCGATGAAGAAGGCATAAACAGCGGCCACCGCTGCAGCCTCGGTCGGGGTGAAAATCCCACCGTAAATCCCGCCCAGGATGATGACGATCAGAAACAGGCCCCAACCGGCCTCGCGTGCCGAAACAAAGATTTCGCCCCAGCCTTTCCAGTCGCCTTTGGGCAGGTTCTTGACCTTGGCCATCACATAGATCGTCACCATCAGCATCAGACCGGCCATCAGGCCCGGAATGACCCCCGCGAGGAACATTCGCCCGACCGAGACCTCAACTGCTGCGGCATAGACAACCATCACAATCGACGGAGGGATCAGGATACCCAGCGTACCGGCGTTACAGATCACACCAGCGGCAAATTCCTTGGAATAGCCAACCTGCCGCATCCCCGCGATGACAATCGAGCCGATGGCCACAACTGTTGCAGGGGAAGACCCCGAAAGCGCTGCGAACAACATACACGCGAAGACGCCCGCAATCGCCAGACCACCCGGCAAATGCCCCACGCAAGCGATCGAAAAGCGGATAATCCGCCGCGCCACGCCGCCCGTTGTCATGAAGGACGAGGCCAGGATGAAAAACGGGATCGCCAGCAGGGTAAAGTGCCCCTCGAATGCTTCGAACAAGGTGCCCGCAACCGAGGCCAACGAACTGTCGGAATAGATCAGAAGGAAAAGGGTTGAACTGAGGCCAAGCGCCACCGCAATCGGAACCCCGATCAGCAGCAGACCAATGACCATCGAGAAAAGGAGTACAACGTCCATCAGTCATGCTCCCCTTGCTGCGCGCGAACTTCTTCGATCTCGTCTTCGACCTCATGGCTGGCGACCAGACGGTCCGTCTGACCGCGCCAGATCTGAACCGCGACCTGTGCAAAGCGGATCACCAGCAGCAGCATCGACAACGGCAGGACGAAATACGGAACCACCTTTGGCAATTTTTCGTAGTATTCGCCGTAGTTGATCAAACCTTCCAGAAACCGCAGCGGTGCGATCATGGGAATGTCGTCGACCTCATAAAAGCTCTGGCTGCGGGCGTCGAAATTGAAACCCGTCGGGAACCAGCGCCCCGAAGTTGGCGGCAAGTCGGCAAACACGGCCCAGTAGTCATAGGACCCTTTCAGCAACAAGAGTGAGAACACGAGGCAACAGACCACGGAGATCAAAGCCAAAATCCGGCGCGGTGCCGGGGCCAGCATGTTCAGGATCGCGTCGACCCCGAGGTGCGCATGTTTCTTGACCGCATAAGACGCGCCCAGCAACACCAGCCAGCCGAACATGAACACGGTCAGTTCAAGCGCCCACAGAATGTTGGAATTAAAGAAGAACCGCGCGATCACATTGGCAAAGGTTACGGCCGTCATCAGGCCCAAAAGCGACGCGATCAGGGTTTCTTCGATATGGTCGACCAGCCCGCCTTGGCCGGGTTTCGCACCAGACATCTCTCTGTCCCCACATTTTTTGTGATGAGTTTGTAATGCGGCGGGCCTTCAGGCGGCCCGCCAGTGCCGCGCGTCCACAACTCCCCAGTCCCCGGACGCGCGGTCTGAACCGAGATCAGAACCCGGCGTTGATGGCCTGCGCGGCGTCGATCTTTTCCTGACCCACGTCACCGGCAAACTGATCCCAAACGGGCTTCATCGCATCGACCCAGGCCTGACGCTGTTCCGGGTTCAGTTCCCGGATGATGCCGCCTGCGTCCGTGATCGAGGCCTTGGCCGCCTCGTTTACGGCAAAGGCTTCCTTGTTCCGGGTCTCGGTCACTTCGGTCAGAATAGTCATGAACTGGTCGCGGACTTCCGGGTCCAGGCTATCCAGCCAATCCACAGAGGTCACGACCAGATAGTCAATGATACCGTGGTTGGTTTCGGTGATGCCATCCTGAACCTCGAAGAACTTCTTGCCGTAGATGTTCGACCACGTGTTTTCCTGACCGTCCACAACACCCTGCTGCAGCGCGCCATAAACTTCCGAAAAGGCCATTTTTTGAGGGCTGCCACCGATGGCTTCCATCTGCGCCACCAGCACGTCCGATGACTGCACGCGGAACTTCAGCCCATCCGCATCTGACGGATCAACCAGAGGCGTGTTTGCCGACATCTGTTTCATGCCGTTGTGCCAGAAGGCCAGCCCCTGCAAACCCCGGCGCTGCATGCTGTCCTTCATCGCCTGACCATCGGCCGAGGCCTGGAATGCATCTACTGCATCGATGTTCTTGAACATGAACGGCAGGTCGAACAGGCGGAACTGCTTGGTGAACTTTTCGAACTTGGACAAGGACGGAGCGGCCAGCTGAACGTCGCCTTGCAGCATCGCCTCCAGCACCTTGTCGTCATTGTAGAGCGTGGAGTTCGGATAGACCTCCATGCACATCACACCCTGCATCTCGTCATTGACGCGCTGCTCCAGCATCGAGGCCGCGATGCCCTTGGGGTGCTTGTCCGTGTTCGTTACATGCGCAAACTTGACGACGATCTCGCCATCGTCGCAGGCCGCAATGCCTGCTGTGGCGGTTACGGCCAGTGCCAGCGCCGTGGCGGCTGTTGTCAGGATTTTCATCTGTTCTCCTCCCAGACTTCCAAGAAATGTCCCTTCGGCCCCAGTTTGGAGCCGTATGTTGGGCAGTGAAACGACTCAGGTCTGCCCGCACAACACTTTGGAACCTTTCGGCGTGACACGCTAATTTTTTATAAATAACATGAACTTAAAACAAATATCTCACGTATCCATTTTCTGAGACATCCCCGTTGTGCGGAAATCCGCACACCGCTTTGTCCTGCTGTGCGGAATTCCGCACTGTTTCCGAATCACATTTCGAATCATCTGGGGTGATCCAGCAGCCCGCCTCGGCGGGCTGCCCGGCCCAACAGCTTTCACCGCATGCAAATGCGGCGAAAGGTGGCGGGAGCTTTCCTTAGCGCCGATAATCCTCGGGTCGAATCTGGTACCGCGCCAGCTTGTCATAAAACGTCTTGCGCGGCAGCTTCAGGGCTCGGGCCGCGTCAGACGCTCTTCCGTTGTGCCGCCCCAAGGCCGCAACCAGCAACGAGCGTTCCACCCGCGCCATCTGCTCGCTCAAACCCAGATCAGCCGCTTGCGTCACGTCCTCTGGCATACCCAAAACAAACCGCATCGCGGCCGACATCAGCGACCGCGCATTGCCCGGCCAATCGCTGGCCATCAAGGACGCGAGATGCTGAGGCGTAATCTCCGGCTCAGCAATGCCCGCCTGCTCGGCTGCTTGCGCAACATAGTGTCTAAAAATGATTGGAATATCCTCGGGCCGTTCTGCCAATGACGGTATACGCACGCGCATCACATCCAATCGATAATACAGGTCCGCGTTGAACCCGCCTTCGGCAGACAACGTGGACAGATCAGCTGTTGTGCCTGCAATGATCCGCGCGCCTGGTCCGCGTTCGATCAGATCGAGGGCCGCATATTGCGTGGCCTGGGACATGGCCGATATCTCGTCCAAAAAAAGTGACCCGCCCGCCGCGTCCTCACATCCACGCACCAGATCGTCAGCGCTCAGCCCTGCCGCGGCGCGCTTAACAAACGGACCCTGCCCCACGGGCGACATCAGATGCACAACCTCGGCCACCTTGGAGATGCCACTGCCCGCCGGTCCGGTCACCAGCACCTCGGCCCCCGTCGACGCAACGCTGCGCACGCGCTGCCTCAAGGCCTCGGCCTGCGGGGACAGGCCGAACAACAGCCGCGCCGCGGGATCCCCCCGTTCGAGTTCAGATTTCAGTGCGCGCTGTTCGATAACCTGAGACCGCGCAGCAAAGGCCCGATCCAGAACCGCCAGCAAATCTGCGGCCGCGCAGGGCTTTTCCAGAAAATCGAACGCGCCCTGCCCCATGGCCTGCACCGCCATCGGAATGTCGCCTTCGCCCGTCAGCAGAATGACGGGCAGCTCCGGGTCCACGTCCTGAGCATAAGACAAAAGATGAAACCCATCCCGCCCCGGCATCCTGATGTCCGAGAGGATGACACCAGAAAATTCCGTCCGAATGTGATCTTTGGCAGCGACAAACGACCCCATTGTGATCGGTGCATAGCCGGCCAATTCAAGCGTCTGGGACAGAGCCTCGCGCACCGACGCATCATCATCCACCAACAACACAATACGCGTCATGCTGCCTGTTCCTTTCGGCACGGTTCCAATTCAACCGTGAACTCGGCCCCTTCTGCCGTATTCGCACCGCGAATGTCGCCGCCGAAGCTCTGTACCAGCCCGTATGAGATTGAAAGGCCCAGCCCCATCCCTTCAGAAGACCCAACGGATTTGGTGGAATAGAACGGCTCAAACACCCGATCGGGGTCTTGAATGCCAGGGCCCGTGTCCCGGACGGACACCCGCAGACGCGATCCTTCGGTCAATGAAATCATGATTTCGCGGCGCGGTTGCCCCGCCATCGCGTCCGCTGCGTTGTTGATCAGGTTGACGAAGACCTGCACCAGACGCACCTCGCCCCCCCAGACAAAAACCGGCTTGGTGGGGGCCGTCCATTTCAATGCGACATCATCCTCTCTAAGACGCGGTTCCGTCAGTTCGACGGCAGCGGTCAACACCTGAACCAAATCGACGCGCCCCATCGGTTCGCTTTCATTCCGGGCGAACGCCCGCAGGTTCTTGATAATCCGCGCCATGCGGGCCGCCAGATCGGAAATACGGCCAAGATTGTCGGCGGTTTTTTCTTCTTGTCCACGCTGTAGGAAAGCGGACCCGTTGTCAGCGAATTGCCGGATCGCCATCAAAGGTTGATTCAACTCGTGGCTGATGCCGGCAGACATCTGCCCCAAAGCGCTGAGTTTCCCAGCCTGCACAAGATCAGCCTGTGCCCGCTTGAGCGCGGCTTCTGCCTCTTGCCGTTCCGCGATTTCCCGACGCAATGCCGTATTGGCCACTGTCAGATCCTGCGTCCGCTTTTCAACACGGCTTTCCAGCACCGTATTCGCTTCGGCCAAGGTGCGCCTGCGTTCCGTCGCCAGAAAAAGCAAAGCTCCAAACGCCAGACAGATCGCGGCGACCGTTGCGGTTTGCAGCCCTGCCAAGCGCCGGGCTGGTGCAACATCCATCAAGACCTCACCGGTCAGGCCGATCACCGGCAGATCACGAACCAGATGCAAAGCGTGCTGGGGCAAATACGGCCCCCAATTCAAGGTCCACAACTCGAATGGTCCCAGCCGTCTAGCCCGGAAAGGAAGGTCCTGTTCGTCAGGTGGTGTCAAACCCAACTCACCGATTTGACGGCGCCACATCAGCAACTCTGATCTGTTTGAGATGAAAACAAGACCAGAGCGGTCGACAAAAAACACGGCCTCGGTACTGCCGCGCCACGTCTGTTCGATGTCTTCCACATTGGCAATGACCATCAATGCCCCGGCCACCGCGCCATCTTCATCAAAATCCGGTGACGCGTAAGTAAAGATGCGAGTGCCAAGGCCCGGCAGAACCCCATGCGCACTGCCCAAAGCCCCTTGCATCGCCCTTTCAAATGCCGGATTTTCCGCCACCGAGCCCGCCACGACGTCATGCGCAGCCGCCAGAACCCGACCTGAACGATCTGCATAAAACACATCAACCGCGGCGGTCTTGTCTGCAACCTCCAACAACAAGGTTTGCGCCGTGGCTCGATTGGCCTGCGCGTCCAGATCGCTGAGAACCGGATGACCGGCCATCAGAACGGCCAACTCCTGATAGACCTGTAAATGTGTGCTCAACCGGTCCGCGGCCAATTCCAGATCCGCTTCGGCCTTTTCACTCAGTTGCGACACCGCCTGCCGATAGCCATAAGACCACACGGACCAAGATAGAACTCCGACCGCCAAAAGAAATCCGGCAATGACCCAAAACCTTTGCATGTCCTAGGGTCTTGCATTCACCGCGCCTCATGGCAAGTGTGCGCGGCATGAAGAGACTGTCTCAATCCCCGACCGCACCCGGTTTCGTACAGGACCCCTATCCGTTTTATGATGCTGCCAGGGTCCATGGTGATCTGGTGTACTGGACCGAATATGACATGGTCGCCGCAGTCTCGCACAGGTCTGTTCATGCGCTGCTGCGGGATCGGCGCTTTGGTCGTGAAATGCCATCAGAGCTGCGGACACCGGGCTCCGACCACCTCGCGCCCTGGCTGGCGGTCGAGGCGCATTCCCTGCTCGACGCCGAACCGCCCCGACACACGCGACTGCGGGCTTTAGTCACGCGTGCGTTTACCTCACGGGCAATTTCAGCTCTTGCCCCTGGGATCGACACCTTGTGTCACGATCTGATCGATCGCTTCCCCAAGGGATCGTTTGACCTGCTCGCAGCCTACTGCACCGACATTCCGGTCGTCACCATCTGCCGTCTTCTCGGTGTCCCGGAAGAAATGGCCCCGAACCTGCTTGGGTGGTCCCATGACATGGTCGCTATGTACCAAGCCAGCCGAACACAAGAGACCCAGCGCCAAGCGGCTCGGTCCGCCCAGGAGTTCACCGATTTCCTGGCCCGGTACATCGAACAACGGCGCAGCCAGCCCCGGGATGACCTGATCACCCGCCTCATCGCTGCAGAAGAAGATGGTGAGAAACTGTCACATGACGAACTAATCGCCACATGTATCCTGCTGTTGAACGCTGGTCACGAAGCCACGGTGCATGCGTTGGGAAATGGTGTCAGGACGCTGTTGCAATCTCAAACCGACACCGCGGCTTTCCAGCCGGACGCCATCGATGGCACCACCGAAGAAATCCTGCGCTTTGACCCACCGCTGCACATGTTCACCCGGTATGCGTATGAGACGGTCGACACATTCGGACATCGTTTTCAGCGAGGCGATCAAATCGCGCTCTTGCTCGGTTCAGCCAATCGCGACCCGGCGGTTTGGACAAACCCCAATCACTTTGATCCAATGCGGCCGATTCAAACCCACACAGGTTTTGGCGGCGGTCTCCATTTCTGCCTCGGCGCGCCGCTGGCGCGGCTGGAGATGCGAATCGCTTTGCCAATCCTGTTCGACAGATGCCCCACCCTGAGACTGACCGGACAACCAGCCTATTCAAACACATACCACTTTCACGGCCTTGAACGCCTGGTGGTTCACCGCTGACTGACCACGGGAATGTAAATCGCGCTACCGCGCGATGCCTCCGGCGGGGATATTTTTAGTCAGATGAAGTCTGGATCCCATGTTCATCTGGCCAATAAATATCCCGGGGGAGTCGCCCGGCACTGGCGGCGGGGGCAGCGCCCCCTATTTTGCAAGCCCTACATGTCCGCCAACGCGTTGAGCGGCAACATCGTAGTGGATTTGATTTCTTCCATCGACAAAAGAGCGGTCACATTGTGAACCCGCACCTCCGAGATCAGCGTTTGATAAAACTGATCATAGGCACGGGCATTCTTCACGCGTACTTTCAGAATATAGTCGATGTCGCCAGCGAGCCGGTGCGCCTCTTGCACTTCCGGCTGGTCGCGCAGCGCCTTCAGAAACCTTCGCTGCCAATCCGCTTCGTGTTCAGACGTTCGGATCAAAACAAAGAACGTGGCTTCAAATCCCAGCGCTTCGGCATCCAGCAAAACCGTTTGTTGGCCAATGATTCCGGCGCTTTTGAGTTTGCGAATGCGATTCCAGACAGGCGTCTTGGAACTGCCGACGCGGGCCGCTATTTCGTCCAGCGATTGGCTTGCATCGCGCTGTAGCTCTGCCAGAATTTTCCGATCTGTGTCGTCTATGCGCACCGACATTCCAACTTTCCTTACGTTTCGAAACTTTCGTTCCAAAACCGCGACCAGTTGGAACGTTTGTTCTTATTTTTTCCGCCATATGGCGCAATACCGGGAATATTTCCTATATATCAAGGCAAGTCAAATCAACCGGGACAGGTCATGAAAGTAGCGGAGTCTCATATCGGCAAGGGCCACGTCGATTTTGTCGGCGCCGGTCCGGGTGATCCGGATTTGCTGACGCTCAAAGCGCTCAAAGCGTTCGAGCGCGCGGATGTCGTGCTGCATGACCGCCTTATCAGCGCACAGGTTCTGGAAATCGCGGGCGCGACCGCTGCACTGGTTGATGTGGGCAAGGCTGGGTTTGGTCCGTCCTGGAAACAGGAAGACATCGACTCGCTGCTTGTGGAATACGCTTTGCAAGGTCAGCGCGTTGTGCGGCTCAAGTCCGGCGATCCGACCGTCTTTGGACGTCTTGACGAAGAGATTGAAGCGGTCGAAGCCGCAGGCATTCCGTGGCAGATCATACCCGGCATCACGGCGGCCTCGGCAGCGGTAGCAGGGATCGGGCAAAGCCTTACACGTCGGGGCCGCAATGCGTCGGTCCGTTTTCTGACCGGCCACGACATGAAAGGCTTTGCTGATCATGACTGGAATGCCCTGGCACGCGCCGGGTCCGTGGCAGCGATCTACATGGGCAAGAAATCTGCCCGTTTCATTCAGGGCCGTCTGATCATGCATGGTGCAGATCGCCAAACGCCTGTCACGCTGGTCGAAAACGCCTCGCGCCCGGATCAGCGTATTCTGGCGACCGTACTTGAGCGGCTGCCAGCTGATCTGGCCGATGCTGAAATGGACGGCCCGGCCCTTACATTTTACGGCCTTGCCCCGCGCGACGCGGCCCGGGCCCTGACCGAATTCAAGAAGGAGCACGCCTGATGGCCCGCGCTTTTACTCCCAAAGTCGTCACCGCCAATGACCTGTTGGAAGGCGACGTGATTTACCTGACCGAAGACGATCGCTGGTCGCGTGAGTTGTCCGAAGCCGAATTGATCACTGATGAGGCCCACGCGCAGGTGCGCCTGCTGGATGCCGCGCGTCAGGCAAACAAAATTGTCGGGGCCTATCTGGCCGATGCAACCTCTGGCGACAACGGCCCCGAACCCACCCATTTCCGTGAGGAGTTCCGCCGCACCGGACCCTCGAACTATGCCCATGGCAAGCAGGAAACCCAAACGCAGCCCCGGGCCTGATCTCTGGCCCCTCTCTCCCCAAAAGGCCCCAGATCTGGGGCTGCACCTAAGGACAGCTAGACATGTATCGCTACTCCGAGTTTGACACAGCATTCCTGGCCGAGCGCAACAAGCAGTTCCGCGCTCAGGTTGAGCGCCGTATTGACGGCTCGCTGACCGAAGACGAATTCAAGCCCCTGCGGCTGATGAACGGTCTGTATCTGCAATTGCACGCCTATATGCTGCGGGTCGCCATCCCCTATGGCACGCTCAGCAGCGCGCAGATGCGCCAACTGGCCCTGCTGGCTGAAAAGTGGGACAAGGGCTATGGCCATTTCACCACCCGCCAGAACATCCAGTACAACTGGCCCAAGCTGCAGGACGTCCCGGATATGCTGGACGCACTGGCCGAGGTTGGCATGCACGCCATCCAAACCAGCGGCAACACCATCCGCAACGTGACCGCCGACCATTTCGCCGGCGCCGCCGCGGATGAGGTCGCCGACCCGCGCCCCTATGCCGAACTGCTGCGCCAGTGGTCGACCGACCACCCGGAGTTTCAGTTCATGCCGCGAAAATTCAAGATCGCCATCACCGGGTCCGAAAATGACCGTGCCGTGATCAAGGCGCATGATATCGGCCTGCAACTG
Organism: Ruegeria sp. AB5; assembly: GCF_056542645.1. Taxonomy (NCBI): domain Bacteria; kingdom Pseudomonadati; phylum Pseudomonadota; class Alphaproteobacteria; order Rhodobacterales; family Roseobacteraceae; genus Ruegeria; species Ruegeria sp. AB5. The sequence goes on from NZ_JBQGAE010000001.1 coordinate 859,252, forward strand.
GTCGAGCGTGACGGCGTCCTGGGTGCCCGCGTCATCGTCGGCGGCGGTCTGGGCCGTACACCTATGATCGGCAAGGAACTGTCTGACTTCGTCGCCTTTGACGATCTGCTGGCCTACCTTGAGGCCACCGTGTCCGTGTGGAACCAGATCGGCCGCCGCGACAACAAGTACAAGGCGCGCATCAAGATCACTGTGCATGAGCATGGCATCGACGCCATCCGCGCCAAGGTGAACGAGCGCTTCCTGCAGGTCCGCCCGCAGTTCAAAGGCGCGGATATGAACCTGCTGGAAGAGATCAAGGGCCACTTTGCGGCGCCTGCCTTCCGTGACGCCTCGGTTGCGTCGTTTGAAGGTGCCTACACCAACGATCCGGTCTTCCGGTCCTGGGTCGATACAAACATCGCGCCGCACAAGAATGCGGACCACGCGATTGTCACCATCTCGATCAAGAAACACGGCGCGACGCCGGGGGATGCAACCGCCGAGCAGATGCGCGTGATGGCCGATCTGGCCGAAGAGTTCGCCTATGACGAGCTGCGCATCAGCCATGAGCAGAACGTGATCCTGCCGCATGTCCACAAATCGGACCTACCCGCGATCCATGCCAAGCTGAAGGAATACGAGCTGGCGACCGCCAATATCGGCCTGATCAGCGATATCATCGCCTGCCCCGGCATGGACTATTGCGCGCTGGCAACGGCCCGTTCGATCCCGGTTGCACAGGAAATCGCAACGCGTTTCGATGAACTGAAGCTGGAGCATGATATCGGTCACCTGAAGATCAAGATCTCGGGCTGCATCAACGCCTGTGGTCACCACCATGTCGGCCATATCGGCATTCTGGGTCTGGATCGCGCGGGCGTCGAAAACTACCAGATCACTCTGGGCGGTGACGGATCAGAAAACGCAGCAATCGGCGACCGCACCGGTCCGGGCTTTGCCTATGATGAGATCGTGCCAGCGGTTGAGCGTATCGTTGATACCTATCTGAACCAGCGTGAGAGCGCCGAAGAAACCTTCCTCGAGACCTATCGCCGTGTTGGCATGGCTCCGTTCAAGGCGGCTCTTTACCCCGAGGCGCGAGCGAATGCCGCTTGATCTGATCCAGACGGAACTGGGCCGGGAACGACGTGAGCTGACCGAAAAGGTCAGCGAACTGAATGCCCGGTTCCGCCACCACAGCGCCCATGACGTGATGCATGGTGCCTCGGAACAGATCGAGGATCTGGCCCTGGTGTCCAGCTTTGGCGCGGAATCTGTGGTCTTGCTGCATATGGCAGCGGTGGTCGACAAGATGACCCCGGTGCTGTTCATCGACACGCAGATGCTGTTCACCGAAACGCTGGAATACCAGCAGGAGGTCAGCGAGCGTCTGGGCCTGCGCAATGTCAGGATCATCCGCGCGGATGATGAGGATGTGCAACGCGAAGACCCCTATGGCGCGCTGCGTCTGCGGGACATGGATGCGTGCTGTAACCTGCGCAAGACCTTCCCGCTGCAGCAGGCGTTGCTGGGCTATGACGGCTGGATCACCGGGCGCAAACGGTTTCAGGCCGGGTCCCGCTCAACGCTCGATTTCTTTGAGGTCGAGGACGGCACCGGCCGGATCAAAGTCAACCCGCTGGCCCATTGGGCGCCCGAGGATGTGTGCGCCTATATGGAAGAAAACAACCTGCCCCGGCATCCGCTGGTGGCCAAAGGATACCCTTCGATCGGCTGTGCGCCCTGCACCTCGCCGGTCAAACAGGGCGAAGACCCCCGCGCCGGACGCTGGCGCGATCAGAACAAGGAAGAATGCGGCATCCATTTTGTCGATGGCAAGATGATGCGCGCCGGAGAGAACACATGAACGTAATCGTATCGGATGCGGGGTTTTCCCCCGATGACTGGACAGACGGGTTTGTCACGCTGGAAGACGCGGCCAATGATGTGGTCGCGCTGGATGTGGCCTCGGATACCGACCCGGATGAGCTGATTGACCGTCTGGGCAGCGCGCAGATGGTGCGCGTGGACTTTCCGTCTTCCGCAGATGGTCGCGGTTTCACCATTGCGCGCGTCCTGCGCCTGAAAGGGTATACTGGCCGGTTACGCGCCAAAGGTCACGTACTGGCCGACCAATACGCGATGGCGCGGCGCAGCGGGTTTGACGAGGTCGAAATCGACGATTCCCTCGCCACCCGCCAGCCCGAAGATCAGTGGCTGTCGCGCGCCAACTGGAAAGACCATAGCTATCAGTCCCGCCTGCGCGGCTGAAACAACCATCGCCAGCTTGTGACATCAAAGGGGCATTTCGTCCCTTTTCCTGACTTGGATCAAAGATTAAACGGAGATGTCGGTTTAGCAGACTGACAGTGAAACGATGACAGAGATGAAACCCGTGACCGAAGCCACCGCCGTGAAGGCCCCAGTTCTGCCGGATGCCCAGACCGTGACCGATGTAAAGCATTGGACCGACAGCCTGTTCTCGTTCAAAGTGTCACGCCCGGCCACGCTGCGGTTCCGCTCGGGTGAGTTCGTGATGATCGGCCTTATGGGTGACCCGGACCCCAAGACAGGCCGTCAGAAACCTCTGCTGCGCGCCTATTCCATCGCATCGCCCTCGTGGGATGAAGAGTTGGAGTTCTACTCGATCAAGGTACAAGACGGCCCGCTGACCTCAAAACTGCAGCATATCAAACCGGGCGACCAGATCATCCTGCGCCCCAAACCCGTCGGCACGCTGGTTCATGACGCCCTGCTGCCCGGCAAGCGCCTGTGGTTCTTTGCCACCGGCACTGGCTTCGCCCCGTTTGCGTCGCTGCTGCGCGAACCGCAGACCTACGAGGATTATGACGAGGTCATCATCACCCATACCTGCCGCGAAGTGGCTGAGCTGGAATATGGCCGCCAGTTGATCGAGAGCGTCCGTCAGGACGAATTGTTGGCTGAACTGATCGGCGAGGGGTTTGCCGACAAGATCCGTTATTACCCGACCACGACCCGGGAAGAGAGCCCCAAGATGGGCCGCATCACAAACCTGCTGAAAGACGGCACCGTGTTTGCGGATCTGGGGATCGACGGCGGTATCAAGCCCGAAACAGACCGCGCGATGGTCTGCGGTTCTTTGGCGTTCAACCTGGACATCAAGGAAATTCTGGAAGAGTTCGGCCTGCGCGAAGGCGCAAACTCGGAACCCAAGGAATTCGTCATCGAAAAGGCTTTTGTTGGCTGATCGACAACTCTGGTCGGGTCTTTCCTGCCCCGGCCAGCAGTTTCCCGCGCTAAATCACGGGAATTTCCGACCTTTGAGCAACTATGCTGCTTGAAACGCTGTGCGCACCGGTCTAAATTCCGGGCTCGAAATTCTGCAATCATCAAAGGAATGAACCCATAGCCCGCAGACCTCACAACGCGCCGCCCCAGAGAGATACTGGCCCGCGCGTCAATGATAAGATCCGTGCCCCCGAAATTCGCCTGATTGGCGCCGAAGGTGAAAATGTCGGGGTGGTTCATCCCGCCAAAGCCATGCAACTTGCGGACGAAGCCGGTCTGGATCTGGTCGAGATTTCACCAAATGCAAACCCTCCGGTCTGCAAGATTATGGACTTTGGCAAGTTCAAATACGAAACGCAGAAACGCGAAGCCGAAGCGCGTAAAAAGCAAAAAGTCATCGAGGTCAAAGAGGTCAAGTTCCGGCCCAACACCGACACCCATGACTATGATGTCAAAATGCGCAACGTGTTCAAGTTCCTTGAGAATGGCGACAAGGTGAAAGTGACCTTGCGATTCCGGGGCCGTGAAATGGCGCACCAGAATCTGGGCCGTGAGTTGCTGGAACGTGTGGCCGAGGACATCAAGGAAATCGGCAAGGTCGAAAACATGCCGAAGATGGAAGGCCGTCAGATGATCATGATGATCGGCCCGCTGCCGCAGAAATAAACCCGATTGCGAACGCCCCCTTGATACCAAGGGGGCTTTTTTTCTGCGCAGCCTCTACTGCGCTTTGCCGCCTTTGGTCCACAAAATCGCGTCTCGCAAATCAAATCCCAACGAAATCAGGTCCACCACCAGCAACACCAACAGGAATTGCGCGTAGATCGGCACAAGGTCCGTGTGGGTGTTCAGGACATAGACAACGATCAAAACCATTGGCGTCCAGCACAGAAGATGTGGAATGGCCATGGCCCGTGACATGCCACGCGCGGCAATCATGATCGGCAGGTTCAGCGCCATACCCAGCACAGCCAAGGCTGCAATCACTGCGCCATAGGGCTGATCCAGAAACGCCAGTGGCACCAGGTTTACAGGCACCAGAACCACTGACACCCAGATTTGCACCCAGGTCGGTAACTGTCGAAAGCTGAACCAGATATCTTTGAGCAATTTCAAGCGCCTCGCAGTCTTTGTTGTTCTGGCAACTTAACCGAACCCGCGCCAGCCGAAAGATCACTCACACACTTGTCAAAGGGCAGTCTTCAACGCTGACGATAGCTTTGTGACCAGTTCTTCTATCTGTGCGTCCTCGATGATGAAGGGCGGAGCCAGCAGGATGTGATCACCGGTCTTGCCGTCGCGGGTTCCCGACATCGGATAGCAGATCAGTCCTTCGGCCATGGCGGCTTTCTTGATTTTCCCGGCAAGGCCCAGCGAGGGATCAAACGGGGTTTTGGTTGCTCTGTTTGCCACCAATTCCATCCCCCAAAACAGGCCCCGGCCCCGGATATCACCCACATGAGTATGCTGACCAAATGCGGCGTTCAACTCGGTTTCCAGCTTGTTTCCCATCGCGGCGGCGCGTTTTGGAAGATTTTTGGTGGTTAGCTCCCGCACCACTGCCAAAGCGGCAGCCGTGGCGACCGGGTGGCCGATATATGTATGGCCATGCTGGAAAAACCCTGATCCATCCCGTATGGCGTCGTAGATTTTCGACGTACACAGCATCGCACCGATCGGCTGATATCCGGCCCCCAACCCTTTGGCGATACACAGGATATCCGGGCTGACACCGTCATGGTCGCAGGCAAACAGGTGGCCAGTACGCCCCATCCCACACATGACCTCATCCAGTATCAACAACACGCCGTATTGATCACAGATCTCCCGGATTCGTCTGAAATACCCCTCGACTGCCGGAACCGCACCCAAGGTCGCCCCCACCACAGGTTCCGCCATAAAAGCCATAACCGTGTCGGGACCGAGGCGCAGGATTTCAGTCTCAAGCTCATTGGCGATGCGCTGGCCATAGTCAAAGCTGCTCTCGTCCTCAGCCCTTTCGGCATATTCGTAGCAAGCCGCGATGTGGGTCATCCCGATCAACATGGGTGCAAACTGCGCCCGGCGCCAAGCGTTGCCGCCTGCTGACAATGCGCCCAGCGTGTTGCCGTGATAGCTCTGCTTGCGCGCGATCACATGGCGACGCTCGGGCTGGCCGACCTCAAGGAAGTACTGCCGCGCCAGCTTGATTGCGGCTTCGGTCGCCTCAGAGCCGCCGGAAACAAAATACACCCGGTCCAGATCACCCGGGGCGTGGTCGATCAGCAATTCCGCCAGTGCCTCGGCCGGTTCCGAGGTCATGAAGCCACTATGGGCAAAAGCGATCTGTTCGACCTGTTGCTGGACCGCCTTGATGACCGCAGGGTTCGAATGCCCCAAACAGGACACAGCGGCATCACCACAATCCAAATAACGCTTGCCGTCTTGGTCGATCAGATAGCACCCCTCGCCCCTAGTTGCGACAGGCAAATCAGCCTTGGTATGGCGTGGAAACACGTGGCTCATTGCAAACCTCCTTCAATCAAAGAAACCAGCGCCGCAACGGATGCCGCATTGTCGGGCCATGTCTGACGCTTTGAATTCATGATGCTGTTTTCAAACCCGACCCGCAGATCAGCGCCTTGCCGCGCGGCCGCGTATAGGCAGGCATGTTCTTGCGGACCAAATGCACACACCATCCACCCAGAAGCGTCTCGCGGAAACTGATCCAGATCTTCCGGTGACGATATCTGATCGGTTGCGTATCGACCCAGAACCAAAAGGCGATCCACCTGCCCTTCCCGAACGACACCCGCGCGCTGCCATTGGCTCAGCAATGCCGCGTCCTCGGCATCGTACAGGATATGCTGCACCTGTGTGCCTTGCTCGTGACACAGCCCGTAAACACGATCCGCCAACCCGGGAGAACGCGCTATCTCGCGCACGGAAACGGACGCCCATGTGGGCCGCACCTGACGCAGGCAGGCGAGTTGAGCTCTCACGTCATAGACACCGGCTGCCTCGGTCGTGATCTGAACATCCAGGTCAGGCACCTGTTCTTGCAATTCACCAATCGCCTCAAGGTATCGTCCCGCGTCCAGTGAGTGCCGCCCGTTCGCGTCGCGGACGTGCAGATGCAGACCATCTGCTCCGGCCTTTTGGCACGCCCGCGCGGTGGCCACGGTCTCTTCCAGGGTGACCGGTAGGTTCGGATGATCCGCGTGCCCGCGTCGCGCGCCATTTGGCGCGACCATGATGTATGGTTTGTTGTCCGAGTAGGCCATCGGCTGCTCCGCATTGCTGATCGTCGATCTACGCGCACAGGGAGCGTTTTCAATTGGCTAATTTGAAAACATATGTTTTCTTCCCTAATATGACCGAGACCCTCAGCCAACTGACCAGCACCCTTCGGAAGACCATTGACCAGATGCCGCCACAACTTCAGGCAGCGGCGAAATACGTGATCGATCATCCCGGCGACTTTGGTCTTGACCCGATCCGCACAACGGCCGTCAAGATCGGCGTCAGCTCAAATGTTCTCGTCCGCCTTGCCCAAAGGATGGGCTTCGATAGTTTTGACGCCTTCCGCAACCCGTTTCGTCAGGCTTTGGTTACGGATGGCGAGGATCGCCTGCAACAGGATTGGTTGACCCGGCTTCGGTCTCAGGGGCCTTTTGATGCCGCCCAGGCGGACTTTGCCCGCAATGAACTGAACGTCGTAACCCGGTCCCTGCGTTTGATGGATTCGGCAAAAGTTCAAGCGGCCACAGACCTTATTCTCAAGGCGCAGAGGTGCTTTATCACGGCGACACGCGCCAGCTATGCGCTGGCCTATTACTTTCATTATGCCGGTCGCATGGCCCACCCCGGTCTGCAACTGGTACCGCGGCATATGGGATCGGCCACGGACGATTTGCTGGACGCAGGCACTCAGGACTGTCTGCTGGCCATGACGGTACGCCCCTATTCATCGGAAACGATCCGAACCATGCGTTTTGCAGCAGACCGTGGCGTTCCGATTGTCCTGATATCGGATAGCGACGTGATCGCACCGGGACTGCGGCCCGATATCAGCCTTCAGGTCAGCACACGATCCATGCACCATTTCTCCAGCTTTTCCGGAGCAATGGCGGTGCTGGAATGCCTGCTCAGCCATCTCTTTGCAGAAGGCGGTGAAGACGCGATGCGCCGGGTCGAGGCCTATGAAAAAGCCCGTGAAGATACAGGCGCCTATTGGCAAGCGCCCAAACTACCCAGAATACGCAACACCTGAAAAGCCCGGACGATAGAGGCCCGGACTATTCAGAGCCTTTTCAGCCTCACATGCAAGCTTCGACGGCGCGTTTGGTCATGACGCCAACCAGATGGGCGCGATACTCCTTGCTGCCGTGAAGGTCACCGATCATGTTCATCGGGTTCACTCTCAACCCCATCAGCGCATCCGGGCGGAATTCAGTGTTCAGCGCGGTCTCGGCCTCGGACCAACGGAAAACGCCGTCCTCGCTGGCCCCCGTCACGGCAACACGCACGCCATCTGCAAACCGGGCCAGGAAGACGCCCACCAGCGCAAAGCGCGAAGCCGGTTGCAGGAACTTCTGATAGCTCGCCGCCTGTGGCACCGGAAAACGGACCGAGGTGACAATCTCGCCCTCATCCAAAGCGGTGCTGAACATGCCCTGAAAAAAGTCATCTGCTGCAATCTGGCGCGTATTGGTCACAACCGTCGCGCCCGATCCCAAGACACCCGCCGGATAGCAGGCGGCCGGATCGTTGTTCGCAATGGACCCACCAAGTGTTCCGCGATTGCGTACAGCAGGGTCTCCGATTTGCCCGGCCAGCGCCGCAAGTCCCGGATAAGAGGCTGCCGCATCGCGCGCCACCACGACGTGAGGTGTCGCCCCGCCAATGGCAACCGAACCGTCATCCTCGATACAGACACCCTGCATTTCGGCAATCCCGCTCATCGACACCAGTTTTGACGGCGCAGCCAACCGCTGCTTCAACGTCGGGATCAGAGTCTGCCCCCCTCCCAACGCCTGCGCATCCTCAGTCCCCAACGCGGTCACCGCGTCGGCAATGGTCGATGGCTTTTCAAACTCGAAATTGTACATTTCGTCTTCCTTTCCGAAAGGCGCGGATCCACCCTTCATCTGGCTATAAATATCCCGGGGAGCGCGAGGGGCTGGCCCCTCGCTTCCCAACCCCTCAGCTGTTCATCGCGGCCCAGACGCGTGACGGGCTCACCGGCATGTCGATGTGATCCACCGCCTTACCGCCCGAGTTCATCGCATCCAGCACCGCATTGACCACCGCTGGCGGAGAGCCGATGGCGCCTGCTTCACCACAGCCTTTCACACCCAGCGGATTATGCGTGCAGGGTGTCTGACTGGAATGATCGACCCCGTAAAAAGGCACGTCATCGGCGCGCGGCATGGCGTAGTCCATGAAGGACGCGCTTAGCAGCTGGCCATTCTCGTCATAGGCACAGTTCTCCAACAAGGCCTGCCCGATGCCCTGACCGATGCCGCCATGCACCTGACCATCCACGATCATCGGGTTGACGATATTGCCAAAGTCATCCGCCGCCGTGAATTTCTCGATGCTGACCTGCCCGGTCTCGGGATCAACCTCGACCTCGCAGGCATAGGCACCGGCGGGAAAGGTGAAATTGGCCGGATCGTAGAACGCGGTCTCCTCCAGCCCCGGCTCAACCTCCAGCGGGAAGTTATGCGGCACATAAGCGGTCAGGGTCACATCGCCCCAGGCCACCGATTTGTCGGTGCCTGCCACGCTGAACTGACCGTCCTTCAGCTCGATATCGGCCTCGGAGGCTTCCAGCAGGTGAGCGGCGATCTTCTTGGCCTTGTCGATCACCTTCTCGGTGGCCTTCACCATGGCCGAGCCACAGACCGCCAGCGAACGCGAGCCATAGGTGCCCATGCCGAACGGGATCTTCGAGGTGTCGCCATGCACGATCTCGACCATCGACTCATCAATACCAATCATGTCTGCCACAACCTGCGGGAAGGCGGTCTCATGCCCTTGCCCGTGGCTGTGCGCACCCACCATGACGCTGATCGATCCGGTGGCATTCACCCGCACGGTCGCCGCATCATAAAGACCCGCTCGGGCCCCCAGCATGCCAACGATGTTCGAGGGCGCAATGCCACACGCCTCGATATAGCAGTTGATGCCCAGGCCCCGCAGCTTGCCCTTGGCCTCGCTTGCCGCACGGCGCGCGGCAAAGCCTGCCAGATCGGCGGCGGCCTCAAGCTTGTCCATGGTCCCGTTGTAATCCCCGGTGTCATAGGTCAGCGCCACCGGCGTGTCATAGGGGAACTGGGTGATGAAGTTCTGACGGCGCAGGGCAATCGGATCGACCCCCAACTCGCGCGCGGCCTTGTCCACCACGCGTTCCAACTGGAACGTCGCCTCGGGCCGGCCCGCGCCGCGATAGGCATCCACCGGCACCGTATTGGTGAACATCGCCTTGACGTTCACCTGAATGACCGGCGTCTTGTAATTGCCCGCCATCAACGTCCCATGCAGCCAGGTCGGAACCGAACTGGAGAAGGTCGACAGATACGCTCCAAGGTTCGCGTAGGTATTGGTGCGCAGGCCGATGAAGTTGTTGTCTGCATCCAGTGCCAGTTCGATTTTGCTGACATGATCCCGACCATGGGCGTCCGACATGAACGCCTCGGACCGGCTGGAAGTCCACTTCACAGGCCGGTTGCAGGCCTTGGCGGCAAAGGTGCAGAACGCCTCTTCCGCATAGTGGAAAATCTTGGTGCCAAAGCCACCGCCCACATCCGGCGCCACAACACGCACCTTGTGTTCGGGCAGACCCAGCACAAAAGCGCACATCAGCAGACGGATCACATGTGGGTTCTGCGACGTAGTATAAAGCGTGTATTCTTCCGTTCCACGGCTATATTCGCCCACCGCCACGCGCGGTTCCATCGGGTTGGCAACCAGTCGGTTGTTCACCAGATCCAGCGTGGTGACATGAGCCGCATTGGCAAAGACCTCATTGACCTTGGCGTCATCGGCCTCGCCCAACTGCCAATCATAGCAGATGTTGTTTTTCAGATCGTCATGCACCAGCGTCGCGCCATCTTGTGCGGCGGCTTTCATGTCCATGACGGCTGGAAGCTCTTCAATGTCAACGTCGATTGCCTCAGCCGCGTCGCGCGCCTGTTCCAGGCTGTCGGCCACCACAGCAGCAATCGGGTCGCCCACATGGCGCACTTTGCCTTGGGCCAAAATGGGGTGCGGCGGTTCCTGCATGGGCGCGCCGTGTTTGTCGGTCACTTCCCAGCCACAGGGCATTCCGCCCACGCCTTCGAAATCCTTGCCTATGAACACCTTGACCACGCCGGGCATCGCCTCAGCCGCCGAAATGTCGACGGATTTGAGACGGCCATGGGCGATGTCGGACCGCAGAAAATGCACATAGGCCTGGCCATGCACGTTGATGTCGTCGGTGTAATTACCTGCTCCGGTCAGAAAGCGCACGTCCTCGCGCCGCTTGGAACTGGCTCCGATGCCACTGTCTTTGGGCATTGCTTGTTCTCCTCGCTGAAAAAGAATTCTCGACGAAAATTCTCGGTGGCCGCGTTACTCGGCGGCGATGCTGGAAACGTCCTGGCCCGAAGCGGCCATGATCGCCTTGACGATATTGTGGTAGCCGGTGCAGCGGCACAGATTGCCTTCCAGATACTTACGGATTTCACCCTCGGTCGGGCGTGGGTTTTCCTTCAACAGCGCCGCCGCGCTCATCACCATGCCTGGCGTGCAAAAGCCGCATTGCAGCCCGTGGTGATCCTGAAACGCCTGCTGGATGACATTCAGCGACCCATCCGGGTTGGCCTGCCCTTCGATGGTGGCCACATCCGCCCCTTCAGCCTCAAGCGCCAGCATGTTGCAGGATTTGACCGCTTCGCCATTTACATGAATCACACAGGCGCCGCATTGCGCGGTATCACAGCCTACATGGGTGCCGGTCAGCGACAGGTGATCCCGCAGAAAGCTGGACAACAGAGTCCGACCTTCCACGTTACCGCTCACGGACTTACCGTTCACGGTCATTGAGACCTGTGTCATGAATTCCTCCCAGTTTTGATTGTCTCCCTTGCGACCGAGTTAAACACGGGAATTTTCGTTTGAGAACAAAAATCTTGTCGCATTCGCAAAAGCCGAGGTCGCTAAACGAACACAATCTAATTCGTTTTGGAAAGCAGTCAAAAAGACCGATGCGTCATGACTTGCGTTTTGCCCGAGGTTGCGGACGTGTCGGGATTTCCTTGAGCAAGCCCCCAACCCCCATGGCCGCAATATCGGCACTGTTGGTTTCGACGCCACACGCCACACGAGACAAGACCCAGTCCGCCCCGTTCAAGGCCGGGGATCGCGCGCACCCCGGCAGCCCGATCACGGGTCGATGTCCCAAAGCCCCCAGAAACAGCAGGTTTCCCGGGTCCACCGGCATCCCAAAGCGGGTTACCGCACCCCCCGCGACACGGACAGCTGAAGGCGCCACATCCTCGGCATCCGACGTGGCCGACGCGGTCAGGATCATCAGCACCTCGCCGCGTGCCCCTGCAATCGCCGCGGCGAGCCTATCAGCAGAATGCGGAACGATCTGAACATCGCACAGGTCCATCCCCAAGGCCTCAACCCGGCCACGTATCGCCGCAATCCCCTTTTCGTTGGGCGGGCCGCCGGGAATATCGGTCACAATCAGCCCGGCTGTTTTATGCGCCGGAGGCACGAGATGGATGGCGGATTGCGCGACATTGGCCGCCCGTTCGACATCGATCCCGGGAACCGCATAGGAAATGACCTTGATCGTAGCTACCATGCCGCCCGCGCCCATTTGCTGGTGCTGGGGAACAGTCGCGACCGTGATCATCGGATTCACCTGGTTGAACTGCTCCAAAGCGGCCACATCAAGCTGCACCACACCCGGCCCCTGCGCGAGAAGGTTCACGCGCCCGGTGAACGGTTCGGTCACGCGCAGATGTGCGCCCGAAGGGTCTGGAACCAGAGCTGCAGCAAGAAAACCCGCGGCCTCGTCTTCGTGGCAATCGCCGGATTCCAACTTTGCAACCGTGACCTCGGTCAGACCGGACATTGACAATTGCGCCACATGCGCGTCAGACAACACCACGCCCTTGCGCAGCTTTTTTCCATTGGCCATGACCGAATGGGCAAGGATCGCCCCGACGGCCTCTGCCACAGGCACCGGGCCAAACTTCATGCTTTGCCCCGCAACACGGCGGTCATCTGGGCAAGGACCGCAACCGCAATTTCCGAAGGGTCGGCGGCCCCGATATCCAACCCAATCGGCCCATGGATCTTGCCGATCTGCGCCTCTGAAAAACCCGCGGCTTTCATCCGGTCCACACGTTTGGCATGCGTGCGGGTAGACCCGAGGGCCCCGATGTAGAACACATTTGCGCGCAAGGCGGCCTCCAGCGCCGGGTCATCCAGTTTCGGATCATGCGTCAGAAGAACCACCGCCGTCCGCTGATCCAGACCCAACTTGTTCACCGCCTCGTCCGGCCAATCGGTAAGCAATGTCTCGCCCGGAAACCGGATGTCCGAGGCGAAGGCCTCGCGCGGATCGATGATCGCCGGGTCATAGCCTGCGATCCGGGCCATTGGAACCAAGGCTTGTGCAATATGAACCGCGCCAACGATGATCAGTCGCAATGGCGGGTTGTGAACGGCAACAAAAGTCTGGCCGTCCTGTTCAAACCCCGAGCGATCCATGCGCAACCGGTCTGCATAGGCATTGCGCCGCAACGCCCGATGTCCGCTTTCGATATTGACCTCATAGGCCAGCGGTTCGCGTCGGGCGCGGGCCGCAACCAGTTCGGCCAGCATCGGTTCGGAAAGTACCTTGCCAACAGGCTCGACCAGAACCCGGATCGTGCCGCCACAGGCGAGACCAACCGCAAACGCATCTTCATCGCTGACGCCGAATTCCAGCAGGCGCGCCTCGCCCTCTTCGATGGCTTCCAGCGCTTCGACGATCACAGCCCCTTCGACGCAGCCACCCGAGACCGATCCTTCGATGCGGCCGTCACCGCCAATGACCAGTTGCGATCCAACTCGCCGCGGCGCGCTGCCCCAGGTATCGACCACAGTCGCCAACGCAGCGCCGCGCCCGCTGCGATGCCAGGCCAACGCTGTTTCCGGACTGTTGTCGAATCGCTCCATCGAATCCTCCCTGGCGCTATCAGGTTCAACATATGCTCCGCTGAGCCAATGAAAAGCGGAGCAAACGTATTATAGAACTGTCAAAACCAAATATGACGGCGGCAATGGACCTATTTCACATTCACAAACGCAAAGGATTGATTGCAACCTGCGCGCGTCCTAGCCTGTAGCTGCGTCTGATATCGGATCACACGCTCTCATTACATTTATTCAATGGAGACGAAGAGTTGAAACGCATTCTTGCACTGGGAACGGCGATTGGCCTCATGGCCTCGACCGCCGCATGGGCTGACACATTTGTACGGTATGGTGAGGTCGAAGGCTGGAAGGTTTTCATCGACAATGAAAAAAAGTCCTGCCTGATCGAAGCCGTTGATGATGCAGAAAACGTTGTTCAAATGGGTCTGACAGAGGATCGCGGCGTTGGTTATGTCGGCGTCTTCACCAAAGCGGAAACCAATATCAAGCGTGGCGAGAAAGAAGCCGTGGCGATCCTTCTGGGTGACAACATCTATGTGGGCGAAGCCACGGGCATGAAGGGCAATATCACCAAGGGCTATTCCGGCGGCTACGTGCTGTCTGACGATCCGCAATTCGCGGACGATCTGGCCAAGAAGAAAGTCATGGTCGTGTTCCCCGAGAAGGAATTTGCCTTTACCGTCGATCTGACCGGCACCTTCAAAGCCATGGAGATGGCGCGCAAGTGCAACGAGGAACAGTTGAGCTGAGCGTCACTTTGAAAGCGCGGTCAACAGCCGCGCTTTTTCACCCCTGTCGCCGGGTTCCGAAATGACGGTTGCCAGATCCTCGAGCGACGCAATCGAATGACCGGCGCGGAAACTGTCCACATGCGGCAGCATGGCGGCAACGCCCTGCGCCCTGGGCGCGAAACCATCCCAACGCAGCAACGGATTCAGCCAGATCAGCCGGCGCGCTGACAGGTGCAGACGTTCAGTTTCTTTCGCCAAAGCCTCCGGGTCGCCGCGGTCAAGGCCGTCCGAGATCAGCAGGACAACGGCACCCTGCCCCATCACGCGGCGCGACCAATCCCGGTTGAACGCGTGCAGACATTCTCCGATCCGTGTGCCGCCTTCCCAATCCTGCGCCTCGGCCCCGGCAGCGGCCAGTGCGGCATCCACATCGCGCTGATGCAGGTGACGGGTGATGTTTGTCAGCCGGGTGCCAAAGGTGAACGCATGGACCTTGGCCCACCCGGCCCCCTTGGCGTTTGAGACGGTGTGCAGGAAATGCAGGATAAGGCGACTGTATTGGCTCATCGAGCCGGAGATATCACAAAGCACCACAAGGTTGGGCCACCGCGGTCTGGGCTTTTGCCGCGCAATGTCTCGCAGCTCGCCCCCTTGCCGCATGGCTGCGCGCAGGGTTCTGGCGCGGTCGATGCGATGACCCAGTGCGCTGGCCTGCGTGCGTCGGCTTTCAATCGGTTTCACGGGCAGGCTGAGGCGCGACAGAACCCGTTTGGCCTGCGCGATTTCGGCCGTGCTCATCTGCTCAAAATCAAGGCTGCGCAACCGCTCCTCGGAGGATGCGGTTTGCGAGGCATCGATATCGAGTTCGGTCTCGCCTTCGTCCGGCGGGGTTTCAGGCCCGTCCCGCTCAACCCCATCCAGCAACGCCTCGGCTGCGCGCTTTTCTGCTGCGTCGGCTTTGCGTTCCTCCTGAACGCCCCGAATGGCGGGCAGCATCATGGACATCATATGCTCAATATAGCGCGGGTCGCGCCAATAGAGGCGGAAGACCTGCGAAAAGACGGTGCGATGTTCGGGCCGGTTCACGAAACACGCATGCAACGTCCAGTAGAAATCCTGTTTCTGCGTGAATCCTGCGGCCTGTACAGCCCGTATCGCGTCCACCACCCGACCCGTCCCGATCGGCAGCCCAGCCTTGCGCAAGGCGCGCGCAAAATGGGTGATGTTCTGCGCCAGTTTGGGGTCGTCCGGGATATCAAGCGGGAGTTGTTCAGCCATTACAGGTTGCGGGTGTCGTGACCCAATGCCCCCGCCATATGTGTCACAAGAACCGGCATCAGGCGGGTTCCAGATCGGCTTTTGCCTCATCCAGAATACGCTTTGCTTCCGAGCCTTGCAGCTTCTGAATGTCGTCCTGATATTTCAGGATCGCGCCAAGGGTGTCTCCGATGACTTCGGGGCTGAGGTTGATGACATCCAGCGCCAGCAGGCATTTGGCCCAATCGATCGTTTCGGCCACGCCCGGTTTCTTGAACAGGTCTTCGGTGCGCAGGCGCTGAACAAAGGCAACGACCTCGCGGCTGAGCGCCTCAGCGGCCTCGGGGGCACGGGCGTGCAGAATTTCGATCTCGCGCTTGAAATCGGGATAGTCGACCCAATGGTACAGGCATCGACGCTTCAGGGCGTCATGGACTTCGCGTGTCCGATTTGAGGTGACAATGACAATTGGCGGCTCGGGGGCCTCAACGGTGCCAAGCTCGGGGATGGTGACCTGAAAATCGCTGAGCGCTTCCAGAAGGAATGCCTCGAACGGCTCATCCGTGCGGTCCAGCTCGTCGATCAGAAGCACTGGCGCGCCATTCTCATCCGGTCGCATGGCCTGCAGCAAAGGGCGTTCGATCAGGTAGTCGTCCGAAAACAGCTCGGTCTGCAAGGCGGTGCGATCCGCGCCACCCGAGGCCTCGGCGGTGCGGATGGCGACCATCTGTGCCGGGAAATTCCATTCGTAGACGGCTGATGACGCATCCAGTCCTTCATAGCATTGCAGACGGATCAGACGACGTCCCAAACCGGCTGCCAGCGCCTTGGCAATCTCGGTCTTGCCGACCCCGGCCTCACCTTCCAGAAACAAGGGACGGCCCAGTTTCAGTGACAAGAACACAACCGTAGCAAGCGCCCGACCACAGACATAGCCCTGTGCGCCCAGCATTGTCTGAACGGCATCGATGGAATCTGGCTGTGTCATGTGCAATTCTCTCCCTCGCAACAAAAGGTCATGGCGACGCCTGTGCGTCAAGGCCATGACCCCAATGTGACCTACGGCATTCGGACGTGTTGACAAGGGCTTTTCCGGCGGCGGGCTCTGTGCTAGCGGGGCAGCATGACCGATAGCATCACGATCCGCCGCCCCGACGACTGGCACCTGCATCTGCGCGATGGCGCCATGTTGCAGGCCGTCCTGCCCGAAACCGCGCGCCATTTTGGCCGTGCGATCATAATGCCCAATCTCGTGCCCCCGGTTGTCACCGGCGTACAGGCCGCCGCCTATCGCGATCGGATCATGGCTGCCCTGCCCGAGGGGATGTCATTCGAACCGCTGATGACACTGTACCTGACCGAGGATACGGATCCCGAAGACCTCGCCTCGGCGCATGCAAGCGGGCTGGTCAAGGCGGTCAAACTTTACCCTGCGGGCGCAACGACCAATTCTCAATCGGGTGTACGGAATTTCGACAAGGTGCGCCCGGTGCTCGAGAAGATGGCCGAGATCGGTCTGCCCCTGTGCGTACATGGCGAGGTCACCGAGGCCGAGATCGATATCTTCGACCGCGAGGCCGTGTTCATCGACCGCGTTCTGGACCCGATCCGCAAGGCGACGCCGGGCCTGCGCGTGGTGATGGAACACATCACGACCCGCGACGGCGTTGAGTATGTCAAAGCCAACGAAACCGATCTGGGTGCAACGATCACGGCGCATCACCTGATCATCAACCGCAACCACATTCTGGTCGGCGGGATCAAACCGCACTATTACTGCCTGCCCGTCGCCAAACGCGAAGAGCACCGGTTGGAACTGCTCAAAGCCGCGACCTCGGGCGATCCGCGCTATTTCCTGGGCACCGACAGCGCGCCGCACACGGATGACAACAAGGAAATGGCCTGTGGCTGCGCGGGGTGCTTTACGGCAACCAACACCATGTCTCTGGTGGCCGAAATGTTCGACCACGAAGACGCCATAGACAAACTGGAAGGGTTTGTGTCGCTGAACGGGCCTGCTTTCTATCGCTTGCCGGTGAATGAAGGCACCATCACCCTTAGCAAGGGCGAGCCCGTCGACTACCCCGACAAGATCGAAACCGGAGACGGTCCGGTCACTGTCTTCGACCCCGGATTCCCATTGCATTGGCGCGTTGTCTAACCCGCGAGTTTCGCAGCCAGATCCCGGGCGCGACCACCGGTGCGCAGCATCGACCAGATCGCGTCCGCTTCATCGCCGCCAATCAGCTTGGAAGCCTTGGCGCGCACCCGATCTTCCCGATCCGGCAGAGACATGGGGGCCATCAGATCATATGTCGCCTCACGACGCACCCCGTCGCGCCGCAGCAGGGCCAGATGGGCCTGTGTCTCGGACAGGGTCTCGTCTGCCTCGACCGCAATGCGATCCTGCAGCGACTTGATACGTGGGTCGGCACAGACCTTTTCCGAAAAGCTGCCGGGCAATGCGGTGTCATAGCCCAATGCCTGCATCGCAATCACGGTACGATAGGAAAACTTCGCCCCCAGCCCCGTTGTCGGAGACATCTGGTTGCACACGCTCATCCAACGTGGGTGGGTCTTGACCTTGATCTCGGCCACTTCGGGTTCGGCAATATCCAGATGACGCGCGGCCTCGAGCGCGGCGTGCAACCCGTGGCAACACGCATGGAACTTGTGGCTGACAGATTCGAAGAGCCATTCGTCCCCCAAACCGTCCAGGGCCGCAGCGACATCCGCCGTCCCATGATGGGTCGCACCAAAACCCGAGGGACCGTCAAGCGCATTGGCGTTGGGTTCAAATCCGCGTTTGACCAACAGGGCGGCCTCTGCCCCGGTCGCCGATGCCAGACCCGCGTTATAGGGTTTGCCCATCGTGCCGAACTGCACTTTTAGTCCGGCCGCCCGTGTCGCGGTCAGCCCCAGCACTTTGCGCATCTGATCCGCGTCAAACCCGAGAACCCGCCCAACCGCAGCCGCAGCCCCAAAAGCTCCGGCGGTTGCCGTTTGATGAAACCCGGCCTGGTAATGCCCACGCCCCAACCACAGCCCGATACGGATCGAAACCTCCATCCCGATCAGAGCGGCTTCGAGGAAATCGACGAGAATGCGGTCATCCCATTCCGACACCGCCAACGCGGCAGGCAGGATGGCAACCGACGGGTGGCCGATATGCGCAAAGTGAGTGTCGTCATAGTCCAGCGCGTGAGAGACAGTACCGTTGACCAGAGCCACCGCGCGCAAAGGCGCGACCCCGCCTCCGAAAAGATGCGCCTGCGCTGTTCCACCCTCTTCCAGCACCATTTCGCGGAGGGCAACGGACACGGGCTCTGCGATACCGGCCCGGCCCACAGCGAGCCAGTCCAGCGCAGACAGCGACGTGACGATCCGCGCCTGCGCAGTGGTTGAGATCGGGCCAGCCGCGAAGGCCGCCAGGGATGAGGTGAAGTCTGACATGCAGCGCAGTCTAGCGTGCGCCAATCGATGGTAAAGCCTTAGCTGTACAGCTCGACAGCGCGGGCCTCGAAGGCGCGCACAATGCGTTGCATCGCCTCGTTGAAGACAACGCCGATGATCCCTTGCAAGATGGCGTTCTTGAATTCGAAATCCACATGGAACGACACCGTGCATCCCCCGTCCGGCGCGTCCTTGAACTGCCAGTCGGACCTCATGTATTTGAACGGGCCGTCCAGATACTCGGTGTCGATCTTCTTTTGATCCGCAAACAGGGTCACGCGACTGCCGAACCGTTCACGGAACACTTTGAACGAGATCACCAAGTCGGCCTCCATCACTTCGGCCTCTCCGACCATATAAGTCCGGCGAATACGGGCCGCTGCGCACCACGGCAGAAACTGCGGGTATTTCGCAACATCCGCGACCAGATCATACATCTGCTGGGCGGTGTATGGCAGGTGACGAGTTTCCGAGTGGATGGGCATGGCATTCAGGCATTTAAAGGTGACAATGGCGCGTCATGTCGTATGTTGCGCGCCAAAGATCAAGGGGGCTGTGATGACTGACCGCGCTTATGTGATAGATGAGATGATCTCGGCCAAGGCAATTGCAGCCCGAATAGAAGAACTGTGCCGCGAAATTTCCGAGGAATTCGACAACACCGACAAGCTGGTTGTTGTTGGCCTGTTGCGGGGAAGTTTCGTATTCATCGCCGATCTGGTGCGCGAATTGGACCTGCCCATCGAAGTTGATTTCCTTGAGGCGTCTTCCTATGGCGATTCGATGGAAAGCAGCCGGGAAGTCCGCATTCTCAAAGACTTGCGCGGGGCCATCGAAGGGCGCGACGTCCTGGTGGTCGAGGATATCGTCGATACAGGCCATACGCTGAACCATGTCACCAAACTGTTGCAAAGCCGCAAACCGAAGCGGTTGAAATCCATCGCTTTGCTGGACAAACCAAGCCGTCGCGAAGTTGACTTTCGCTCGGACTGGATCGGTTTTGAAATCCCGGATGAATTTGTCGTCGGCTACGGAATCGATTTCGCGCAGCGCAATCGAAATCTGCCCTTTATTGGCAAGGTTCGGTTTACCAAGGACGCGTGACCGGGTGGCTCAGCCCAGCACCCGACGGATGGCACTCAGAAAAATGCCCGTCCCGATCGGGATCAGCGCATCGGGAAAATCGTAGTCGGGGTTATGCAATTGGGGATGGTGCTGCCCGGCCCCTAGCCAGAACATGGCCGTCTTTGCGCCCTGGCCGAATTGTCCAAAATCCTCGGAAAAACGCTGCGGTTCCGGGCTGAGCTGGCACGGTACAGACTGTTCGGCGCAGGCGGTGGTCAGGATATCCACGGCGTCCGCGTCATTGGTGCAGGCTTCGAAAACATCTTCATATGTAATGTCGGTGCCTAGCCCTTCGGTTTGTGCAACCTGCCGCACCATTGCTTCGGCCTCTGTAACCAATTTGGTCATCCGCTCGCCTGACACCGTGCGCAAGGTCACCCAAAGCTCGGCTTGTCCGGGGGCGACGCCAAAGGTCTGCTCTCCCAAACGGGCATGGGTGATCGTCGTCAGCGCATAGTCTGCATCCAGCGCACCGCCAGCGCCAAGCCCCGTCAGCGCCGGGATCAAGGCTGACAGGGCGCGTGCCGGAGACACCCCGTCCTGAGGCGCCGACGCATGCGAAGTTTTGCCCGTCAGGCCAATCCGCATACCGCGCGACGCACAATTGGCCGGACCTTGGCACAATTCGACCGCACCAAGCTGCAATCCCGGCAGATTGTGCAGGGCAAAGACGAAATCAGGTTTTATTTCAGTATATTGAGGATCGGAACGAAAGGCTTTTGCGCCCTGCCCGGTCTCCTCAGCAGGCTGGAAGATCAAAACAACGCGCCCCCGCCGGGGGCGGTTCTTTTGCAACGCCAGCGCCACACCCAGAACCATCGACATATGGCCGTCGTGACCGCACAGATGCCCTTTTCCGGGACACTGTGAGGCATGTGGCAAATCCGATAATTCCTGTATCGGCAACCCATCCAACTCGCATCGAATGGCTACGCAGGGCCCGGTTTGGCCACTGTCAAAGATGGCGGCAACACCGTGCCCGCCCAGACCTGTCAGAACGGTATCCGCACCGGCGCGGCGCAACTCTTCGGCCATGCGCATGGCGGTATTCTGTTCCTGTCCGGACAGTTCAGGATGTTGATGCAACACATGGCGCAGCCGCGTCAGATGCGCCACGTGATCGGGCGTCACGCCTGACCCAGCTTCTCTTGCCGGGCAACACGCAAACGGGCAAAATCATCGCCGGCGTGGTAGGATGAGCGTGTCAACGGCGTTGCTGACACCATCAGGAACCCTTTGCCATAGGCGGCTTTTTCGTAGGACTTGAATTCTTCAGGCGTCACGAACCGGTCGACCGCATGGTGCTTGGGCGTGGGTTGCAGATACTGCCCGATGGTCAGGAAATCTATATCCGCCGCGCGCATGTCATCCATCACCTGAGCGACCTGCTGTTTGTCTTCTCCCAGACCGACCATGATACCGGATTTGGTGAAGATGGACGGATCCAGGTCTTTGACCCTTTGCAACAGACGCAACGAATGGAAATACCGCGCACCGGGACGGACTTCGGGATACAGGCCCGGCACGGTTTCAAGGTTGTGGTTGAACACGTCCGGTTTTGCCTCGACCACGGTCTCCAGCACCTCGGGCGCGCATTTCAGGAAGTCGGGCGTCAGGATTTCAATGGTTGTCTTGGGCGACCGATGACGAACCGCTCGGATGGTCTGCGCAAAGTGATCTGCACCGCCATCCTTGAGATCATCCCGGTCCACCGAGGTAATCACCACGTGATTCAATCCCAGCTTTTCGACCGCATGGGCGACGCGGCCCGGCTCGAACACGTCCAACGCGTCGGGACGTCCGGTCGCAATATTGCAAAAAGTGCAGCCACGGGTGCAAATCTCACCCATGATCATCATGGTGGCGTGACCCTGACTCCAGCATTCGCCGACATTCGGGCACCCGGCCTCTTCACAAACCGTGACCAGGTTGTTTTCACGCATGATCTTGTGGGTCTCTGCATAGCCTTTGCCGCCCGGGGCCTTGACCCTAATCCATTTGGGCTTTTTGGGCTGCGCATTGTCCGGGCGATGTGCCTTTTCCGGATGACGCTGTTCTGGAATTTTCAGATCTCGCACGGGCAGCCTTCCTGACTTTGGGTCAACTTTGTGTTCCCATAACATAATGCAGTCCACGTTGTTAGACCAGCGACGCATAGCCGCTATGCGTTGCGCTTCCGCAGGGCAGCATAGTTTAGCCCTAAACTACATTTTAATCTATAATTATCAATATGAAAAGCGTGATAACATTATTTGCACATGCAGCAAATCTTGGATTGTACGCAATTTAGAACTGTTTTAAGTCACGGTTGGATCATATCTGAATCACAGGAGCTAGCGCATGAAAACCGGAGCAAAATTGCCCGACGTGACCTTTCACACCCGTGTACGGGACGACGCCGTCGAAGGCCCCAACCCCTTCCGTTGGGAAGACAAAACAACCGCCGATTATTTTGCTGGCAAGCGCGTTATTCTGTTTTCGTTGCCCGGTGCCTTCACGCCGACCTGTTCCACCTACCAACTGCCCGGTTTCGAAGAAGGCTGTTCCGCCTTCACTGCCAAAGGTATCGACGAAATCTACTGTATGTCCGTCAATGACAGCTTTGTCATGAACAAATGGGCACAGGATCAGGGCCTGAAAAACGTCAAGGTCATCCCGGACGGCTCGGGTGAGTTCACGCGAAAAATGGGAATGCTGGTCGACAAGGACAATCTGGGTTTTGGCATGCGCTCGTGGCGCTATGCGGCCATCATCAACGACGGCGTTGTCGAAGCATGGTTTGAAGAACCCGGCTTGATGGACAACTGCCCGGAAGATCCGTATGGCGTGTCCTCGCCAGAGACGCTGATGAAGCATCTCGAAGAAGCTGCCGAGCCTGCGCTGGCCTGATCCCCGCACAGACCTGCCGATATCTGGCCCGCCATTGGCGGGCCTGTTTAAACCCGTGTGGCTGAAACGATCTCTTCCCCTACATCTCGGATAACCTGCACCAGCCGGTCGGCCCAATCCTCATCGGCAGTCGAGGCGCGCCGGACCAGCCCCACCGTGCGCGCTGGTTGCGGTGCTCCAAACCGCAAAAGCCTGAGCCCGGGAACGGCTTCGGTTTCCGAACGGGCGGCCAGCTCAGGCATCAACGTCAGCCCGAACCCCTCGGCAACCAGACGTGACAATGTGGCCAAGGACGATGCGCCCATGTTGATCTGCCCGCTGCTCCGATCATGGCCACAGACCTCAAGCGCTTGATCCGTCAAGCAATGACCGTCTTCCAACAGCATCAACTGCGCCGATTGCAAATCCAGAGGCCGCAGCATTTCGGGGCTGGTGGTAACGCGGTCCAACCGCGCAGCACTCCCCGCCAGTAGAAAATGATCCTGAAAAAGTGGTGTCTCCCGAAACTCGGCGCGTCCGGTCGGCAACGCCAGAACGGCGGCGTCGATCTCGCCCTCTCGCAGAAGGGATAGTAAGCGCTCGGTCCGCGCCTCGCGTATTTGCACCCGCAATGAGACATCCGCCGCGCGCAGCCCACCCAAAACGCCGGGCAGCAGATACGGCGCGATGGTCGGGATGATGCCGATCGACAAAGACCGATGCCCGCCCGAGTGATCGCGCGCAAACTGATCCAACCGCACAGCGGCGCCCAGAACCTGACGCGCATGGTCCAGAACATCGCGGCCCAGCGGCGTCAGCAGGATATCCCGCGCCTGACGCTCGAACAGGACGCCGCCAAGCGTTTCCTCAAGGGCCTTGATCTGAACCGACAAGGCCGGCTGAGAGACATTGCATGTTTGTGCCGCCCGCCCGAAGTTTCGATGCTCGGCCACGGCCTGAAAATACTGCAGCTGACGAAGTGTGAAATTCATAGCCCCTGATTATCACCAGAGGCCGAAACCGCAAGAGAACCTTATGCACCCTACCCGATCATGCGGTCACGTTCAGCCTGATCCTCGTAATGACGTTTGAGCCGTTGCAAGGCGATGCGCAGAACGATCTTTCCTGACCGGGCAGACCACCCCATGCGCTTTTCGGCCAGCTCCAACCCCTCAAGATAGCAACAGCATCGCAACGCAACATCGCTCAAGCCGGGGCCAAGGTCTGACAGGGCACGCGCCACGCGGTCCTTTGCATTCGACGCTCCTCGACCGCCGTGGGATTCGCTGTCGAAACTGCCGCGCCCGCCGCCGGTTAGAAAACGGTCCCAGTTTTGGGCGACCTGAGGGCCAATCTGGGCCAATTCGAAATCCTCACGCAGGCGTTCTCCTGCACTGACGAGGGTTTCGTCCAAAAACGGTTTGCCATCGCGGTCTCGTCTGCGAGCCAGAGCGACCAAAGGGCTTTCTGCAGCGCAATAGCGAATGCGTCGGGCGCGTTCATTCGGCATCGTCTGTGACTGTGGCTGAAAAGACGCCTGTGCCTCGGCCATACCAAGTTCATTGCGGGAGCGGGCCTTGTTTTCAATTTCGGCAACCAGACGGTTCAGGGCCGCGCGGCCGGACGTGGAAATCCGATAGCGTGAAATGCGCCCCGGATTGTCGCAGGTAATCCAGTCCTGCAAAGCAAGGGCCTGCGCGATCTTGCAATCTACCACGGCAGTTCTGGTCGCCCCAGTTTCACCCGTGTCTCGCACCACTACGGCCTTGTCCATGTCCTCGGCGACCGCCAATACCGACCCGGTCTCGCACAAACGGCGCAGCACCCGCAAAGCTTCGCTTTGAAAATGAGTTTCACGCTGTTTTTCGGCATCCTGGGCATCAAATTCCTGCCCGCGCCCGGACGCTGAAAAATGAGTTTCGGCAAGGGATTGTAGCGCGGCATCGACCAAGGGATCATCCCGACGCATCTCGACCCGGCGTATCTGTCTGAGAATGGTAGACGCATGGCACCCGGCGGATCGTGCGATATCGCGGATCGATTGTCCGGTTTCGGTATGAGCAAGGTATCTTTGCGCCCCCTCAGGTACCCACGCCGGAATGGTGAACGCCATGTTGTTTTCCATATTCATTTGCCCTCATCGACAAAACAGACTGCCACTTTTTGCCCCCGGAAAATAAGTTAACCAAATCTAACTAGAGGTGGTTTCGTTACTCGTTCGTTAACCCGAAAGCACAGCAACCAGATTTGATTCAAAAAGATAAACACTCGTGAAACCATCGTTCGGAGCGATCCCTTTTGACGCAACACCCGTTTAGGTTGTGTGACAAAGACGGCGTCAATCACTCGAACAAGGGACACTCGCAATGCAAGACCTGATGACCATGATCACGACCCTGCGCCGCCCCCGTCTGTTGGCGCGCGCGGCGAAATTCGGGGCGCAGGACTACAGTCGTGAACGGCATCTGCAACGCATCCTTGGATACGGCAGATTACCGGGGTCTGGGCCAGCCCTGGTTCGGTTGCTGGAAATGGAACGTGAGTTAAATTCTCTGAGAAAAGAAGAAGATACCGCCTATTCTCTGGTCCGGCACCTTGATCTTTTGATCGCAATTCTGGGTGAGGCGCAGCTGTATCAAGCCAGCCGCGCCACACCTTTCAACTGATCAGGTGAACGCGTCGGGCATCGAGGCTTTCTTGTCTGCAATATAGGCCTCGAGCGCTTCATTGATCGCAGGATCAAGCTGAGGCTGCTGGTAGTTTGCCAACAGATGCTCGACTCTGGCCGAGGCCAGTTGGCGGGTATCGCGCGAACCTTCATCCTGCCACGTCTCGAACGGTTTGTAATCCAGCACATCCGTTTTCCAGAAGGCTTCCTTGAAGTTGGCCTGCGTGTGCGCGCATCCCAGATAGTGTCCGCCCGGACCGACCTCACGGATCGCATCCATTGCCTGCGCATTCTCGTCATAGGCGACGCCTTTGGCCAGACCGTGCAACACGCCCAACTGGTCTGCATCCATGACAAACTTCTCGAAGTCTGCAACCAGACCACCTTCGAGCCAGCCGCAGGAATGCAACATGAAGTTCACACCTGCCATCAGCCCCATGTTCAGCGAATTCGCTGTTTCATACGCGGCCTGCGCGTCGGGCAGTTTCGACCCACAAAATGACCCCGCAGACCGGTAGGGCAGATTCAGGCGACGTGCCAGCTGCCCCGCGCCATACGTAATGTGCGCGGCCTCGGGCGTGCCGAACGTGGGTGCGCCCGAGTTCATGTCGATCGAAGTCACAAACGCACCAAAGATCACGGGTGCACCCGGACGGATGATCTGGCTATAGGCGATGCCCGCCAGAACCTCGGCCAGAACCTGCGTCAGTGTTCCTGCAACCGACACCGGTGCCATCGCACCACCGACGATGAAGGGCGAGACGATGCAAGCCTGATTGTTCTTCGCGTAGACTTCCAACGCGCCCATCATCACATCGTCGAAGGTCATTGGCGAGTTGATGTTGGTCAGCGAGGTCATCACGGTATTGTTCTGAACGAATTCCTTGCCGAACAGAATCTCGCACATCTCGACCGAATCCTGCGCCCGGCTGGGGTCTGTCACGGAACCCATGAAGGGTTTGTCCGACAGGGTCATGTGCGCCATCAGCATATCGAGGTGGCGTTTGTTCACCGGAATATCGGTCGGTTCGCACACGGTACCGCCCGAATGGTGCAGCCACTTGGACATATAGGCCAGCTTCACGAATTTATTGAAGTCATCCATGGTCGCATAGCGACGTCCACCTTGGGCATCTCGCACAAACGGAGGGCCATAGACCGGGGCCAGCACCAGGTTGCGACCACCGATTTCCACAGATTTCTCAGGGTTGCGCGCATGTTGCGTGAACTGGCTTGGGGCGGTTTTGATCAACGCACGGGCCAGACCGCGCGGGATGCGGACGCGTTCACCGTCGACGTCGGCACCCGCGTCACGCCAACGCTCAAGCGCGGCGGGGTTGTCGACAAAATTGACGCCGATCTCTTCCAGCACTGTTTCCGCGTTGTACTCGATGATCTCCAACGCTTCTTCATTGAGGATCTCAAAATTCGGAATGTTCCGCTCAATGTATTTTGCGGTTTCGATACGGACGGCTGTGCGCTCGGCCCGACGTGCGGCTCCGCCACCGCCTCGTGCCCTGCGCCGGGTGTTTGCCTCTGCCATGAGAATATCCCCTGGTGCTGATGGTTCTAGATTTGATGAACGTGTTACAGGAAGCACACCCCGCCCTGTCCGTGAATTACGTCGCCTCAGGGGGAAAAGCGACACATCTGCCGGGTTGCTATGATTTTGACCTAGTGGGCTTGTGTGGGCATGATAAGATCATGACGACCCAAGACACGGCACAGCCGAACCCTGAATCCGACCGCAAAACCCTGACAACAGCCGAAATCGGAGCCGTTGCCCACCTGTACAGGGGCGAGGTCTACCGCAGCACCATATGGCGCACCCGTCTGGACACCACCACCAACTGGGCCGTTGTTACCCTTGGGGTGGCGTTGTCGATTTCCTTCTCATCCCCCGAATCCTCTCCGCTGCCACTGGTCCTGGTCGGTGTGCTGGTCATTCTGTTTCTGATGCTCGAAGCGCGTCGCCATCGGTACTTCAATGTCTGGCGCGCTCGGGCTAGGTGGCTCGAGACACATTTCTACGCGCCAATGCTGTTCGATGGCGATTTGCACATGGAAGACAACTGGCAGAAGGTTCTGGCCGACGACTATATGCGCCCCCGTTATCATGTCAGTTTTTGGATCGCGGCCGGGCGGCGCATACGCCGCAACTACCTTTGGATTCTGGTTATTCAGGCGCTGGCCTATATCGGCAAACTTGTCGTCCACCCGACCGAAGTTCAAAGCCTGAACGAATTCATTGACCGCGCGGATATCGGCCCCATCTCCGGCGAGGTGATCATTGGCATCGGTGTTGTCTATGTAGCAACGTGGAGCGCTTTGGCCCTCTGGAGCTACCGCGTGGACCTTTCACGAGCGGCGCAGCGTGGCACTTCCAGTTCCCATTCGATGGGATAGTCTATGATGGCAAGTCCAGCCGCAAAGATACCGTGTTTCCAGCAACCTCTGTCTCGATCCAGCCCAGATGGGCATAGATCGAACGTGTGTCCTGCATCATACGATGCGTGCGCAATACCATATGTGTACATTGGTTGGCCTGCGCTTCGGATCTTGCCTGCGCCAAAAGTTGGCCGGCCACGCCCTGCCCCTGCGCTGTGGGAGAGACTGCAAGGTTGATGATCTTCATCGCGTCACCTTGCTGCGCAAAGATGATGACCCCGACCAACCCACTCTCGTCTCGGGCCACAATCACCCGATGGTCCAAAACATCCCGAGCGATACCGCTTGTTACGTCAGGAATATCGGCCAGCGTTTCACGCACCTTCGCATAGGCTGCCGCGATACAGACGGTGATCTGATCCACATCCGCTGGTGTCGCAGTCATTAAATGAATAGCTGGCATGGTCTGAACCTGCTTCAGTCTCGGTGCAAAATCAATGTCATTACGCTTGCACATAGTCGCCGCGCGACCTAAGAGCCAGTCATGAGCCAGACATCCCATGACCGCCTCCTGATCATCGACTTCGGCAGCCAGGTGACGCAGCTGATTGCACGCCGCCTGCGCGAGTTGAATGTCTATTGCGAAATCCACCCATACCAGAATGTCACGATGGACGTCGTACGCGAGATGGCACCCAAGGCGGTGATCTTCTCGGGCGGGCCGGACAGTGTCACGCGCGAGGGATCGCCCCGCGCCCCGCAAGAGATTTTCGACTATGGCGTGCCAATTCTGGGCATCTGCTACGGCCAGCAAGTGATGATGCAGCAGCTGGGCGGCAAGGTGGAAAGCGGCCATGGCACTGCCGAGTTCGGACGCGCCTTTGTCACCCCGAAGGGTCAGTTGGACATTCTGAACGACTGGTTTGCCCAGGGTGACGAACAGGTCTGGATGAGCCACGGCGACCACGTCAGCGAAATCGCCCCCGGCTTTGAGGTCTACGGCACCTCTCCCAACGCACCGTATGCCATCACCGCCGACACAAACCGCCACTTCTATGCCGTGCAGTTCCATCCAGAGGTGCACCACACACCAAAGGGCGCAAAGCTCTATGAGAACTTTGTAAAGCTGGCCGGGTTCAGCGGCGACTGGACAATGGGCGCCTATCGCGAGCAGATGATCGAAAAGATCCGCCAGCAGGTCGGCGACAAAAAGGTCATCTGCGGCCTCTCTGGCGGCGTTGACAGCTCGGTCGCGGCCATGCTGATCCACGAAGCAATTGGCGATCAGCTGACCTGCGTGTTCGTGGACCACGGGCTCTTGCGCAAGAACGAAGCGCAGGAAGTCGTCGGCATGTTCCGCGACAACTACAACATTCAGTTGATCCACGCAGACGAAAGCGAGCTGTTTCTGGGCGAACTGGACGGGCAAAGCGACCCGGAGACCAAGCGCAAGATCATCGGCAAACTGTTCATCGACGTGTTCCAGAAACACGCCGACACGATCCAAGGCGCCGAATTTCTGGCCCAGGGCACGCTTTACCCTGATGTGATCGAATCCGTGTCGTTCAGCGGCGGTCCCTCGGTGACGATCAAGTCGCATCACAACGTGGGTGGACTGCCCGAAAAAATGGGCCTGAAACTGGTCGAGCCACTGCGCGAGTTGTTCAAGGATGAGGTCCGCGCGCTGGGTCATGAACTTGGCCTGCCCGACAGCTTCATCGGTCGCCACCCTTTTCCCGGCCCCGGCCTTGCCATCCGCTGTCCCGGCGAGATCACCCGCGAGAAACTGGACATCCTGCGCGAGGCTGACGCGATCTATATCGACCAGATTCGCAAACACGGGCTCTATGACGAGATTTGGCAGGCCTTTGTGGCGATTCTGCCGGTCCGAACGGTAGGTGTGATGGGCGATGGCCGCACCTATGACTATGCATGCGCCCTTCGTGCGGTGACATCCGTTGATGGTATGACTGCCGACTATTATCCGTTCAGCCATGAATTCCTCGGCGAAACGGCGACGCGGATCATAAACGAGGTCAAGGGCATCAACAGATGTACCTACGATATCACCTCGAAACCACCGGGTACGATCGAGTGGGAGTGAGGAAAACTAATGAGTAGCAAGCGGCTAAGTTTAAAAAAACTAAAAGAAGTTTGGCCCATTCGTCGCAGTAGTGAGAAACGAGCTATCACTTCAGGTATTTCTAAAAGCGACTATTCTTTCAGTCCTTATGTAGGGGCCGAGCAACCGAACATCGTTGGTCTCACGGTTGATGAATACGGTAGAATGGGTAACAATCTACTACAAACCAGCAACGCACTGCTTTTGAGCCGTTCTTTGAGGCTCCCGTTCATTCAGCTGCCGGAAACCGAACTGATAAGAATACAAGAACCGGTGAAAGTGTCTGAAATAACATTTCTTCCCGAAAACTACGATACACGTTCACTTGGTCATTTTCTAAGAGGCACATTTTATAAAGGGCCCCGACTAGAGAGACTGGGGATACGAATGCCCCTACGCAAAAAAGTGCTGAAAAAATACCTCATACCAGCGGCCAGCATTTCGATACCTCACCCAGAACCAGCGGGTTGTTTGACAATTCACTTGCGATCTGGAGATGCCTTCGACGAAAACCCACACCCGGACTTCGCACAACCGCCATTGTCTTTCTATACAATGATCATTGAGAAGGCTCGTCAAAAACTTGAAGTAAATCGCGTTCAATTGGTTTTTGAGAACCGACGCAACCCCTGTGTGAATGCCTTGGAGGCACATCTGGAAAGGCTAGGTCTTCCGGTCATACTTCAAAGCGGAACGCTTGCAGATGACGTAAACGTACTCTTGTCTGCTCGCCACTTAGTTTTTGGCTACGGAACCTTCGGAGTCGGCATCTGCCTGCTTAGTAACGCAGTGGAGACCGTTGATGTCTTTGGAGCAAGCGGTTTTGCCTATAGTCAATTCGACCACCTCAAAAGCACGAATGCTTGGGGTGATCTTGGAGGACGCTATCCCAAAATCGGTGAGTGGACAGCATCCCAAGAGCAGTTGGGGCTCATGATTGATTTTCCAGAGACTGATATCGGGATACTGGACGAACCTGAGTTGGCGCAGGACCGGGCGCCTGACTGGTGGATAGTTCCAGACGGGGAACTCTGAAGCGACCAAGAAACCTGACAGACCAAGTACGTATCACAAGATGTACTGACAACGGAGCCGAGTATTGATGAGTATTCCGGAGTGGATCGAACGAAAACGACGTAAAAAAGCCAAATCCAAATATTTTGGTCTCAATGAGCTCGACCAGAAACTTGAACCCTATGTTGATCTGGACAACGGGTTTTACGTAGAGCTTGGGGCAAACGACGGGATAACTCAGTCAAATACTTACTACTTTGAGAAAGAAAGAAATTGGCACGGCGTCCTAGTTGAACCTGCGCCGCACAATTTTCTAAAGTGCTTTGAACGTCGAGGACAACGCAACCAAATCTTTTGCAATGCATGCGTCGAATTCGGTTTTCCCGAGAAGTTCGTAGAGTTAAACTACGCCAACTTGATGACCGTTGCTGTGAACCTGGAACTCGATCTCGAAGACACAGGGGCCCACCTGCGCAAAGCCCAAAATCATATGAAGGAAACAGAAACGACGTTTGCATTTGGCGCAATCGCAAAACCTTTGAATGAAATTTTGATCGAAGCGAACGCCCCAGAACGTATGAATTTTCTATCGCTCGACGTAGAGGGCGCCGAATTGAACGTGCTTAAAGGAGTTGACCACAACCAATTCCGTTTTGATTTTGTTCTGGTGGAATGCAGAAACTTCAACCGCTTGGAATCCTACCTTGAATCGGTCGGATACCGCTTCGAGACATCGTTGACCCAACACGATTACCTCTTTAGAGACGATCAAGTGAGCTCTGTTTAAAGGGTAAGCCAATGCTTCAAACGGAAGCAGCTGGAGTGCAATCTCAGGTGAGCATTTGGTCTTGAGATGCAGCAGCAGAGTACGAATTTGATCACTGCCGCGCTTTGGATGACCGGTGCCATTGCCTCGTTTTCCTCAATGGCGGTGGCCGGGCGGGAACTGAGCCTCTATCACGATACGTTCGAAATCATGATGTATCGCAGTTTTGTCGGCGTCTTCGTTGTTGCTGTCGTTCTGACTGCTACCCGGAAATGGCATCAGGTCACGACGGACCGTTTCGGTTTGCACGCTCTGCGCAATACTCTCCACTTCACCGGCCAGAACCTCTGGTTCTATGCGGTTGGCGTAGCCCCTTTGGCGCAGGTTTTCGCGCTTGAGTTTACCCAGCCAATTTGGGTCATCCTTCTGTCGCCCCTCCTGCTGAAAGAACGCCTGACGGCACTTCGCGCAACGTCTGCCCTGATCGCGTTTGCCGGTGTTCTTCTGGTCACCCGACCCGGAACCGCCACGTTGAATCCCGGGACTCTGGCGGCAGTCGGATCAGCAATATTCTTCGCGTTTACAACCATTACGACAAAGCAGTTGACCCGCCATGCCAGCATTGGCTGCATCATTTTCTGGCTGACGGTTATTCAGGCTGTTCTGGGCACTGCTGCCGCGGGCATTGACCAGCAGATCGCCTTGCCAACACTTCAAACGGCTCCGTATCTTCTGCTGGTCGGTCTTGCCGGTCTTCTGGCCCATTTTTGCATCACCAACGCACTGGCCATTGCGCCAGCGACCGTCGTTGTACCTTTCGACTTTGCGCGTCTGCCCACCATAGCCATTGCTGGCATGCTCCTCTATAGTGAGCCATTGGATCACTGGACCCTGCTGGGTGCGGTGGTGATATTTTCAGGTATCTTTCTGAATGTCTGGTCCGAAAATCGTAACAGTTTGGCAACAGTTTCGTCTGATAGTCGAGCCAGGTAACGCGTGGTCAGTGGTTGACGTTAAAATAAGGGCCAAGACAGTATCGGGCACCACAAATTGGCAAGTCGGCGTCTGTTCACTCAAACGATGCACACAGGCCTTTTAAGGACAGTAAGGGAGGAACACATGAAGAAAGCGCTACTGTCAGCGTGCGCGCTTTGCGTTGGGGCAACTACAGGGCAAGCAGGCGGTCTGGACCGAAGCGGCCAGGGCATCAATCTGATTTTCGAAGAAGGGTCGGTGGTTCAGTTTCGATTGGGATACACGAATCCCGATGTGAGCGGCACGATGCCGAGCTTGGTTACAGGTGAGCCAATAGACTCCGGCAATGTTGCCAACGACTTTTTCACCCCACACCTCGGATACAAGACAGCACTCACAGAAAAGCTCGATTTCGCGATCATGTACGACGAGCCTTATGGTGCTGATATTGCTTATTCAGCTGACTATCCGCTTTCGACAAACCCTGTACCTTTTGGGAGGACAGACGTTCTTCGCGCAAAGGCCGACACAGAAGCCATTACAGCTCTTCTGCGCTACAAGTTTGACGGTGGCTTCAGCGCCATTGGCGGCATTCGAGCACAGCGGGTTAAGGCTTCTGTGACCGTTCCGATCGTAGCGGGCTATCAAACTCGGACAGACAAAGACATTGCTTTCGGTTACGTTGTCGGCGTTGCTTGGGAAAAACCTGAAATCGCAGCTCGTGTAGCGCTGACCTATAACTCCAAGATTAGCCATGACTTGTCTCAATCCGAGTCGCTAAACCCTATTCCCAATCCGCCAACTATCCCGTTAGGGACAGTAGCTTCATTTGATACCACAACCGAAATTGAAACACCGCAGTCTGTAAACCTTGATTTCCAAACCGGAGTGGCACCCAAAACACTACTGTTTGGCTCGATCCGATGGGTCGACTGGCCACAGCTATCTTATGCCCCCCCTGTGTACTTCGACAATGTTGGGGCAGCCCTGGTCGACTATGACGATGATACTTTTACGTATTCACTCGGGCTAGGCTACCAGTTCTCGGAAGAGTTTTCCGGAGCTGTGACACTGGGTTACGAATCCTCTATTGGTGATCCGGTTTCAAACCTTGGACCTACGGACGGGTTCTGGAGCATTGGTGTTGGCGGAACTTATTCACTGGAAAGAGCCCAGATTTCAGGCGGGGTGCGCTACACAGACATCGGTGATGCGACAGCTGACGGAGCCGGCGGAGTCACAGCAGATTTCACTGGCAACAGCGCTTGGAGTGTTGGTCTACAGATCACCTACGCTCTGAACTAAAGGCAACTTGACGAAAACAACCGGACCCCGCCCTGTGGCGGGGTCATTTATTTGCGCATGTTCCGGGTCGCCGTGCTGAATCTGAGGTGAGACACTACCTCGATGACACCGCAAAAACACCTTTCCTCACGCGCATGGGCCGAGCTTCTGCTGCTTGGCGTCATATGGGGCGCGTCGTTTGTTTCGATCCGCATCGCGCTCGACTCAATTCCCGTGATGACATCCGTTTTGCACCGAACGTTCTGGGCCATGCTGGCCCTCTGGCTGATGGTCTGGCTGCGTGGGCTACCAGTGCCGCGCGCAGCAGACATCTGGCTGAGCTTTTTCGTCATGGGGCTGCTCAACAACGTCATCCCATTTGCGCTCATGACGTGGGGGCAACTATACATCGACACTGGGTTGACGGCTATTCTGAACGCCGCAACCGCAATTTTTGGTGTTGTTGTTGCCGCCATATTCTTCAAGGACGAACGCCTGACAAAAGCGCGGTTCTTGGGTGTT
This sequence comes from Ruegeria sp. AB5, assembly GCF_056542645.1. Lineage (NCBI taxonomy): Bacteria > Pseudomonadati > Pseudomonadota > Alphaproteobacteria > Rhodobacterales > Roseobacteraceae > Ruegeria > Ruegeria sp. AB5. The sequence continues at coordinate 893,862 of NZ_JBQGAE010000001.1, forward strand.
GGCGTGGGCTTCCTTGGCGTCTCAATTGCAATTGGGATCGGGAACTTCATGCAATTCAACCTGCAAAGCACGGCTCAGCTGGCCGTCTTGATCGGAACGGTTTCCTACGCGTTGGCCGGCGCCTGGGCGCGGGGAACACTGGCGGGTCTGCCTCCCATTGTGGCGGCGGCGGGAATGTTGACGGGATCAACCTTGGTGATGATCCCCATCACGTTGATGGTCGACGGGATACCCAGTTTCAACTTGCCGATCGAAGCATGGGCCGCAATCGGGTACTACACTCTGATAGCGACGGCAGGAGCCTACCTGCTGTATTACCGTGTGCTCGCCATGGCCGGCAGCGGAAATCTGTTGCTTGTAACCCTTGTCATCCCACCGGTCGCGATCGTTCTGGGGGCCGTGCTGCGGGACGAAGCGCTGGAGCCGCGCGCATATATCGGCTTTGCGGTGCTGGCAACAGGCCTTGTGATCCTCAATCGCGCCGGGCCACGTGATTGACGCCGCCCCCTGCCCGATTTAGCAAAGGCTAAAACAAGGGACAGCGCAAGATGATCTACGGCTCGGCAAATGACTGGCGCGGCGCGGCACGCAAGAAGGTGCTGTTTTTCGGCATGTCCGGGCTGGGTAAAACCTATGTGTCGAACATCCTCAGGGATTCCGGCGACTGGTTCCATTACTCGATCGATTACCGGATCGGCACGCGTTATATGGGAGAATACATAACCGACAATGCCAAAGCCGAGGCGATGAAGGTGCCGTTTCTGCGCGATTTGCTGCTGTCGGATTCGATCTATATCGGCTCGAATATCTCTTTCGAAAACCTCACCCCCGTGGCCGCATATCTGGGCAAACCGGGCGATCCGGCCAAAGGCGGGCTGGAGATGCCTGAATATCGACGCCGTCAGGAACAGTTTCGCTTGGCCGAAATTCACGCCTTGCTGGATACCGAATATTTCATAGACCGGGCGCAGCGCCTGTATCACTATCCGCATTTTATCTGCGACACGGGCGGATCGATCTGTGAATGGGTTGATCCAGACGATCCAACGGATCAACTGATGACGGAATTGTCCAAACAAACGCTCATGATCTGGTTGAAAGGCGATGAGGATCACACCGCCGAGTTGGTACGCAGGTTCGACAAGGCGCCAAAACCGATGTCCTATCAGCCTGAATTCTTGGCGCGTGTCTGGAAGGACTATCTGGATCAGCACGGTTGTGCCGAGGCGGATGTCGACCCGGATGCCTTTATCCGCTGGACCTATGCGCAGGCCCTGGCCCATCGCCAACCGCGATATGCGGCGATGGCCAAAAACTGGGGCATCACCATCACGGCCAATGAGATCGGCAGGGTACGCGACGCCGCTGATTTCGATGAGTTGATCGAAAGCGCCCTTGAGACCCGGTCCGATAACGCCTAACTACCAGCTTCTGTTGAAAACTCTAAAAGCCTGAACCCATGCCCATCAAGATACCCTCTGACCTGCCCGCCTTTGACGTCCTGACCCGGGAAGGCGTCATGGTCATGGCCGAGGATCAGGCCATGCGTCAGGACATCCGCCCCCTGCGGATCGGGCTGCTGAACCTGATGCCAAAAAAGATTCAGACCGAAAACCAGTTCGCGCGCCTGATCGGCGCCACGCCGCTGCAAATCGATCTGTCTCTGATCCGCATGACGGAACATCGCACCAAGAACACAGCCGCCGCGCATATGGCCGAATTCTATCGACCGTTTCAGGAGGTGAAGGATCAGAAATTCGATGGTCTGATCATCACAGGCGCGCCGATTGAACACTTGGAATTCGGTGATGTCACCTACTGGGACGAGATCAGCGAAGTATTCGAATGGACACAGACCAATGTGCATTCAACCTTCGGTGTCTGCTGGGGTGGAATGGCGATGATCAACCATTTCCATGGTGTCAAAAAGCACATGTTGGACGCCAAGGCCTTTGGCTGCTTCCGGCATCGGAACCTGAACCCGGCTTCTCCGTTTTTGCGGGGCTTTTCGGATGACTGCGTCATCCCGGTCAGCCGCTGGACCGAGATGAAACAAGCCGAGATCGACGGGGCCCCCGGTCTCAATACGTTGTTGGGCAGTGACGATGTAGGCCCCTGTTTGATCGAAGATCCTGACCGCCGTGCGCTCTATATCTTCAACCACTTCGAGTATGACAGCGATACCCTGAAACAGGAGTATGACCGCGACGTTGCAAATGGTACGCCGATCAACGTGCCGATGAATTATTATCCGGATGATGATCCGGGCCGGACACCGCAGAACCGCTGGCGCAGCCACGCGCATCTGCTGTATGGCAACTGGATCAACGAAATCTATCAATCCACCCCCTTCGACATGCGCAAAATTGGCACCTAAATTGTTGATATCCCTGGGTCTGGTCCTCTTGGTCTTTGCTGGGGTCACGATGTGGCGCACGGCACGGTCAGAGGCCCGCGCCGAACGGGATTTCCCGCCAGAGGGTCAGATTCTGGACGTGGACGGGATCGCCGTACACGCAGTAGTCATGGGGGCCGGTCCTGATGTTGTGTTGATCCATGGCTCCAGCGGGAACACGCGCGACATGACCTTCGCGCTGGCACCCATTCTGGCAGCGAACTACCGCGTTATCGTGTTCGACCGCCCCGGTCTTGGATACTCGGACAGTTTCAACCCCGAAGGCGAATCCATCACCGAACAGGCAGATATCCTGCAACGCGCCGCCGCACTGCTGGGGGCCGACACGCCCATTGTTGCCGGACAAAGCTTTGGCGGATCGGTTTCTCTGGCGTGGGCGGTGACACGGCCGGACAACATTTCAGCGCTTGTTCTGATTGCCCCGGCAGCTATTCCGTGGGAAACACCATTGGACAACTTCAACCGTCTGGCCGCGACCCCTGTTGGCAATGCGATTGCCCTGCCCCTGATCACGGCCTTCGTGCCGGAGTCCTACGTTGACACGGCGCTGGACAAGGTGTTTGCCCCTCAGACAGCGCCGGACGGATATGCCGAGCATTTTGGCCCCCGGCTGACAATGCGCCGCGCTTCAATGCACGCCAATGCCAAACAGCGGGTCAAATTGCTTGAAGATGTGGCCCGCCTGCAACCTCGCTATGGTGAGATTTCCGTTCCCACGGAAATCGTGCACGGAACGGCGGACACGACTGTCGAGTTGGACTGGCATTCCGAACGACTGATCGAACAGATCCCCGGAGCGGAACTGATTGAACTGCCAGGCATCGGCCACATGCCTCAGGTTGTCGCCGCTGACGAAGTGGCGGCCGCCATTGATCGTGCGGCCCAACGGGCGGGTTTGCGTTAAGCCAACGCCTAATCCATAGTAAGATATGGATTTTATCGCGAGGTAGCGCATGTCCCGGTCGGAAAAAGGTTCCATCGAAAAGTATTACCGCAAGAAAGCGCCGGACGATGTGCGCAAACTGATCGACAAGGCGGACAAGGGCGATATCCTCAATCCGACCTATCCCTACGCTGAGAAAATCAAGACCAAGGACTACGAGCAGCAGATGGAGGCGCTGCAGATCGAACTGGTGAAAATGCAATCCTGGGTCAAGGAGACCGACCAGCGGGTTGCGATTATTTTTGAAGGCCGGGACGCCGCAGGAAAAGGCGGCACAATCAAAAGATTCCGCGAAAATCTTAATCCGCGTGGCGCGCGAAATGTCGCGCTCAGCAAACCCTCTGACGCGGAGCGCAGCCAATGGTACTTTCAGCGTTACGTGCAACACCTTCCCTCGGCTGGTGAGATCGTGTTCTTCGATCGCAGCTGGTATAACCGCGGGGTGGTGGAAAACGTCTTTGGCTTTTGTACCAAGGAAGACCGAGAGCGGTTTTTCAGGCAGGTGTTTCCGCTGGAATCCGGGTTGGTCAATGATGGGATACATCTGTTCAAGTTCTGGCTGAACGTTGGTCGTGCCGAGCAATTGAACCGCTTTCTGGCACGCGAAACCGATCCGTTGAAACAGTGGAAGCTGAGCCCGATCGATGTAGCCGGTCTGGACAAGTGGGAGGAATACACACAGTCGATTTCGGAAACCCTGACCCGTTCGCATACGGAAAACTGCCCTTGGACAATTGTCCGGTCAGATGACAAAAAGCGTGCACGCTTGGCCGCTATCCGGACTGTTCTGCTGGCATTGGACTATGATGAGAAGGACAAGAAAGCCATTGGCAAGAATGATCCGAAAATCTGCGGTGGTCCGGAAATCTGGGATTCGAGATGACCCTCAACTGTTTGTATGGTCCTGAATTGATCGTTCTGGCGTTGGACGCCAGCGCTGCGTTGGACTATCTCTTGGTATCCCAAGACTTGAAAAATCAATAACCTGAGGCCGGGATGACAAAGCGCGGGTATCACCACGGAAACCTGAAGCAGGCCCTGATCGAGGCCGCGTTGTCGCTGATCGAACAGAAAGGCCCAACGGGTTTCACCCTTTCAGAGGCAGCAAAGACCGCGGGGGTTACGCCAGCAGCCGTTTACCGACACTATCACGGGCGCGAAGACCTGATCGCCGAAGCGGCGCGACAAGGGTTCGAGATGTTCGCGGACCTGATGCAATACGCCTATGACGAAGGTCAACCCTCGGCACTGGCTGCGTTCGAGGCGACGGGCCGCGCCTATCTGGCCTTTGCCCGCAAACATCCGGGTCACTACATCGCCATGTTCGAAAGCGGCATGTCTCCGAACCGGACACCCGAGCTGTCTTTGGCCTCGGATCGCGCCAAAGCGGTGCTTGAGAAAGCCGCAGCAGACTTGTCGCAGCACATCCCGCCTGAAAAGCGTCCGCCAGCCTCGATGTTCAGCGCGCATATCTGGGCCATGAGCCACGGTGTGGTCGAGCTTTACGCGCGCAACGCGACCGGCGCCACCTCACCATTTTCGCCCGAAGACCTGTTGGAAAGTGGGATCGGCATATACCTTAGGGGTCTTGGGCTGGTCCCGCAGGATGAATAAGCGCGACTAGAACCGGCGGCTGCCCTGATTGGCGCTAAGGCCAGAGGCGACATTGATCAGTTCCATGTCTCCCATCCCCTTTATCTCGACCGTTCCCAGATCCGAGACCTGAAATTCGTCGATCAGGGCGTATTTCATCTCTTCCGGTGCCACGATATTCATCGGGTTTGCAAAGACTTGCAGGCGCGCGGCGATGTTTACGGCTGGACCGAATACGTCATAGACATATTTCTGGATACCCACGACCGATCCAACCGCCGGCCCCATACCCAGACCAATACGCGCCTGCCATTTATGCGGATGGCTTTCGTTGCGACGTTCCAGGTAACGCAGGAACCGCACGGCGCAATGGGCTACGGCAGTGGCATGGTCAGGCGTTGCATCCGGCATACCCGAAACCGCCAGATAGGCATCGCCAATTGTCTTGATCCGCTCACATCCAAACTGCTCCACGATGCGGTCAAATGCCGTGAATATATCGTTCAACTCGCTCAATGTGACGGTCGGATCAGTTTTTGCGGCAAAGTCGGTAAAACCAACGAAATCCAGCATGACCACCGAAACCTGTTCGAAAAGCTGTGGTGTCACGACGCCAAACGTCTTGAACTCTTCGTAGACCGCACGCGGCATCACGTTCAGCAACAAGCGTTCAACCCGCTCTTTTTCGCGCTCCAATTCGCGGGTGTTTCGCTCGACCATGGTCGAGTAGCTGTCAATCATGCTTTCCAGCTCGCGGATGCGCGTGATGTTCTGGCATTCGACAATCAACACCTGTTCAGACAATCCATTGGCCAGAGAAACCGTCACCGCAAAAATCAGCGTCCGGCGTTTTGGCTTGATCTGCAACTCGACCGAGTACCGCAGGCCCGACTGTTTGACATCCTCAAGCTCTTTGACATCCAAATCCGGAAGAATGTCCAACAAAGTTTGCTTTTTCTCGGGTTTGCCGAACCACTCCGCAAAAGGACCGTTGTGAAAAACGAATTTTAGGTCGGATGCGCGCACCACCGCCACACCGACACCGATTGCACGCAACAGCTGTTCGTTGATGGCAAGGATGCTCATGCGGCGTCCCGAGCCACGATAACCGATCGTTTGCCTTCAATCGCCGACAGGGCTGTCTTGATGTCGCGCTCGGATATGCCATGCATCCCCAATGCCTCACCAAACAAGTCTGCCATGGCGTCAAAATCATCGTGGGAAATTCCAAGATGACGATGCACGGCTTCGATCCTTTCATCACTGAAAGACGCCGGCCCACCGATCAAAGAAGAAACAAACTTGGTCTGATGGTCGATCAGGCGCGGCATATCGATGTCTTCGAAATAGTCACCGATCTCATCTGATTCCAACGCCATTTCGTAAAACGTCATCACGACCCGGCTGATGGTTTTGAAGCCGCCGTATTTCTCATAAAGCGTCTGTGACACACCAACACCCAGTCTTTACCTTGAAATAACACTACGACTGTATCGCAAAAGGATGATCTTGTTAATGCATTTGAGTTTGGAATGCTTACAGGCCAATTCCGGCCTGATGAGACGCGTCTGCCAGCTCAGACCTTGATATCCTCGGCACAGGGAATGAACCCCACGAACCCACCGTTTCGCAGCAATCTGTCCTGACCGCCAAACCGCCAACCCAGCTTACGTTTTGCAGCATGCAATTCTCGTCCGGCACGGAACCACAGCGGGCCTTTGTCCAAGCCTGAGTTGGTAGATTTGTCTCCTTCCCGCTCGCTGGTTTTGACCCGTTCCAGGCTGTGGTCCTGCTGTTTCGACCAGATCATCTGAACGCCAACCGCCGGAAAAACCTGAAACATCCGCCAATCAGGCCGGGGTATCGATACGAAATCGTCCAGGTGATCCGAGTACTGGGTCGACCACCCCAACAGCTTGCGGCACCCCTCGTTCGACACGACATAGGCCGCAGCGCTTGGGGCCATTTCCACCATAGATCGGACAGCGATACCGCCAATTTCTGTTTCTGCGCCAAATCGCAAGCTGCGGGGGGAATAGTCCATCTTCACGAAATCGAAAGCGCTTGCGCCGTGCAAAAGGGCATCGACAACCCGACCCAAATCAGACGACATCTCGACATCGTCCTCAAAAACCGCGGCTGCCTGCAAGTCTTGATCGACGACGCTCTGCCAGACGGCGCGGTGGCTTTCAAAACAGGCAATCTCGCTTTGTTTCAACCCCCAGCGACTGCCGACACCGGGGAGATATCCGTTGCCCGCCAATGCCTCGTGTTGGCGGGCATCCACCGCGCTGAACCGATTGGGATTCAGGACCCCGGCCTTGGCGAACTGGGCCTCCATGAAAACGCGGCGTTCGGGGACACGATCAAGGTTTATGTAGAATACGCCCGTATTGGCGCTCTGTTCCCCCTGCATCACATCATGTCCTTTCGTGTTCTACATGCCTTGGTGCAGGCATCCTTAAACGCCATGCGAGCGATCATAGGCCGACGCTGTGGGTTGGGTATGCGCCTGTCGCGCAGCCTCGCTCGGGTCATAGACCTCGATCAGCAAAGGGTAACACGCAGCCGTGTCAGACGAATGCTCGGACGAACAATCCCCGCCGGGACACGCAGAAAGCCCCACGATCAGATCAATCTCGGCATAGAACTCGAGAAAATCACCCGGTCGCACCGGGCTGGCTTTCATGAAGTATTGACCGGTGTCACGGGTAAAGCCGGTGCACATGAAGACGTTCAAAACATCATGCACATGGTTTTCGGCCTCGTGCAGAGGCAGGCCACAATGGCTGGCCAGGGCGCGCGTCAGGTTCGAATGACAGCAATAGTGGTAGTCATCCCCGGACAGCAAACGCCCGGTATACGGATCGCACCGGGTTCCGATGACGTCGTGAACCGACCCGCCGAACTTGTCGAACCCGTACCAGTCCAGCGTATCGGCAGTGACCGTCGCCATGGGCCGCATGCTGGGAAAGCTCGACCACATGCGATCCCCGGTCGACAGATGCGTCCCGTGCAGGGCACGGGTCTTTCCCGAATAGAACCGCTCGGTCAGGTCGTGTTTGCTCCAAAGGTTCAGATCGCCGACCTGCGGACCGTCAACCGAAACGATCCGAAAAAAAGCACCGGCAGGCACGTCAATACAGGCTGCATCCCTTGGTGCGGCGGACACTTCGTCGGTTTTTCGGGCACCTTGCCGCAACTGCGATAGCGCTGCCAAATTTGGATCGGGCAGCGTATCGGGCGCATAGCAGATCACGGGACGAATGGATTTGCGATCCTCGGCATCGCTTGGGGCCGTGAAATGCGGGTTTGACAGCTTCACAAGTACACTCCGCGTTTGCGGCGCTGAATGCGCCTAACCTGCCCAGCGATAAAACAAAACGCTGCCGGAAACCATCTGTCAGATTGAAAATTGCGTCAGATTTGCGAAATACCCCATTCGCGTCAAAACAAATCCCAGCATATCGGATTTGAGAATGTCCGGTCGGGCAAAAAAGCCGGAATATGCCGGAAAGGGGCTGACGCATGAGATATCAAAGGTGGAACTGGCCCGCGATGTGGCCCGCGCGCGGCGGCGTTCGAAATGAATCAGGTAAACCGGTTGAACGGCGGGCAGATCGACCGAAACACGACTTTGAGTTTCCGCTTTGACATTCGCAGCTATACTGCCCATCCGGGCGACACGCTGGGCTCGGCCCTACTGGCCAATAATGTGCGCCTGATCGGACGGTCCTTCAAATACCACCGCCCCCGCGGGTTGCTGACCGCCGGTTCGGAAGAACCCAACGGAATTGTCGAGCTGCGCACCGGCAGCCGCAGGGAACCCAACACCCGCGCCACTACTGCCGAGGTGTACGACGGGCTAGAAGCGAAATCCCAGAATCGCTGGCCCAGCCTGAGATTTGACGCAATGGGGGTCAATGACCTGTTTTCGCGCTTTCTGACGGCAGGGTTCTACTACAAGACCTTCATGTGGCCCGCCTCGTTTTGGGAGAAAGTCTACGAGCCGATCATCCGCCGCGCGGCAGGGCTTGGCGCGCTGTCGATGCAGGATGACCCTGATGAATACGACAAAGGGTTTCGCCATTGTGATCTGCTGATCATCGGCGCAGGTCCTGCCGGTCTGATGGCTGCCCTGACCGCCGGTCGCGCGGGGGCTGACGTCATTCTTGCCGATGAAGACTTTGCGTTCGGCGGCAGGTTGAACAGCGAAACCCTGTCACTGGGCGACAGCACCGCAAGCGACTGGGTCTCTGCCACAGCGGGCGAGCTTTCGGCCTTGCCCAATGTTCGCCTGATGTCGCGCACCACGGTGATCGGGGCCTTTGACCTTGGTATCTATGGCGCGGTCGAGCATACCGGCGACCACCTGCCCTCTTTGCCCGCTGGAAAACCCCGCCAAATCCTGTGGCGTATCTACACCAAACGCGCGCTGCTCTGTGCCGGGGCAACAGAGCGTCCGATTGCGTTCGAGAACAACGACCGGCCGGGCATCATGCTGGCCGGCGCCATGCGGAGCTATGCCAACCGCTTTGCCGCAACTGCCGCTCAGAAGGTGGCGATTTTTACCAATAACGACGACGGCCACCGCACCGCTGCTGATCTGTATGCCAAAGGCGTCAAAATCGCGGCCGTTGTGGATGTTCGACCGGACGCGCCGATCAGTTACGACTACGAAGTTCTGCGCGGCGCGCAGGTGGTCGACACCAAAGGCCGTCTGGGCTTGAGTTTTGTCGAGGTTGCTTTGCCCGATGGCGGGACCCGGACCCTCGAATGCGGCGCGCTCGGGGTGTCGGGCGGGTGGAACCCGAATGTTCACCTGACCTGCCACTACCGTGGCCGCCCGATCTGGAACGACGATCTGGCCGCGTTTGTGCCCGGCGGCGATCTGCCGCCCGGCCTGTCGGTCGCAGGCGCGGCAAACGGGCTCCTGTCTACCTATGGCGCGCTGCGTTCAGGTGCCGAAGGCGCGGCCAACGCGGTTGAGTTAAAAGGTACCCTGCCCGAGTTGCCGCATGCCGAAGACGCCCCCGTTGCGCAAAAACCATTCTGGTACGTTCAGGGATGTTCTCGCGCGTGGCTGGACCAGCAGAACGATGTCACCGTCAAGGACGTGAAACTCAGCCATCAGGAAGGTTTCCGCTCGGTCGAGCATCTCAAGCGATATACCACGCTTGGGATGGCAACGGATCAGGGTAAGACCTCGAATATCGGCGGTCTGGCCATCATGGTAGAGCTTGCGAGCAAGTCGATTCCGGAAACCGGCACGACGATCTTTCGCCCGCCCTATACTCCGGTCCCGATCGCCACTTTCGCGGGCCGCAACACGGGGAAAGAATTCCATCCAACCCGCCTGACACCCACGCATCACTGGGCAAAGGACCGTGGCGCGGTCTTTGTCGAAGCCGGAAACTGGCTGCGCGCGCAATGGTTTCCCGAGCCCGGAGAAACCCATTGGCGCCAGTCGGTGGACCGCGAAGTATGCCAAACCCGCGCCTCGGTCGGGGTATGTGATTGCACGACGCTGGGAAAGATCGACGTGCAGGGAACCGATGCGGCGGCGTTTCTGAACAGGATCTATTGCAATGGCTTTACCAAATTGCCCGTTGGCAAGGTGCGCTATGGTTTGATGTTGCGCGAAGACGGGATGGTCATGGATGACGGCACCGCCGCGCGTCTGGCCGAGGATCATTTTGTCGTCACCACGACCACGGCCAATGCGGTCGGCGTCTACCGACATATGGAATTTGCACGGCAATGTCTGTTCCCGGACATGGACGTACAACTGATCTCAACCACCGAGGCGTGGGCCCAAATCGCGGTGGCCGGACCCAATTCCCGCAAGCTGCTGCAAAAGCTGGTCGATCCCGAATTCGACATCTCGAACGAAGCCTTCCCGTTCATGGCCTACGGCAATATCACCGTCTGCGGAGGTTTGCGCGCGCGTCTTTTCCGCATCTCGTTCTCGGGAGAGCTGGCCTTTGAAATCGCGGTCCCCAGCCGCTATGGCGACGCGTTGATGCGCCGCCTGATGCGCGAGGGAGAAGAATTTGACGTCGTGCCTTATGGTACCGAAGCCCTTGGCGTCATGCGGGTCGAGAAAGGCCATGTTGTCGGTAGCGAGTTGAACGGCACCACCACGGCGCTGAATTTGGGCATGGGTCGCATGGTGTCAAAAAAGAAGGACAGCATCGGATCAATCCTGTCCGAACGCGACGCCCTGATAGAACCGGATAGGCTAAGGATGGTGGGATTGAAACCGCTCAACCCCGAAGACAAAATTGCGTCAGGGGCGCATCTGATGAACGAAGACGGCGCCGTCGATGCTGCGCATGATCAGGGTTATGTGACCTCGGTCGTCTATTCACCCATGCTAGAAAGCCACATAGGTCTGGGTTTCCTGAAAGATGGCGGCAACCGGCTGGGTGAAACTGTCCGTTTGGTGTCTACGCTGACTGACATGTCCATCATGGTCGAAATCGTCTCGGCCCATTTCTTCGATCCAGAAGGAGAGCGGCTTCGTGCATGATCTTGTTGCAATAACGGCCCTTGGGGGATCCGGGCCGCGCGTCGACACGGTCGCGGGCGTGACCTGCACGGAACGCGCGGATGTGGCGCTGGCATCTGTCGCCGCCCGTCTGGGACAGGAAATATCGGCCCGCACGGCACTGGCCAAACTGATCGGCGCCCCTGCTCCTGATGTCGGGCGGTTTGAGGAGGCCGAGTTGTCCGCGTTCTGGAGCGGCCCGGATCAATGGATGATCGAAGCCCCCTTCGCCACCCACGAAGACCTGGCCGCCCAAACCAAACACAGTATGGGAGATGCCGTGTCGGTGACGGAACAAACCGACGCCTGGGTCCGTTTTGATCTGAGCGGCACCGGCGTTCTGTCGGTGATGGAGTTGCTCAGCGCCCTTGACACGAAGAACATGGAACCCGGTCAGGCGGCACGATCTCCGATCCATCACCTGGGCTGTTTCGTGCTGCGCCGTGGACCAGAGGCATTCAGCCTCTACGGGCCGCGCGCTTCGGCCCAATCCTTGCATCACGCCATCGTCACGGCAATGCGGTCGGCTTTGTGATCAACCCACCATACGGGCGCGCCGCCGGGCCATGGACTGGCGGAACGCCCAATCACTGATCAGCGTCAACGGCAACAACACACGCTCGCCCAACCCGTCGATGACAACAAGCCGCCCGCCGCGTTCTTCTGCCCGGACGATGTTTGCGATCCCCATATCGCCGACAACAATCCTTCCGCGTTCAAGATCATCCAGCAGCTCCAGCAATTCAGCTTTCAGCTGCTGCACTTTTTCCGGACTATTCTTTGCTGCCGCCATCTCGACCGCAAGCGACGGTGCAAGCGCGCCATCAGGGCCTGTCATCTTTTCGACTGCAATTGCGGGTCCCAATGAGGTCGGTGCATACCCCATGAAGCGGGCCAGACGCTCGATCTCGGGGCAGCCACGGTTCAGCGCCGCCAGGTATTCATTTGCCTCGCGGCTCCATTGCCGCAGATTGCCGTATCGCCATTCCGCATAACGCGGAATGAGATGGGTGCGTTTTGGTTCATCGACCCGAACCTTGAGCAACGCGCCGTCCACCTCGGGATGCTGGAAAATCTCGTAGTTTTGGCTTTTGCGCAGCGGCGCGTGCCCCGTTAAATCAATCATGTTCTTAGGTCTGTCCTGTCTGCTTGCACGCAGCTATTCACATTCGACGGCAATATATGGCCGTCGTCAATCTGTTACAATGCAGCCTTCAAGGCAGACCCATTGCGCAACACCAGAAGCCGAAATTGATGCAGGTGGCGGAGAGACAGGGATTCGAACCCTGGAGACGGTTTCCCGCCTACACACTTTCCAGGCGTGCGCCTTCGACCACTCGGCCACCTCTCCGTGAGCGCGATATGTGAACGAACGCAAACGGATTTGCAAGGCCTCAATTTCCCGATTTCGCCTTTCCCGTCCTCCAGGCACATTGCCGTCCGAACACCGAACCCAAACCGGTCAACGTCAAGCGCCTCAATAGCAGATTTTGTCGCATCCAGGATCCCTGAGACGGGTTCTGCTCACCTGAAGGTCAGGCACAACTACGGTCACGCTGTGGCCTTTTTCTTCTCGGCCACAACCTTTTCAGCCAGGTCCCGGGCGATGGCAAAGGCACCCTTGATCTTGTCGCTGTCTTTCTTCCAGTCGCGGCGTACGACAATCTTGTTGTCCTTGACCTTGGCCAGTCCATTCTGGTTCTGGATAAACTCAACCAACCCCTGAGGCGAGGCGAACTTGTCATTGTGGAACTGTATCGTCGCGCCTTTTGGCCCGCCATCCAGCTTTGCAATGCCCGCCTTCTTGCACATCGCCTTGATCCGCACGACCAGCATGAGGGTGTTCACCTCTTTTGGCAATTTGCCAAACCGATCAATCAATTCGGCGGCAAAGCCTTCCAGTTCCACCTTGGTGGACAGCGACGACAGGCGGCGATAAAGCCCAAGGCGTACATCCAGATCAGGCACGTAGTCTTCAGGGATCAGAACGGGTACGCCCAGATTGATCTGTGGCGCCCATTGGTCATCCGCATCGCTAAGGCCCTCCATCTCTCCAGCTTTGATTTTGGCAATCGCCTCTTCCAGCATCGACTGATAAAGCTCGTAGCCCACATCGCGCATCTGGCCGGACTGTTCCTCGCCCAACAGGTTGCCTGCGCCGCGAATATCGAGGTCTTGGCTGGCCAGCGTAAACCCGGCCCCCAGCGTATCAAGCGAGCCCAGAACCCGCAGACGTTTTTCGGCCGTGGCAGTCAGTTTCTGGCGCGGCTTTGTCGTCAGGTAGGCATAGGCCCGCGTTTTCGAACGCCCCACCCGGCCCCGGATCTGATACAGCTGGGCCAGACCAAACACGTCCGCCCGATGCACGACCATCGTGTTCGCGGTCGGAATATCCAGCCCGCTTTCAACAATCGTTGTTGCCAGCAGGACATCATATCGACCGTCGTAGAAAGCGTTCATGCGATCGTCCAACTCGCCTGCCGCCATCTGGCCATGCGCCACAACGTAAGTTAGCTCGGGCAGTTGTTCCTTCAGGAATTCTTCGATCTCGGGAAGATCCGAAATACGCGGAACCACATAGAAACTCTGCCCTCCGCGATAGTGTTCGCGCAGCAGTGCCTCGCGGATCGTGACCGCATCGAATTCGCTGACATAGGTGCGGATCGCCAGACGGTCGATGGGTGGTGTTCCGATGATAGACAGATCCCGCACACCGGTCAGCGACAGTTGCAGCGTTCGCGGGATCGGTGTCGCAGTCAGGGTCAGCACGTGAATATCGCTGCGCAGTTGCTTCAGACGCTCCTTGTGGCCGACACCGAAATGCTGTTCTTCGTCGATGATCAACAGACCCAGATTGTTGAACCGTATCCCCTTGGCCAGCAACGCATGGGTGCCGATCACGATATCCACTGTCCCGCGTGCCAGCCCGTCGCGCGTTTGTTGCGCGTCCTTTGCAGAGATAAAACGCGAGAGCTGCCGCACCTCCAGCGGAAAGCCGCGAAAGCGTTCCTTGAACGAAGCGGCATGCTGGCGTGCCAGTAGTGTCGTCGGAGCGACAATCGCAACCTGCACGCCGGACATGGCAGCCACAAAGGCTGCGCGCATCGCGACTTCGGTCTTGCCAAACCCAACGTCGCCGCAGATCAGGCGATCCATCGGAGCGCCCGAATGCATGTCCTCCATCACCTCGGAGATCGCGCGCAGCTGATCGTCGGTTTCCTGATAGGGAAAGCGCGCGCTGAACTCTTCCCATGCATGCGGCGGCGGGTCCATGACCGGAGCCTTGCGCAGGGCGCGCTCTGCCGCGATGCGAATCAGCTTGTCCGCCATCTCGCGGATACGCTCTTTCAATTTGGCCTTTTTGGCCTGCCAGGCGCCACCGCCCAATCGGTCCAGCAGCCCTTCGTCATGGCCGTATTTAGACAGCAGCTCGATGTTCTCGACCGGCAGATACAGCTTTGATTGTTCGGCATATTCCAGCAGCAGACATTCATGCGCGGCACCAGCGGCCGTGACGACCTCCATCCCCTGATAGCGACCGATGCCATGATCTACATGCACCACCAGATCACCGGGGCTGAGCGATTGGGTTTCGGTCAGGAAGTTCTCGGCCTTGCGGCGCTTCTTGGGTTGACGGATCAGGCGATCACCCAGCACGTCCTGCTCGGCGATTACGGTCAGGTCCGGTGTTTCGAAGCCGTTTTCCAATGCCCAGACAGCCAGATGCAGCCCGCGCTTGCCAACGCGCGCACCATTTTGCACCGGGATCGCTTCGGCCAATCCTTCGTCTTCAATCAGGCCGGTCAGACGTTCGCGGGCACCTTCCGAGTAAGACGCAATCAGTACAGGGCCTTTTGCCATCTTGTCAGTGATATGCGCCGCCAGAGCCCCGAACAGGCTGATGTTTTCCTGCTGGCGTTCGGGCGCAAAGTTGCGACCGATCCGTCCACCGGCATCAATCACACCCGGCCCACTGGCCTGCGGCAAGGGGCTGAACTGCAACACGCGGCAGTCGCCGACAGCCTGTTCCCAAGCCGCATCATCAAGATAAAGCAATCCAGGCGGTGTAGGTTTGTACACCGTGTCCATGCGCGACCGGTTTTCCAGCGCCAGCTTTCGCGTCTCGTACTGGTCCGCAATGCTGTCCCACCGCGCCAGCCGTGCGGGCGTGATCTGATCATCCAGCGAAATCGCCGCATTGGGCAGATAGTCAAAAAGCGTTTCAAGTTTTTCGTGAAAAAAGGGCAACCAATGTTCGATCCCCTGATGTTTGCGACCTGCACTGACGGCTTCGTAAAGAGGGTCATCGGTACCAGCTGCGCCGAACTCAATGCGATAGTTCTGGCGGAACCGGGTGATCGCTGCCTCGTCCAGAATGACCTCGGACACCGGGGCAAGTTCCACCACGTCCAGCTTTTCGGTCGTGCGTTGCGATACCGGATCGAAGCGGCGCGCACCGTCCAGAACATCGCCAAACAGGTCCAGCCGAACAGGGCCGGATTCACCCGGTGGGAAAATGTCGATGATACCCCCCCGAACGGCGTAGTCACCGGGCTCCATCACGGTTGGACTCTGAGTGAACCCCATCCGCACCAGGAACTTGCGAAGCGCATCTTCATCCACGCGATGATTCACACGTGCCGTGAACGCGGCCTCTTGCAACACCTCCCGCGCAGGAACGCGCTGTGTCGCGGCGTTCAGGGTTGTCAGCAGGACAAACCGCTGGGGCATCTGGTGAACCAGTGCGGCCAATGTCGCGACGCGCGCAGCGGCGATATCGGCGTTCGGTGACACCCGATCATACGGCAGACAATCCCAACCCGGAAACACAAAGACCGGCATGTCTGGCGCAAAGAACGAAAGCGCGGCGCGCATCGCCTCCATCCGCTTGTCATCTCGCGCGACGTGACAGACCGGCCCACCGGACCGGGCGATCTCGTTCAGGACAAGCTGTGCGTCATACCCTTCAGGGGCGCCGCCGACTGTCACGTGGTTCGGAGCCTTCATCGCCTTGCCTTTCAGATTTCGCTATCCCAGAACGCCGATCGAAATGTTCTGATACATGCCCCAGAAGGAAGTGACCAGTATCGCAAACATACCGATGATCTGCGTGTACAAGCGGCAGCGATGCAATGTCCTTGTCACACGCTCAAGCGTCAATTCCTGACGGCGCAATTGCCGGGCGTGCAAGATATTCACCCCCATCACCAAGGTCATCGGAAACAGCAACAGGAAAAGGGCCTGTGCAAACTCGACAGCGTAGTAAAACCCCAACATCGCCAGTCCCGTGAACACAAAGCTCATCACAGCCAGCAAAAGCGCGCCTGAAACGTCAACGATGTACAGTATCCGGTTGGTGTTTATCCGTACAATATCAAGAAGGTCGACCTCGACCTGGCCTCCGACGCGGCGCGCGCGCACCACGAGATCATATGGGATGCCCATGACCCAATGACTGGCGGAAGACCATGCAACCGCAAGAACGATCCAGAACCATAGATTCGAAAAGCTGCGCATATCGATGAGTTCGAAGATCGAAGTGTACCAGTCCAAACTCAACCCTTTATTCAAAATCCTCAGAGGGTTCTATCGCAGCGGCGCGTCTATTGATACCCTTGAGCCCTTGGCGAATTCATGCCACCCAATGCGGCAATGTTCAAGGAGCACGTGCCATGAAACCGACCATCGCCCCCTATCCTCAAACCCGTTTTCGCAGGGCCCGCCAGTCCAAGGCAATCCGGGGGCTGGTTCGGGAAAACACGTTGACCACGGACGATCTGATCTGGCCGGTTTTTGTCCGGGATGGGGAAGGCGTTGAGGAACCGATCTCGTCGATGCCGGGCGTCGTTCGGCGGTCCGTCGATCTGATTGCCAAGGCGGCAGCCGAGGCTCAAGCGCTTGGAATACCGGCGATTTGCATCTTTCCGTACACCGATCCGTCACTGAAGACAGAAGACTGCGCCGAAGCGTGGAACCCCGACAACCTGTGCAACCGGGCAATCCGCGCCATTAAAGCCGCCGCGCCAGACATCGCTGTCATGACCGACGTGGCGCTGGACCCTTATAACATCAACGGTCACGACGGCTATGTGGTGGATGGCGAGATTGTGAATGACCAGACCGTCGAGGCACTGGTGAAGATGACCCTCGCGCAGGCCGAGGCCGGGGCCGACATCATCGGGCCGTCAGATATGATGGACGGGCGGATCGGGGCGATGCGCACAGCCTTGGAAAAAGACGGCCATCACAATGTGATGATCCTCAGTTACGCTGCGAAATACGCCAGCGCGTTCTATGGCCCCTTCCGAGATGCCGTCGGTGCTTCTGGCGCCCTGACCGGCGACAAGAAAACATACCAAATGGACCCTGCCAACTCGAACGAAGCCCTGCGCCTGATCGAGCGTGACCTGACTGAGGGGGCAGATATGGTGATGATCAAGCCCGGTATGCCGTATCTGGACATCTGTCGGCGGGTAAAAGACACGTTCGGGGCACCCACCTATGCCTATCAGGTCTCGGGTGAATACGCGATGGTCCAAGCCGCCGCCCAGAACGGATGGATCGATGGAGACAAGGTGATGCTGGAAAGCCTGCTGGCGTTCAAACGCGCAGGCTGCGATGGAATCCTGACCTATTTCGCGCCACAGGTCGCTGAGGTCCTGCAAGGCTAAAACCCCGGCACTTCGCGATATTTCGCCGATTGTCGCGGTTGCGGGGCCAGCTTTCCCGTGACATGTGCAACCAATCGGCGTATTCTCGCACATAAGATCGGGAACACCCGGCATTTCAGGCACAGTTACAGAGAAAAAACCATGAGCAGTTCCAACTTCCCCCGACTGAATCGTCGCGGCTTTGCGCTTGGCATGGCGGGTCTGACGCTGACCGCAGCCTGCGGCAATGGCGTCGGCAACTCGAACGCAGCCACCCTCGACGCCCGTGTCGACGCTACGCTGACCGAGATGTATGCCCGCTACCCCAACACGGTCGAAATCGCCAACAAGGCCAACGGCATGCTGGTCATGCCCCTTATAACCGAAGCCGGGTTCGTCTTTGGCGGCGGCTACGGTCAGGGCGCGCTGCGCATCAATGGTGCCACGGTCGACTACTATTCCGCCGTCAAGGGCACTGCGGGCCTACAGATCGGCGCACAGCAATACGCACATGTGCTGTTCTTCATGACCGAGGACGCGCTGAACGACTTCCGTCGCTCCAGCGGTTGGACGGCCGGTGCCGATATCGGCTATGTGGTCAGCGATCAAGGCGATCAGTTGTCGACAGATACGACCACCCTGCGCACGCCCGTTCTGGCCGCGATTTTCGGTCAGGCTGGTTTGCAGATCGGCGCAACTGTCGAAGGCATAAAATACACCCGTATCATCCCCTGAACCTACGATACCGCACCCCCCTCACATACAGACCTCGCCTGACCAAGGCGGGGTCTTCTATTTGGCGGTGAGGTCACAGGTTTTCGCTGCGTTCCCCTTCCGGTCACCGCGCGTATCCACTAGTCTCTCATCACGTAAATTCTAAACAAATGTGGGGCGTTGATGGCTCTTGTGTTTCGCTGGTTGGTGCGTATCGCCTCGGGTCTTGTCCTGCTGGTTCTTGCAGCCATCGGATTGGTCGTCTTTCTGGCCAGTCAATCCCTTCCCGAATACGATCAAACCCTTGAGGTTGACGGCGTAGCCGCCCCGGTTGAGATCATTCGAGATACCGCAAATGTCCCGCACATCATCGGAGAAACCGACCCTGATGTGTTCTTTGGTCTGGGATATGCCCACGCTCAGGATCGCCTGTGGCAAATGACGATCCTGCGCCGCACGGCACAAGGGCGATTGTCCGAAGTCTTTGGCGCGCGCACTGTGCCGATCGACAAGCTGTTGCGCCGCCTTGATCTGTACGGCCTGGCGCATCAGTCGGTCGAGGCGCAGGACGACTACACCAAGGCCGCGCTGCGGGCCTATTCCGCCGGTGTCAACGCCCGGCTGACCCAAATCAATGAAGACGCCCTGGGGCGCGGCGCGCCCGAGATGTTTCTGTTTAACGCCCCCGTCTCGCCATGGCAGCCAGGCGATAGCCTCGCCGTCATCAAACTGATGGGTCTGCAACTCTCGGGCCACTTGCAGGATGAGGTCCTTCGGGCTCGGACGTCTCTGATGCTGAATGACCCTACCCGTCTCGCAGATATTCTTCCAAATGTTCCCGGTCAGGGCATTGCGGCCCTGCCGGAATATGCCGATCTGTTCCCAGGCCTACCCCGATATGCCGCAGGCCAGGACATGCCAACCCACCCATTGTCGCCTTTCCCGAGACGTGGATTGGCCGGTGCGTCCAACGCTTGGGCGGCCGCGCCCACCCGGTCAGCAAGTGGCGGCACGTTGTTGGCCAATGACCCGCACTTGGGCTTTACCGCGCCGGGCGTGTGGTATCTGGCCCATCTCGGTTTGGCCAATGGCGGTGTGATCGGCGCGACGATCCCCGGTGTTCCCGCCGTCATGAGCGGACGCAGCGACCGGCTGGGTTGGGGTCTCACATCCTCGTATCTGGACGATCAGGACCTGCATATCGAACAACTGAACCCCGACAATCCGGAAGAATACCTGACGCCAGACGGATACCAGAGATTTCGCAGCCGCCCCTCGATCATCCAGATCAAGGACGAAGCCCCGATTACCCTGACGCTGCGCTGGACCGAGAATGGCCCGGTTCTGCCCGGCAGTCACTACGATCTTGAGACGATCACCCCGCCGGGTCATGTCGTCTCGCTCTCTTGGACGGCGCTCAGCCCGAACGACACGTCGATGACCGCATCGATGGGGCTGATGAACGTTCATACCGTGCCGGATGCGATTGAGGTCGCAGAGAAATTCATCGCACCCTCGCAGAACTTGTCATTGGTGGACGCTGACACCATTGGCCTGAAACTGATCGGGGCAATGCCGCAACGAGACCTGCGCAACCAGAGCAAGGGCCGCATCCCAAGCCCCGGTTGGATCGAAGCCAATCGGTGGCAAGGCCGTCTGCCCTATGCAAACAACCCTGAATTCGTATCCCCTGCGGGGGGATTGCTGGGCAACACAAACAACAAGATCATCGACCGCCCCTTCCCCAACCATGTGTCGTTTGAATGGGGCGACACGCAGCGCGTTTATCGTTGGGAGCGCCTGATGCAATCCCGCGAGGTCCACACCCGCGACAGCTTTATCGAAGCGCAATTGGACACCGTCAGCTTTAGCGCCCGCTCACTGTTGCCACTGATCGGAGCCGATCTTTGGTTTACCGGGGCGTCCGCACCCGAAGGTACGCAGGACCGCCAGCGCCAGATCGCTTTGTCGTTGCTGGCCGAATGGAACGGCGAGATGAACGAGCATCTCCCTGAACCCCTGATATACGCCGCGTGGCTGCGCGCCCTGCAAATTCGCCTGATCGCGGACGAGCTTGGCCCGCTGGCCAGTGAGTTCAAGCATGTCGAGCCTTTGTTCATCGAACGTGTCTATCGTGACATTGACGGTGCCTCGGTCTGGTGCGACGTCCGTCAAAGTGCCCCTGTAGAAACCTGTACAGATATGGCCCGCCTGGCGCTGGACGACGCCCTGATCTGGATTGGCGAAAGATACGGCACGGCACTGGAATCGCTGCGATGGGGTGACGCGCATCAGGCCACGCACGACCATCCCGTATTGGGAACTGTCCCTGTCCTGCGCTTTTTTGTGAATATCCGCCAATCGACCAGCGGTGGGGACAACACCTTGTTGCGTGGACGCACCTCGGGCGAAGGGCCGGATCCGTTCCAGAATGTCCATGGTGCGGGCTACCGTGGTGTCTATGACTTTGCCGACCCCGACAGCTCGGTCTTTATCACGGCCACGGGTCAGTCAGGGCATTTCCTGTCGCGCTACTATGATGATCAGGCGCAACTGTGGCGCCGCGGAGAGTATATTCCGATGTCGTTGGACATCGATCTGGCGCGAGCGGCGGCCGTTGGCGTGACCACGTTGCTTCCGCAATAATCCGCCCAGTCGGCAAGTCCTCGCCCTGTTTTCTTCTGTGTCGTGGCACGTTTGATCTTTTTCGCCTAGCATCTTGGCACCGACCATGTGGGACCAAGGGGGCAATCATGGCCAGCATTCGGGATGTCCTGAATAATCTTGCGCGCGACTATGCGATTGCCTGGAGCTCGGGCGATGCTGATGCTGTGGCAAGCTTTTTTGCACCTGACGGCCAGATCGTGATCAATCGCGGTGATCCCCATGAAGGGCGAGCTGCCATTGCCGAAATGGCGCGCGGTTTCTACGCTCAGTTTCCCGACCTCGAAGTTCGATGTGACATGTTTCGCTGGGCCGGGTCGCACGCGATCTTTGTCTGGACCCTAGAAGGGCACCATTCGGAAACCGGAAATCGTGTCGTCACGCGCGGATGGGAGGAATGGGAACTGACACCAGAGTACAAGGTCCAGTCCTCGCTAGGGTGGTTCGACGCTGAAGATCATCAGCGGCAGATCGACGGACGCTGAGCGTCACAGACCAGCGAATTGAGCCGCCTGCTTTTCGGTCCAAAGCACAGTGATCTCGAAACCCTCTTCGGTCTGTTCCTCGGATCGAACCACATCCTGCCGATACAGCCATGCCCGCTTGTCCCCTTCGCCAAAGCTCACGCACAAAGTGGTCTCATGGCGAGCGCCTTGCAGTTTTGCAGCGATTTCGGCCAACAGCGGATCGACGCCATCCCCGGTGACCGCCGAGATGGCAAAGATTGCCGGATCGCGCTCGGCACGGGCCAGCGTGGCCTCTTTTTCGTCAGCATCCAGCAGATCGGTCTTGTTCCAGACCTCCAACATCGGACGCTTTTCATCAACCCCCAGCGAGGTGAGAATGGCCTGCACATCCTCGGCCTGTGCCTGCGATTCATCATGGCTGATATCGCGCACATGCACGATGAGATCGGCACCCAGCACTTCCTCGAGCGTCGCCCGAAATGCAGCGACCAGTTCAGTCGGCAGGTTTGAAATGAACCCCACTGTGTCCGAAAGGATCACCTCGGGCCCGTCCGGCAAAACAACGCGGCGCATGGTCGGATCCAGCGTGGCGAACAGCATGTCCTTGGCCATCACCTCGGCCCCGGTCAGGCGGTTGAACAGCGTCGACTTGCCCGCGTTGGTATAGCCCACAAGGGCAACAATCGGATACGGCACCTTGGCCCGTGCGGCGCGGTGCAGCGTTCGGGTTTTGACCACCTTCTGCAATTGACGTCTTAAGCGGACCAGTTGTTCATCAATTGCGCGTCGGTCCGCCTCGATCTGGGTTTCGCCCGGACCACCAACAAAGCCCAATCCGCCCCGCTGCCGTTCCAGGTGTGTCCAGGCCCGCACCAGTCGCGTCCGCTGGTAGCTGAGTGCGGCCATCTCGACCTGCAACACCCCCTCGCGGGTGCGGGCGCGATCCGAAAAGATCTCGAGGATCAAACCGGTCCGGTCGAGGATTTTGACCTTCCAGGCTTTTTCAAGGTTGCGTTGCTGGACCGGGGTGACGGGGCCGTCGATCAGAACCAGTTCGATCTCGGCATCATGCAGCCGTTCCGCAAGTTCCTCGATCTTGCCGCTGCCAAACAACAGACCGGCCTGCGCGCGTTGCAGACGCACGATTTCGGACCCGATCACATCCAGATCGGGCAGCGCGACGGCCAGTGCCACCGCCTCTTCCAGCGCCGGTTCAGGGACACGGCGCTGTTCATCTGATTTGATTTCAGGATGCAGCACCCAGGCCCGGGTGCGCGTCCGTTCATGTTCCATCAAGAGGCGTCTTCGCCCTCATACAGGTTGATCGGCTGTGATGGCATGATCGTCGAAATCGCGTGTTTGTACACTAGTTGCGACTGTCCGTCGCGGCGCAACAAGACGCAGAAATTGTCGAACCAGGTGATCACACCCTGCAGTTTAACGCCGTTGATCAGGAAAATCGTGACCGGGACTTTTGCTTTCCGTACGTTGTTCAGGAACGCGTCCTGAAGATTCTGTCTGTCCGAAGCCATATTATAATAATCTCGCCATTGTTCTTGCTACGCGCTGCGGACCAACGCGCTCCCTTTGGCAGAGTATGGAGTGCTGCGCACAGATATTCCAGATGAAAAATCAGTCAGTAACGAGAGGGGCCCACACTGGATCAATCGCGCCACAGCGACGGGGTAATCAACGCGATGATCGCCAAAGTCTCAAGACGACCGATCACCATTGCCGCGCAAAGCGTCAGTTTGGCCCCGCCCGGCAGGTCGATCAGGCGGATCGGGACATCCGTGGCCAACTCGATCAGCGGGCCCGTCGTGCTGAGCGCCGCGACGCTGAGAACCATGGCCTGTTCGAAGCTCGAACCCATCATTGCCAGCAACAGATTGAACAGGGCCAGCGTCAGGGCGAACATCATCAAGAAGATCCACGCGATAAAGGCACCATCGCTTTGGATGCGGCGATTGCCGCCGCCGGTGCCACTGACCGATGAAGGATGGATCAGCCGGTCAATTTCGCGCGCGCCATTCAGATACAGCGCAAAAACCCGCAGCAGCTTGACCCCGCCCGCTGTTGTGGCCACCCCCCCTCCGACCAGGGCAAGGCCCATCAGGATCAATCCCGGCGTCCCCAGTCCGGAAAGCTGCTGTGCGTCATTCCAGTTCGCGCTTTCAAAGCCTGCAGTTGTCAAAAAAGACAACCCGGTGAACAGCATCCCCCACAGGACATTGAGCGCCTGAAGCGGCTGAAGCTGACCGCCGATCTCATTCACACCGGCCCAGACACGGAAGAACAGCAAGACTGCCACGGCAAGCACGATCAGCAGGCCAATCCGAAACTCGGGGTCCTTGTCCAGACGTGAAAAGCCGGTTGTCGCGGTATCGGTCGAGAACGTCAGACGCGACAGGGCAAAGAAGAGAAACAGAAACAGGATCATCTCACCCGTTACGCCGGCCTGTGCACCTTCCAGACCACCGACGGGAGAAATACCCGAGGTCGCCATGATCGACATGGCATGACAGATCGCCGTCAGGCCCTGCTCACCGGCGATCAGCAGCAAAACACAGACCACCGCCGTCAATCCGGCATAGATTGGGGTCAATGTACGCGTCACCCGCAGAAGCCGCCCACGCGGATCAACCTTTTCACTCTGCGCCACACCCGAGACCGGACGGCCCGGTTGACCCTGCGCCGTAACCTCGAACCCGCCAAGCGACAGGGGGGCCAGGATTGCGGCAGCCGCGATCCACATCAGCAAGCCACCCATCCAACCGACAAGCGCACGCCACAGATGCAGCGGTGCGCTGAGGCGGTCAGGAATTGGAAACAGGTCCGCGCCAGTTGTCGTCAGGGCGCTGACCATATCGAAATAAGCGTTCAGAAAGGTGGTGTTGCCCAACGCATCATGGAACGGGATTGCCAGAAAGACGGGCAACACCGTGAAACACCCCAGCAGAACCGCCAACTGCCCCAGCGTACCCCGCCTTGGCACCCGGTTCGACGACGCCAGCGCAATCGCTGCGACCAGAAACAGACCCAGAATGCCGGAATACAGAAAAGATCGGGACGTATCGTGATCATCCAAGGCCAGCGCAAAGACCGCCGGTATCCACATGGACAGAGACGCAACGCCCCAGATCAGCAGAAACAACGGCAATCGCCGCAGCAGTCCAACCCGTTGTGTGACAACCCGCGCCATCAGAAGAAATCGATCGAAACCTGCATCAGCCGTTCGACCTCGGGCACATCCTTGGCCATGGCAAAGATCGCAACCACATCCTTTTCATCTATCCTAAGGCTGCCGGTGGGGCGCAAAACCTCATCCCCTTTGCGCACGGCCCCAACAAGGACACCTTCAGGGAAGTCGATATCACGCAGTTTCTGGCCGGCCATGGGAGAGGTCGACAGAACCTCGGCTTCGATCACCTCGGCCTCGGCGTCACCGATGGAATAGACCTGCCGGACCCGCCCATGACGGATGTGGCGCAGGATCGAACTGACGGTGGTTGCGCGCGGGTTGATATAGGCGTCAATGCCCAGCGGCCCCATCAGGGCCACCATGCTGGGATCGTTGATCAGCGCAATCGCCAGGGCGCAGCCTTCGGCCTTGGCGCGCACCGCCGCCAGCATGTTGGTGCGGTCGTCATCTGTCACCGCAAGCATGGCATCGGCACGGTCGATCCCCGCCTCTTTCAACAGGGCTGAATCAAGCCCGTCGCCATGCAGTACGATAGTACGCTCCAAAGCCTCGGCAGCCAATTCCGCGCAGCGCCGCTCTCGCTCGATGATCTTGGCGCGCACCCGGCTTTCGCGTTCCTCCAGCGTTTTGGCAACTTCAAGCCCGACATTGCCACCACCGACAATCACAACCCGGTCCTGACGTTTTTGCGCCTTACCGAACACTTCCATCGTGCGGTCCACGTCTTTCACGCTGGTGAACACGTAGCATTCATCGCCGACAAACAACTGGTCCTCGGATTCCGGGGCAAACAAGGTTCCTTCGCGCCGCACCCCCACAACGATCGAGCTGAGCGTCGAGAACAGATCGGTCAATTGACGCAAAGGCGTGTTCACCACCGGGCAATCTTCCTCGATGCGTATACCCAGCAACTGCGCTTTGCTGTCCATAAACATCTCGGTGTCAAAGGCGGACGGCGCGGACAGGCGGCGCATGGCGGCGGCGGCCACCTCCCGTTCCGGGCTGATGACAACATCAATGGGCAGGTGGTCACGGCGATAGAGATCGGAATGGATCGCCGCGAGGTACGATTTGGATCGCAGACGCGCGATCTTGCGCTGGATACCAAAAACCGAGTGGGCCATCTGGCAGGTGACCATGTTCACTTCGTCCGAGTGGGTCGCCGCGATGATCATATCCGCATCGCGCGCGCCTGCCCGTTCAAGCACGTCCGGGTAACTGGCGAACCCTGCGATCCCTTGCACATCCAGCGTCTCGGTCGCGCGGCGCACCAGGTCGGGATTGTTGTCCACAACGGTAACGTCATTGAGTTCGCCCGATAGATGCCGTGCAATCTGCCAGCCAACCTGGCCCGCACCGCAAATGATGACCTTCATGTTTCTGGCCCTTCTGCCTGAATTCTTTGAATGACAGATGCCCCCAGAACGGTCAATTGAATTGTCATATGCCCGGGTGTCGGGCAAGATAAGCGTATGAAAACGCTTGTTCACCTGCTTGTTCCCATGATGATGCTGACCGCCTGCGGTCCGCTGTCCATCTATTATCGCGAAGGTGAGAGCGTTTCGAAGATGCAAAGGGAAACCACACAATGTCGGGTTCAGGCCCTAAAGGATGCCCCGGTTGCAAATCAGGTTCGGCAAAGCCCGCCCATCTACCGACCGGGCCGAACCTATTGTGATGGGCGCGGTCGCTGCCATCGCAGCGGAGGCTGGTGGGAACCCGGGCGGGTTTATACCGTCGACGTCAATCAATCCCTGCGCAACACGGTCGAGGCACAGTGCATGGCGCAAAAAGGCTACCGTCCTGTCAGCCTGCCCCCGTGCAGGCAAAACTTAAAATCGCGTGTGCCCGCAGCCCGAACGACCACATTACCGCCGCTGAGTACCGAGTCGTGTTTTGTGAAATTCGATGATGGCTCTTTCCAGATCATCACTCCGGGCCAGTCAGGCTGATGTGGCAAGTGCCGCGCGTTTTCGGGCAAGCCACAGATGGGCAAGGATGGCAACGGCATAGATGCCAATGACGGTCACCAGCATACCTGCTTCGTCAATGCGCCAAAGAACAGCCAGCAAAACCGGCGTGCCCAGCAGGTTCCCCGCGTTGCCCATTTGTGCCATTGCGCCATAGCTGAGCGCCTGCGCCTCTGGTGTTTCATTCAGAATCGGCACAGCGGCAAAACTGCCACCTTGCACAAGACCCAAAACCGCGAACAGACAAACGCACACGATCTCCAGCGGCACGCCAAGGAAGGCTCCGACAATAGACAGGATGCCAAGGCCAAATCCCAGATTTACAACCGCGATGCAGGACATCACGGACAGAAGAAACGGAACGGCCAGCCAACTCAGCACAATCCCAGCCAGTGGCATCAGGCCCGCAACCGGTGCGCTCAGCTCGTCAGGCAGCCGGCTTGGCAGGATCGCCAGCAATGACACGAATGTCAGCGTGTAAAAGAACCAACCGACCGCCGGGGCCGAAACAAAGGGCGAGCGGTAGGTGCGCAGATGAATGCCCGGCAGGTCCCTCCATCGCCAGGGCGCGCCTTCTGAAACAGGCTGGATCTGCAGACGGCTCACCGGGATCAGCGCTGCAACTCCGATCATCAGAAAGCCATGCAAAAGAAAGTATGAGGATACGCCAAACCGCGCAATCAATGGCAAACCGATCCAGGCGTTCAGCGCAAATGCCACGCCGAAAAACGTGCTCCACAACACCATGGAAACGTTGCGCGCCTTGCCGCGAGTGATCTGCGCGATCAGCGTGGGGGCGGCCACAACGATTGCAAGATGCGACAGCCCTTCGACAAATCGGCTGGCCAGCATGATGTGGAACCCGGGTATGGACGCCTGAAAGATCGAAATTGCGCCGCCCAGGCCCAGACCAAAGACCAACAGCTTCAACGGCCCGACCCGACCCACAATTGCCCCGGACAAGGCCCCCAACACTGCGCCGAGCAGGCTGATGATCGACAGCAGCCAGCCCATCGTTTCTGCATGGTCGGGATAGAGCAGAACCAATTCAGGAAATGGCACCGCAATTTTTGCAAATTGCGTGGCCGCGCCCAAACCGGCCAGCCAAAGCAGAAGGACCTGAAACACCTGTATCATGGGGCGCTTCTACCGCGCCTTTCCAAGCCACGGAACGCATAAATTATGCGCGGTCAGTGTCTTGTGCCGCTGACCAGACGCACAGGTGTTCCGTCAGACAGATAAAGACGCTGCCAGATGATCGTGCCAGCGCTAATCCGAATGCGTTCATGAACAGCCTCAGAGGTCAGGAACGCCTTGGGTGCAGGTGTGTGCATGTCCCACCATCCCTCGGCATCCAGTTCCGCCTCGGCGCTTTGAATCTCTTCTGTTGCAAATTGCCAAAGTGACACCCCCAAAAGCGCATTCTGACTAGTCTTCCAGTCCCGCGCCCGACTTGCGGAATAGGCAAGGCACTTGTGACTGGTCTCCTCGACAAGATGCAGACAGTCTGACGATGTCAGAACCAACCGCCGCAAGGCGCTGTCGTCGGAATGGGCGGGACCAAGTGCCGCAAACACAGCCTGCTGCGTATCTGGCGGAGGTGTTTGTCCACCCCGTTCCCATCGCGAAATCGTGGCCTGATCGACCTGCAACAGCTCGGCCAGATGCGATTGCTTGTACCCGGTCGACCGGCGCAACCGTTTCAGGCGCTTGCCGAACCCCGGATATCCAAGAGTTTCGAGCCGCGCGGTACCAGAATTCGGTCTGGTAGTGATCATAACGCCCCCTGCTCGGACAGACCGACAGACTACTCTGCCGGTTCCGGCTCGTCTATTTGTGCAACACGCGCGCCTGACTTGTTCGAAGTGACAACACCCAGCGATTTCAGCTTGCGGTGCAGCGCGCTGCGCTCCATGCCAACAAAGCTGGCGGTGCGACTGATGTTTCCGCCGAACCGGTTGATCTGGGTCAGCAGATATTCGCGTTCAAAGGCTTCACGGGCCTCGCGCAGTGGCAAGGTCGCCAAAGCACCAGACAACACAACGCGACCCGACTCTTCGGCCTTGTCCTCATCGCTTGGCAACTCACGCGCTTCGATTGGCCCCGTACCGTCGCCAAGGATCAGCACACGTTCGATCAGGTTCTTCAACTGGCGAACATTGCCCGGCCAGGTCATTGTCTGAAGCAGGGCCACCGCTTCTTCGGACAGCTCACGGATCGGCAGGCCCTGCGTTTCGTTGCACACTTCGATGAAGTGCTGCGCCAGAACAGGAATGTCTTCGCGCCGGTCTTCAAGGGAGGGGACTTCGATGGGAACCACGTTCAGCCGGTGATACAGTTCTTCGCGAAACCGTTCTGCCACGATCTCATCATCAAGGTTCTTGTTGGTCGATGAAATCACGCGCAGATCGACCCGCACCTTGTCCGAGCCGCCAACGCGCTGGAATTGCTGATCGACCAGAACCCGAAGGATTTTCGACTGCGTGCCCAACGGCATATCGGCAACTTCGTCGAAATAGATCACGCCGCCATGGGCTTCTTCCAGCAAACCGGATTCGACACCACGCTCCGCGCTTTCGCGGCCAAACAGAACTTCTTCGACCCGCTCAGGCTCGACACCGGCACAGTTGACCGTCACAAATGGCGCGTTGGCGCGGTTGGAATGCGCGTGGATATAGCGTGCCGCAATCTCTTTGCCAGATCCTGCCGGACCGCTCAGCATTACGCGACCGTTCGACTTGGTGACCTTGTCCAGCTGGCTTTGCATCGCGCGGAACGAGGCGGATTTGCCGATCATGTCCGAATTGCTGACCTCCTTGCGCTTGAGCGACGCATTCTCGCGGCGCAGACGCGAGGTCTCCATGGCGCGACGGATTACCACCATCAACTGGTCGATGTTGAAGGGCTTCTCGATGAAGTCATACGCGCCCTGTTTGATCGCGGCGACCGCGATCTCGATATTGCCGTGGCCTGAAATGATCACGACCGGCACATCCGGATTGTCCCGTTTCACCGCCTTCAGGATATCGATCCCGTCCATGCGGCTGTCCTTGAGCCAGATATCCAGAATCAACAGCCCCGGCGGTTCCGAGTTGATCGACGACATGCACTCGTCCGAGTTCGCCGCCAGCCGGGTTGAATAGCCTTCGTCCTCCAGAATGTCGGACACCAGTTCGCGAATATCGCGTTCGTCATCTACGATCAGAATGTCGCTCATCTTTGGCCTGCTTTCAGTTTGTTGGTTTTAATCGCCTGCTTCTGTAGCGCGGAATTTGGGGAGAAATTGCCCCCCGGCAAACGGATCACGGCCATCGCGCCGAAATGGTCCTGTCCGTCGAAAACGGGCGCGTCTTCCAATGTCAGCGCTCCGCCATGTTCTTCGATGATCTTCTTGACGATGGGCAGGCCCAGCCCGGTCCCTTCGTCGCGCGTGGTCACATAAGGTTCGAACAAACGCGCCCGATCCTCGGGAAGACCGATCCCGTTGTCTGCAATGGTGATGATGGTACCCGCATCATCGTTTGTAACGGCCACCTTGATCTGTGGTCTAAGGTTGTCGGGTGCGCCTTTTTCCTTCAAAGTTTCAATGGCTTCACCCGCGTTCTTGATCAGGTTCGTCAAAGCCTGGTTCAGCATGGTTGCATCCAGATCAGCAGATATAGGCCGATCCGGCAGGTCCGCATCAATCTGGACGTCGGGCTGTCCTGCCTGCTGCAACAGCACGGCTTCGCGCACCAAGGCAACAACATTCTCTTCGCGCCGCTCAGGTTCCGGCATGCGCGCGAATTTCGAGAACTCATCCACGATCCGCCGCAGATCATTTGTCTGGCGCACGATCACATCGGTCATCGATTCCAGGACGTCGCAATCCTCTTCATCCAGTTTGCGCGAGAACTTGCGTTTGATCCGCTCGGCGCTCAACTGAATTGGGGTCAGCGGATTCTTGATCTCATGCGCGATGCGCCGGGCCACGTCGCCCCAGGCCGCCATCCGCTGTGCGCTGACAAGATCGGTCACGTCGTCAAAGGCGACCACGTAGCCCTCAAGCGTGCCATCCTCGCCCCGCCGGGTGGCCATTCGCACAAGCAGGTTTTCCAATTGCCCTTTGCGGGTCACCTTGACCTCACCCTGAACCGCCTCTTGCCCGCTGTCTTTCAAACCTTCGAACAGCGGCAGAAACTCCGGCACGGCAATGCCAATCGCCAGATGCTCTTCCCCACGGGACCAGTCCAGCAGCCGTTCCGCCGAGCGGTTGACAAAGGTGACCCACCCGTCCGGGTCGACGCCAACCACCCCTGATGTCACCGAACTGAGAACCGAGTCGAACAGGCGACGGCGGCTTTCGATCTGACGTGTGTTCTCCAGCAGCGTATCGCGCTGACCTTTAAGCTGCCGGGTCATCTGGTTGAAATAACGGCCCAGCATAGCAATTTCGTCATCGCTGGCCTCTTCGATCACCTGAACGCTCAGATCACCTGCACCCACACGCTGTGCCGCCGTCGTCAATCGCCCCACGGGGCGCGACAGACGTTCTGCGAACCACATGCCCAAAGACATGGCCGCAAGGATCAGGATCAGCGCAAACCCGAGATATAACAGCCCGAATTCGAACAGGACCCTGCCCCGTTCGCTTTCCAGCTGCTGGTAGAACTGGGCTGTTTCCTTGGTGTCATCCAACAAGGTCAGCAACTGGCCGTCGACATCGCGGCTGACATACAGATAGCGATCCAGATACGCCTGCAACGGAACCAGCGCGCGGAATTCGTTGTTCTCCCAATCGGCAATGATCAGAAGGCCGTTATCGGTGGCTTCTACGATCTGTTCTGGCGTTGGTTCTTCATAGCTGAACAGGTACGACCGATCTCCGCGCGATCGAATCTCACCAGCGCCATCAATAACATAGGCCTCGCGCAAACCCCGTTGGATCTGCGCCTGCCCTTGCGCCAGCACTTCGCGCAATTCGGCATCCGAGATGTAGAAATCGCGCGACCGCGCATTGTCCAGATAAAGCGCCAACACGGCGGCGTCTTGCGTCAGGCCCTGCCGGTGCTCAAGCTCATAGGCCTCAGCCGCTGTAAGAGACGACCCGACAACCTGACGAACCCGGTCCGAGAACCACCCCTCAAGGCCGATATTCACGGTCAGGCCTGCGAAAATGGCAACCGTGACCGTGGGCACCAGCGCCAACAGCGTAAACGCACCGATCAGACGCAAATGAAGCCGGGAACCTGCTGATTTTGCCCGACGCGCGGCCAGCAGACTGCCGACCTGACTCAGCACGAGGGCCGCAACAACAAGGACGTAAACCAGATCAGCAAGAAGAATCAGGCGTAGGGTTGGCGCGGTCGCCCCCAGATCAAACGGACCAATGACAAGGTATGTCGCAAGCGCCAAAGCCGGTCCCAGAAGAACCAGCCCCAAGGTGCCGAAATTGCGCAGTTTTCGGGATTTTCGCCACCGAGTGATCGATGGGATCATCCCGCTCTGTGCTCGGGTTGCCACCGTCTGCCCTCATCCTGATGTGCCGCTTGCGCGGCTGACCGCCATATGTCGTGGTCTTTACCCGGAAGATACCCGGATGCCACGGTTTGTGTGGCGATATTACATCAGTTTGCGGCGGCGTGTCACCTGAATATCGAGGTCCGTGATCTTTTTCCGCAGCGTATTTCGGTTGATTCCCAGCAGATCGGCGCATTTCGCCTGATTTCCGCCAGTTGCCTCAAGAGCAATTTCAATCAGCGGGGCCTCAACTTCGCGCAAAATACGCTGATACAGGCCCGGTGGTGGCAACATGTTGCCATGCAGATCAAAATAGCGCCTCAGATGCCGCTCGACCGAAGTTGACAGCTTCTCGCGCTCTCCGCCGCCCAGAACCGGTTCGGCCTCGGGCTGGCTACCCAATACCATTTCGACCTCGGCCTTTGATATCTCATCTGATCGGCTGGTCAGGCTGAGGCGTCTGATCGCGTTTTCCAACTGCCGCACGTTGCCCGGCCAGGAATATCGCCTGACAAGTTCGACCGCATCGGTACTGAGCCAACGTTTGGTGCCGCTGTCCCGCTCTTCCCGGGCCAGAAAATGCTCGGCGAGCAGCGTGATGTCATCGACGCGTTCGCGCAGCGCAGGCACGTGAATAGTCGCGCCGCACAGCCGGTAGTACAGGTCCTGTCGTATCAGGCCGCTTTCCATACCATCCGTCAGATCGGACTGGCTGGTGGCCATGAATCGCGGCACGTGATCGCCGGGCGTGTCCATCATCCGCACGATCCGGGCTTGTATCTCGTCGTCGATATCGGCGATCTCGTCTATCAGCAGTGTCCCGCCCCGCACGCGCGCCATGACCCGGGCCGGGCCTTCCAGATCCCGCAAATCCGCCGCCGTCGCGGTGACAAAGGGCAAGGTCCTGCGGTCCGAGAAATCATGAATAGCGCGCGCGATCAATGACTTGCCTGTTCCGCTTTCGCCAGAGATCATCACTGACAGATCGGTGTTCATCACCCGCGCGACCAAACGATAGAGCGACTGCATGACCGGTGTGCGCCCGACCAGGGGCAACTCATCGGGGCGGTCATCCTGCTCAGTTTCGGGCTCGGCGTGCAGTCGCCGCCTTTGTTCCAGCGCGCGTGCGGTACGTTTCATCAGGTCAGGCAGGTCAAACGGCTTGGGCAAATAGTCATAAGCATCCGCCTCGGCCGCCTGAATAGCCGTCATGATCGTGTTCTGGGCCGAGATCACGATGACCGGCAAGCCTGGCCTGTCCTCTGCGATTTTCGGCAGCATTTCCAAACCGTTACCGTCCGGCATGACCACGTCCGAGATCACCACGTCGCCCTTGCCTTCCCCCACCCAGCGCATCAGCGTGGTCAGTGAGGACGTGGCATGCACCTTGCATCCGGCGCGGGTCAGGGCCTGCGTCAGAACGGTGCGGATCGTGCGATCGTCGTCTGCAACCAGAACGGTGCCATCCATCAGGTGATCTCCTTTGATGTGGTGCCTGTCGGCGCGCGGCGCAGCGACAGTTTGAATACGGTGCGTCCGGGAACAGAGTCCACAGAAATCCAGCCGTTGTGGTCCGAGATGATCTTGCTGACCAAAGCCAACCCAAGCCCGGTCCCGTTTTCCTTGCCCGACACAAACGGGTCGAAAATGTCGCTGCGGATGTTGTCCGGCAGGCCCGGCCCGTCATCGATGATCTCGATCTGCAACGGCAGCGAGTGGCCCGACCCGTCGCTGCGGCGCAGCCGGAACGAATGCTCGAAATAGGTGCGCAGGCGAATGGTGCCACCTTCCGGTCCGGCGGCCTCGGATGCGTTTTTCAGCAAGTTCAGAACAACTTGCAGGATCTGATCCGGGTCACCATAGGCCAGCGGCAGGGACGGATCATAGTCCTCGATTATCGTCATGTCCGCACCAAATCCCAGTAGGGCCGAACGGCGGGCACGGTCCAGAACGTCATGGATGTTGACCGGTTTAAAATCTGGTTGCTGAAGATTTCCGAACTGCTCAACCTGCTCAAGCAGCTTCACGATACGGCGGCTTTCCGCGACGATAAGGTCTGTAAGTTCAAGATCTTGGGACGGGATATTCATGCTCAGCAACTGAGCGGCACCGGTAATGCCAGCCAGCGGGTTCTTGATTTCATGCGCCAGCATTTCAGCCATGCCGATGGCGGATTGCGCGGCTGATTTAACCGTATTGCCCCGGGTCATCCGCCCGGCCAGTTCGCGCGGCGAAATGATGATGATCATCGATCCGGGGTGCCCGACCAAAGGCGCAATTTGCAACGCGCATTGCAACGGCGCACGGTTGCCAGAGCCTGCGTCCACGTCATTCACGAACAAGGGCGTGCCTTGTTGGCGTGCGCGCAGGAACGCTTCTTCCAACGGGGCATCAACGGCGATCTGGTCCCAGACAGGGTGTCCGATCACCGACTTGCGCGACGCGTTCAGGAACCCTTCGCCCGAAGAGTTCACGTCAGCGATCCGGTCATCCTTGTCGATGATGAAAGCCGGAACCGGCAACGAGTTCCAGATGCTTTGATCCGAGGTCATGCTGCGATCCCTTGCTCGCCATCCAAGGCATCCCCCAACAGCCGCAACACCTCGTCCGTATCGCGCGCGGTCAGAACGGCCCGCCGCAGGGACGCCGGCGTTCCAACCTCGTCCATGTACCAGCCCAGGTGTTTGCGGGCGACCCGTAGGCCCAGTTCGCTACCGTAGAAGGCCAGCATCGCCTGATAATGCGCGCGGACCATCTCGGTCAGAACATCGCGTTCCGGGATGTCCGGGGCATTGGCGCCGTACAGTTCGTGGCAAATCTGCGCCAGCAGCCAGGGTTTGCCTTGCGCCCCGCGCCCGACCATCACGCCATCCGCGCCCGACTGTTCAAGCGCCGTACGGGCAGCTTGGGCGTCCACAATATCTCCGTTGGCGATGACAGGGATCGAGACCGCCTCTTTCACCGCTCGGATCGCCTTCCAGTCGGCCCGTCCCTTGTAAAACTGGCACCTTGTGCGCCCGTGGATCGTAACCATTTGAACACCTGCCTCTTCGGCGCGGCGTGCAACTTCTGGTGCGTTGAGCAACGCATCATCCCAGCCCAGGCGGGTTTTCAACGTCACCGGCACATCCACGGCCGCGACCACCGCTTCGATCAGGGTCAATGCGTGATCAGGCGTTTTTAGAAGGGCAGAGCCCGAATACCCATTTGTAACCTTCTTGGCCGGGCAGCCCATATTGATGTCGATCACCCGCGCGCCCCGGTCGGCGACCTGACGCGCGGCCTCGGCCATCCAGTGCGCCTCGCGCCCGGCCAGCTGTACAGCGGTGTTTTCCACATCCGCAGACAATTCGGCGCGTTCACGCACGCCCGGTTTGGCTTGAACCATTTCCTGGCTGGCGACCATTTCGCTGACAACCATGCCAACCCCGAACCGCATCACCAGATCACGGAAAGGCCGGTCCGTGATTCCAGCCATCGGGGCCAGCAACACAGGTGGGGTCAGAGTTTTGTCGGCAAGATGCAGGGTCAACGCGCCTAATCCTTGAGCAGTTGCGATTTTGATATCCAATTCGGTGCCTATGAACAACAAAACGGCGGCCCACAAGCCTGCGAAATCATCATGTGCCCATTTTTTAATCAATGTGACGCGGGTGATTGCCTCTGCATTCACCGCCCCCTAAACAATGGCGTGAAACGAGGAGGCCGAGCCCCAAATGACAACCGCCGCCATCATCGTTGCCGCTGGTCGCGGAACCCGCGCCGGAGACGGCACGCCGAAACAGTGGCGCAAACTGGCCGGGCGCGCCGTAGCGGACTGGACGATCGATCGGTTTCGCGGCCATGTCGACGAGATTGTTCTGGTTCTCTCGCCCGAGGATCAAGCCGCATGGGACACGTACCGGACGCGCGATTTGATTCTCACTGCAGGCGGCCCTGACCGGGCGGCGTCTGTGCGCAATGGATTGGCAGCCCTCGCAGATCGCGGCACAACCCGCGTCCTAATTCACGACGTTGCGCGCCCCTGTGTCAGCGCACGCATCATTCAGGATGTTCTCGCCGCGCTGACACAACACAGCGCAACGGCCCCCGGCCTGGCCGTCACGGACGCGCTGTGGACCGGAGACGGAACGTCAGTGACCGGGACACAGGATCGCGGCGGCCTGTTCGCGGCGCAAACGCCTCAGGGGTTTCTTTATGACGCCATCGCCGCCGCCCATGCGGCCCACCCGGGGGGCGCGGCGGATGATGTCGAGGTCGCCCGGGCCGCTGGGCTGGATGTAGCCATCGTGCCGGGTGACCCGGACAATATCAAAATCACACGACCCGAGGATTTTGCCCGGGCAGAACGCATATTGGGGCTTGATATGGATGTAAGGCTGGGCAACGGATATGACGTACACCGGTTTGGTGAAGGCGATCACGTGGTCCTGTGTGGCGTCAAGATTCCGCATGACCGGGGGTTGCAGGGCCATTCGGACGCCGATGTGGGGATGCATGCGGTCACCGACGCAATCTATGGCGCGCTTGCACAAGGGGATATCGGACAACACTTCCCCCCGTCTGATCCGCAGTGGAAAGGCGCAGACAGCGACATCTTTCTGCGCCACGCAGTCGCGTTGGCGGGGCAGATGGGATTTCGCATTTCAAACGCAGATTGCACGCTGGTCTGTGAATACCCAAAGATCGGCCCCCATGCGCAGGCAATGCGCGAAGAGATGTCTAAAATCATGGGCTTGCAGGCCGATCAGGTTTCGGTCAAGGCCACGACTTCCGAGCGGTTGGGCTTTACGGGCCGCAGCGAAGGCATCGCCGCTTTGGCCACAGCCTGTCTGGTGAAAACATGACGGCCGCGCGCCTGATCGGAACTGTTTGTGGCGTGGGCTACCTGCGCCCCGCCCCGGGCACATGGGGCTCACTTGCTGCGCTTCCGATGGCGTGGCTTCTGCACATGCTGGGCGGATTTCCCCTGCTGGCGATTGCCACGGGGGCAGCCTTTGTCGGCGGCCTGTGGGCGACCCGGGTGATGACCGCAGGTCAGGACAATCACGACCCTTCGGAAATCGTCATCGACGAGGTTGTCGGTCAGTTCATCGCGCTCTGGGCCATCTCCTACCCGTCATGGGCCCATGGGATCGAGATCACGGCGCTTTGGCCCGGTTGGATTGCGGGTTTCCTTTTGTTCCGCCTGTTTGACATTACCAAGCCCGGCCCTGTCGGCTGGGCCGACCGGCGCAATGACGCGATGGGTGTGATGCTGGACGATGTGATCGCCGGTCTCTTCGCCGCCATTGGGGTGCTGGTTCTTGCCGGTATCGCGCATGGGGTGATGGGGCTATGAGCGTCACCACGCTGCTTGATCTGGCCAAGGCGCGCAATGTGATGATCGCCACCGCCGAAAGCTGCACCGGCGGCATGGTGGCCGCCGCCCTGACTGACATTCCGGGCAGTTCTGCAGTCGTGGATCGGGGCTTCGTCACCTATACCAATGCGGCCAAGCAGGACATGCTGGGCGTGAAGTCCGCCACACTGGACGCCCATGGCGCGGTGTCGGAGCAGGTGGCCCGTGAAATGGCCGACGGTGCGCTGAGGAATTCGCGCGCGAAACTGGCCGTGTCGATCACGGGCATCGCGGGCCCCGGAGGATCCGAATTCAAACCTGAAGGACGTGTGTGTTTCGGGCTGGCAGGCGAAGGGTTCGAAACACGAACCGAAACCGTTGAATTCGGAGCGCTGGGTCGGGACGCCGTGCGCGAGGCGGCACGGGATCATGCGCTGAACCTGCTGCACAGCGCACTTTCTTAAAGCGCCCTTTTTTCGGGCATAACCGCACAATTGATGCAAAAACTGTCATCAGTTTAACAAAAGGCGTCAAAATGGGCGTCTTTTCTCCTGTCTGCCTCTTTTTTCCCCACCCTTCCTCCGCTTCAAGGCCCCGCACAAACACTCACACCGTTCCGCATCGCCTTGACAGGTCGTCACCGGAGCACCTGATAGGGAAAGGAGCGCGGCCCATGAACGGAGCCGATACAGCCTGGATCATTGTTGCAACCGCATTGGTCCTGTTCATGACACTACCGGGGCTTGCCCTGTTCTATGGCGGCCTTGTGCGCGCCCGCAACGTATTGAGCGTCTTCATGCACTGCTTTGCCATCGCCTGCCTGATGAGCATACTATGGCTGGTTGCCGGGTACTCGATCGCCTTTGGTCCCGGTGAAAGCGGGCTGTGGGGCGGCCTGGGCAAGGCCTTCCTGAATGGCGTGGACGTCGACAGCCTGGCGGGCACCCTGCCCGAGGTCCTGTTTTTTGCGTTCCAGATGACTTTTGCCATCATTACCCCTGCCCTGATCGTTGGTGGCTATGTGGAACGTGTCGGATTTGGCTTTGTTCTGACTTTCTCAGCCCTTTGGATGTTGCTGTGCTACGCGCCAGTGGTTCACTGGATCTGGGGCGGCGGCATTCTCTCGGATGGTGGCATTCTGGGTGAAATCGGTGTGCGCGATTTTGCAGGCGGCATCGTGGTTCATGAGACCGCAGGTCTGGCCGCACTGATCATTGCGGTGATCCTCGGCCCGCGCCGCAACCGCACCACGCCCCCGCACAATCCCGGTTTCACCATGATCGGGGCAGCAATGCTGTGGGTGGGTTGGTTCGGCTTCAATGGCGGCTCGCAACTGGCCGCAGACGGCGGCGCTGCGATGGCAATGACCGTCACGCATATTTCGGCGGCCACCGCGTCGCTGACCTGGGCCTTGTGGGAAAAGATCCGCTTTGGCAAAGCCTCGATGGTGGGTCTGGTCACCGGCACGATCGCAGGTCTGGCGTCGATCACACCTGCTTCGGGCTTTGTGGGGCCCGTGCAAGCACTGATCATTGGCGCCGTTGCTGGTGTGCTGTGTCAGGAAGCCGTCAACGTGATCCGCAACAAGCTGAACATAGACGATACGCTGGACGTCTTCGCCGTACATGGTGCGGGGGGCATCTTCGGCACGTTGATGATCGCATTGTTCGGCTTGGGCACATGGACCGCGCAGCTGGGCGGACTGGTGATTGTGGGTGCCTTTACGGCAGTTGTCACGATTGTGTTGGTGAAGGCGGTTGCACTCATCACCCCGCTTCGCGTAGACGCCGAAACCGAAACAAACGGGCTCGACCTCGCGGTACATGGGGAACGCGCCTACGACATGAGCAGCTAAGCCCACCTTTGCATGCTCTATCGCCCGCAAGGGCAAAGCGGACCTCTTGCAGGTCCGCTTTTCTTTTGGCCGGCCCTCTCGACTCCGGGACAACGGTCAGGCTATCAGCCCGCAACGAGTTTTCAGCCCCGAGGTTTGCGCCATGATCCCCAGTTCCTTTCCCGACAGCACCGAAATCGCCCGCCTGACCGCGCGGATGCTGCTGGAGATCAAAGCCGTCCATTTCAATTCACGCGAGCCGTTCACATTGGCCAGCGGTTTGCCCAGCCCCACTTATATCGACTGCCGCAAACTGATCTCGTACCCGCGCATCCGCTCGACCCTAATGGATTTCCTGACCGTGACCGTGATGCGCGACGCAGGTTTTGAGGCATTCGACAACATCGCAGGCGGTGAAACCGCAGGTATCCCCTTTGCCGCGATGGTGGCCGAACGTATGGCCCTGCCGATGACCTATGTGCGCAAAAAGCCCAAGGGGTATGGCCGCAACGCCCGCATCGAAGGTGCAATGAACGAGGGCGAACGCGTGCTGCTGGTCGAAGACCTGACCACCGATGGCGGATCGAAACTGTCTTTTGTGGATGCAATCCGCGAGACCGGTGCAACCTGCGGGCATACCGCCGTCATTTTCTACTACGGTATTTTTCCGGAAACCGAAAAGACGCTGGGCGATCACGGCGTGAAACTGCACAGCTTGTGCACATGGTGGGATGTTCTGGCCGAGGCCAAGGCGCAAAAGGCCTTTGATGAAGAGACCCTTAGCGGTGTCGAGTCCTTTTTGAAGGACCCGCGCGGCTGGCAAGAGGCCAATAAACCTACGTAAACCTCTTGTGGAGGAATTGGGGATAAGACCAGAAGAATCGCCCCGGCGGCTACGATATCTGGTGACTTTCCCTGCAATTCCTACATAATAAGCTACGCATACTTAGGTATCCAACCGATCCGGAAAGTTATCCCAAGGCTTTACCCCAAGTTAGCCACAGGTATTTCCAGATAGCTTGAGGCAATGTTTCGCGTGTAGAACCTCGGAACGGTCAGCGGGGACAAGATGAACGAGATCAGCAGTATCGAACAGGCGGCGGCGCAGATTCAAAATCCGGAAACCATGCCGCACTCTATCGAGGCCGAGCAGCAGCTTCTGGGCGCGATCCTGACCAACAATGACCTCTATGACCGGGTTGCCTCGATCATCGGAGGCGAGCATTTCTATGATCCGGTCCATGCGCGGATTTACGAGGTCGCCTCGACCCGTATCGCCAAGAATGCGCTTGCCTCACCCGTCACCTTGAAATCCTTCATGGCCGAGGATGAGGGCCTGAAGGAACTGGGCGGTCCGGCCTATCTTGTGAAACTGGCCGGTGCCTCGATCAGTGCCTTTGCGGTGCATGATTATGCCCAGATGATCTATGACCTCGCCATCCGGCGCGAGTTGATCCGGCTGGGCCGGGATATCTCGGACAAGGCGGCACGGGTCGATGTGTCGAGCGAACCAAAAGAACAGATCGTCGAGGCCGAGCAACAACTCTATCAGCTTTCCGAGCAGGGCCAGACCGAACAGGGATTCCAATCCTTCCTGAAGGCGGTCACAGAAGCCGTCAACGTCACCAACGAGGCCTACCAACGTGGTGGCGGCATGGCAGGAATTTCCACCGGTCTGGCCGACCTCGATAAACAACTGGGCGGGTTGCACCCGTCCGACCTGATCATCCTGGCGGGTCGTC
This sequence comes from Ruegeria sp. AB5, assembly GCF_056542645.1. Classification (NCBI taxonomy): domain Bacteria; kingdom Pseudomonadati; phylum Pseudomonadota; class Alphaproteobacteria; order Rhodobacterales; family Roseobacteraceae; genus Ruegeria; species Ruegeria sp. AB5. The sequence goes on from NZ_JBQGAE010000001.1 coordinate 935,447, forward strand.
CATCGATGGGGAAGACCTCGCTGGCGACCAACGTGGCTTTCAACGTGGCCAAAGCGTACAAGCGCGGCACCAAGCCCGATGGTTCAGAGGGTGCGATTGACGGTGGCGTCGTCGGGTTCTTCTCCTTGGAGATGAGCGCAGAACAGCTTGCAGGCCGGGTTCTGGCCGAAGCGTCAGAGATTTCCAGCCACAAGATCCGTCAAGGTGACATGACCGAAGCCGAGTTCCGCCGTTTCGTGGACGCCGCCAAGGAACTTGAAGCCTGTCCCCTTTTCATCGATGACACGCCCGCTCTACCGATCTCGCAGCTCGCGGCGCGCGCGCGGCGGTTGAAGCGGACCCACGGTCTGGACCTTCTGGTCATCGACTATCTGCAGCTGTGCCGGGGAATGGCCGAAAATCGCGTCAACGAAATCGCTGAAATTTCGATGGGCATGAAAGCCATTGCCAAGGAATTGAACATCCCGGTCATCGCCCTGTCTCAGCTGTCCCGCCAGGTCGAAAACCGTGACGACAAACGGCCACAACTGTCCGACCTGCGGGAATCGGGCTCGATCGAACAGGATGCGGACGTGGTGATGTTCGTGTTCCGCGAGGAATACTACAAAGAACGCGAAAAGCCCGGCGATCACGAGCTGGAGAAGATGGAAGAGTGGAAGCAGGCGATGGAACACCTGCATGGCAAAGCCGAGGTCATCGTCGGCAAGCAGCGCCACGGCCCCATCGGCACGGTCGAGCTGTCGTTCGAGGCGCAGTTCACTCGCTTTGGCAATCTGGTCAAGCCCTGGCAACAGACTGGCGAAATCGAGGGATACTGATCAAGACATCCTGCAAACCAGGCGATTTTGAATTGTCTGCCCGCCCGTGTTAGCCTGCTTCAACCGAAGCACGATTTGTCTGTTTCATGCCAAGGCGTTGAAGATTGTCAGCAATCATCTCGGAAATACGCTATCGGAACGGGCCAAACTTTGCGCCGGATGGGGATTTCATCGAAATTCGGGTCCCAGCGGGAACAGACGTCTCGGACCTGACTGTCCAAGTCTACAACCCGAACGGGACCCTGCGCAGTTCGACCGCGGTCGACACCGCGCCAGTGAACACGGTCAGCGGATTCGACTACTATGTGGTTTCCGCGCGGATCAACAGATCGGGTGCGGTCTCGCTGGATGACGATGGAACGGTACTTAGCTTTGTCTCCTTTGATGCCGAAGTCACCGCAACGCAGGGGGCGGCCAGCGGGCAGACTTCGACGCAGATCGGAAGCAACGGAACCGACGACACGTCGTCGCTGAGTTCGACCGATGGGATCACCTTTGTCCAGGACCCGAATCCAAGTCCCGGAGCCCCCTGTTTTACGTCCGGAAGCCTGATCCTTACCGCACAGGGACATGTTCCGGTCGAGAGACTGGTACCCGGAGACCAGATCGTTACCCAAGACGGCACTTGCGAACCCTTGCGGCTGATCCTGTCGCGCAGGCTGCATCGGACCGAGCTGATCAAATCACCACAGTTGCGCCCCGTCCGGATCGTCGCCGGGGCGCTTGGACAGTCCCTGCCCATGCGCGATCTTTTGATTTCGCGCCAGCATAGGATGCTGGTTCGGTCCGTGATCGCGCAGCGCATGTTCGGCACCCAAACCGTTCTGGTTTCGGCCATCCGACTGACCCGGATGCCGGGGGTTTTCGTGGACACAGACGTACCCGAGGTCACCTATCACCATCTCGTGTTTGACCGGCACGTCGTGCTGTTTGCCGAAGGCGCCCCCAGTGAAAGCCTGTTTGCAGGCCCGCAAGCGCTGGAGAACATGGCCTCAGACGCCCGAGCAGAGGTGTTGATGCTCTTCCCCGAGCTTGCAAAACCCAACGACCTTCAACCGGCACCGGCCTGTTACATTCCCAGCGGAAAACACCAGCGCAAGCTGGTCGCCCGGCATCTCAGCAACGACAAACCCCTGCTGGATCATCGGTTCTCCAACGTCCCTCTGGACCCGACCGGTTGACCAAGAGATGAACGATCCGATGCACCCAGCGTCTTTGGCGCAAACGCCAGCACAATCGGGACGGGACCGGTAAACGTCCGACCTGGTAGCAAAATCCTGCGTTTTTTCGCTATTTTAGGCCCATCTGGCCGCAAGCCGCTTATGTCGCAGGATTTCCCGCCAAGATTTGTTCGATCCCCTCTTGACCTGCCACGATCCAGTGTCATGAACAGGGTCATGAGTACCGCACGTTTGACGATCAATCTTCAGGCGCTCGCCAGCAACTGGCGGGCGCTCGACGCAAAAACGGATGTCGAAACCGGCGCCGTTGTCAAAGCTGACGCCTATGGTCTTGGGGCCGAACCCGTCGCCTGGGCCCTGGCGGACGAAGGGGTCCGCAAATTCTTTGTGGCCGTCGCCGAAGAAGGCGTGGCCATACGCAAGGCCGTCGGGCCCGGCCCGATGATCGCGGTGTTTTCCGGACACATGGAAGGTGACACCGAGTTGCTGCGGGATCACAACCTGGTCCCCTTGATCAACTCGGGCGAACAATTTCACCGCCACCAACAGGCCCTGCCCGAACATGGCTTTGGCATTCAGCTGGACACCGGCATGAACCGTCTGGGTCTGGAGCCCGCCGATTGGGCCGAACTGCGCCCGAAGGTCGAGGCCCTGAACCCGGCGGTTGTGATGTCTCATCTGGCCTGTTCGGACGAGCCCGAACATCCGATGAACCGCCAGCAGCTCAAAGCGTTTCGGGATATGACGGATGGCATGACAGCCCCGAGATCCCTGGCCGCCACGGGCGGAACATTGCTGGGATCCGAATTCCACTTTGACTTCTGCCGCCCCGGTATCGGGCTTTACGGTGGTTTGCCCTTTGCCGAGGCAAAGCCTGTTGTCACCATAGATCTGCCGGTTGTTCAGGTCCGGCACGTGGCGGTTGGGGAAACGGTGGGATATGGCAACAGTTGGACCGCGCGGCGACCTTCGAAAATCGCGACCGTCACGGCGGGGTATGCCGACGGGCTGCATCGCGCCATTGGCGGCGGCATCGATGCCTTTGCGGGCGATCAGCCCTGCCCGGTCGTCGGCCGTATTTCTATGGATCTGATCACCGTGGACGTGACCGATCTGGGCCATGAGCCCGAAAAACTGCGGATCCTCAACGGGCATCAAACCGTCGATGATCTGGCCGAGGCGGCTGGCACCATCGGCTATGAAATTCTGACGTCACTCGGAAACCGCTATTCGCGGGGATACGTGGAATGAGCCTTTTGTCCCCGTTGGGTGGATTGGGTCGCGCAGTCCTGACGATGCTCGCCGCGTTCGGGCGCGTGGGCTTGTTTGCGCTGGACGCCCTGTCCCATATCCTGCGCCCGCCATTCTACCCGCGTGAAATCGCGTTGGCCCTGCTAAATATCGGCTGGCTGTCGCTGCCCGTGGTCGGTCTGACCGCCATCTTCACCGGTGGCGCGCTGGCGCTGCAGATCTACGCCGGCGGCGCACGCTTCAATGCCGAGGCCGTGGTGCCTCAGATCGTCGCCATCGGTATGGTGCGCGAGCTTGGGCCAGTTCTGGTCGGCCTGATGATCGCCGCCCGCGTGACCTCTTCCATCGCGGCCGAGATCGCCACGATGAAAGTGACGGAACAGATCGACGCGCTGGTCACGCTGTCCACGCACCCGATGAAATACCTGACCGCCCCGCGCGTGCTGGCCGCGCTGATCACCGTTCCGATCCTGGTCGGCATCGGTGACGTTATCGGCATTGCAGGTGGATATGTGGTCGCCACCCAGAATCTGGGCTTCAACCCCGCAGCCTATCTGCAAAACACGGTCAACTTCCTGGAAACCCGGGACATCGTCTCGTCGCTTGTCAAAGGGGCCGCCTTCGGCCTGATCGCCGCGATCATGGGCTGCTACTACGGCATGAACTCGGGCCGGGGCGCACAGGGTGTAGGCCGTGCCACCAAAGGCTCAGTCGAGGCCGCAGCCGTACTGATCCTCGCCGCCAACTTCGTTCTGACAGGAGTGTTCTTCTCGCTATGATCCGGATGGAGAACGTACATAAGGCCTTTGACGACAACCACGTGCTGCAAGGCATGACCCTCGAGATTCCCAAGGGCACCTCAATGGTGATCATCGGTGGCTCGGGCACCGGCAAATCGGTTGCGCTGAAATGTATCCTCGGCCTGATCAAGCCCGACAGCGGTATGATCTATGTCGACGGCAAGGACGCCAGCAAGGGCGACCGGGATGCCTTTTTGGCCCGGTTCGGGATGCTGTTTCAGGGTGCGGCGCTGTTTGATTCTCTGCCCATCTGGCAAAACGTCGCCTTCCGCCTGTTGCGCGGTCCTCTGAAACGTCCAGCCGACTACGCGCGCGAGATTGCCATCGACAAACTCCGCCGCGTCGGCCTGCGCGCCAAGGTGGCTGATTTGTACCCGTCCGAGCTGTCAGGCGGAATGCAGAAGCGCGTCGGCCTTGCCCGCGCCATCGCCGCCGAGCCCGAGATCATCTTTTTCGACGAGCCCACCACCGGGCTGGACCCCATCATGTCCGGCGTCATCAACGACCTGATCCGCGAAATCGTGACAGAGATGGGCGCAACCGCCATGACCATCACCCACGACATGAGCTCTGTCCGCGCGATTGCCGACAACGTAGCGATGCTGCATGACGGGGTGATCCAATGGACGGGGCCGGTGGATCAGATGGATGCCTCGGGCGATCCGTATCTGGATCAGTTCATCAGCGGGAGCGCAGAAGGGCCGATTGAGGCGGTGCGGTGAGCATGGAACAAAGCTGTGTTGATGTTGCCGAACTATATCGATCTCAGAACTCAAGCTTAGGCTTCGCAACATTCGTTCTGGTTCTGTTGCTGCCATTCGCAATATTTATGTCGCTTTTGATCAAGCGAAGGCTTGGTTTCACTATGCGAGCAGTTGATGTCGGGCTCGGTTCCTTTTGTTTACTGGTGACCTTGGCGCTTACTCGGTTGTTTCTACCTCTGATTTCTGAAGCGAGCGAAGACTTTGTAAGGTATTACAGCATTTTTTTTGGTTTGGCTCTGATCGTTCTCTACGTTTTCCTTGTCTCAATTTGGTTGATCGGCGCATTCAAAACTCGGTGGCGACCCAGAGAGTTCGAGTTGATCCCTACCGGAATCCTTCTCGCGATTTTTGTCTGCGCATTTTTTCAGGTGCTAGAAGCTAGGAGGTATTATGAACTTATTAAGTTACCAAGATGCGACCAAAGTAATAACCTGGTTCCATCGCTTCAAACGCCCACGTAACTAGAACACTCGTCAACTCAGACAATAGAAGACACTGCACGTGTTTTTTTTGACAACCGGATAAATGACCCTCCGCCTCGCCACCCTCTCGCTCCTGATCCTCTACCCCATCGCATGGTTCGCCCCGCTGATGCGCGCAGGCCTGCTTCCGATCTTCGGCCTATCCGAAATCAGCGTCATCACCGGACTCCAATCCCTGTGGAAATCCGACATCTTCCTCGCGCTGGTCGTCACCGTCTTCGCCCTCTTCGCCCCCTACATCAAAACCATCGGCACCGCGCTGATCCAATGGAACCTGCTGGACCCTCGCGTGCAGCCTGCGCTCAACATCCTCGGCAAGCTCGCCATGGCAGACATCTTTCTGATCGCGCTCTACATCACGCTGGCCAAGGGCATCTCATACGCCACAATCGAAACGGCCTGGGGTCTCTACCTGTTCACAGCCTGCATTCTGGCTTCACTCGCGCTGGGTCACATTACGGAAATGACATCCAGATCACGAAATCCTCAGACCTAATTGATTGAAAACATTAATCTGAGTATCATCTTAATATTCGAGCAGCAAAATTTTTGTCGTTTACGGGTCCGCAGCGGATCACCTTGCGTGTTTAATGTTTTCCTCCGCTTCGGCCCGATCTGTATCGGTTTGAGAAGGAGATGGACGGACATGCCCACCCTTTACAACATTACAATGCAATTTCAGACTGCATTTCTAAGACTGACCTTTTTCATGATCTGCGCCGCTGCGCTGTGCGCAGTTGTGACCACCTCGCTCTCGGCGCTGGGTGTTTTGCCTTGGCTGTCGCTACAGGCCGGGTTTGGCCAGACCGGCGTCATCGATGCCGGTGTGTTTGTGCAGATCGGACTGACCTGCCTGATTCTGATGCTCGCTTTCTACCTGCCCTCAAGTGCGCGCATGATGGCGTTGGAGAATACCCACCGGAAGTTTTCGCTCAACATGCACGACATTGTGGACGCCTATCAGATCGCTCATGCTGCCGATCGCAGCGGCGCATTTGCGCTGGCTTCTGAATTCGACGCGGTCAAGGAACGCATGGCCTTTCTGCGCGATCACCCCGATCTTCAAGCGCTCGAACCCGAGGTGCTGGAAACCGCCGCGCAGATGAGCCAGATCAGCCAGGAACTGGCCGAGACCTATGGCGAGGCCCGTGTTGAACGGGCGCGAACCTTCCTGAAGCAAAGACAGGAAGAGGTCGAGCTGTTTCAGCAACGGATCGAGGATGCGCAGACCATCCTGCACGAACTGGGCCAATGGACCCGCGATATCGAGATCGAAGAATCCATCGTCAAATCCCAACTGACCCGCCTGCGCGATGAATTGTTCGATCTTTTGCCCGAACTATCCGCGCAGTTGCAAACGCCCCCAGATGGCAGCGATCCAAGCAAGTCCAGCGTCATCGCAATGTCTCCTCCGCGGGCGGCAGAATAGGCGTGTCAGCGCCCGCTGCGGGGGATGGCCCATCGGGCCTGAGCCCGCAGCGCGCCATCGGCGGAGAGGAAAGCCCGCAAGGGCTTGAAGAACCGCCCATCCTCGGGCACCAAAGGCCACATGGCAAAGACACCTTCTTTCTCCTGCTCAGCCTGTGGCGCGACACATACGCGATGGTCAGGGCGCTGCGACGCCTGCGGCGAATGGAACACGATCGCTCAGGACGTACCGCTTTCGGCTGGCCCGGCCAAGAAATCCCTCGGCGGCAAGCGGGGCCAGTCCATCGCGCTTACGGACTTGTCGACCGAAGAGACACCCCCGCCCCGAACACTCAGCGGGGTGGACGAGTTGGACCGTGTGCTGGGCGGCGGCCTCGTCCCGGCCTCGGCTCTTTTGGTAGGCGGAGATCCCGGAATTGGAAAATCCACGCTGCTGCTGCAAGCCGCCGCCCGATTTGCACGTGCCGGCGTCAAAACGATCTACGTCTCCGGCGAAGAAGCCAGCGCCCAGGTCCGCATGCGCGCACGCCGTCTGGGGCTTGAGGACGCCCCTGTCCAGTTGGCGGCCGAAACCAACCTGCGCGACATTCTCACCACGCTTGAGGCCGAAAAACCGGGCCTCGCGATCATCGACTCGATTCAGACCATGTGGGCCGACAATGTCGACAGCGCGCCGGGTTCGGTGTCACAAGTCCGGGCTGCCGCACATGAATTGACCACATTTGCGAAACGACACGGTGTGTCGATTGTCATGGTCGGACATGTCACCAAAGAGGGCCAGATCGCCGGGCCCCGCGTGGTCGAACACATGGTCGACACCGTGCTGTATTTCGAAGGCGAGCGCGGCCATCAGTTCCGCATCCTGCGTGCCGTCAAGAATCGTTTTGGCCCGGCGGACGAAATCGGCGTGTTCGAAATGACCGGTAAAGGTCTGGCGCAGGTCACCAACCCGTCGGCCCTGTTCCTGTCGGAACGCGGCACGCCCAGCCCCGGATCGGCTGTGTTTGCCGGGATCGAAGGCACCCGGCCAGTCCTGGTGGAGTTTCAGGCACTTGTGGCCCCGTCGCCCCATTCTCAGCCCCGCCGCACGGTGGTCGGATGGGACAGCGGGCGACTCGCCATGATCCTGGCGGTGCTCGAAGCGCGCTGCGGCATTCCTTTTGCTGGCCTCGACGTCTACCTGAACGTCGCCGGAGGGTTGAAGGTCAGCGAGCCGGCCGCAGATCTGGCCGTTGCAGCAGCGCTGCTCAGCGCCCGCGAAGACACGGCCCTGCCCGCAGACACGGTTGTTTTTGGAGAAATCTCGCTATCCGGGGCACTTAGACCGGCCCCACAGACCGAAAACAGGTTGAAAGAAGCACAAAAACTTGGTTTCACGTCGGCAATCGCCCCGGCGGGCGGCAAAACCGGTACTGTGGCAGGTCTGACACTCACCCGACCCTCTGATTTGGTTGGGTTTGTTGGCGAAACCTTCGGAGCAGGTTAAGGTCCCGCCCCAAAGGGCAGTAAAAGAACAGGCGAGGGCCATGGAAGGTTTTACAATAATTGACGGGGTTGTCGCCCTGATCATCGTGCTGTCAGGGCTGCTGGCCTATTCGCGCGGTTTCATGCGCGAGGTTCTGGCCATTGCAGGCTGGGTCGCTGCAGCGGTCCTCGCGTTCATCTTTGCGCCGCAGGCCGTGCCATTGGTCAAGGAAATCCCGGTTGTCGGGGATTTCCTGCGCGACAGCTGCGAATTGTCGGTGATCACCGGCTTTGCCGCCGTGTTTGCAATTGCGCTGATCATTGTCAGCATCTTCACGCCGCTGTTTTCGTCGCTGGTCCAGCGCTCGGCCCTGGGCGGTCTGGATCAGGCGCTTGGCTTCTTCTTTGGCATTGCGCGGGGCATCCTGCTGGTCGCCATCGCATTCTTTGTCTACGACACCGTCATGACCGGCCAGTCCTATACCATCGTGGACGAAAGCCGCTCGGCCAAAGTATTTGAACAGTTCAGCACGCAGATCGAGGAACAAAATCCCGAAGCAGCTCTGGGCTGGGTGACGGCCCAATACGAAGAGCTGGTGGCCAGCTGCACCTCGAACGGATCGGCGCCTGCTGCGGACACCACAGGCAACTGATCCGGACACCTCAGCAGACCCTAAGCCCGGCATTGCCCGGGCTTTTTGCTTGTCAGAGGAACCCTTCGCCGCCGCAGGCGGTGCATCGGATCGTTTTCAACCCGAAACACCCGTCGCACCCGCTGAAGATCGGCTTGCCGTGAATGTCCCGACTTTTGATGACCTGACCGGTCCCATTGCAGATTTGACACGGCGCGCGACCCAGTCCCCGGCACCGATGGCAGCGCCGCTTGGGTGTCTCTTCCTTTTTCAGCGGCGGCCTGTTTTGCCACATTACGCCCCCCTTACCCGCAGAACCTGCGGGTTTTTGATCCGGTTTTTCGCCATGTCAGCACAAATGAAATCACATGTCATCAGGCTTGATTTCTGATCGAGACAGCACAAATCGGAATTGCGGCGGGACGTAATTGTGATCCTTTGATGACAGGCGCGCCAATAGGCATTATGTGGGGGCCAACCCGCCACGGAATCGGAGCTGCCGGTCTTGTTCTTTGTGTTTTCATCTGCGTTCACCGCATGGATGAACGGCCTTCTGGCTTGCGAAACACAACTGCACATATATCTGGCACAGGCCTCCCGGCCCTACCGTTCTCGATCGCTGGTCCACCCTCTGGTCAAAACGTCATAGAAATTGGAGCCCGTACATGTGTGGGATTTTGGGGATCGCAAGCCGGACACATGATGTCTTTGCGGAAATCTATGACGGGCTGCTGATGCTGCAGCACCGGGGTCAGGACGCCTCGGGCATCGTCACGTATAACGGCGAGATCTTCCGCGAGAAAAAGGCCAATGGCCTTGTCAAGGATGTCTTCAACGCCACGGATGCCGAGACACTGCTGGGCAAGATCGGGATGGGTCATGTGCGTTACCCGACCGCAGGGTCGTTGAGCGCGTCCGAGGCGCAACCCTTCTTCGTCAATGCACCCTACGGGATCTATCTGGTCCATAATGGCAACATAACCAACACCGCCGAGCAGCGTGAGAAGGTCACCGGCAAGTATAGCCGCCATCTACGCACCACCTCGGATTCCGAGATTTTGCTGAACGTTTTGGCCGACAAGGTGGCCGATGCCATCAAAGTCAACGGCAATGCCGAACCCATCCGCAACATCTTTGCAGGCGTCAAGATGACCATGGAGCGGGTTCAGGGCGCGTACTCGGTCATCTGTCTGGTCGCAGGCGTGGGTATGTTGGCCTTCCGCGATCCTTTTGGCATTCGCCCGCTTTCGGTCGCGATTCGCGAAACCGACGGCGGCGGGAATGACTACGCCTTTGCATCTGAAGATGTGGCGTTCGGCATCAACGGTTTTGACAAGATGCGCGACCTGCGCCCGGGTGAGGCCATCCTGATTGACCTGGACGGCAACATGCACGAATTACAGGCGGTCGAGGGCAAGCTGACCCCGTGTATCTTTGAATATGTCTATCTGGCTCGCCCAGACTCTCTGCTGGATGGCGTGTCCGTTTACAAAACCCAGATGCGCATGGGGCAGACGCTGGCCAAACAGATACAGGATTCAGGGTTCGAGATTGACCGGATCATACCCGTCCCCGACAGTGCCCGTCCGGTGGCGCTTGAGGCCGCGAAGATCACGGGCATCCCCTATCGTGAAGGACTGGTAAAGAATCGCTATGTCGGCCGGACGTTCATCATGCCCGGTCAGGAGGAGCGGCAAAAATCCGTGCGCCGCAAGCTGAATGCGATCCCGCTGGAGTTCAAGGACCACAATGTGCTGCTGATCGACGACTCGATCGTGCGCGGCAACACGATCAAGAAGATCGTGCAAATGTGCCGCGAGGCGGGCGCAAACAAGGTCTATGTCGCCAGCGCTTCTCCACCGGTCAAGTATCCCAATGTCTATGGTATCGACATGCCCACCAAGGCCGAGTTGATTGCCAACGGCAAAAACATCGAGGAAATCCGCGAGGAACTGGGCGCCGATGCCCTGTTCTACCAGCATCTCGATGATCTGATCTGGGCAGCCAAGGAAGGCAACCCCGAGATCGAGGCATTCGACTGTTCGTGTTTCAATGGCGACTACATCACCGGCAGCGTCAGTGACGACTATCTCGACGGCCTTGAAAACAGCAGCCGCGTCAGCAAGAAACGCGAAGACATGCAGGTTGTCGGCGGATCGTGGAACGCGGCCAAGCTGGCCTCGGGCTGAGATCGCCAACGGCGAATCGGACGGCCTGCGCGACGGTGGGTTAAACCGCCTCGCGCGCGGAACTGCACAAGAGAATCTGTGCCCAAAGCCTGCAACTCATCGGCGAAGTGGACGCCTTTGCAAGGGCTTTGGATCTGGTCATGGCGCGGTGATCTGACACGGCGGTGGTGGTCTTTCACTCCGCCACTCCGTTTGCTATCCAACGCGCTGCTACCACTCACTCATACAAGGGGTCCGGGCTGCGTTCGGACCGCGGGACATGTCAAACACCACTGTCAAAGGCGCGGCCACTCAACGGGGCGCGTTGAAGAAGAATTCGGTTTCGGTTCTGGGTATCTTCGGGCCCAAGGCAGACCTGCGCGCCTTGATGCGCCTGTCCTCGGGTCGGGTGAAGGAGGTCAAACCGGGCAGCCGCGTGGCCTCGGGCACAGTCATGGCGATTGATGAACATGGCATCATGCTGCGACAAAGCGGCCAGACACGCCGGATCGCCATTCCGGGCAGTTGATCCCATCTTGACGCCCCGCGTGCGGGCGTTCAAACCGCTGCCATGACCGATCAGACCAAAATCGCCCTTGTCACCGGGGCTTCACGCGGATTGGGCGCGGCCTTGGCCGAGGCGCTGGCCCCCGAGTTTCACATCGTCGCCGTCGCCCGCACCACTGGCGGGCTGGAAGAACTGGACGACCGCATCAAAGCCAAGGGCGGGTCGGCCACCCTCGCCCCGATGGACATCGCTGATCCCAACGCCATGGCGACCCTGTGCCGAGGTATTCACGACCGATGGGGCAAGGTGGATCTGTGGCTGCACACGGCCATCCACACATCGGCCCTGACACCGGCGCATTTTGTGGACCCGAAAGAGTGGGCAAAGGCGATGAACACCAACGCCACGGCCACTTCGGTCCTGATTCCATATGTAACGCCGCTGTTGGGTCAAACCGGTCATGCGGTGTTCTTTGATGACCCCAAAGCCGGAGAAAAGTTTTATGGCATCTACGGGGCCACGAAGGCCGCCCAGATGGCCTTGGCGCATAGCTGGCAGGTCGAGACGGAACGGACCGGTCCCCGAGTGTCCATTGTAGAACCGGCGCCGATGCCAACAGCCGTGCGGGCGAGGTTCCATCCCGGTGAAGACCGGGACGCGTTGGCCAGCACGACTGACGAGGCGGCTCGGATTTTGGCGCTGCTATAGGTTAATGGCCCTTTGGGCCATGCCTCCGGCGGGGATATTTTTGGCCAGATGAAGCCGGGATCAGGCGATATGCACGCCGGTGCGCCCGGCCAGATCGACGAAGAATTGCCACGCGACACGACCTGAACGCGCGCCCCGGGTCGCCTGCCATTCGATGGCGTCGGCGCGTAGTGTTTCGGGGTCGACCGACACGCCATACGCGGCGCAGTAGCGGTCGATCATGGCAAGGTATTCGTCCTGATCGCAGGGATGAAACCCCAGCCACAGGCCGAATCGGTCGGAGAGCGAGACCTTTTCCTCGACGGCCTCGGACGGGTTGATCGCGCTGGACCGTTCGTTTTCGATCATGTCCCGTGGCATCAGATGGCGGCGGTTTGAAGTGGCGTAAAAGACCACGTTTTCCGGTCGACCCTCTATGCCCCCATCCAATACGGCCTTGAGCGATTTGTAGTGCTGATCGTCATGGCTAAAGGACAGGTCATCGCAGAACAGGATAAACCGGTGAGGTGCCGCGCGCAGATGGTTCAGCAGGCGCGCGACGGACCCCATATCTTCGCGCTGCAACTCGACCAGCTTCAGATCTGGGTGGTCCACCTGAAGGGTCCCATGAACCGCCTTGACAAGGCTGGACTTCCCCATCCCGCGCGCACCCCAAAGCAACGCGTTATTGGCCTTGTAGCCAGCTGCAAAGCGGCGCGTGTTGTCCAGCAATGTATCGCGCGAGCGGTTGATACCCACCAGTAGGTCCAGATCAACGCGATTGACCTGGTCCACGGGCTCCAACCGGTCCGGTTCGACATGCCAGACAAAGGCCGGGGCCGCATTGAAATCCGGTGCGGCCAGAGGTGCCGGCGCCATCCGGTCCAGCGCGTCGGCAATGCGGTTCAGGGCTTGGTCATCCATGGCGGTCTCCGGGTCATGTTCTGGCGGTTTCAAACCATGAACTGGTCGCCGCAACAAGAGCCGCATACGAAAAAGGCGCGCCAAACAAGGCGCGCCTGTATCGGAATTCTAGGTAGACTATTTACCGTCTTCTTCCCGAATGATCTCTTCATCCGCTTCCGCCTCGTCATCATAGTAGCCATCAGCGCGCAGCTGCTCTTCGCGCTTTTTCTCAACCCGGGCGACGAGGAAAATCGAGACCTCGTAAAGGCCGTAGACAACGACGAACAGGATGACCTGAGTGATCACGTCCGGCGGAGTTACCAACGCCGCCAGCACCAGAATGGCCACAACAGCGTATTTGCGAACCGATCCCAGCCCCTCGGCGCTGACCAACCCGGCCTTGCCCATAAGCGTCAGCAATACCGGCAGTTGGAAACACAAGCCAAAGGCCACGATGAACTTGATGGTCAGGTTCAGGTACTCCTGTGCCGACCCCTGGAACACCACGCTCAGCGGAGCGGTGGTCGCGCCGTCAACCACGGCCTCACCTTCAGCGCCGAATTGCTGGAACCCGAGGAAGAAATCATAAGCCAAAGGCGTGACGACGTAGAAGGCAAAGCTAGCCCCCAGCAGGAACATGAAGGGCGACGCGACCATGAAGGGCAAAAACGCGTTCTTCTCGGTCCGGTACAACCCCGGTGCCACAAAGCGCCACATCTGCATCCCGATATAAGGAAAGGCCAGAATGAACCCGCCCAGCAACGAGACCTTGATCGCAACAAAGAACCCTTCCTGCGGCGAGATAAAGATCAACCCGCAATCCTGCCCGCGCTCGTTCAAAACCTCGCACAAGGGGTGCGTCAGGAAGTTGAAGATCGGCGTCGCAACCGTGAAGCAGATGATCATGCCGATCAGAAACGCCACAACGCAATGAATGAGTCGTGTGCGCAATTCGGCCAGATGCTCGATCAACGGGGCCGAGCTGTCTTCGATTTCGTCGGTCTTGCTCATGTCTTGTTCTCGGTGTTCAGCGCGGCTTCGGCCTCTTCGGCCTTGGCAAGGGCATCTGCGGCTTCTTTGGCCTTGCGCTCGGCTGCGGCCCGGGCCGTGGTGGCCTGAACCTTCTTGGCCTGTTCCGCGCGTTCAGCGGCCAGTTTGCCCGTCTCGCTGTCCGGATCGAACTTGGTGGGGTCGATGCTCTTGCTCAAATCCTGAGCCGCCTGCTTCACGCCATCCATGGCGGTGTTCACAGGATTGGTGGCTGCATTCAGACCTTTCTTGATTTCGTTCACACCCGCCTGATCCGCAGCTTCGTTCATGGCAGAGGTAAACTCACGCGCCATGCCGCGCGCTTTGCCAACGAACCGCCCGACATTGCGAAACAGCACAGGCAGGTCTTTTGGCCCCACCACAATCAGGGCCACGATGCCGATGACCAGAAGCTCGGTCCAGCCCAGATCAAACATCCGGGTTTAGACCTTGTCTTTCTCGGTCTCGGGCGTGACGTCCTTGGCCACTTCGGATGCGTCCTGCTCCAGCTCATCCGCGCCTTCCTTGACGCCCTTCTTGAACGAGGTGATGCCTTTGCCAACTTCGCCCATCAGCGAGCTGATCTTGCCGCGGCCAAACAGCACCAGAACCACTACGGCAATCAGCAGAAGACCGGGAAGTCCGATATTGTTGAGCATGTCTCTTCTCCTTTTCTGTGGCGCACTGCGCCAGAACTTTGATCTGGCCTTGTGTTTAAGCGGCAATCCCCGTTCCCAAAAGACAGCCAGTTCAAATTGACAAGTAAAATTGATCCAATCGTCCTGATTCATAGGGCTCGCATTTCTCAACTGACAGGTTTATGTCAGTTGTATCAGGGTACGACAGCGATATCGCAACCTGGTCAATGGAGAATTGAAATGACCCACGTGGCAGAAATCGTAACCTTCACTCTCACCGACGGCACCTCGCCTGAGGACTTCATCAAGCTCAGTCAATCGACCGAGAATTTCGTGCGCACAGCACCCGGATTTGCCCACCGCCACCTGAGCCAAGGTGAAGACGGCCGCTGGACCGACTATGTCGTCTGGCAGGATATGCAGACGGCACAGGCCGCGGCATCGCAGTTTCCTCAGCAAGATTTCGCTCCGGCCCTGATGGAAGCCATCAACCCCGAAAGCCTGCAGATGCGGCACGAGAAGGTGCTATGGGACGTGACCTGAACCTGGCCAGAGCGGCGTGTCATGCGCCGCACTGACCGCCTGTTCGACATCATCGGAATCCTGCGCGACGGC
Source organism: Ruegeria sp. AB5 (assembly GCF_056542645.1). Lineage (NCBI taxonomy): Bacteria > Pseudomonadati > Pseudomonadota > Alphaproteobacteria > Rhodobacterales > Roseobacteraceae > Ruegeria > Ruegeria sp. AB5. Next base: position 950,818 of record NZ_JBQGAE010000001.1, read on the forward strand.
AAACTGCACCGCGCGCAGGACATTGCGGACCGGCTAGAAGTTTCGGTCCGCACGATCTATCGCGACATGGATACGCTGGCGGCCTCGGGCGTCCCGGTCGAGGGTGAACGTGGCGTCGGCTACATGGTGCGCGAACAGATCACCCTGCCGCCGCTCAACCTGACCGCTGCCGAACTGGAGGCCCTGAACCTCGGCATGGCCATTGTCGCCGAGGCCGCAGACCCTGACCTGAAGGCTGCCGCGGATTCATTGGCAGAAAAGATCGATGCCGTTCTGCCCACGCAGGTGGTGGCCGAGGCCGACGCCTGGAAATTCGCGGTCTATCCTTTTGCCGACGCCGCACGCGGGCTGGCCCACATGGCCCCGATCCGCGCTGCGATCAAATCCCGACAGAAGCTGCAGCTCACCTATCGCCGTCTCGACGGAACCCTGACCGACCGCATCATCCGCCCGCTGCATATGGAATATTGGGGCCGTGTCTGGACCCTGACCGCCTGGTGCGAGCTGCGCGACAGCTTTCGCGTCTTCCGCATCGATCTCGTCGAAGCTGTGATCCCCCTGCCTGAACTCTTCATCGATGAGCCCGGAAAACGCCTGAGCGACTACGACCCAAACGCGTGATCCAACCTTCATCTGGCCCAAAATATCCCCGCCGGAGGCATGGCCCGGAACGGGCCATTCATTTACTTCAGGTAGGGCTCGGGATCGACCGACTCGAATCCCTTGCGGACTTCGAAATGCACATAAGCGTCGTCGCCGCCCCGCAGTTCGGCCAGCTTCTGTCCGCGCCGCACGCGGTCGCCCTTGCTGACCGTGATATCCTCGACATTGGCATAAACCGTCAGCAGGTCATTGGTGTGTTTGACAACAATGATCGGCACCTGGTCGGCATCTGCCGTGATTGCTGCGACCGTGCCCGCCTCGGCTGCCGTGACCGAAGTACCGGGGGCCGCCGCAATATCAATGCCTTCGTTCTTGCCCTTCTCATAGGTGCGAATGATCTTACCCGACACCGGAAGGGACAGCGCGGAGGTGCCGGAATTGCTGGGGGCTTCCGCCGTGACATCCGGTGCCTCGACAGCCACAGCGACCTCCTCTTCTGGCAGGGGCAGCGTTGCGCTTGGCGGTGTTGGCGTCGGAGACCCCTGGCCCGGCGACGTCACTTCGGTCGCAGGCACCGCAGCCGCAGCCTGTCGCGGCGCCGCTTGGTTCTTGACCGGGATCAACAGAAACTGACCTTCGCGAATGGCAAAATCCGATCCCAACCCGTTCCATTCCGCCAGCGACTCGACGGGAACCTGATAAAGCCGCGAAATGGTATAGGCCGTCTCGCCGCGCTTGACCTTGTGACGCACAGGCTCGGGGCCGGATGCCACGGGCGCGGGCGTCGATGCAGGCTTGGCGGGCTCCAAAGTTGTGGTCTGGACCGATCCTGTTTCGGGCGCCTGATCGATCGCGGTCCCGGCAATCGAGGCGATGTCCACTCCGCTTGCCGCCCCGACCGAACGCGGCAGGGCCAGCACTTCGCCCTCGCGCAGCGTGTCGGTGGTTTGCAATCCGTTGAAGCGCGACAGCTCACCCTCGGGCAGCCCCACGCGGGCGGCCACATCGCGCACCGTGTCGCCTCGTCGGGCCACAACGACCTGATAATTCGGATAAGTGATCACACCGCGCGCATCTGGCGCGGGTCGGCTGGTCGTGGCGGATTGTGCAGCGCCTGTGGTCGAAAACCCGCCGATCTGACCGCGCAGGTCGTAATCCAACGGCCCTTCGCACCCGGCAAGTATCGCCAGAGCCGCCACTCCGGTCGCACAGCGGCGCATCGCTGATTTGGTAACTGCTCTCATAACCTCTGTCCTCAACACCTGCCCCTGTTGTCCGGGGTTCCGGTCGCCCATTTTAAAGTCTTTTAAGTCTCGTCTTTGCCAAGCCCTTCAAGCAGCGGCACAAATCGAACGGATGTCAATTCGTCGTATTCCAGACCATCCTCGGTGCGCGTCACCTTGATCAGCTGCTGCACCGCATCCGACTGCCCTACGGGTAGCACCATAATACCCCCAATTTTCAGCTGCGCCAAGAGCGGTCCGGGCGGGTCCTCGGCTGCGGCGGTCACGATGATACGATCAAAGGGCGCCTGTTCGGGCAAACCATAGGATCCATCCGACAACATCGCGGTCACATTGGTCAGTCCAAGCTCGGCAAACAGCTTGCCGGTTTCGTTGACCAGTCGCCTGTGGCGTTCGACTGTATAGACCCGCCGCGCCAGTTTCGCCAGGATCGCCGCCTGATATCCCGACCCCGTACCGATCTCAAGAACCGTGTCGCGCGGACGCACGTCCAGCGCCTGAGTCATCAGACCAACGACCGACGGCTGGCTGATCGTCTGCCCGCAGGCAATGGGCAACGGCATATCTTCATAAGCACGGTCCGCGAACAGTCCGGTGACAAACCGCCCGCGATCAACCTTTTCCATCGCCGCCAGCACACGCGCATCGGTCACGCCCCGTTTGCGCAAAGCAAACAGGAATTGCATGACGGTTTCCGGGTCCAGTCCGCTCATTCGATCGACTTCAACGCCTCAAGCATGTCATGCGCGGTCAGATCGGCCCGCATCGGCGTGACCGAGATGTAACCATCCAGATTGACCGCGGCATCAGTGCCCGGCGCCGTCGGGTTGTGCTGGTAACCGCCCTTGATCCAAAGGAACCGCCGCCCCGAAGGTGAGCTGTGGGGCTCGACCGAGAAATGCGTATCCCGGCGGAAGCCCTGCGGAGCGATACGGGTGCCCAGCACCTCGTCTGCCGGGACGGGTGGGAAGTTGACATTGTAGAACAGGCGATAGTCGCCCTGATCGGCCGGTGTAGCATCCAGAATTCGGCGCACCAGATCGGCACCAAAGCGGGCGGCCCCCTCGAACGGGTCCCCAAGACCCAGATTGCGCGGGCCGAAATATTGCGACAGGGCAATCGCTGGCACGCCTTGCAACGCGGCCTCCATCGCGCCGCCAATCGTCCCGGAATAGAGCGTATTCTCGGCCGAATTGTTGCCACGGTTGACGCCGGACAGGACCAAATCGGGCGGGCGGTCTTTCATTACATCGTGCAGACCCGCCAGCACGCAATCCGCCGGGGACCCTTCGGCTGCAAACCGGCGCTCACCCAATTTGGCGACCATCATCGGATGGGTGTAGCTGATGCAATGCCCGACGCCGGATTGTTCAAATGCCGGGGCAACGACCCAGACCTCGCCTTCTGGCCCGGCAAGGTCGGTTGCAATCGCCCCAAGCGTGATCAGGCCCGGCGCGTTGATCCCGTCATCATTGGTAATAAGAATGCGCATGCCCGCTCAACCCCCGCGTTTCGCCCTTGATAGACCCGCCCCTGCGTTGCGGCAAGCAATGCGCAGGCGCATTCTGCGGCTTTCGCGCACCACTTGGGCGCAAACTGTCCTTTATTCAGGGAAAACGAAGCACCGATCACGCCGGATGGTCAGCCACATGACGCGGCCCGGGCTTGGTACAAAGACATTCGGGACCGTGGCCTTGAGGATCGAACCATCATAATCCATTCGAAATTCAATCAGGCTTTCATTGCCCAGAAAGCGGGCCCGCTCGACCACGCCCCGTGCAGCCACACCGTCCGTCGCGGTTGGCAGAGGGCCTTTGCCATTGCGGTCAAAATCCAGCTTTAAGTGCTGCGGGCGGAATACGATTTCGACATCGGTGCCGTCGGGAATACCGGGGGCCAGAAACTGTCCGAATGGCGTATCGGCCAAAGCGCCGTTCACCTGCGACTTCAACACGTTAACGTCGCTGAAGAATGCAACTGCAGCCTTGTCAGCGGGCCGGGTGTAGACATTGTAGGGCGCACCCTGCTGAACGATCTTGCCACGCCGCATCAGGGCGATTTCGTCAGCCATGCGCATCGCCTCTTCGGGTTCATGCGTGACCAGCAGAACGGCAGCATCCTCTTCCTTCAGGATTGCCAGAGTCTCGTCGCGGATGCCATCGCGCAGACGGTTGTCGAGACCCGAGAACGGTTCGTCCATCAGCATGATACGGGGGCGCGGCGCCAAGGCGCGGGCCAGTGCGACCCGCTGCTGCTCTCCGCCGGACAACTGATGCGGGAAACCGTCGATAAAGCGCATCAGGTCCACCTTGGTCAGCAATTCCTCGACCCGGGCGCGCTTTTGGTCTCTGCTGCCCTTGAGACCGAAGGCTACGTTGTCCGACACGCTCAGGTGCGGAAACAGCGCAAAATCCTGAAACATCAAGCCGATCTCGCGCCGTTCGGGGGGAACTCGAAACACCGTGTCGCAGATCAGTTTGCCGTCGACATAGATCTCGCCCGCATCCTGCATCTCGACCCCGGCGATCATGCGCAGGGTGGTGGACTTGCCACAGCCCGAAGGCCCCAACAGACAAGTCACCTGCCCGGCCTCGACGGTCAGCGAGACGGTGTCGACAACCACCCGCCCCTCGAACCGGCGGATCATATTGCGAATTTCCAGACGCGGAGGAGGTGCCTTGGCTGTCACTTAGAAGTCCCGTTGCCTTTCCCGATCAAAACCATCGGGCTTGAGCGGGGATAGCAACCCCGCCCGTCAGGCGCAAGACATCAGCAGCAGCCGCCCGAGGGGGTCTCACCCGCTGCTTCGAACGGGCTTTCGCCCCCGCACCCTTCGAAAATGCCGTAATGGGTCGAGAAATCACCGATGAACTCGAAATGGCGCGCAAAACGCGTGTCTTTCAGCATCATCCACGTGTTGCCGCAGACCGGAAACACCTTGCCGGTTTCAATGAGATGGTGATCGTCCAGTTCAAACTCATGCGGTGCGTGCGCGATGGTGCCCTTGTAAACCACCGCCTGACCGTAATCTTCACAGGCCGGTTCCAGCCCCTGCAATTTGAACAACCGATAGGTGGCAGACAGGAACTTCAATAGTGCAACCCGCTGTTCAAGCATTGGGTTTTCGATGGTCAGCGGACGGTGCGTGACCCGCCGCGGATCGCCAAAACCCGCCTTGCGGGACATTGACAGGAAATCGTTCCAGTACAGCGCCCCGGACAAGCATTCGCCATAGAGCACCTCGTCTTCGGCCATGGCCTGCGGGATGCGGCGGTCGGCATAGACATCCGAGAAATACATCTCACCACCGTCTTTCAGCAGCCGATGCGCGCCACGCAGAACGGCCTCTTTGTCGGTGGCCAGATTGATCACACAGTTCGATACGATGATGTCGAATGAACCGGGTTCAAGGTCCAACTCATCCAGCTTTTCGATATAGCCGTGGTGGAATTCCACATTGCTTTTTGCATACCCAAAGACCTCAGCATGATAATCCTGATGAGAACGGGCCACGTCCAGCTGTTCCGGGGTCATATCGACACCAACCACCTGACCGTTTTTGCCAACCAGCGCCGACAGAGCGTAAACGTCCCGCCCAGCCCCGCAGCCCAGATCCAGGATGCGCATCCCTTCAAGGTCCTGCGGCGCGATCAGACCGCAGCCATAATAACGGGTCAGCACGTCGTCATGGATCTTCGACAGGGTTTTCTTGAGATGATCGGGCATGTCATCTGGCGTACAGCACGCGTTGGTTTGCAGATCAGCACTGCTCTGCAGGACTTCACCATAATAGTTCTGCACCGATTCATGCTTCATCGCAGCACCCTTTCAGATTCACCTACTGAGCAGCTAGTGCAGCGCAGCCGCCCGCGCAACGCATTCCGAGACACCTGACATAAGCGTGAGCCGTCACGCCAGCAGTTCAAAGTCAGCTGCCGCGCGCACTTTTCCGTTCACCTGAACCTCTAACCGATGCGCGCCGGGCACAAGTTTGAACGTGGTCGCATCACCCTTGAGCTTGTGCCGTTTCTCCAAACGCAACCTGCCGTTTTTCAGAACAGCCTGTTTCAGCTTGTGCACCCTGGCCGAGGTCTTCCCGGTAGGACGTTGAAAATGAATGATGTAATCCACCAGAACCGGTTGATCACCCGCCCCCGTCAGATCAACGGAAAACTCCAACGCTTCTCCGATCCGCGCGTCTGCGGTAACGGACAGGGTTGCCGTCACATCCGCATCCGGGTCGTAGCCCAGCATCTTCATCGCCCCCGGATGCCCGGCCTTTACCAAGCCGCGCAGCGTGTGGGAGGTCATCCAATCCAGTTCCGCCGAACCCTGCAGTGCGGCCTCGCGCCAGCGATGCAGACACTCCAGCACCAGATCCGGGTCTTTCTTGGTGATGTCGTTCAGATGGTTTGCAACCGAACGTGTGACATAACGCGTGTTGTCCGAATGCAAGTGGTCGAGCAAAGGCAGCGGCTCTGACATCTTGAGACCGACCGCCTGCCCCCAAGGCAGACGCGGTCGTGTTCCTTCACTGACCAGACGGCGCACGTGATAGCTGTCATGCCCGCACCAGTTCTGCATACGGGCCAACACCTGATCCGGGTACCGGTTCAGAAACGGACGGATCGCCCATTCCATCGAGAACCGCTGTGTCAGTTCTTCCAGTACATCCAATGCCGGATCGGGATGATCCAGCCCCACGGCCACAACCCAATCCCCCAAGGGCGCAAATATGAAATCACCAAAATCATCATCTGTCTTGCTTGGGTCCAGAGGCGGCGGCAAGGCGCGCAGGATCACCGGCGCAACCTCAGGCAAGTCGCCCGGAATCGCATTCTGCAAACACGCGGCGATCCAGGCCATTCTCTCTTTCAGTTCCAGGTCCAGCAGGCGCGACATGACGCGGTCGTGGAATGCGTCTGCATCAAAACCGGGGTCAGCTGCATCGAACAGACCCGCCAGATACCGGGCCTTTTCCGCATTGAACAACTGATCCTTCAAAGAGAAGTTCTGAGCCATAATTACATCGTCAGATTGGTTGCGCCGCCATCCAGCAGGATGTTCTGGCCGACGATAAAGCCCGCATGTTGCGAGCAGAGAAAGGCGCAGGTCGCGCCGAATTCTTCCCGTGTCCCATAGCGGCGTGCAGGTATGTTTGCCGCGCGTTGCGCCCGCGCCTCGTCAACGGAAATGCCCTGTTGCGCAGCCACACCACCGTCCAGAGCGTCAGCCCGATCCGTGGCATGTATCCCCGGCAACAGATTGTTGATCGTCACCCCATGCGGCGCGACCTGACGCGCGGTTCCAGCCACATAGCCGGTCAGCCCGGTCCGCGCTGCGTTCGACAGGCCCAGAACGGCAATCGGCGCGCGTACGGATTGCGAGGTGATGTTGACCACCCGACCCCAGCCCTTGTCCATCATGCTTGGCAGCAGCGCCTTCATGAAAGCAATCGGCGTCAGCATGTTGGCGTCCAGCGCCTTGATGAAGTCGTCGCGTTCCCAATCTGACCACATGCCCGGAGGTGGGCCACCGGCATTTGTGACAAGAATATCAACGTCCTGCGCGGCCTCTATCACCTGCGCCTGCCCGTCAGCCGAGGTCACGTCACAGGCCACGGTCTGCACGTCTACGCCGTATTCAGAACGCAAAGTCGCGGCCTCGGCCTCCAACGTCTCGACCCCGCGCGCGTTCATCACCAGATCGACGCCCGCCGCGGCCAATGCCTTGGCGCAGCCCAGACCCAGCCCTTTGCTGCTGGCGCAGACCAACGCACGTTTTCCTTGAATTCCAAGATCCATCTGATCCTCCCCACCTGATGTCACCCGCATGTCTAGCACCGGCCAGACAAGGAAGACCAGATTGATGTCAACGGGTTAGTAGAAGAATTCTTCCCGGACGATCTTGCCATCGGCCACGTGATACAGCGCCACTTCGCGCATATCGAAGCTTTCGCCGCTTTCCTTGAACTTGCCCTGCACCTCGAAGATCACGGCGAAGCGGTCTTCGCCATGGACCATCGGATCGCTGACATTGCTGCCCGTCACTTCGGTCGAACTCTCCCACCAGTCGTGCTTGCCCCGGATTGCGTCCAACCCATGTGCCTCACGCCCCATTCCCGAGGCATCTACCGCCTCGACTGAAACAGCATCAGAGGAATAGAGCTTGTCCAGATTGGCCTTGGTCCGATTCTCACGGCATCCGGCGACCAGTTCTTCGGCGATCTCTTTCAAATTCATCGATCCACTCCTTACAATTTGTTCACTATATGTTCTTATTGTCACAACCGCGCGATTCGAACCAGCCCCTTTGTCTTGCCTCGGCAGGATTCCCCGCCTATACGCGCGCTTATGCTTGATACCGCCACCAACCAACCCGTATTGCCGCCCGAGATCGCCCGGCGCAGGACATTCGCCATCATCTCGCACCCGGATGCGGGCAAGACGACCCTGACGGAAAAGTTCCTGCTGTATGGCGGCGCCATCCAAATGGCCGGTCAGGTGCGCGCCAAGGGTGAGGCGCGGCGGACGCGGTCGGACTTCATGCAGATGGAAAAGGATCGCGGGATTTCGGTCTCAGCCTCGGCGATGTCGTTCGACTATGGGGATTTCCGGTTCAATCTGGTGGACACGCCCGGCCACAGCGATTTCTCGGAAGATACCTATCGCACCCTGACCGCCGTGGATGCCGCCGTGATGGTGATCGACGGCGCGAAAGGTGTGGAAAGCCAGACCCAGAAACTGTTCGAGGTCTGCCGCCTGCGCGATCTGCCGATCTTGACCTTCTGTAACAAGATGGACCGCGAAAGCCGCGATACGTTCGAGATTATCGACGAAATTCAGGAAATGCTGGCCATCGACGTCACGCCCGCCGCCTGGCCGATTGGCGTGGGTCGCGATTTCATCGGCTGTTACGACATGCTGCGCGACCGGCTAGAGCTGATGGACCGCGCCGACCGGAACAAGGTGGCCGAAAGCATTCAGATCGACGGGTTGGACGACCCCAAGCTGGCCGAACATGTGCCCGAGCATCTGCTTGAAAAGCTGCTGGAAGAGGTCGAGATGGCGCGCGAATTGCTGCCCAAGCTTGACCCTCAGGCGGTTCTGGAGGGGCATATGACCCCGATCTGGTTTGGCTCGGCGATCAATTCGTTCGGCGTCAAGGAACTGATGGAAGGCATCGGCGCCTATGGGCCCCAGCCGCAGGTGCAATCCGCCGAACCGCGCCAGATCGCGCCGGATGAAAAGAAGGTCGCCGGCTTTGTCTTTAAGGTGCAGGCCAATATGGACCCCAAGCACCGCGACCGGGTGGCCTTTGTGCGCATGGCCTCGGGCCATTTCAAACGCGGCATGAAGCTGACCCATGTGCGGTCGAAAAAACCCATGGCGATCTCGAACCCGGTGCTGTTCCTCGCCTCCGACCGGGAACTGGCCGAAGAGGCCTGGGCCGGCGACATCATCGGCATCCCGAACCACGGACAACTGCGCATCGGTGATACGCTGACCGAAGGCGAGGCGATCCGCGTGACCGGAATCCCGTCTTTCGCGCCCGAATTGCTGCAAACCGTCCGTCCGGGCGATCCGATGAAAGCCAAGCATCTGGAAAAGGCCCTGATGCAATTCGCCGAAGAAGGCGCGGCCAAGGTTTTCAAACCCTCGATCGGCTCGGGCTTTATCGTCGGCGTCGTTGGCGCGCTGCAGTTCGAAGTGCTCGCCAGTCGGATCGAGATGGAATACGGCCTGCCCGTGCGGTTTGAGCCCTCGCAATTCACCTCGGCCCGCTGGGTCAACGGTGAAAAGGCAGAGGTCGAGAAATTCGTCAACGCCAACAAGCAGCATATCGCCCATGACCATGACGGCGACATCGTCTATCTGACGCGCCTGCAATGGGATATCGACCGGGTTGTGCGGGACTATCCAGATCTGAACCTGACCGCGACCAAAGAGATGATGGTGTGACGCAACTGGCTGATTGCACAGCTTATCCGGGCTGTGCAATTCTGCCCGCATGAGCGATGACGACCTGACCTTTCCCGGCGGCCTGCCCGATATGCTGGAGATCCTGGAAAACAGGCGCGCGCCGTTTGTTTTTGGGCCCCAGGGCTTGCCGGATCTGGACGTTGACCTTGATGGCTTGGCGCAGCAGATCGTGCCTGACAGCGCGACGCACGTACCCGACACTGACGAGATCACCTCGTGGGACCAAAAACGAGCAAAGATTGCCGTGGAATTTGTCGGCAATTCTGAGCTTGCGTTTCTGAATGCCCAACTTATCGCCAACCTGCGCAAGCGGTCCTATCCCCGCAAAGCGCCAGCCCTGTTTTGTCGATTGTGGGCCGAGCAATCCGCGCATCTGATTGAGGCACTGGACCTGCGCTGGCTGGTTTCTTCGGTTCAGACCTTTGCCGACCACGGGGACACCGCAACCCAACGCGAGGTCGGCCATGCGCTGCGCATGCTGTTCGGAATGATGAAACTCTATGAATTCGAACGCCTTTTTTCCGGGCGCGCGCCCGATACCCCGCATCGGTTTCGCGGCAAAAGCCCCGCTCCGCTGCCCTTTCAGATGCAGTCCTTTTCGCTGGAACGGGGTGGGCTTGCGGTTTCCCTGATCGCACCGATCTGGACCAAGGCCTTGACCGACCATACAATTGCGCCGCTGGTCGATCATCTGATGACAGAGTTGAACAAAGACCCCGGGGGTGTCTTTCGCCGCCTGAGAAAGATGCGCGACATCCGCATCGCCCGATCTGAACGCGCATGACCACCTGGGGCATTGTCTCGATGGTCCGTGGCGACACGCAGGACATCCTGCGTTTTGCAGCCCATCACCTCGATCTTGGGGCGGATCGTCTTTACATCTATCTGGACGAGCCCAACCCCAAAGCATTCAACCATCTTGATCAGCACCCCAAAGTGGATGTGCAACTGTGCGATGATGCTTTTTGGCGCGGCAAAAACCGCAACCGCCCCGGCAAGCATCAGGTGCGCCAATCCACCCATGCCAGCTATACGTATCGCAATACGGATCTGGAGTGGCTGGCCCATATCGATGTGGACGAGTTTTTATGGTCGAGCACGCCCATTCCCACGCTTTTGGACAGTGTTCCGGTCGAAATTCCCGCCATCCGGGTGCGCCCGGTCGAGGCCCTGGCCGAGGCCGAGGACCTTTACAAAGCTCATATCCCCAAAAGCCCGGATCGTGAGGATTTGGTCAATGCGCTATACCCCACCTACGGCGCATATGTTCTGGGCGGGTTCCTGAGCCATGTTCAAGGCAAGCTGTTCGTGCGCACAGGATTGAAAAAGCTTAGCTTTCGCATTCATAACCTGTTTCAGGACAAGACACTTCTGCCTTGCAAATTCGAACTTGCCGGGCTCGAACTCTGCCATCGCCACGCCCCCGATTGGGAGCACTGGATCAAACACTACCACTTTCGCATGGACCGCGGCTCGTACCAGCCGGGCATGTCGCCCAACGCGCCGCGGGATCAAGGCGGGGTGAACAAGAATGAGCTGTTCAGCCAGATCGAAGCGCAAGGCGGGATCGACGGGTTGCGCGTCTTCTTTGACGAGATCAGCGGCGCTGACCCCGAAGTTCGTGCACGGCTTGAGGCGCGGGGGCAAATTCGGCACTACCCTTTGAAGCTGGATCAGAAAGTGGCGAAACACTTCCCCGGAAGCTGCTGAATTGTTGCAGAGAATCTCTCCGCAAGCAGGTAAAAGCGACCCGGAATTGACTTCATTTGACCCTGCCCCACCTTTTTGTTATGTCCGCGCTCAAGCCGAAACGCGCAGATCGCGCGTGGCCATCCGGGCGCGGCAGATTTTGATGTGCGGGCCAAGTGAAGTGTCCGCTTGAACCGGACATACATGACAAAGTTTAACGAACTGAACCTAAACCCGAAGGTCCTCAAAGCCATTGAGGAAGCCGGATACGAAACACCCACACCGATCCAGGAAGGGGCCATACCCGCTGCGCTTGAAGGGCGCGATGTATTGGGGATCGCTCAGACCGGTACAGGTAAGACCGCCAGCTTTACGCTGCCCATGATTACCTTGTTGGCCCGTGGTCGCGCGCGGGCGCGGATGCCGCGCTCTCTGGTGCTGTGCCCAACGCGCGAGCTGGCTGCACAGGTGGCCGAAAACTTCGACACCTACAGCAAACACCTGAAACTGACCAAGGCGCTGCTGATCGGCGGTGTCAGCTTCAAGGAACAAGAGGCCCTGATCGATCGGGGTGTCGATGTTCTGATCGCCACACCGGGCCGCCTGCTGGACCATTTTGAGCGTGGCAAGCTGCTGCTGACCGGCGTTCAGATCATGGTGGTCGACGAAGCAGACCGGATGCTGGATATGGGCTTTATCCCGGACATCGAACGCATCTTTTCGCTGACGCCATTCACACGCCAGACCCTGTTCTTTTCCGCCACCATGGCGTCCGAGATTGAACGAATCACCGACACGTTCCTGTCAGCCCCGGCCCGGATCGAAGTTGCCCGTCAGGCTACTGCTTCGGAAACCATCGAACAGGGTGTCGTTATGTTCAAAGGGGGGCGCCGGGATCGTGAGGCCACCAACAAACGCAAGGTTCTGCGCGCGCTGATTGATGCCGAGGGTGACACATGCACCAACGCGATCATTTTCTGCAACCGCAAGACGGATGTGGATATCTGTGCGAAATCCCTGAAGAAATACGGGTATAACGCAGCCGCAATCCATGGTGATCTGGACCAGTCGCAACGCATGAAAACGCTGGACGGGTTCCGCGACGGATCTCTGCGACTGCTGGTCGCCTCGGACGTGGCCGCGCGCGGTTTGGACATTCCGTCAGTCAGCCATGTGTTCAACTTCGATGTTCCGGGCCATGCCGAGGATTACGTCCACCGCATTGGCCGGACCGGTCGTGCCGGACGCGAAGGCAAGGCTGTCACAATCTGCTCGGGGCGTGACGAAAAGGCTTTGGACGCAATTGAAAAGCTGATCCAGAAGGAAATCCCGCGACTGGACAACCCGGTCAAGGATGAACCCAAGCCAGAAAAGCCCAAGGCCGAAAAGACGGGTAAGTCACCGGAGAACAAACGCAGCGAAGGCAGGAAAGACCGCGAGCCCAAGGGCCGTAGTCGTGGCCGCAAGGACGATACCGGCCCTGCGGTCGTGGGTATGGGGGATCACCTGCCCAGCTTTATCGCCCTCAGTTTTGATGAGCGCCGCGCGGGCTAGATCGTCAACACAAGCGCCAGTATCGAGGCACCAAGCAATGTCATCCCGGCGATTTCGCGCCGGGTGATGGTTTCCCGAAAAAACAGGATCGAGGCGATCAGGCTGAGCAAAAGCTCCACCTGCCCCAACGCTTTGACATAAGCGGCGTTCTGCAAGGTGAAGGCAAGAAACCAGCAAAACGACCCACCCAGGCTGGTCAGGCCCACAAACACACCGGTTCGGCGGGTGTTCCAAACCGCGCGCAGCTCGGCCCGGTCGCGCCAAAGCAGCCACACCCCCATGCTGAGAAACTGAAACGTGACAACTGCGGCCAGCGTGATCAACGCCCTGAACCAGGCATCAATATCACCCAGCTCCAGCGATGCGCCGCGATAGCTGACTGCCGAGAACGCAAAAAGAACACCTGATCCCAATCCAAGCTGCGAGGCGCGGTTGGTCAGATGCCGCCACCACGACCCGTCTCCGCCGGGCGTCTTGGACAGCAGCAGTACGGCCAGCAATCCCAAAATGATCGCCCCCAGTGCACCGGCGGACACCGTGTCGCCCAGAACCAGAAACCCGACAATCGCTGTCTGAATGACTTCGGTCTTTTTAAATGTGATCCCCACCGCAAAGTTGCGCTGCTTGAACAATGCCACCACGCAGATCGTCGCCAGTATCTGAGAGGTTCCACCAACCGCAACGTACCGCCAGAACTGCGCCGTCAGAGGCGGCAGCGTCGCCTTGCCTATCCATAGCGCCACCGCCAATCCCAGAACGGCCAATGGCATCGAATAGGCAAAGCGCGCAAACGTTGCGCCAGCGGCGGACAGTTTCACACTGCTTAGCGACTTTTGCAGCATGAACCGCACCGTCTGAAAAGACGCCGCTGCGATGGTGACGGGAATCCATAAACTCATGAACCCACTTCTGTATTGAAATCAGCCCTTTGGCCAGAGCGGATGGGGCACCGGATCCTTTGCCCGCCAGAAGTGGTCTTTGAATATCTGTCCGTAGGACCGATAGATATAGGCCTCATTGCTCGTCTGATACCGTTGTTTTCCGGCCTCATACAGCGCGGGCAACTCATACCAGGGGGCTGAGGGATTCATATGATGAACCACGTGCAAGTTGTTGTTTAAAAACAGAAAGGCCAATGGTCCGCGATCCTCGACAATCACCGTCCGCGCCCTGGATTTCTCGTGCGCGCGGTGTTCAAGGAAGGTGCGGATCTTGACCAGACCCAAACCGACATAAGCCGCAAGGACGTAGCCCCAGATCGGCAATGGCGATAGTGCAACGATCCCCAGCACCGCCGCCATGCCAGGAATATGCAATGCCCAAGCGAGCAGAACGTCACGACTGCCCCGCGCAAGACCCTGCCATTCATCCCTCAGGAACATTATCTGACCAATGGCTGGCCCCAGCACGATCCGGCCCAGCAGCGTGTTGTTTACCGCGAACAGCCGTTTTTGCCATCCCGACAAACGGGCCCAGACCTGCGGGTCCAGATAGTTCGATTCCGGGTCGTCATATGGATCGGTCAGGTTGGCGTCCTGATGATGTGCCAGATGCAAATCGCGGAAGCGGTTGAACGGGATGAACAGGGTCAAGGGCATGCCCATCAATGCCTCGTTCAGCCATTTTATGCGAAACGGGTGACCGTGCAACGCCTCATGGGTCAGCGAGGAATGAAGCGCGGCAACGACCGCCATTGCCGGAATGGCCGGCCACACGGACCATGCCGCCAGCCAGAACAGCACCGCAAGCCATGTGGCGTAACAGGCGACAATCAGGGCGAATGTGCCCCACTCGGGCGACACTGGAGTAGCAGGCTTACCCATGGCGGACCCATGAGATGCCCGCCCAGACGCGCTCGTACACGACGTACAGCGTTAGGCCGATCGCGGTGTTGACCAGTGCCAAAGCACCACCGACAGCAGCAGATCCGGTGGCAATCAACCCCACAAGGGTCATGACGGCCAACCCCATCACATTCCAAACGATTGCTTTCACGACAGATCTTCGTCGCGTTTCCATTCCAGACCCCGTTCTTGTTGTTTTCACAAAAGTGTTACTCATGACGGGTCATGTTGGAAATTCTGAATATGATTAACAAAATTCATCAGATGTGATAAATTTCAACATATGGATGAAAAACTCGACAAACGCGACCGCGCTGCTCAGTTTCGTCTGCGTCTGGCGCGGGCGATGGAAGACCGGCACATCAGCCAAAGCGCGCTGGCTCGCAAGATCGGTGTGGACCGATCTACCGTCTCCCAGTTGCTGGCGGATGAAGGCGCGCGCCTTCCCAATGCCCATGTGATCGGCGGATGCGCCTCGGCGCTTGGGGTTTCGGCGGATTGGCTGCTGAGCCTGTCACACCGACCCGAAAGTGCGGCGGAATTGCTGGCCAGTTCTCTAACCATGACCGAAGCCCCGCGCGCCTTGGTGGATGAGCGGATTTTCCAATGGCATCAAGAGGCTGCGGGATACAAGATCCGTTATGTCCCGGCCACCCTGCCCGATATGCTCAAGACGCGCGCGGTGCTGGAATGGGAATATGCTCCGCATCTGGGCCGCACCGCAGATCAGGCAATTGGCGCATCCGAAGACCGACTGTCGTGGATGCGCAGCGCGCAATCGGACTATGAGATCGCGATGCCCCTGTTCGAGATCCGCAGCTTTGCCTTGGGCACCGGATACTATGAGGGGCTTCCACTGGCGGTCCGGCTGGGCCAGATCGACCACCTGCTGACATTGTGCGAACAGCTTTACCCGCGCCTTCGCATCTATCTGTTTGACGCAAAACGCCTGTATTCAGCGCCGGTGACAATCTTTGGACCGCTTCTTTGCGTCTTTTATGCAGGCAGCCACTACATGGCCTTCCGCGACCGCGACCGGATCGAGGTGTTCACCCGTCATTTCGACACCCTGATCCGCGAGGCAGACATGACGGCACGCCATTTCCCGGAACATCTGCGTCAGTTGCGGGCCGACGTGGCGCGGGCCTGAATGCCTAAGGGTGTCCCCCAATTGTGCCAATTATTCGGGTCATGTAGTATGGTGGTTGCGCGAACCCTCAGACATTCCACGGAGGATGACAGGAATGGACGCACTACAGACCGCTCAATACGCACGCGCCTTATACACGGCCCATGGCGACCGGGCCGAGGCGGAAGCCGCTCAAAAGATGCGCGAATGTGAGGCCGCCGGACATGTGCAGGAGGCCAAAGACTGGCAAGCCGTGCGCAGCACGATCCGCCAGATTCGCGGCCCGAATCAAGGCTGATGCCCAAGTTCAGAGTTTCGGGTCAGGATTGACCGTGTGGCCATCCACCGCGATGATCTGGCCCGAAACCAACCGCGCCCCATCCGAGGCCAGAAAGACCGCCATGTCGGCAATGTCCCGCGCTTCCACGAAGCGCCCCATTGAGGTGCCCGAAGCGTAGCCATCATAGACCTGATCCCGTGTCATACCTTTTGCATCCGCTTCACGCTGCAATACGCCTTCCATACGCGGGCCTTCGACAGCGCCGGGGCAGATCACATTGCATCGGACACCATGCGGGCCCAACTCCATCGCCAGAGTTTTGGCCAGCCCGATCACCCCCCATTTCGCCGCCGCATAAGGCGCGCGGTTCGGATAGCCGTATTGCCCTGCCGTGGATGAGGTGATCAGAATGGACCCCCGTCCCTGATGTTTGAGCATTGGCACGGCATGTTTTGAACACAAAAAAGCGCCTTCAAGATTGACGGAAAGGCATTTTTTCCAATCCGTTAACGCCACATCTTCGACCCGCGCGGTTGGTCCGGCCACGCCTGCATTCGCGCAAAGGACATCCAAGCCGCCCCATTCCGTCTCAAGCTGTTCGAACAGCGAGGCGACATTCGTCTCATCAGACACATCAGCCTTGGATGTTTTCCAGTGATCAGGGCAGGTGGTCAACGCGGCGTCATCAACATCCGCCACCCAAACCTGTGCCCCGGCGGCGTCAAACCCCTGGGCCATCGCACGCCCGACGCCCGAGGCCCCCGCAGTGATCAACACCCGTTGCGTCATGCGGGTTTACGGATCGCAGCGCCCGCCCCGTCGGGATAGGGCAGATTGGCCTGTGCCTCGGCGATCCGGGCCATGGCCGCTTCGATGTCCGGCGACGGAGCACTTGGTCGGCGCGTATCCAGGCTGACATGCAGCAGAAAACTCTCACCGGTGGCCAGAAGGGTGTCGCCTTCATACATGCTGTGGAAGACGTGCAGCTTTTTACCCTGCCCCAGCAGCATCTGTGTGCGCACTTCAATCTTTGCGCCTGCGTGGGCCTCATCAACGTAACGGATGTGGTTTTCAGCTGTAAAATAGCTGCCACCCGAGGCGATATAGTCCGCGTCACATCCGATGATTTCCATAAAACGATCAGTGGCTGCAGCAAATGCTTCCAGATACTTCGCCTCGTTCATGTGACCGTTATAGTCGGTCCAATCCAGGGGTACCGCGCGCGACAGGGTCAGAATTGGCTGGCTCAGATCGGCCTGATCCATCGTCGGCAGCGCGCCGGGCTTCAAAGCGGCATCATGCTGGTTCAGCACAGCGCCCGCACCGTAATTCTGCGCCTTGAGCGCGCGCATCATCCCCACAAGGTTGTTGTCCCTAATTCGCTCCAATTCTCGGATCGAATGCATGCCCGACTGCGCATCCGATTGAGCCGCGATCATATCGACCAGTTCATCGGTAAAGTCAGGCACGTCCATCAGCTTGGTCCAGGGCCATTTCAGCGCAGGCCCGAACTGCGCCATGAAATGCCGCATCCCGGCCTCGCCGCCCGCAACGCGATAGGTTTCAAACAGGCCCATCTGCGCCCAGCGGATACCAAAGCCCATGCGGATGGCCTCGTCTATCTCTTCGGTCGTGGCGACGCCATCCTTGACCAGCCACAGCGCCTCGCGCCAGACGGCCTCAAGGAACCGGTCCGCTATGTGGGCATCGATCTCTTTTTTGACATGCAGCGGGTAAAACCCGACCGAGGTCAGCACGTCCTTGGCCCTGGCAACCAACTCGGGTGCGTTCTTTTCGGTTGGCACCAGCTCGATCAGCGGCAGCAGATAGACCGGGTTGAACGGATGTGTCACCACGATCTGCCCGGGCCGCAGAGCATCCTGCTGCAACTCAGAGGGTTTGAACCCGCTGGTTGACGAACCGATGATCGCATCTGGATCACATGCCTCCTGCAACCCCTTGTAAACCTTCAGCTTCAGGTCAAGCCGCTCTGGCACGCTTTCCTGTATCCATGAGGCATTGCGCACCGCCTCGGCCATATCCTCATAGAATGTGAGCACCCCCTCGGGCGGCAACGGCACATCGCTCAGACCCGGCAATGACCGCCGCGCGTTGTCCAAAACCTCACCTATCTTGCGCTCAGCTTCGGGGTCCGGGTCGAACACCCGTACGTTCCAGCCATTGAGCAGAAACCGAGCGGCCCATCCGCCGCCAATCACTCCGCCGCCGATGATTGCTGCTGTTTTCATTGACCTGTCCTCAAAATACTCCAGCCCGGTTTGCTTCACGGACCGGGTCGTACCCCCTTGGGAGTGAGCGTTCGCGCCCAGCCAGGGAGGTACGGATTGCAGTTTCGCTTAGCGCGCGCCCGGCGCGCGCTTGACCAAACCCAGTTTCTCGCGCACTTCGGCCGGACCGATCACCCGCGCACCCATGTTTTCAATGATGGTCCCGGCGCGTTCCACCAACTGCCAGTTCTCTGCCAGAACACCCTTGTCCAGCCACAGATTGTCCTCAAGCCCGACGCGTACGTTGCCACCGGCAAGAACCGTCGCCGCCACATAGGCCATCTGATTGCGTCCCAGTGAAAACGCGCTGAACGTCCAGTCGTCTGGCACGTTGTTCACCATCGCCATGAACGTATTCAGGTCATCCGGCGCACCCCATGGCACCCCCATGCACAGCTGAACCAGTGCATTTGGTTCAAGAATCCCTTCCTTTACCAACTGCTTGGCAAACCACAGATGCCCGGTATCGAACGCCTCGATCTCAGGCTTCACACCCATGTCAGTCATCATCTGTCCCATCGCCCGCAGCGCGCCCGGGGTGTTGGTCATGACGTAGTCGGCCTCGGCAAAATTCATCGTGCCGCAGTCCAGAGTGCAAATCTCGGGCAAACACTCGGCAATATGCGCGACCCGTTCGGACGCCCCGATCATGTCCGTCCCGGCCTCATTCACAGGAAACGGATTTTCGACACCGCCAAACACGATGTCGCCGCCCATACCGGCCGTGAGGTTCAGCACCACGTCCACATCCGCATCCCGAATGCGGTCCGTCACCTCCCGGTACAGGTCCAGCCGGCGGCTTGGCGTACCGGTTTCCGGGTCGCGCACATGGCAATGCACAACGGCTGCCCCCGCCTTGGCGGCGGCAATCGCGCTGTCGGCAATCTGTTGCGGAGACCGCGGCACATGCGGGCTGCGATCCTGCGTTCCGCCTGAGCCGGTCACGGCGCAGGTGATGAAGACGTCGCGGTTCATTTCAAGTGGCATGGCGTTTTCCCCAGGTTATACCCGGTTTCGCGCTGGGTTTTCCCCAGGCTTTTCCCCGGATTCCGATTTGCGTTGTCCGCAACTCTGACGCAGCCTTGTGGAAACACTTGCCAGAATGCGAATCGAACTTGATGAAATCCGCAAAAAACATCCTTCAACCCGAACATCGCGCCCTGAAAACGGCCGTGCTGGTGCTGGACGACTGCAACACGCTCAGCTTTGCCTCAGCCGTTGATCCGATGCGTGCGGCGAACCGGCTGGCGGATCGCCCGGCCTTCGATTGGGACTACGTGACAGCCACTGCGCAACCCGCCATGCTCACCAGCGCGCTGAATGTGCCCGGCATCCCGCTGGCGCGGTTGCAAGGTTGCGATCTTATGATCGTGGTCGCCGGGTTCCAACTGGCCCGTCACGCCACCCCCAGCCTGCTGGCCGGTCTGCGCCGCATCGCCGGCACCGGTGCCACCATGGCTGGCATTGATGGCGGACCCTGGCTGCTCGCCGAAGCGGGCCTGCTGGCCGGTCACGCCGCCACCACCCACTGGGAAGACCTGAACAATTTCGCCAGCCGTTTCCCTGAGGTGGACGTGCGCCCCGACCGCTTTACCGTCTCTGAAACCCGACTGACCTCTGGTGGTGCGATCCCGGCGGTCGAGATGATGCTGCACATCATCGCTGCTCGCCACGGTGCGGGTTTCGCCGCGCGCGTCTCGGGCTTGTTCCTCTATGATGGCGCGCCCGAGCCAACGAAACCACAAAGCCGAACCGGCGCCCCGCATCGTCACACGGCACTGACGGCCAAGGCCAACAGCCTGATGGAATCCTCACTCGACGATCCCCTGCCGCTCGCCTATATCGCCGATCGTCTCGGAACCAGCCCGCGTACGTTGCAACAGCAATTCCGCCTCCGCCTGAACACCACGCCGCAGGACCACTATCTGCAACTGCGCCTGGCCGAAGCCCGCCGCCTGGTCACCGACACCGATATGCCGCTGATGGATGTGGCATTGGCCACCGGCTTCACGTCTCAGTCCAGCTTCGCGCGGGCCTTCCGCACGGCCCATGGCCTGTCGGCCCGTGACCTAAGGCACGAGCGCGCGCATCCCACCCATCACTGACCCGATCCCCTTCATCTGGCCAAAAATATCCCGGGGGAGACGCGCATAGCGCGGCGGGGGCAGAGCCCCCTAGTACGGCATCGGATGCGCGCGATGTACATGCCCAATGGCGTGCAACACCTCATCCGAAAGCCGCATGTCTTTTGCAGCCAGAATATGCTCGAGTTGGGCAACAGAGGTGGCCCCAAAAATGGCTGACATCATGAAGGGGCGGGTCCGGCACCAGGCCAACGCCATATGCGTCGGGTCCAACCCATGGGTCGCTGCAATCTCGAGATAGGCGGCTACCGCATCGTAGACGCGATCCGTATGGCGTCCGCCAAGTTCCGGAGAAATTGCCTTGCGAGATCCCGCCGGAACCGCGCCGTCCTGATACTTGCCGGTCAACAACCCCGCGCCCAAAGGCGAAAACGCCATCAACCCGACATCCTCGTGCATGCAAAGCTCGGCCATATCCGTATCAAACAAACGACACAGCAATGAATACTCATTCTGAACCGACGCGACCCGGGGTGCTCCCATCTGTTCGGCCAGCCGCACCCACTGTGCAGTCCCCCAGGCGCTTTCGTTTGACAGGCCAAAGGCACGGATATTGCCTTTCTCGACCTGGGATTGCAGAACCTCTAGGCACTCCTGCATATTCTCCAGAACCTCATTGGTGTTGTGGCCCGAGGGGGAATAATTCCAGTTCTGGCGGAACATATAGCTGCCGCGATTGGGCCAGTGAAACTGATAGAGGTCGACATAGTCCGTCTGCAACCGCCGCAGCGATCCCTCGATCGCCTCAGAAATGGTCTGTGCCGAGATTGGCGCACCGTCGCGGGCATGGGTAAAGCCCGCGCCCGAATGCTTGGTCGCAAGCACATATGCCCCCCGGCGCGATGCATTTGCGGCATTCCAGTTCCCCAATATCTCTTCGGTCCGGCCTACCGTTTCCTTCGAGATCGGATTGACCGGGTACATCTCGGCGGCGTCGACAAAATTGATCCCGGCCCCCAACGCCAGATCCATTTGTGCATGGGCCTCCGCTTCAGAGGTCTGCGTCCCAAAGGTCATTGTTCCCAGACACAGGTCGGACACCATGATGCCAGTGCGGCCCAACGGCTTCATTTCCATGCGCTTCTCTCCTGATTTTTCGCGAAAGCCGCGTTATGCCTCGGCTTTCTTTTCCCAACGGCCCGACTCCTCGGACCAGTATTGCGCTGAACAGCCCGCCTCGGTCAGCGCCTTCCACTGCCCGCGCGCGTGTTGCACAGCCTGCGTGTCATTGCCATCGAACAGGATGCAGACCCGTTCCAGCGCAGCAACCTCGTCCGGGTCCACCGCCGCGCCGTCCACCGACATGATACATGTCGCCGCGTTCGTGGCCTGAGGGTCCGAGGTCAGCAGGATCGGCTGCATCGCATCATGCGGCCCACCCGCGCGGCCATGCGGCAGGAACCCCTCTTCGGGTTCCAGCCACAGTTTTTCGTCCAGCCAGTCCAGCCGGGCGGGATCGGTGCCCCGCACGGCTATCCGCCACCCGGCCTGCCGCGCCTTGTCCAACAGCACCGGCAAAGTGTGCTCCAGCGGCTGACGGGTCAGGTGGTAGAAATAGACAGCGCCCATGTGCTTACTCGAAATTGTCCTGCACAAAGCGGCTGAGCGCGCGAACACCCCAGCCGGTGGCACCCTTGGGCGCATAAGACGTCTCAGCCGCGACCGAGGCAACACCTGCGATATCCAGATGAATCCACGGCGTGTCTTCCTTGACGAAGCGTTGCAGGAACTGCGCCGCCGTAATCGAGCCCGCAGGTCGTCCGCCAACGTTTTTCATATCCGCGATACGGGATTTGAGCTGCTTGTCATACGCCTCGCCCAGCGGCATCCTCCACGCGCCTTCGTCTTCGGCTTTTGCCGACTTGAGGAAGGCATCGCAGAAGGTATCATTGTTCGAGAAAACCCCCGCGTTCTCATGCCCCAGCCCGATGATGATCGCGCCGGTCAATGTGGCCAGATCGATCATGCCAACAGGCGCAAACCTGTCTTGCGCGTACCACATCACGTCACACAGAACCAAACGGCCCTCGGCATCGGTGTTGATGATCTCGACCGTGTCGCCCTTCATCGATTTCACCACATCACCAGGACGGGTCGCATTGCCCGAGGGCATGTTTTCGACCAGACCCACAAGGCCGACGACATTGGCCTTGGCCTTTCGCTTGGCCAGCGCGCGCATGGTACCGGCAACGACCCCCGCACCGCCCATGTCCATGGTCATGTCTTCCATTCCGCCCGCCGGTTTCAGAGAGATACCACCGGTATCAAAGACCACGCCTTTGCCGACCAAGGCCAGCGGCGCATCGTCCTTGTCACCACCCTTCCACTGCATCACAACCACTTTCGAGGGGCTGACCGAGCCCTGCCCTACGCTCAGCAACGTGCGCATGCCAAGTTCGGCCAGTTTGTCCTCTTCCAGCACCTCGACCTCTAGACCCAGAGATTTCATCTCGTCCAGACGCTCGGCAAATTCGGTGGTGGTCAGAACGTTGGCGGGTTCGTTTGTCAGGTCGCGGGTCATCCGCACCCCATCGGCCACCGCATACATCGGAGCAAAGGCCGCCTCAGCCTCGCCATGCTTGCCGTGGCTGATCGTGACGGCACCGGCCCCATCACTGTCCTTGGTCTTGTGGACATCAAAGTCATAACTGCGCAGCGCAATGCCCATCGCCAGATCTTCCGAGCGCACCTGATTGCCCGCCATCACCAAAAGGTCTTTGCCCCCCGCCAGTTTTGCCAGCGCCGCACCGGCCTTGCGGGCCTCGACCGGGTCGGGACGGCGCGGAAGAACCAGAATGTCCAGCGCCTCGGCCGCCATTCCGACTGGCCACGCCAATGAGATCACATCCCCGGTTTTAACCTTGGCAAACTTTTCGCTCTCGACCAGCCGGGCAACGGCACCGCGCGTCAAACGGTTTGCCCGCCGCACCGCAGGGCTCATCTTGCCTTCTGCCGGGATAATGATCGCCACGCGCCCTTCGGCCTGCGCCATTGAATCCACATCAAAGGCCTGAAAGCGGATCGGTACCAGACTGCTCATTGCACACTCCTCAAAATCTGTTCCCCAAGACCTAGCCCGCGCCGAGCGGCTTGACCAGATAGCAGTTTTCCCCGCACCTCAATTGCATTAAAGTCCTGCAAAAATAAACGGCAGGCTCGGGGGAGATCGACGTGGCACCAAACGGCAGGCATCAGCCGTCGCCCAGCAAGACATGTCAGCGCGCACGTGTTGCGAACCCCTGCGTTTCAAGCTTTGCGGGGCCGTTTTCGTGATCCTTGACCGCTATTTCGCGCGCCGTTTTCTACAGAGCTTTGTTGTTATCGGCAGCATTTTTCTGACGCTTCTGATTCTGATCGACCTGATCGAACAGGTCCGCCGGTTCGACGACCACGATCTTTCCGTTGGGCAATTGCTGGGCTTGACGCTGCTGAACACGCCCGCCGCGATCAGCGAGATGCTGCCTTTGCTGATCATCCTGTCCACCATCGCACTGTTCATAGGATTGGCCCGCACATCTGAACTGGTTGTGACCCGTGCCACCGGTCGATCCGGCATCCGCGCACTGGTTGCGCCGGTTTTTCTGGCCCTGACCATCGGTGTGCTGGCCGTTGCCTTGTTGAATCCAATCGCGGCGGCCACTTCGGAAGAATTTCAACGCCTGTCGGACGAATACCGAAACGACGGCAATTCAGCCCTGTCGATCAGCCGCGAGGGGCTGTGGCTGCGCCAAAACTCCGATGAGGGCCAGTCGGTGATTCATGCCAAAGGCACCTCGAACGGGGACACATTGGGCCTGAACGATGTCACGGTTATTACCTTCGCGGCAAATGGCAAACCCACGCAGCAGATTGTGGCAGACCGCGCCGAGCTGGACGACGGTATCTGGGTTTTGACGAATGCAAAGGTGTGGCCTCTGCAGGATGACCTGAATCCCGAGACAAACGCAGTGGCGCACGCGCGTCTTGAGCTTCCGACTTCGCTGACACGTCAGCGCATTCTGGATACCCTGGGGCAACAGGACTCGGTTTCGGTATATGACCTGCCGCAACTGATCCGCGATCTGCGCGAGGCTGGGTTCTCGACAAAACAGTACGAAGTCTGGCTGCAGGTGCAATTGGCCCGGCCCCTGTTTCTTGTTTCGATGGTTCTGATCGGCGCTGCCTTTACCATGCGCCATGTACGATTTGGCGGGACGGGTGTCGCGGTCCTGACGGCCGTGCTGTTGGGCTTTGCCATCTATTTCGTGCGCAACTTCGCCCAGATCCTTGGCGAAAACGGCCAGCTTCCGATCTATGTGGCGGCATGGGCACCGCCTTTTGCCGCAATCCTGTTGTCGCTCGGCCTGCTGTTGCACGCGGAGGACGGCTGATGCGTCATGTCCTTGTCACGGCGGCCACCAGCCTTCTGGTGTTGAGCTTGCCTGCTGGGCTGACGGCCCAAACCCTTGCCGACCCGACCGTCACGCAGGCCCCCGCTGAGCAGGAAGAACCTGCTTTGCTGGTGGCCGACAAGATTTTCATCACACCGGAACGCCAACTGGTGGCCGAAGGCAATGTCGAGGCGTTTCAGGGCGACGTCAAACTGAGCGCAAGCCGCATTCTCTATGATCGCGATACGGGTGAACTGACGGTGGATGGTCCGATCCGCATTGATCAAGGCGGTCAATCGACCGTCTTGGCGGATTCGGCCCAGTTGGACAGTGGGTTTCAGAACGGGC
Organism: Ruegeria sp. AB5; assembly: GCF_056542645.1. NCBI lineage: Bacteria > Pseudomonadati > Pseudomonadota > Alphaproteobacteria > Rhodobacterales > Roseobacteraceae > Ruegeria > Ruegeria sp. AB5. Next base: position 976,293 of record NZ_JBQGAE010000001.1, read on the forward strand.
TGTTGGTCGGGGCGCGGATGGTGTTCGAACAGCAGGTTCAAATTGCCTCGGTCCAGGCCCGTCGCGCAGGTGGCCGCTATACACAATTCAGCAAGATTGCAGCTACCTCGTGCCATGTCTGCACTGATGGACGCCCGCCCCTTTGGCAAATCCGGGCCCGCAAGGTGACCCATGATTCACTGGAACGACAATTGTATTTCGAGGGCGCACAGCTGCGGGTTCTGGATTTTCCGGTGTTCTACTTCCCATATCTGCGCCTGCCCGACCCGACGCTCGAGCGGGCCACCGGGTTTCTGGCGCCTTCTATCCGCACCACTTCGCAGCTGGGAACCGGCGTTCAAGTGCCCTACTTCATCAAATTGGGCGATCACAGGGACCTGACGCTGACACCCTATATTTCGTCCGGCACAAAGACGCTGGGCTTTCGCTATCGTCAGGCTTTTGTGAATGGACGGATCAATATCGAAGGTGCGTATACCCGAGACGATATTCAGCAGGATCAGGGTCGCGGATATCTGTTCGCCGATGGCTGGTTCACCCTACAAAATGACTTTCGTCTGACCTTCGATCTGCGTACCACATCTGATGATGCCTACCTTGCTGACTATGGCCTGCCCGACTACGACCGCTTGCGCAGTGAAATCGCGCTTGAACGTATCAAGCGCGACACCGCGTTTCGCACCAGCTTTATCCACTACAAGACACTTCGTGACAGCGAAGATCAGGATGAAATCCCCTCTCGTGTCTTCGATCTGAACTACGAAAAGCGGCATTTCCCTACGTCTGTCGGCGGTGAGCTGCGGCTGAGTGCCATTGCCCATGCGCATGAACGCACCAGCGATGAAGATGTTCTGGGGCGCGATGTGGCACGGGCGACCTTCGATGCCGAATGGTTGCGCAGCTGGACCTTTGCAACCGGAGTACGGGCTGACGCTCGGATCGGGGCATCGGTGGATACGTTCAATATCCGCCATGACAGCAACTACCCAGATCATGTGACACGTACGACACCACGCGCGGCCCTCACGGTCAGTTACCCGATGACCCGCCGCGAAAAGTCCGGAGCCACTCAGTTCCTGGAACCCATAGCACAGATCGGCTGGACAGACGTATCCGACAACGATGTCCCGATCGACGAAAGCACATTTCAGGAATTTGATCAGGGCAACCTTTTGTCCCTGTCTCGGTTCCCGGCTGAAGACCGCCGCGAAGATGGCACAACCGGCGTTGTCGGCGTCAACTGGGCCCGCTACGGCAGTGGCGGCAGGCAAGCACTGGTGACAGTGGGTCAGGTGTTTCGCGCCGATGCCGATCCCGATTTTACCCTGTCCTCGGGTTTGCAGGGCACCTCGTCCGATCTCTTGCTGGCTGGACAGCTCAAAACGGCAAACGGCTGGTCTCTGGCCGGGCGCGGGCTTTTGAACGCCGATTTCAGTTTTGCCAAGGCCGAGTTGCGCGGTGAGTGGGCTCAGGACGGGTCAAACCTTGTCGGCAGCTACATCTGGCAGGAACCCGACCCGGCCGAAAACATCGATGACGAAATCTCGGAAATCTGGCTGCGCGGTCGCTATCAGATCGACCAGAACTGGCTGACACGGGCCGAAGCCCGCTATGATCTGAACGAGTCCGAGCCCATTCGCCTTGGCCTGGGCGTGACCTACCAGAACGAATGCGTTCAGGTTAACATGTCCGTAAGGCGGCGCTTTACTTCAACATCCACTATTGAGCCTTCGACCGAATTCGGCTTTACCGTGTCGTTGACAGGATACGCCCTTGAAGGCGGTGGTAACACTTACAAGAGAACATGCAGTTGATATCAGCTTTCTCACGGTTTCTTCGTTCTGCTTCGGTCAGGCTGGCAATCCCTGCCTTTGCTGCGACAGTCTTTTCCGTTGCCGCATCACAACTGGGCGCGCAAAGCCTGTTTTCACCGGCAATCCGCGTCAATCAGGATATCGTCACCTGGTACGAACTGGAACAGCGTCTGCAGTTTCTGAATGCGCTGGGTATTGCCGGAGGATCCGAGACCGAGGTCCGCAAGGCCCTGATCGATGATCGCCTGCGCAAACAGGTCATGCGCGAGGCCGGGATCGAGGTTGCGCCCGAGGATGTTCAGGCCGGGATTGACGAATTCGCCGCCCGAGGGCAACTGACCACAGAACAGTTTCTGCAATTGCTGGGCAATCAGGGCGTCGACCCGGAAACCGTGCGTGATTTTGTGGCCGACCAGCTTTCGTGGCGCAATTACATCAGTGCGCGCTACCTGTCGCAGGCCAATCCGACCGAGGAAGAAATCAACCGCGCCCTCGGACAAGGTGGCGGTGGCGGGCTTCAGGTCCTTTTGTCCGAGATCATCATACCGGTGAACGCGCAAACCCTGGCCCAAACCGAACTGCTGGCCGAGGAAATCTCGAACCTGCAGGGTTTCGACGCCTTTTCCGCAGCAGCGGCACAGTATTCTGCCGCTGCGACCCGCAACAATGGCGGTCGACTGGACTGGCTGAATCTGACCGGCCTGCCGCCTGCGCTGCAACCGGTTGTCCTGCGTCTGAAAGACGGTGAGATAACCGATCCAATCACCCTGCCCAACGCCGTTGCCCTGTTCCAGATGCGCGGTCTGCGCGAGGTGGCATCGGGTACGCCCACCTATTCCAAGATCGATTACGCAATCTACTACCTGCCGGGGGGGCGCAGCGCTGCAACGCTGGCTGCCGCCGCCAAATTGCAGGAAGAAATCGACACCTGCGACGATCTCTACGGCATTGCCAAGGATCAGCCTGAACAGGTTCTGGAACGCATCGAAGCAAGCCCTTCTGAAATTCCTCGGGACGTCGCTTTGGAACTGGCAAAACTGGACCCCAACGAAGTTTCGACCACGCTGACCCGCCACAACGGTCAGACATTGATGTTCCTGATGATGTGCAACCGGACCCGCGATCTGGGCGAAGACACCTCGCGCGCTGACGTGGCCAACGCCTTGACCCAGCAACGCCTGCAGGCCTTTGCCGACAGTCTGCTCGAACAGCTGCGGGCCGACGCGACAATCATCGAGCAATGACCGCACCTATCGCGCTCAGCTGCGGCGACCCGGCAGGCATAGGCCCCGAGATCGCCGCCAAGGCGTGGGACCAATTGCGCGAGGCCTGTCCCTTTTTCTATATTGGCGACAGCACCCATCTGCCCAAGGGCACGCCGACACAAAGGATAGCACATCCTGAACAGGCCGTTTCCGTCTGCCAAACGGCTCTGCCGGTGCTGCATCTGGATTTTCCTGCACGCAATAACTGCGGCCAACCGGACCCGGATAATGCCCCTTCCGTGATCGACGCCATCGAACTGGGCGTCTCACTGGTGCAATCCGGCGCGGCATCCGCCCTGTGCACCGCCCCCATTCACAAGAAGGCACTGATCGATGGGGCCGGTTTCTCGTTTCCCGGCCATACCGAGTTTCTTGCTGCCCTGGCCGGGCGAGAGCGGGTGGTGATGATGCTGGCAAGCGACCAGCTGCGTGTCGTGCCGGCCACCATTCACATCCCGCTGTCCCGCGTCCCCCAGGCGCTGACCCCCGATCTGCTGCATGACACGATCGAGATCACCGCCACAGGATTGCGCCGTCAATTCGGCATCACAACCCCGCGCATCGCAGTGGCCGGGCTGAACCCCCATGCCGGAGAAGGCGGGAAAATGGGCACCGAAGAAATGGATTGGATCGCCCCGATGCTGGCCGCTCTCAACCCAGATGGCTATACGGTCACTGGCCCGCATCCCGCCGATACGATGTTCCACGCCGCTGCCCGCGCGCGGTATGACGCGGCGATCGCGATGTATCACGATCAGGCTCTCATCCCGATCAAGACGCTGGATTTCGACCGGGGCGTGAACGTCACACTGGGTCTGCCCTTTATCCGCACCTCTCCCGATCACGGCACCGCACTGGATATCGCAGGCCAGGGCATCGCAAACCCCACCAGCCTGATCGAGGCATTGAAGCTCGCGCAACAGATGGCACAAGGCGCTTGATCCTTCACCTGGCTAAAAATATCCCCGCCGGAGGCAAAAAAATATCTGGCGCTGCCCCCGTCAAACGCGCCACGGTAACCGGATCATGAGCGCTATAGACACCCTCCCCCCGCTGCGCGAGGTCATCGCGACCCATCAGCTGTCGGCCCGCAAATCGCTGGGCCAGAATTTCCTGCTGGATCTGAATCTGACGGCCAAAATCGCGCGTCAGGCCGGAGACCTTACGACATGCGATGTGCTGGAAATCGGACCCGGTCCCGGCGGCCTGACCCGAGGGCTCTTGTCCGAAGGCGCGCGCAAAGTTGTGGCGGTTGAAAAGGACACTCGCTGCATCGCTGCTCTGAATGATGTCGCTGCCGCCTATCCGGGCAGGCTAGAGGTGATCAATGGCGATGCTCTGGAAATCAATCCGCTCGAACACCTGAGCCCGCCAATCCGCATCGCGGCGAACTTGCCCTACAATGTGGGTACGGAATTGTTGGTCCGCTGGCTGACCCCACCAGAATGGCCCCCGTTCTGGCAGAGCCTGACCCTGATGTTCCAGCGTGAGGTCGCCGAGCGCATCGTCGCCCAACCCGGCAGCAAAGCTTATGGCCGTCTGGCCATCTTGGCCCAGTGGCGAGCCGATGCGCGGATTGCCATGTCCCTGCCGCCCGGGGCCTTCACCCCGCCGCCCAAAGTCTCCAGCGCCGTGGTACACCTGACGGCGCTGCCCGAACCTCGCTATCCTGCAGATGCCGCAACCCTGTCTCGTGTGGTCGCGGCGGCCTTCAACCAGCGCCGCAAAATGTTGCGCGCATCATTGAAAGGCGTCGCCCCGGATATCGAAGACCGTCTGATTGCAGCCGGTATCAAACCCACGGACCGCGCCGAGCAAGTTCCACTCGAAGCCTTCTGCGCTCTCGCCCGCGAAATCAAACACCCCTGAATACAAAAAGCCCCGGACGATACCGGGGCTTTTCTTCGATCTGTTCTTTGGTTTATTCCGCCGCTTCCGGCGCGTCGCCATCGGTTTTCGGGGCGTCCTCTGCGGCCGGTGCCGCCTTGGGTTTGCGCGCCCGCGGTTTGCGCGCAGGCTTTTCCTTTTTCTCGGGTGCCGGAGCCTCGGCTCCCTTGCTTTCCGGAGTTTCGACCAACCCGCTTTCCGGTGCCGCTTCGGGTGCACCAAAATCCATCACATCAGGTTGCGGCGTTTCTGCCGGGTCGGCCTGACGCGCGGTTTCGCGTTCCTGACGTTCAGCGCGTTCGCGGTCGCGTTCGGCCTGGCGTTCGCGGTTTTGGCGCTCCTGCTCTTCGCGGCGCGCTTCCATCTCGCGCTGTGCCTCGCTCAGCATTCGCAGATAGTGTTCAGCATGCTGCTGAAAGTTCTCAGCCGCAACGCGGTCATTGGCCAGTTGCGCATCACGCGCGAGCTGGTTGTACTTGTCAATGATCTGCTGTGGCGTGCCACGCACCTTGCCTTCGGGGCCCGAGCTGTCAAAAACCCGGTTTACAACGTTGCCGCCGGAAGGACGATTTCGGTTATTCTTGGCCCGCGAGCGGGATTTTGAAGATCTCATCTTACTATACGTCAGCCTTGTCATTCGCTGCCGATCAACCCGTACCTTACGATGCTCAGTGGCCTGTCCCGTAACGTGTCATCGGCTTTTTTGGGCTTGGCGTCAGGGGTGCGCTGAAACAGCGTCAACCTCGCCGACTAATCCTGAGTAAACATGTCCAGCCGGAACAGACAAGGGGATTCTGAGGTATTTCGCAGCTTTTTTACAATCAACGGCGTTTTTCAGCCGCACAATCCCCCATCTCAACCCGGCAATCTGCCCAGAACCACCCGATCACGCCCATCTAGATCCGGGATCACGCGGATACCCGACAATCCCGAAGCATCAAACAAGGCACTGACCGCAGCCGCCTGAGTTGGGCCGATTTCGACCAGTAACCGCCCGCCGGGCATCAGAAAATCCGGTGCATCTGCTGCGATCCGACGATACGCATCAAGCCCGTCCGCTTCATCTGTCAGCGCCATGCGCGGTTCATGCTCACGAACCTCGGGCGACAATTGCGCCATGTCTTCACGCGCGATATAGGGTGGGTTGGAAACAATAAGGTCAAATTGACCATCAATGTTGCCGAACCAATCCGAGCGCAGAACCTCGATCCGGTCCTGCACATTGTGTTGAACGGCATTTGCACTGGTTTGCAGACAGGCCGCTTCACTGAGGTCGACGCCGATCCCCGTCGCGCTGCCACGTTCTGCCAACAATGTCACCAAAACGCAGCCGGACCCAACGCCGAGGTCCAGAACATGATCGAACGGTTCGCTCAATGCAGCGTCGATCAGCGTTTCGGTCTCAGGGCGCGGGTCAAGAACATCCCGGCTGACGTGAAACCTGCGCCCGTAGAAGTCGCGCGCGCCCAACAGATGAGATACCGGCACCCGAATGGCGCGCAACGACACCAGTTGATCATAGCGCTCGGCAATGTCCGGCGACAGCTCTTCGGGCGCGATCAGGGTGACGCGGCTAGCCTCGATGCGGGCGGCATGGGCCAGAAGGACGCGCGCGTCCCGGGCCGGGTCCTCGACACCGGCCGCGCGCAGACGCGCGGTGGCGGCCACCATGGCCTGTGCTGCTGTCAGGGCCGCAATCATTGCGCCATCTCGGCCAGAAGCCGCGCCTGATCATCTGCTGTCAGAGCATCGATCACCTCGTCCAGATCGCCCTGCATGACCTGATCCAGCTTGTAAAGCGTCAGGTTGATCCGATGATCCGTCATACGACCCTGCGGGAAATTGTAGGTGCGAATCCGCTCTGACCGGTCGCCCGAACCAACCTGGCTGGCCCGATCCGCAGACCGTTCGCTGTCGATCCGCTGGCGTTCCAGATCATACAGGCGGGTTTTCAGAACCTGCATGGCAATCTCGCGGTTGCGGTGCTGGGATTTCTCGGAACTGGTCACCACAAGACCGGTCGGCAGGTGTGTGATCCGCACCGCCGAGTCGGTGGTGTTCACGTGCTGGCCGCCTGCCCCTGAACTTCGCATGGTGTCGATGCGGATGTCATTGGCGTCGATCTGGATATCCACATCCTCGGCCTCGGGCAGAACGGCCACGGTGGCCGCCGAGGTATGGATGCGCCCGCCGCTTTCGGTTTCCGGCACCCGCTGCACCCGATGAACACCGGATTCGTATTTCATGCGCGCAAAGACATTGTCGCCCTTGATATGGGCCACCACCTCTTTGATGCCGCCAAGATCCGAGGCCTGTTCTTCGATGATTTCGAACCGCCAGCCCCGCGCCTCGGCATAGCGTTGATACATACGCAGCAGGTCGCCGGCGAACAGCGCCGCCTCGTCGCCGCCGGTACCGGGTCGGATTTCCAGCATCGCCGGACGGGCATCCGCTGCATCCTTGGGCAGCAGGACCAGTTGCAACGCATGTTCCGCCTTGGGGATACGGGCTTGCAGGTCAGGGATTTCCTCTTCGGCCAGTTCCTTCATGTCCGGGTCGGCCAACATCGTCTCGGCCTCGGCCAGATCTGCCAGCAACTGCCGCCAAGCCATGATCTGATCGACCACGGGCTTGAGGTCGGAATACTCTTTGGCGAGGCTTGCGATATCCCCACCCGATGCGCCATCGGCCATGGCCGCTTCGAGGTACTGGAATCGCTGGGTTATCTGCTCAAGGCGTTCTTCGGGGATCATTCCGGCGGTGTCTCTCATCCGGACGCGTTGGTCAAGGGCCAGCTTCGTGCTAGACTGCTTTGCATGAAACCGTTTGCCCTTGGTTTATTGATGTTCGCAGCGCCCGCGCTGGCCGATGTGACGGGCCCGAACGGCAAGATTCAGGACTGCTATTGCACCGACAAATCCGGCTCGCGCGTTGAACTGGGGCAAATGATCTGCCTTCAGGTCGATGGTCGGATGTTTACGGCTCAATGCCAGATGTCTCTGAACGTGCCCATGTGGCGTGAGGTGCAGGAAGGGTGTTTGTCATCCGGGTTGCCTTTGGAATGGCCTGATCTGGAGCCTTCGCACAAAAAATCATCGTCCTGAGGCTTGCCCTCACATCTGCCCCAACCAGTCATCGACGCGGTCCTTGTTGACCCCGAAATCCCTGCGTCCGAACCGCAATCGGCCATGGATGCGCAGCGTGTCACCGTCCTGTTGAACCGTGGTGTAGTCCGGGAAGCCGATCACCTTCGTGCGGGTCACATAGGTGATCATCCCGTCATCCACCGAGCCGGCAAGAACCGCGGTGCGCGGCGACACACGGGCAATGGCGTCCAGTTTTGCCAGACCGTCGGGGCCCGTCTCGACAACACGCAGCACGCCACCTGCAAGGTCCCGGCTCGCCTCGGCCGCGGGGGGGACGTGCCAATCGGCCGGATCAGAGGGGGCAAGTCGGATATAAGCCGCCAGCACGACCACCACTCCGACGACACCCAAAAGCAGCATTTTTTTCATCCTGTCTCCATCCTCAACACCGAACCCTATGTGGAACCGGTATCGGTTCAAGGCGCAGCCGACCGATTACCGCGACGTCACGCCGGGCAGGATGCACAAAAGCTCGAACAGCAGGTTCGCCGCCGTCAGGGCCGTATTGCCCGACGGGTCGTAGGGTGGAGAGACCTCGACCAGATCACATCCCACCACGTTCACCCCCTGCAGCGCGTGGATCAGCTGCAGGGCCTGCGGGGTCGTCAGCCCGCCGATCTCGGGCGTGCCGGTGCCGGGGGCATAGGCAGGGTCCAGACTGTCGATGTCGTAGGTGATGTAGACCGGATGGTCGCCGACCATTTTGCGGATCTGCGATCCGATCTGCGTCAGGTTCTGCTGCCACAACTCCCACGCCGGAAACTGATTGAATCCCCAGCCCTGTGCCTCGGTGAAATCTGTCGCGGCATAGCCCGAGCCGCGAATTCCGATCTGGAAGGTCTTGTCAGCGACAATCAACCCTTCCTCATAAGCGCGGCGGAACACGGTGCCGTGAGTCTCACGCTCGCCGAACATCTCATCATTCACATCGGCATGGGCATCCACATGCACCAGTGCCACCGGTCCATGTTTGGCAGCTATCGCCCGCAAGATAGGCAGTGTGATCGAGTGATCCCCGCCCATCGCAACCGGCACCACGTTCTGCGCAAGGATGCCGTCATAGCTGTCCTTGATGATCCTGAGGCTTTCAGACAGTGAGAACGTGTTGATTGCCAGATCGCCGATATCGGCAATCTGCAACGTATCGAACGGGGCCGCGGAGGTAGCCATATTATAGGGCCGGATCATCGCGCTTTCGCTGCGGATCTGCTTGGGTCCGAACCGCGTACCCGACCGCCACGAGGTGCCGATATCCATCGGTATCCCCAACAACGCCACATCCAGCCCTGCTAACGAGGTGGCCTGCGGCAGCCGCATGAACGTGTTCGGCCCGGAGAACCGCGCCAGATCATTGCCGCTGATCGGTTGATTGTAGTCTGTCATGCTTGTTTTCTCTCATCCTGCCTGATGGTTAACCAGATATCGGAAAGATGGCTAACCAAAGGTTAAGGCTTCGCCAACCTGCGCCACCCCAGCAAACAAATAATCTGCGTCGCCACGTGGGCACCCGCAATCGCTGTCGCGCCCGAGGTGTCATAGGGCGGAGAGACCTCGACAACGTCGCCACCCTTGATGTTGATTCCGGCAATGTCGCGCAGAATGATCTGCGCCTGAATCGAACTCAGCCCGCCCCAGACCGGCGTGCCGGTCCCGGGGGCGAAGGCCGGGTCCAGACCGTCGATATCAAAGCTCAGGTAGACTGGGCTGTCGCCCAGAATGGTCTTGATCTTCTGCGCCACGGCGGCGGGGCCGGATTCGTAAACTTCGCGCGCATCGATGATGTTGACACCCAACGTATCTTCATTGCTGGTGCGGATACCCACCTGGACCGACCGTTTCGGGTCCACGATCCCCGATTTCACTGCCTTGTAGAACATGGTCCCGTGATCGACGCGGGACATGTCGTCGTCAGCCCAGGTATCCGTATGCGCATCGAACTGCAACAGGGACATCGGCCCATATTTCTCGGCATAGGCCTTCAGGATCGGGAAGCTGATATAGTGATCCCCGCCCAGCGTGACCGAGGCCACGTCAGCCGCCAGAATCGTGCGGATATGATCGGTCAACGTGTCCGGAAAGGCCGGGATATTGGCGTAGTCATAGGCCATATCGCCATAGTCGACGATGGCCAGCTCGCTCAGCGCGTCGAACGGCCAACCATAGGGTGCGTCGGGTGATTGCAGCGCGCTGGCTTCCCGGATCGCGCGGGGTCCAAGACGGGTGCCGGGGCGGTTGGTCACGGCCTGATCAAAGGGCACCCCGGTCACCGCAATGTCCACACCCTTCAATTCCTTGGTGTAGAGCCGTCGCAAGAACGAGGTCGCGCCGCCGAACGTGTTCTCGTAGGACAACCCTTTGAGGTCGGGGTTGGTAAAGGCCTCGTCCACCTGATGTTTTGCGTCTTCCAGTGCCATGACTTTCCCCTATCAGCCCAGCGGCTGTGCCTTTTCCACGATCCGCGCGAAGAACGACGCGCCCACCGGCGCAACATCGTCATTGAAGTTGTATCTCGGGTGGTGCAGCCCGGCGCCTTCGCCCTGCCCCAAAAACAGATAGGCACCCGGACGAGACTGCAACATGTACGAAAAATCCTCAGCCCCCATGTCGCGGCCCATATTGTCGACGACGCGGTCGTCGCCCGAGACGTCGCGCGCAACATCCGCCGCAAATGCCGCCTTTTCTGCGTCATTGATCGTCGCCGGATAACCCACTTGATAGTCCAGCCGCGCCTCAACCCCGTAAGAGGCCGCCTGACCAGCCACAATCTGCTCCATCCGCTCGATCACCATTTTCTGAACGGTCGGGTCAAACGTGCGGACGGTGCCGTTCAGGTAAGCCGTGTCCGGGATCACATTGTTCACTGTCCCGGTGTGAATCTGCGTGACCGAGACCACGAGATCCTGCACCGCATAGTGGTTCCGGCTGACGATGGTCTGGATCGCCTGCGCAATCCCGCAGGCCGCCATCACCGGATCCTTGGTCTGGTGCGGCAACGCTCCGTGGCCACCAACGCCTTGCACGTGGATTTCGAACGTATCTACAGCTGCCATGATCGGCCCGGCTGTTGTGTAGAATGCGCCCTCTGGGTTTCCCGGATCATTGTGAATGCCATAAACCTGAGAGATACCGAAGCGGTCCATGATACCTTCCTGCACCATCACATCCGCGCCACCGCCTTCTTCTTCGGCGGGTTGAAAGATCAGCGCCACACGGCCTGTGAAATTCCGTGTCTCGGCCAGATAGCGCGCGGCCCCCAGCAGCATGGTCGTATGCCCGTCATGGCCGCAGGCGTGCATCTTGCCGGGGTGCTTCGAGGCGTAGTCCAACCCCGTTTCCTCGGCAATCGGCAAAGCGTCCATATCCGCGCGCAACCCGATGGTCGGGCCTTCACCCTGTCCGTTGATGATCGCCACCATCCCGGTCTTGGCGATGCCTTCGTACAGCTCATCGACCCCGAACTCACGCAGACGCTCAGCGACGAAGGCTGCGGTTTCATGGCATTCGAACTCCAGTTCAGGGATCGTGTGCAAGTGCTGGCGCCACTTGGCCATATCGGCGGCAAAATCGGCAATTCGGTTGACGACGGGCATCTGGGGTGGACTCCTGATCGGGACTGCGGAATGGATGCATCTGACACCGGAACGAAAGGGTTCGCAATGGCCGAAAATCCTCTGATCCATGACAGCGACGCTGGTATCGAGCGGTTGCTGGAAATCATGCGCCGCCTGCGTGACCCGGAAAGTGGATGCCCGTGGGACATCGAACAGGATTTCGCAACCATCGCCCCCTACACCATAGAAGAGGCTTATGAGGTCGCCGACGCCATCGAACGACAGGCCTTTGACGAGTTGAAGGGTGAACTGGGTGACCTGCTGTTTCAGTCCGTCTTCCACGCACAAATGGCGGAAGAGGCCGGGCATTTCACCTTTCAGGATGTGGTGCGCACCATGTCCGACAAGATGGTCACCCGCCATCCGCATGTGTTCGGAGACGAATCCCGCGTCAAATCGGCGGATCAACAGACGAGGGACTGGGAAACCATCAAAGCGGCTGAACGCGCCGGGAAAAAGCAACAAGGTGCGCTGGATGGCGTCGCCGCCAACCTGCCCGCCCTGTTGCGCGCGCATAAATTGCAGAAACGCGCCGCGCGTGTGGGATTCGACTGGCCCGATGCCAGCCATGTCCTGGCCAAAATCACCGAAGAGGCCGCCGAACTGGAAGAGGCGCGCAACAGCAAGGACGCGGATGCGTTGGAGGATGAGTTCGGCGATCTGCTGTTTGTGATGGTCAATCTGGGCCGCCATCTGGGCATCGAGCCCGAGGCCGCTTTGCGCCGCACCAACGCCAAGTTCACGCGCCGCTTTGAACAGGTTGAGGCGCGGCTGGCCGCCCGTGGCAGAACCCCATCCCAAAGCGATCTGGCCGAGATGGACGCGCTGTGGGATGAGGTTAAAACCGAAGAGCACCGCGCCAACGGCAAACTCCCGCCGGTAGAGACCAAGACCGACGCCTGAAACCGCTGGACAAGTGCGGTGACACTTGCGAGTGTCCGCGCTTCAAGACCCCGGAGGCACCATGGCACCGCGCAAGATCATCATCGACACCGATCCCGGCCAGGATGACGCCGTCGCCATTCTGTTGGCGCTTGCCAGCCCCGAGGATGTCGAGGTTCTGGGCATTACCGCCGTTGCCGGAAACGTTCCGCTGGAATTGACCGCCAAGAACGTCCGAATTGTCTGTGAATGGGCGGGCCATACACAGGTCCCGGTCTACGCCGGGTGCGACCGCCCGATGAAACGCCCTTTGATCACGGGCGAGCATGTCCATGGCAAAACCGGATTGGACGGCCCCGTTCTGACGGATCCAAAGATGCCGCTGGCAGAGGGTCACGCGGTTGATTTCATCGTCGACACCCTGCGGGCGCAGGACCCTGGGACCGTGACGCTCTGCCCATTGGGGCCGCTGACAAATATTGCAACAGCCTTCCAAAAGGCGCCGGATGTTGTTGATCGGGTTCAGGAAATCGTGTTGATGGGCGGCGCCTACTTTGAAGTGGGCAACTACACGCCAGCTGCGGAATTCAACATTCACGTCGACCCCGAAGCCGCTGATATTGTTTTCAAATCAGGCAGGCCAATTGTCGTCATGTCGCTGGATGTCACACACAAAGCGCTGGTTACGAAAGACCGCAACGATGCGTTCCGGGCGATCGACACACAAGTCGGTCACGCCGTCGCGGACATGATGGGCTTTTTCGAACGCTACGATAAGGAAAAGTATGGCTCAGTGGGTGCGCCTTTGCACGATCCCTGCGTCATCGCCTATCTGATCCGGCCCGAGCTGTTTTCGGGCCGCTATGTAAACGTGGAAATCGAAACCCAATCCGAGCTGACCATGGGCATGACCGTTGCCGATTGGTGGGGCGTTACGGACCGCACGCCCAATGCCATGTTCGTGGGCGATCTGGATGCGGATGGATTCTTCACTCTTCTGACCGAAAGGCTGGCCCGACTATGACCGCCGCATTGCGACTCGCCCGCCCCGAGGACCTGGACCGCCTGATGGCCCTGGTCTCGGCCTTTCACGCCGAGCAAGGTATCGCGCAGGACGCCGACCAGAGACGCGAAGCGCTTATGCCGCTGCTGGAAGGTATTCCCCATGGGTGCATCTACCTGATCGGCCCTGGCCGCGCGCCATTGGGGTACATTGTCCTGACCTTTGGGTGGTCAGTCGAGTTTGGCGGCATGGACGGCTTTGTCGACGAGATTTATATCCGCCCCGCCGTCCGAGGTCGCGGTATCGCCACCGAAGTGCTTTTGGAATTACCCAAAGCGTTGGCTGAAGCCGGGCTGACCGCCCTTCATCTGGAAGTCGACCGAACTCAGGACGCCACGCAGAAACTGTATCTGCGCACGGGGTTCAAACCCCGTGATCGCTATATGCTGATGAGCAAAGCGCTTTAGCGCGACTCGCCCCGGAAAATGTAGCCCGGCATTTCCATGTCGTGAACAGGGTCACTTGATGAAACCTGATCCCCCGAAATTGGGTAGGTTCCCGGCCCCGAGCAGGCCGCCATAAATCCAATCGAAAGCATGGAAACGGTCAGAAGGAATTTGGACAAAGACATTGTGTGCTCCTTTCTGCAATAGTTGCAGAATAGGAAACAGTTCGAGGTCCGTATGTGAATAACTTCACACATAACATGAATTTAACCCGCTCTTACTACGCAATATACTGATTTTGCGAGAAACATTCGTCAGCGGCTCGCCGGTTTTCAACCCCGCAACAGACCCAAAAGACGTGCCCATCACCCACAGCAGCCCGGGCTGAGCGCAAGAACAAGGGCTCTCATCTGACGGATGAAAGCCCTTATCTAATCTGCAGTTTGTATGAGGTGATCAGCGCTTCAGGATCGACGCTCCGGCATATTCCGCAACTTCACCCAGTGTTTCCTCGATGCGGATCAGCTGGTTGTATTTGGCCAACCGGTCCGACCGTGCCAGCGAGCCGGTTTTGATCTGACCGCAATTTGTCGCCACAGCCAGATCGGCGATGGTCGCATCCTCGGTCTCGCCCGAGCGGTGCGACATCACGTTGGTGTAACGCGCGCGATGGGCCATATCGACCGCGCGCAGCGTCTCGGTAAGCGAGCCGATCTGGTTCACCTTGACCAGCATCGAGTTTGCACAGCCGCGCTCGATCCCTTCGGCCAGACGTTCCGGGTTGGTCACGAACAGGTCGTCGCCCACCAGTTGAACCCTGTCACCAACGGCATCTGTCAGGGCCTTCCAGCCATCCCAATCATCCTCGGACATGCCGTCTTCGATCGAGATGATCGGATAGTCGTTGACCAGTGCCGCCAGATACGACGCATTTTCCTCGGAAGTCAGCGAAATACCTTCGCCTGCAAGTACATACTTGCCATCCTTAAAGTATTCCGTTGCCGCACAATCCAACGCCAGATGGATTTCCTCACCCGGCTTGTAGCCTGCTTTCTCGATGGACTTCAGAATGAAATCCAACGCCTCACGCGTCGAGGCGATGTTGGGTGCAAAACCACCCTCATCCCCAACGCCAGTGGCCAGACCGGCGGCTGACAATTCTTTCTTCAGCGTATGAAACACTTCCGAGCCCATGCGCACAGCCTCGCGGATATTCGCGGCAGAGGTTGGCATGATCATGAATTCCTGAATGTCGATCGGGTTGTCTGCGTGCTCGCCCCCATTGATGATGTTCATCATCGGCACCGGCAGAACCCGCGCCGAGGTGCCGCCCACATAGCGATACAAAGGCTGTGTGGTGAAATCAGCAGCTGCCTTGGCAGTCGCCAGCGAAACCCCCAGGATGGCGTTCGCGCCCAGACGGCCCTTGTTCTCGGTCCCGTCCAGTTCGATCATTGCCTGATCGATGGCCACCTGCTCGGTCGCATCAAAGCCAACCAGTTCTTCGGCGATCTCGCCGTTCACGGCGGCCACGGCCTCAAGCACGCCCTTTCCCATGTAACGGGATTTATCGCCGTCGCGCTTTTCAACCGCCTCATAGGCTCCGGTCGATGCGCCCGAGGGCACTGCCGCGCGGCCCATGGTGCCGTCTTCCAGGATGACGTCCACTTCGACCGTCGGGTTGCCCCGGCTGTCCAGGATTTCGCGTGCGTGAATGTCGATGATGGTGCTCATGAGGCCCGTCCCTGTGGCTGCAATCAGTTGCACGCCTCATACCAGCACACGGCCAAAAGTAAACCTTTTCCGTTATCGCTAACATGCATATTTTCGGCCCTTTAGGGCTAACAGGCGGATGTTTGCGCCAACAGGATCAGGCCGCAGCCAGTGCAATGTCCCGCGCAAGCCTGCGTTCGCGCAAAAAGGTGTAAAGCCCTGAACCGATGATCAGCGAAGCCCCCGCCAGCGTTATCGCGTCGGGGCGTTCGTTGAACATCAAGACACCGGCGATCATCGAGAACACAAGGCGTGTATACCGGAAAGGCATCATGGCCGAGGCCTCGCCTACCCGCATCGCGGCCACGATGCCATAATAGCCCAGCATGCTGAACACCACCGCAGCCAGATATGGCCCGGCCTGCGCCGCTTGGATCGGCGCATAGGACTGCCCGGTGGAAATCATCAGCACCGCCCCGGCCAGTATGGCGGCAATATAGGCTTGCATGGCGACAACGCTGGACGCCACGCGCGCATCCAGTTTTCGCGTGATCAGGTCACGCGCTGCAATCAAGAAGACGGTTGCGACCACCAGCAGCGTTTCCGGCTGAAACCCTTCAAGGCCCGGACGTATGATCATCAGAACGCCCAGAAAACCGACGCCTATCGCGCTCCAACGGCGCCATCCTACGTTTTCGCCCAGAAACAGCGCCGCCCCCATAGTCACGGCCAAGGGCAAGGCCTGAAACACCGCCGCCACTGTGGACAGATCGATCAGAGACAGCGCCGTCACGAACAAAACCGCGCCCAGCCCCTCGAACGCGGCGCGCGCAAGCGGCAAGAGCTTCCATGCGGCAGGGTCAAAAATCCGTTTTCGCGTCGCCACCGACAGCAGGGCAAAGCACAGCCCGCACACAAGGCCCAATGCGATCAAAATCTGCCCGGTCGGCACAGTTGCCGACAGGTGTTTGATGAACATATCCTCGATTGCAAAAGCTGCCATCGATCCGACAAGCAGCAGAATGCCGTTTACGTTGTTCATGCGCGTTTCCGTTGAGGTGAGCCGCCATCCTGCGGACCGTTGCATCAGCAAAAGCGGAACGCATGCGACGCCGCAAGCGGAATTGCGACTTGTTTGATGAAATCCCGTTGGCCGACCTATCGCGTTCCGTGATGGGTCAGTCCTTGTCCAGCGGCACCCCGTACAGCTCTAACCGGTGGCCTTTCAGCTTGTATCCCAGCTTGGCCGCGATCTTTTCCTGCAACGCCTCGATCTCGGGATCGACAAATTCGATCACTTCGCCCGATTGCATATCGATCAGGTGATCGTGGTGATCCCGCTCGGCGTCTTCATAGCGCGCGCGGCCATCGCCGAACTCGAGCCGTTCAAGGATCCCTGCTTCTTCGAACAGCTTTACGGTGCGATAGACCGTGGCGATCGAGATTCCCGAATCCAACGCCGACGCGCGGGCATATAATTCTTCCACATCAGGATGGTCTGCGCTCTGTTCCAGAACCTGCGCGATGGTACGGCGCTGGCCTGTCATGCGCAGGCCCTTGGCCTCGCAGCGCGCGATGATCGTATCCGACATGTTGCCCCTCAGAAAGCTCCCGGGTTTCTGTTCTAGTATGTTCGCTGGCGCGGCGCCACAAGGATTCGACGCCGGACCGCATGTCAACCCGCGCGTCGGATATCTGCCCAGACCGGCAGGTGATCCGAGGCTATGTGGGCCGGGCGATCCTCGTGTACGCCATGCGCGCGCGCCTCGACCCCCTGCCCCAGCGCGATACGATCCAGCGCCCCCAAAGGTTGCGCAGCCGGAAAGCTGGGAATGGGCGGGAGAAAGCGCATCTCGGGCGCCAGATGGTCCAACACAGGTTGGCGCGACCATTCGTTGAAATCCCCGGCCCACACGGTAGGCATGTCATCCAGATCCGCATCGCAGTGCCGGATATGGGTGATCTGCCGGCGACGCGAGGCCGGCAGCAGCCCCAGATGCATCCCCATGACGCGCAGCGGCCCGATGGGCGTGTCGAATTCAACCCGCACGGCGCCGCGCGGCTCGAATCCCGGTAACTCGTGATGGCCGGTCTTGCGGACCGAAATCGCATCACCCCGCCAGATCACCGCATTGCCGTGCCAGCCCAGACTGCCCGCTCCGCCCAGATCAACAATCTGCCAACCGGACTCGTCCAGCATGAAGTGCGGCAGAGCGGCAGGTCGCGGCGGCAGACGTTTGTCGGCCTCTTGCAAAACGACAATATCGGCCTGCATGCCTTCCAGAACCTGCATGATCCGCTGCGGCTGCCGCCGAAAATCAAGCCCGACGCATTTCTGAATGTTGTAACTGGCAAGCCGCACGACCAAGGATTTATCCATGTTTTCTCGCTGGGTTATCGACGGCACTCAACGGCGACCTCGCCTGGACCGGTACAGGGATTTCGAACCTTCAAAACGGCGTCTGGCCGCCTGTGAGTCCGGCGCGAGCTTGCAATTTTCAACACTGCACCTCAAAGGTCTATGAATAATACATTAAATCAGTGTACACAAAATCCAGCGGGGTTAAACTGCCGCAAAAAGGAAACCCGCCTTGGACGTTGAATCCACATTCGCCACGATGATCATTGCCGATATCGTGGGCAGCACACCGCTTTACAAGGCAGTGGGTGACGATGACGCCCAGCGCCTGATCCAGCTTGAAATTGACCGGCTGCGCGCGGTCCTGTTGGAGTTTGGTGGTGTACCGGTTGGACAAAAAGGCGACGATGTCCTCAGCTATTTCGAAAACCCAAGCGCTGCGTATAATGCCGCGCTGAAACTGATCGAACCATCGACCCATACGCCTCTGTCGGTGCATGTGGGTGTGCATTGCGGCCCCATCGTGATCGGCAAACGCGGTATTTATGGCGAGGCGGTCAACGTCACCGCCCGGTTCGCAACCGCGGCAAACCCGGGCGAATCCTGTTTCAGTCAAAGTGTGGCCGTCCTGTTGCCAAACGATCTGCGGCAAACGCTGACGCCATTGGGTCAGCTCAGCCTCAAAGGTCTTACCGAGCCTCAGACAGCCTATTCGCTGATCCACCCCGAATCGGACTCGATCACGCAGACCCGGCTCCCGCAGAGTTTCGGACGGTCCGAAGAGAACTGGCAGCCGCGTGAAGGGCTTACCCTGATCCTGCGCCACGAAGAACGAGTCTGGCGTTGCTTGGGCAACGGAGAGTTCAAGATCGGCCGCTCACCCGATTGCGACGTGGTGCTGCCGCAACCCTGGATTTCGCGCCTCCATGCGGTGCTGGCGATGAAAGCGGGTAAACTGATCCTGACCGACCGCAGCACGTCCGGCACCTATGTGAAATCCGCATCCGGCCGGGAAATCCAGCTAAAGCGCGAGTCGGTCATGTTGGCGGATAGCGGCCTGATCTCTCCTACCCTGCCCATCGAAATGTCGGAAGCATGTTTGCAATTCGAACTGATGGGGCGCAATCAGGTCCCGCAGAACGTGGCCTGAACCACCTCTGATGCGCTGGGTGGGCGGGTCAGGTCCAGATGTTCGGGCTGATCCTCAAAGGGGCGGGACAATACGGTGTTCAGGCGGTGGAACGGGGCATAGTCACCCTGAACAGCCGCCTCAATCATCTGCTCGACCCGGTGATTGCGCGGGATGAAAGCCGGATTGGCCCTGACCATGAGCGCCTTGGGGTCCGCCTCACGCGCGAACCGGGCCTGCCAGCCGTCGGCCCAACTGTCATAGGCGTCGCGGTCCGTGAACTGATCACGGGCGGTGTCGCTGCCCAGCGCCCGGAATGTGTTGGTAAAGTCCGCCTGCGACTCGGCCATGCGTTTTAACAGGTCGGTGATCAACTCAAGATCCCCGTCTTCCTCTGTCGCCAGACCCAGTTTCGCGCGGAACCGTTTCAACCAGTCCTGTTGCAACAGATCGGGCATCGCATGCACAATCTCGGTCGCCTCTTCGATACCCTCCTGCGGGTCCTCGTATTGCTGAATCAGTGCCGTCGCCAGTTGCGCCAGATTCCACACGGCAATCTCGGGCTGATTGGCATAGGCATAGCGCCCCATCCGATCGATGGAACTGTAGACCGTGTTCGGGTGATAGCTGTCCATAAAGGCACAGGGGCCGTAGTCGATGGTCTCTCCCGCGATCGAGGAGTTATCGGTGTTCATGACGCCATGAATGAAGCCAACGCTCATCCACCCGGCGATCAGCTTTGCCTGCGCATCCCGCACCGCCCTCAACAGACCCATCGGGCCTTGGGCTTCGGGGTAATGGCGGGTGATGGCGTATTCGGTCAGTTTGCGCAGATTGGCCACCTGACGCCGCGCGGCAAACACCTGAAATGTGCCCACCCGAAGATGGCTTTGCGCCACACGGGTCAGCACCGCCCCCGGCATGGGAACTTCACGAAACACGGTCTCGCCGGTTTCGACCGCGGCCAGGGCCCGAGTGGTGGGAATGCCCAGCGCGTGCATTGCCTCGGACACCACATATTCCCGCAACACAGGTCCCAGCCACGCCCGCCCATCCCCTTGCCGGGAATACGGCGTGCGCCCCGAACCTTTCAGTTGAATATCGCGCCGTATCCCATCTTTACCGACGGTCTCGCCCAACAGAACCGCGCGTCCGTCTCCCAGCTGGGGGTTGTAGGACCCGAACTGGTGCCCGGAATAAAGCTGCGCCAGGGGTTCGGCCCCTTCGGGCAAGCTGTTACCGGCAAACGCCTGCGCCATCTCCTGCACATCTCCGGGCGAGATACGCAGGACACGCGCCAGATTCTCGTTGAACGCCACCAGCTGCGGTGCTTTCACAGGAACGGGGGCTTGCCGCGTGAAGAACACATCCGGCAAGCGGGCATAAGAGTTGTCAAAGGGGATCGTCAGGGTCATGGCGCAAACATATGACCCCCACGGATGATTGCCATAGCGGATCGCACGATCCCGTGCATAATCGCGCAAAAAACATGAGACCACCATGACCGCGCAAGACATCATCGATCACCTGAACCTGCAACGCCACCCCGAAGGCGGCTGGTTTCGCGAAACCTGGAGGGCGGACAATGCGGGCCGCGCAACCGGAACCTGCATCTATTTCCTGCTGCAGGACGGCGAGGCCAGCCACTGGCACCGCGTCGACGCCACCGAAATCTGGCTCTACCACGCCGGGGCACCTCTGATCCTGTCGCTCAGCGAAACCGAGCATGGCCCTGCCACCGACCATCTGTTGTCGCCTGATCTGTCCAAGGGAGCGCCTCAACTGATCGTGCCCAAAAACCACTGGCAGGTGGCGCGCAGTACGGGCGGCTATACACTGGTCAGTTGCACAGTCTCACCGGGTTTCGAGTTCGACGGGTTCGAATTGGCCGCGCCCGGGTTCGACATCCCCCGCACCTGACATCAAGACCCGGGATCTGCCATCCGGTCAAAGGGCCACAGCCGCCCCTTCATGCTCCAACTCAATCCGAACATGACAAGGGCCAGCGCCTCAAACCAAAACGTCAGGTTTGCGGCGTTCCACCCAGCCAGCAGGCCCGGACGGCTGTTGACGATCACCGACTTGAAGGCCAGTGCCACGATCGCCAACAGGATCATCAGGCCAAACACCAGATACCAGAAATTCCGCCGCCCCTTTGTGGTCGCCAGTTCCACCGCGCCATCGGCGTCCTGCTGCACCGCCTTTTTCGATTGCGGCCGCCGGAACACAACAATCGAGAAATAGGCCAGCACCAGAAACATTCCACCTGCGGAGATGAAATGCAGGTTGCTGAGGATGGCGTTGGTGACCCCGGTATCGGCCCAGAAATCAAACCCAACGCGACCTGTCACCGGGCTGATCTCGGTCGCATGTCCACCTTGCGCGTTGCTCAGAAACACCCGCGCCGTGCTGCCATCGAAGGTTTCGCATCCTGTCTCACGCGTTGGGATAAAGGCCACGCCAAAGGCACATAGGCCGGCAAACCGGGCCAGCCAGATATCCAGTGGTCTGTGGCCCAGATACCCCTCGACACGGCCTGTTGTCCCCGTCCCGCTATCCGGCAATCGGTAGAAGAACAGCAACAAGACACCAATGAAGCTCAGCGCGCCCACCAGAAGATCGCCTCCCAGACGGGTAAAATAGTAGTGGCTGATAGAGTCTATCGTCGGGCAGGCATCTCCAATCCAACCCGCCAGAAGCAAGGCGAAAGGCAGTCCCAGGGCAACCACACCCACCCCTTTGTTGACTGCGCGCAGATTGACCTGAAAAGGCAGTCCGCTTTTTGCATTGCGTTCAAGATCTTGAAATTCCTGATTTGAAATCATCTTGCTTCTCCTCAAATATGCCCAAAATACCACCTGTCGTGCCCTTCAAACAAGGTTTTCGGCAGAGATAGAGGCTTGCCAGCCCGCACCCGGCCCGGCAGAGTTCCCAGATGGACCATCGCGCCCTGATTGCCGCAATGCCTGCCCGGACCAAGGACACCCTCCAACGCCGTTCAGATGCGGCGGGGCTGAAACACCTCGCCCTTTACCTGTTGGCCTTGGTGAGCTGTACGTTGGCCATCGCCACGCAGGTTCCACTTTGGCCCGTTTTCCTGCTACCGCAGGGCATCCTTCTGGTGTTCCTGTTCACCCTCAGCCACGAATGCACACACAAAACACCGTTTCGCAGCCCGTGGCTGAACGAGCTTGCGGGGCATCTGGTCGGAATCCTCATTGCGCTGCCGTTCACGTGGTTCCGCTACTTCCATCTGGCTCACCATAAATGGACCAACCACCCGGAAAAGGACCCGGAACTGGCAGGAAAGCCACGCCCCAAGACATGGGGCAGCCTGCTGCTCTATCTCAGTGGCCTGCCCTACTGGACCGGGATGGCAAAGGTTCTTGTCCAAAACGCCTTTGGCAAAATTGATGCGCCCTACCTGCCGTTCCGGCAACACCGCGCCATCCGCCGCGAGGCGCGCCTGCTGCTCAGCCTCTACGCGCTCGTTGCACTCAGCCTGTTTTTCTCTTCCGCCCTGTTCTGGCTCTGGCTGCTGCCCATGGCAATCGCGCAACCCGTCCTGCGCCTCTATCTGCTGGCGGAACATGGTCTTTGTCCGCCCGTCACCGATATGCTGGAAAACTCGCGCACGACATTCACCAACCGGCTCATCCGATTTCTGGCATGGAACATGCCGTACCACGCTGAACACCACGCCTTCCCGAACGTGCCGTTCCACCAATTGCCCGCCTTCCACAGCTGGACCGCGGCGCATCTGAAAACCACATCCAACGGCTATTCCGAGTTCACATCGGACTACACGCGCAGCCTCGACCAAGGGGATCCAGCTTCATCTGGCTAAAAAAATATCCCGGGGGAGGCGCGCAAAGCGCGACGGGGGCAGCGCCCCCACGCCTGTCGCCCAGCTACTTCTCGGTCCGGCTCCGGATCACCGCCGTCACCAAGGGCACCAGCAGCGCAGGCAATGACCCCAAAGGATTGGCCCCAATGTTCTTGACAGCCTGAACCACATCGCGCGCCTCGGCGGCCATTTCCTCCAACTCATCCTCGACATCGGCAATTGCCATGTCCCGCACCTCGAGCGCGGGGGCGATTTCCTCCTCGACATTGGTGCGCCGCGCCGCCCAAACCAGCAACGCCGCCAGAACAAGGTTGCCCCCTGCCAGAACCGCGGCAGCGCCCGCAGATGACATCCATGTTTCAAGCCAGAAAAAGATGGCCACATTCAACGCAACCAACCCGGCCAGTGCCGCGATACCTGCCAGAACCATCAGGATCGTCTGCTGTTGAACCACGGCCAGACGCCGACGCGCGATCAATCGCTCTGTGCGATAGATCGTTACAAGATTTCTGCTGAGCCTGCTCATCTCGCCCTCTCTAACCCCGCGCCCGACCGACAACATACCCAAGTGAAAACGCGATCAGCAAAGCCGTGATGGGGTAATCTTTCTGCAACCGGGTGAATTCCGCCACGACCTCTTCTCCCATCGCCTCGGCCCCGGACAAATCGATGCCATGCTCGTGCAACAGCCGCCGGATTTCTTCGCTTGTCTTTGTGGTACCGTTGTCCTTTGGGGGGTGTGTCGCATCACCCTCCAACTGCGCGTTGCGGGCGCGCAGTTTTTCTAGTTCAGCTTCCAGTTCCGCTTTTGTCGCCATCAAGTTAACCCCTGCTGAAACAGCTTGCCTCAACCGTTGCACAGCACGGCCCGCATTTGAACCACCTGTTCCCGGTTTCTGAAACGACTTAGCTGGCCCGGTCCATCGAGACCTTGCTGACAATCCCGCCACCAACCGAGGCCTGCACACCAGTCGTTCCGGGGCACGAGGTCGGCAGGCCCCGCGCCACACGCACCGCCAGATACGCAAAGGCCTGGGCCTCAAGCATGTCGCCGTCCAGACCAACCTCTTCAACCGGCTCGACCGGGCAATCCAGCGAGACGCGCAACATCTCCATCAGAACCGGGTTGTGTCGCCCTCCTCCGGTCACCAGGACCCGAGCCGGGGGTTTCGGGCAATGCTGCATCCCTTGCGCAACACCGGCGGCGCACATGGCTGTCAACGTGGCAACCGCATCCGCATCGCTCAACTCCTGCACCAGCTTGATCATCTCGGCAAAGTCATTGCGATCCAGAGATTTGGGCGGCATGCGGGCAAAGAAAGGCTCGGCCAGGAACAATTCCAGTGCTCCGGTTTCCACAGTTCCGCCCCGCGCCACCGCGCCATCCCGATCCATCGGCAGACCCAGACGCGCCCGCATCAGATCATCCACAGGCGCATTGGCCGGTCCTGTGTCGAAAGCCAGCAAAGCCCCGGCAGCATCCGGCCCGTCAAACGACGGGTCCACATAGGTCAGATTGCCAACACCGCCGAGGTTCAGAAAGCACACAGGCGCCTGTGCGCCAATCCACTTGGCACAAGCGAAATGGAAGAATGGCGCCAGCGGAGCCCCCTCACCGCCCAGCGCCACATCATCGCTGCGAAAATCCCAGACAACCGGCAGGCCCAGCGCCTGCGCCAGCCCAACCCCATCGCCCACTTGCAGGGTTCCGCGCCCGCGCGGCTCATGCGCCAGCGTCTGGCCGTGAAACCCGATCAGATCGACATCTTCGAATTCGGACAACGCCTCGGCATGGGCCATCGTCACCAGCTCACCCGCAGCGTCGACATCGGGCCCGTGCCACTGTCCCAGGGCCGCGCGTATAGTTGCGCGTTCGGCCTCGGAATAGGCCCGATAACCCGTCTCGCCAAAGCTGACGATCCGGTGCCCATCGGTTTCGACCACGGCGGCATCGACCCCATCCATCGAGGTCCCGGACATCGCCCCGAGCGCCCTGATCGCCCCTTGTGTCTTGTTGGCCTGGCGCACGCCTGCCTCCTGCCTGTCCCTGTTTGTTGCCGCCCCTGATCTTCGGGCTTTCCCTCATAGGTTGCGACCCCGACAACCTGCCCCGCAGGCAGCCGTCAAGGCAAGCGTCTTGAGCGTCGTCAACAAAAATTTTTGCCAACAGCGCTTTCAGGCAATCGTCCAAGCGCCGTTGCGCAGAGCGCGATTCTGGGCAAACATCGACCAACGCGACTTATTCAGGGCATATCGACGATGAACCGCAGCACAGATCCTGCGCAGGGCGTAGACACGCGGAACTATCAGTTGATTTTCTGGTCCGGGGCTCTGTCCACAATTGGCGGGCAGTTGGTAAACCCCCGACTTGTTCTTCCGTTCCTCTACCTGGCATTGGGTGCCCCGACTTTCATCGCAGGCCTGCTACTGCCCTTTGTGACCGGCGCGCGCCTGATCGCCGAAATCTTTGTGTCACCCTTCATCAACCGGGTCACCCGTGCCAAACTGGCGGTTTATGTCCCCAACATTCTGACCGGCGCCATTCTGGCCGTTGTGGCCCTGTTTGCGACCAACCTGCCGCAGGTCATGGTCGTCCTTCTGTTCTTGTTGACGGCAATCATCATGGGGCTGTGCCAGGGGATCACCAGCTTGGGCACCAGCCAAATCTATGGCGTCTCGGTGCCGGACCACAAACGTAACCGGATGGTATTCGCCCAAGCCACGATCTCGGGCATTCTTGCCATCGTCGTGGTTTGGGCCACCAAGGATCTTTTGGCTTCGGACCAGCCCCTGCAGCGCCACATCGTTGTCATGTGGTGCGGCGTGGTTGCCATGTTCGCCGCTGGTATCAGCTTTGCCGGGGTTCGGATTTTCGAAGACACGGGGCCCGCACCGCAGCCACCCGCCCAAAAACCCAAACCCATCGCCGAGCTGGCGACCGGGTTCAAAACCGGAATGGCCTATCCCTGGTACCGCAAGTTCCTGATCGCCCGCGTTCTGTTTCTCTCGGTCGAACTGGCGATGCCCTTCTACACGATCCATGCAGCCACCTTTCATGTGGGTACGAAACACTCGCTCAGCTATTTCGTGATCGGGGCCAGCGCCGGTGTCGTCATCGGTTCGCTGCTGTGGGGGTGGCTTAGCGGACGTCTGTCCGTCAAACCCGTCATGTGGCTGGGCTGTGCGATCTCGGCCTTGTCGGCCTTTTTGGCCCTTGGGTTTACGCTGACGGGATACGCCAGCAATGTCTGGATCTATGCCCTGGTCATCCTGCTGTTGTCGCTGGGCAGCAATGGCGTTGTCTACGGACGCTATCTTTACATCATCGAGAAGACGGTCGAGACGGAACGCCCCTATCTGGTCGCCCTGGGCGACGTTCTGGCAGGGCTTGTCGCTATTGTCTTTGCCGCCATTCTGGGCGCGGTGGCGCATCTGCATGATCCCATCACGCCGATCTTTGCGCTTGTTGTGCTGAACCTGATCGCGATGCTTTATGCCTTTGGTCTTCCTGCCACCACCCGGAAGACCGCTGCGGATCAAAAATAGAGCCGTTTTGCGGCTCAAATGGTGCCTTCCCCTTCCCCGCGTCGCCGCCTATACAGTGCCCCGCAACAGTAACCCCGAGGGCACGACATGACCTACCACCCCAAATCGGATTTCATCGCCACGATGATCGAGCGCGGCTTTCTTGCCGACTGCACCGATTATCAGGGCCTTGACGACGCGCTGATCTCTGGGGTGCAAACGGCTTATATCGGGTATGACGCCACCGCGCAGTCGCTGCATGTGGGCCACCTGATGAACATCATGGTGCTGCGTTGGCTGCAAAAGACCGGCCACAAGCCAATCACGCTGATGGGCGGCGGGACCACCAAGGTGGGCGACCCCTCGTTCCGCTCGGACGAACGCCCCCTGCTGGGCCCTGAACAGATCGACGCCAATATCGCAGGCATGAAGAAGGTCTTTGCCAAGTACCTGTCCTATGACGACAGCGAGACCGGTGCGTTGATGCTGAACAATGCGGAATGGCTGGACAGCCTGAACTACCTCGATTTCCTGCGCGATATCGGGCGGCATTTCTCGGTCAACCGGATGCTGTCATTCGAATCCGTTAAATCCCGGTTGGACCGCGAACAATCGCTGTCGTTTCTCGAATTCAACTACATGATCCTGCAGGCCTATGACTTCCTTGAACTGAACCGCCGCTATGGCTGCGTTCTGCAGATGGGCGGCTCGGACCAGTGGGGCAATATCGTCAACGGTATCGACCTGACCCGCCGCGTGCTGGATCATGAGATCTATGGCCTGACCACCCCCCTTCTGACCACCAGCGATGGCCGCAAAATGGGCAAATCGCAGGGCGGTGCGGTCTGGCTGAACGGCGACATGCTGTCGGCCTATGAGTTCTGGCAGTTCTGGCGCAACACAACCGACGCGGACGTGGGCCGGTTCCTGAAAATCTTCACGGAACTTCCTGTCGATGAATGCGACCGCATGGCCGCGCTTGAGGGCTCAGAGATCAACGAGGCAAAAATCCGCCTCGCCAATGAGGTCACCACCTTGCTTCACGGTGCTGACGCGGCAGCAACGGCCGAGGCCACCGCCCGCGAAGTGTTCGAAAAAGGCGGCGTGGGCGGAGACCTTCCGACCCTGACCCTAAGTGCCGATGAGCTGGGCGACGGTATGTCCATCGTGCAGCTGATCGTGAAATCGGGTCTGGCCAAATCCGGTAAAGAAGCCAAGCGCCTGATCTCGGAAAACGGGGCCAGGCTGGATGATGCGCCGCTGACCGATACGGGCCTGATGATCGACGCCGGTGCCCTGTCGTCTCCGATCAAGCTGAGCGCAGGCAAGAAACGTCACGCGCTGGTCCAACTGGGCTGATATCATTTGGCTCCGGGCGCGTCAGACCGTGCCCAGAGCCGCCATTTCTTGCATGACCCGTTCTGTGTTAAACTGCCCTATATTGCAGTTTATTTGTAAGATTTGGTCATGGTTATTCCCAACAAGCTTTCTTCCCCAACCCTCAGAAAAAATGCGGATTTTGAAGGCGAGACCTTCTCGGTCGGTGCCGACGAAGTGACGTGTGTCCTGACAACGGACAGTCTGCGCCTGAAAGGCAGTCGACCGGCGTCGGGTCAATGCACGATTGTGGAACGTCTGAATTCGCGCTGGGATATCAAAAGCCTCATTGATCTCAAGGCCGTCCAGAAAGCCCTGTCCAACAAGACTACCATTCAGAAACTGGGCCGGGCCAAAACCGTGGATGAGATCCTCGACCTGTTGGCCCTGGGAGAAATCCGCATGTTGGCAGACTATTCCGAATTGCAGGCTCAGACTTATGTCAAGGGCCACATCCTTAGCGAAAAGCTGGGTGGAATGGGTATCAATGCAAACATGACGCCCATGTCGGCAAGTTCGAATTCAACCTATCGCAGAAGCTTCGAGACCGGTCTGATCAGGCATCTTGAGCGTCTTGAGAAGGAAGAGGGCAAGACCGGCTACCGCGTTCGCGTCCGGTTTCATGCAAAGTGCAAGGGCAATATGAAACCGTGGTGGGGCAGCAGCGCGACCAAGGAAACAGCGAATATGCTGAAGAAATTGCCCAAGTCGCTGGACGCGAGCTGGAGGTTTGACAGTTTCTTTCGCGACGGTAAGACCAGCGAACGCATCCCCAGGACCAAAATCCCCAAAAGCGTTGCAGATAAAATGCCGCTGGCGATGAGGTTCAAGCCCGTCAAGTATAGCCTGGATCTGTAGCAGTCCCGCGGTGCCCCCGCACATGCATTTTGTTCAGAATCCGAAAAACACAACGTCAAACGGCCACCCATTCAGGTGGCCGTTGCGTTCACCGTTGGCTGGGTAGGTACGGCTCAGTTCTTGCCTTTGCCTCCGCCTTTACCACCCCCTTTGCCTTTGCCGTCGCCCTGACCGTTGTTGCCGCCGCCATTTCCAGTGCCAGGGCCCGAACCTCCGGTGTTGCCACCGCCGTTGCCAGAGTTGCCGTTGTTACCATTTCCATTTCCCGGGCCACCTTTGCCGGGCCCGTCATTGCCTTTGCCGCCGCCTTTGCCGGGACCGTCACCGCCTTTGCCGGGGCCATTTCCACCTTTGCCAGGACCGTTTCCGCCCTTGCCGGGCTTGTCGTCACCCCCGCCGCCATTGCCAGGGTCGCTGCCGCCGCCGTCACCCGGATCGGTCCCACCGTCACCGGGGTCGGTCCCGCCATCGCCGGGATCACCGCCTCCGTCGCCGGGGTTTCCGCCTCCGTTGCCCGGACTGCTTCCTCCGCCTGACCCAAGCTGGGCCACGATATCCGAGCTGCGATCCTCACCGGAATTGCCACCAAATGACGTGCCAATCGACGCTGTTGGCAGATCGGTCAACAACGCCGCCAACCCCGGACATTGCGCGCCAGTATAGCCAAGCGTGGTTTCGAAATCCGGCCGGGTCTGCAATCGCTTGAGAAAGCTCGGTGTAACCTGCGAACACTCACATAGCGCAGCATAATTGCCGCTATTGGCCGCATCACGCGCGGTTCTCCAGTCACAGACCTCAGGCGCAGCAGCCGCGCTGCTGGCCGCCATAACCCCAAGGACGGGCGCTGCAACCCATGCGGCCATCCCCACTCGTAAACGTTTATGCATCCTGCATCACTCCTGTTGCGGCACGCAGTTCTCGCGCCGTTTCATCCTCAGTTGACGTGGGGTCCGAACATTAAGGACAGATGAGGAAGGGCTGTGTTTCGCTTCAGAAAAACAGTTGTATGGCTGGACAGCAGGCAAAGTAGGCGATTAAATGAACAAACGTTCAAATCACTACTGGAAGGAAGCACGCCATGAACCTGTCTGCCACAGCGGCCATCGTCACCGGCGGAGCCTCGGGCCTGGGCGAAGCCACCGCCCGCCACTTTGCTGCCAAGGGCGCACAAGTCACGCTGTTGGACCGCGATACAACACGTGGCCCGCAAGTCGCCCAAGACATCGGCGGCCACTTTGCGGAGACCGATGTGACCGATGAAGGCTCGGTCGCTGCCGCGATTGATCTGGCGCGGGACAGGATGGGTCAAGTCTCTGTTGCCGTGAACTGCGCGGGGATCGCTGACGGAATCAAGACCGTGGGACGCGATGGGCCTCACCCTTTGGACGCATTTCAACGCACCATCGACATCAATCTGGTGGGCAGCTTCAACGTTGCGCGTCTGGCCGCCGCCCAGATGGCCCGAAACGACTCTGACCCGGACGGAGCCCGTGGCGTCATCATCAACACCGCGTCGATCGCAGCCTTTGATGGGCAAAAGGGTCAGGCGGCCTATGCGGCCTCGAAAGGCGGCGTGGTCGGAATGACCCTGCCGATGGCGCGCGATCTAGCCTCGACCGGAATTCGGGTGATGACCATCGCGCCGGGGATTTTCATGACGCCAATGCTTGCCGGCCTGCCAGAAGAGGTTCAGGCTCAGCTGGCCGCCGATGTCCCCAACCCGCCTCGTCTGGGAGACCCGCAGGAGTTTGGGCGTCTGGCCGGGTTCATCGTCGAAATGGGCTATCTGAACGGAGAAGTGATCCGCATCGACGGGGCACTCAGGATGCGCTAACCCTAAGGACATGAGCGAGCGAGTGAAAATGGCGGCTGGTGACTGGTACACCTGCCTCGACCCGGAGCTGGAAGAATTGCGCCAGACCGCCCGCCGCGCCGTCTATGCCCATAACAGCTGCCCGCCGGATGATCGCGGCGCAATGGCAACCGAACTGAGGGCACTATTCGCCGGGATCGGACAGGATTGCTTCATCGAGGCCCCATTTCACTGCGCCTATGGTCTCAACCTCTCTCTTGGTGATCGGGTCTATTTCAACGCTGGCTGCACCATACTGGATACGGCGTCGGTACAGATCGGCAGCGACACGATGCTGGGCCCCAATGTCCATATCTACTGCGCCGAACACGCCAAAGACCCAACCTTGCGCGCAGAGGGTCTTGAAATCGCCCACCCGGTCACGATTGGCGAGAATGTCTGGATCGGCGGCGGAGCCATCATCCTGCCCGGTGTCTCAATCGGCGACCGTGCCATCATTGGGGCGGGCAGCGTGGTCACCAAACCTGTCGCACCCGGGGAAACCGTAGTCGGCAACCCGGCGCGCCCGATCAAGGACCGCATGTAGAGTTTCCTGAACAATCCGAGGCGCGACCGGTTTTCGGTCTGTCGCTACCCTGCTTCGGCCTTCTCTTCCAGCATCAGCCATTCCTCCTCGGAAGCCGACAGTTTTTCCTGCCGTTCGACCAGCGCCTCGGTGGCTTTCTGGAACTTGACCGGCTCGCGCGTGAACAGATCGGGGTCGGCCATCAGCTCTTCCAGTTTGGCAATCTCGGCCTCAAGCCGTTCGATTTCAGCGGGGAGGTTTTCCAACCGGTGTTTTTCAGAAAAAGAAAGGCCTAACTTCGGCTTACTTTCTTGCTTCACCTTTGGCTTGGAAGCTTTTGTTTTCTCGTCCTTCTTTGGGAGCATGTCCCCGCGCTGAGCGATGTAGTCCGACCACCCGCCTGCATAGACGGTTGCACGGCCATTCCCCTCCATCGCGATGGTTGTGGTGGCCACACGGTCCAGAAAGTCCCGGTCGTGGCTGACCAGAAGGACGGTGCCGTCATAGTCGTCCAGAAGTTCCTGCAACAGATCCAGAGTCTCGACGTCCAGGTCGTTGGTCGGTTCGTCCAGAACCAGCAGGTTCGACGGTTTCGCCATCAGCTTGGCCAGCAACAATCGTGCTTTTTCCCCACCTGACAGGGATTTAACGGCGGCTCTTGCCTGACGCTCGTCAAACAGAAACTCTTTGAGATAGCCCACCACATGCTTGGGCTGGCCACCGACCATCACCTGATCGGCCTTGCCTGAAACCCGCATCTCGGGGTCGCCGGTCAGGCTGTCCCACAGGGTCATCTCGGGGTCCAGTTGCGCGCGGGTCTGATCAAAAACCGCAATCTCAAGATTGGTGCCCAAAGATACTGTGCCTGCATCCGGAGCGTCTTGCCCCAAAAGCATTTTCAGCAGCGTGGTTTTACCAACGCCGTTTGGCCCGACGAAGGCAACTCGATCGCCACGTTGTGCCAACAGGTCAAAATTGCGCACGATCTGCTGATCGCCAAAGGTTTTCGATACTCCCTTGGCCTCGATCACCTTGCGTCCGGATTTCGGCCCGGAGTCCAGCGACATAGCCGCCGATCCTTGACGTTTGATCTGGCTCGCCCGCTCGGCCCGCAACGCCTGAAGCGCCCGGACACGCCCCTGATTGCGCTTGCGTCGCGCGCTGATGCCTTCTACGGCCCACCGCGCCTCGGACTTGATCAGCCGGTCCAGCTTGTGCCGCTGTTGATCTTCTTCGTCCCAGACCTTGTCCCGCCAGACTTCGAACGCCTCAAATCCCTGTTCCTGTCGCCGCACCATGCCGCGGTCGATCCACAGGGTTGCACGCGTCAACGCCCGCAGAAACGCACGGTCGTGCGAGATCAGCACATACGCCGCCCGCGTCGCGCCCAACTCGCGCTCCAACCACGCGATGGCTTCGATATCCAGATGGTTGGTGGGCTCGTCCAGCAACATCAGGTCCGGTGCCTCGGCCATCAGCTTGGCCAAGGCTGCTCGCCGCCGTTCACCACCCGAGGCCGTCTCAACCGGGCGCGACGGATCGAACTTGAGCCCCTCACCGGCGCGCTCGACCTTGTACAGCTCACCCGGCTCCAGCCCGCTGGACGCGTAGTCACCCAGCGTCGCGAATCCCTGCATCCCTGGATCCTGCTCCATGTATCCAACGGATTTACCCGGCGGTATAACAATCTCGCCATGATCCGCTTCGACCAGTCCGGCCATCACCTTCATCAGGGTTGATTTGCCCGAGCCGTTGCGCCCCACCAGAGCGACGCGATCACCCGGTTGGACCACCAGATCCAAACCGGAAAACACCGGATCACCCCCGAAGGTCAGGGAAATGCCGGACATCTGCAACAAAGGAATTCTCGCCATGCCAGCCAGCTAAACCGGCAGGGACAGGGCGTCAACGCCCCGGCTTCACCTTTTCAAAAATACGCCAATCACCCGGCCACGGACCGCAGCAGCCTCTTTCGGGCGGGGGGAATGGCACCAACTTCAAGCCCGGTGAACACGTGCAGCGTGTTCATGTGCCGGTCCACCACCGCATGATCGCTGACCCAGCCCCCCATCATCAGATAGGTGCGCAACAAGGGTGGCATCCGCAGCATTGCCTTTTTTGCATCCGGTCGGCGGCGCAGCTTGGCTGCAAAACGAAACACATCAGGCGCCTTCACCCGAGGCAGCCAGGGTTTCGGGGCCAGATGGCGATGTTTGAGCATGGCGAAGGCGTCCAGATACTCTTCTGTCTCGGTCCCGGCAAAAGACGAGCAGCCAAACAGCATCTCAATGCCGTTCTGATCCACATAAGCAGTCATTGCCCCCCACGCGACGCGCAAAATATCAGGGTCCGTCCAATCCGGGTGAATGCAGAACCGGCCCATCTCGACCATGCGCCCGGTAAATCCTTCGAGACTGGACAAATCGTAGAATTGTGCCGAATAGCTGCGCCCGATGTCTTCACCGCTTTGCATACTCAGCATTCGAAAGCAGCAAACCAACCTGCCGTCAGCTTGCAAATCCTCGACCATCACGTGGGCGCAGGCCTCGTCAAAGGCGTCCACGTCGGCCTCAACCGTTTCAAAGGCCAGCGTTCGCAATGCCTGAGCCGCGACCACATCCCTTTCGGTTTGCGCCAGACGGGCCTGATAGCGCCCCTTGCTCAACAAGACAGCCGTTGCCATGGTCGCATCCTCCAAGGTTGCCGACCGGATTGTAACCACACGGTGCTGGTAGCATAAGACATGTGACCGTCCTGTGAAGCAAACAAGACGGTCGCGTGAATTAGTTGGAGCCAGGGATGTTGGCCGGGTTGAAGTTGCCGATGTTGCCCAGCAACTGTCGCAGGAAGCCGTTGTTCTGGATGCTGGATTCGGTCACACGCCGTTCCAGCGTAACAACAACACCGTCCTCAAGACCAAAACGCTCGATATTGCGCACGACACCGCGCTGATCGAAGCTGATGGCAACCAATTCGCGCGAGACGACCTCGGGGCGCTTGGGTCCGTAGTGCCGCACACGCGAGGCGACATAGTAGTAGCCCGAATCCTGCACCACACCGGACACGCCCGGCGCGCCGATGGCCTCGGCCACGCTATCGCGGGTGTCCACGCCCACTTTGATCTCGGCCAGTTCTTCGGCTGGCGGAATGTACCCGTGATTCTTGAAGATCGGCGTACAGGCGCCGAAAACTGTCAGACAGGCAATAAAGACAAGCGATTTCGTTGCCGGTTTCACCTTGCTCACACCCTTCAACATGCGCTTCCTCTTGCCTTGCTGCCTAACGGCCCCTATCCGCTTACAGAAACCAGTGCGCCGGTTCAACACAGGAAAGGGTCACGAATGAGCAACAACACATCTCTGCGGGTGGCCGACCTGCCGCAAAACGCGCCGACTTCTTTTGAACTGCGGCCCGGTGCCGGTGAATTGGACGCGATCAAACAGGACCTCAACCTGCTGGGCCTGCGCAAACTCAGTTTCGTCGGCACCGTAAAGGCACAGGGCAAACGGGATTGGGTTTTGACCGCCAAGCTGGGCGCGACAGTCATTCAACCCTGCGTCGTGACCCTAGAGCCCGTGACCACGCGCATCGACTGTCCCGTGACACGCGTGTTCATAGCTGATTGGTCAGAGCCGGACGACGTTGAGTTCGAAATCCCGGAAGGCGAAGAAACCGAAGCATTGGGATCTGAAATTGATCCAGCACTGGTGATGACCGAGGCTTTGTCCCTTGCCCTGCCCCTGTACCCCCGAAAAGACGGGGCCGAACTGGGTCAGGCTGGCTATACCGAAGCGGGAAAGCAGGCCATGACAGACGAAGATGTCAAACCCTTTGCCGGGTTGGCTGGATTGCGGGATGCACTGAAAAAAGACGAGTGACACAGAGCTGAATTCCTGTCATAGCAGGCGTCCAGAAAAATCGCTTGAACATACCGAGAATCGCAGTATTTTCGCGCGCTCATCGGATTTTGGGTTGGACATTTCGGGGCGGGTCCCCTAAACGCGCGTCAAACCACGATAAAACGAATATATGAAACCCGGTCGGCAGCGAATCTGCTGGCCCACAGTCAGACAAAGGTTGAGACCATGGCCGTCCAACAGAACAAAGTTTCCAAGTCGCGTCGCAACAACCGCCGCGCACACGACGCTCTGGTTGCTGCAAACCCGAACGAATGCCCGAACTGTGGCGAGCTGAAACGCCCGCACCACGTTTGCGCCTCTTGCGGCCACTACGACGATCGTGAAGTCGTCGCACAGGCCGACGAAATCGACCTGGACGAAGACGCAGCCTAAGCCTGAAGAGCGCAGGCCCAGGCATGACTGAACAGCCCTCGCACGCCGGACGGATCACCATCTCGGTTGACGCTATGGGTGGGGACGCAGGTCCCGCAGTTGTTGTTGCCGGCCTCGCTGAATCAGCCAAGAAGAACCCCGATATCGGGTTTCTGCTGCACGGTCCCGAAGACACGCTGCGCAAGCTCGTGGCGAAACGGCGCGTCCTGGATGGGCGCGTCGATTTTCGTGATTGTCCGGACGTGGTCACGATGGAGGACAAGCCCAGTCAGGTTGTGCGCAACGGCAAGCAGACCTCGATGTGGTCGACGCTGGATGCGGTGCGTCAGGGCGAAGCGCATGGCGCGGTGTCTTGCGGCAATACCGGGGCGCTGATGGCCCTGTCGATGATGCGTCTGCGCAAGTTGCCGGGCGTGAACCGACCGGCCATTGCGATTCTGTGGCCTTCGCGCAATCCGCAGGGTTTCAATGTGATGCTGGACGTGGGCGCGGATGTGCGTGCCGACGCCAAGGATTTGCTGCAATACGCTCTGATGGGCGCGTCTTACGCGCGCAATGGTATGGCTCTGCACCGCCCAAGGATCGGCCTGCTGAATGTGGGTACCGAGGAACACAAGGGCCGGGCTGAACTGAAAGAAGCCCACGCCATGATCACTGACTTTGCCGAGTCGGCGAATTTCGATTTTGTGGGCTTTGTGGAAGGCAGTGATATCCCCGGAGACAAGGCAGATGTCATCGTCACGGATGGATTTACCGGCAATGTGGCCATCAAGACCGGCGAAGGAACGGCCAGCCTGATCGGCGATCTGTTGCGTCAGGCGTTCAAATACACGCCCCTGTCCCGGCTCGCGTCGATCTTGGCGATTACCTCGCTGAACCGATTGAAAAAGCGCATCGATCCGCGTCGTGTGAATGGTGGCGTGTTTCTGGGCCTGAACGGCACGGTGGTGAAATCGCATGGCGGCGCGGATGCAACCGGCGTTTCGGCCGCGGTCAAACTGGCCTTTACGCTCGCTCAGTCCGGATTTGCCGAAAAATTGGCGGCACGGGTTGCATCGACGGCCCAGCTTGCACAAGATGCCGCGCATGCTGCGCCGCAGGCGGAAAAATAACAAAGAAGGCAGTACCCCAAAATGGCAGGCCGATCAGTCGTTGTAGGTGTGGGGCATTATTTGCCCGAACGTATTGTCCCGAATTCAGAGTTCGAACGAACCCTGGATACATCGGATGAATGGATCCGGACGCGATCCGGTATCGAACGCCGCCACTTTGCCGCTGACAATGAAACCACATCCGATCTGGCGACAAATGCCGCACAGGCCGCCCTTGCGGATGCCGGGCTTGAGGCGGATGACATCGACGCCATTATCCTGGCGACCTCGACCGCTGATTTGACCTTCCCGTCTGCCGCCACGATGGTTCAGGCCCGTCTGGGCATGACCAAAGGTTTTGCTTTTGATGTACAGGCCGTCTGCGCTGGTTTCGTCTACGCGCTGACCAACGCCAATGCATTGATCATGTCGGATCAGGCCAAACGGGTGATGGTGATCGGGGCCGAGACGTTCTCTCGAATCATGGACTGGACCGATCGCTCGACCTGCGTGCTGTTCGGAGACGGCGCGGGTGCGTTGATCCTAGAACGGCAGGAAGGCGAAGGCACCCCGGACGACCGCGGAATTCTGGCCACCGACCTGAATTCGGACGGGCGTTACAAGGATCTGCTGTATGTCGATGGCGGCGTCTCGACCCAAACCACCGGTTATCTGCGCATGAAGGGCAACCAACTGTTTCGGCAAGCGGTCGAACGCCTGACCGCCACCGCCGAAACCTGTTTGGAAAAAGTGGGACTGCAGCATGAAGATGTGGACTGGATTGTGCCCCATCAGGCCAATATCCGCATTATTCAGGGCACGGCCAAGAAATTGGGGGTACCGATGGATCACGTTGTCGTCACCCTACAGGATCACGGAAACACCTCGGCCGCATCGATTCCCTTGGCCATGTCGGTGGCCAAACAGCGCGGACAGTTCAAACCGGGCGATTTGCTGGTGACAGAGGCAATTGGTGGCGGATTGGCCTGGGGGTCGGTCCTGCTGCGTTGGTAACCGGCGCAAAACAGCTTACACCACCTCCTGCAATTCATTGATATTGACAGTGAATTTGCCCCGGCCCTATGCTTTGTCATCAACAGGGGAATAGGTATGGGCGACAAAACACTGACCCGAATGGATCTGAGCGAGGCCGTTTTTCGTGAGGTTGGCCTTTCACGCAATGAAAGCGCACAGCTGGTCGAAAGCGTTCTTGACCATATGTCCGACGCACTTGTGCGCGGCGAGCAGGTTAAGATTTCGTCTTTCGGCACTTTCAGCGTCCGGGACAAAACCGCTCGTATCGGCCGCAACCCCAAAACCGGCGAAGAGGTTCCGATTCAGCCGCGCCGCGTTCTGACCTTCCGCCCATCGCACCTGATGAAGGATCGCGTGGCCGTCGGGAACCGTAAGTAACCCGGAGGCCCCGCAGACATGAGCAAATCCCCCGACGCGTTTCGCACAATTTCGGAAGTTGCGGATTGGCTCGGTGTTCAGGCCCATGTCCTGCGCTTTTGGGAAAGCCGGTTTAGCCAGGTCAAACCCGTCAAACGGGCTGGAGGGCGACGATATTACCGCCCCAATGACATGCGTCTTCTGGGCGGCATCAAAAAACTGCTGCATGAGGACGGGATCACCATCAAAGGCGTGCAGCGTATATTGCGCGAACAAGGTGCGGCCCATGTTGCCGGGCTGTCTCAGCCCCTGGAGGAAAGCGCCGCACCTGAACAGGACACCACTGTTGTGCCCTTCTTGGCCAAACCCGCCGCCCCAATCGAACAGATTCACATGGACCTCGGGGACCAAGCGGCACCAGCGGCCAAGGTCGACCCGCTGCCACCACAGGCCGAACCCGAACTGGATGCGGCGCCCTTGTTGGGCGGCATTGCATCGCTGGCGTGGAATCGGGCGGATTTCGACGAAGAGCTTCTCAATCGTATTGCCCCTCTGGCCAAGGACTTAAGGGCGTGGCTGGACCGGGTTGAAACACGGGCGGCAGGATAAGAAAAAGGCAATGTTTTCCTCTTGCCCCTGCCGGGAAAACCGTTATGAACACTCAAACGTCGGGCTATGGCGCAGCCTGGTAGCGCGTCCGTCTGGGGGACGGAAGGTCGCAGGTTCGAGTCCTGCTAGCCCGACCAAATTATACCGACGTTTGTGGCAGACAGGCCAGATCCCGCTCTGGCAACAGGGGGGATCAGAATGACAGGCGTATGCCCGAACCAGCAGATCGAAGCGATGATTGCACGCGGTGAGATCACCGCCATCCCCGATGTCATCCCAGCGCAAGTTCAACCAGCCAGTCTTGATCTGCGTTTGGGAACAGTGGCTTACCGGGTGCGTGCTTCGTTTCTGGCCGGCGAAGGACGCTCGGTCGCGGATCGTCTGTCCGAATTTGAAATGCACCGCATCGACATCACGGACGGTGCCGTTCTGGAAAAGGGCTGTGTCTATCTGGTGCCACTGATGGAATCGCTGGCCCTGCCCCTTGATACCAGTGCGGTGGCCAACGCCAAAAGCTCGACCGGGCGGCTGGACCTGCTGACACGCACGATCACGGATGGCGGCACCGAATTTGACCGGGTCCCAGCGGGATACACCGGCCCGCTCTATGCCGAAATCTGCCCGCGATCCTTCTCGGTTCTGGTGCGTCCGGGCATGCGCCTGAACCAGATTAGGTTCCGTCAGGGTCAGGCCGTGCTGACCGACACGGAACTGACTGCCCTGCATGCGGACTCGCCTCTGGTCGACGGGCTTGCCGTGATTCAGGACGGGTTGGGCTTTTCGGTCGACCTGCAACTGCCCGACACCGATCTGGTCGGCTATCGCGCCAAGCCACATACCGGTGTGATCGATCTGGACCGAATCGGCGCATACGTTCCGCAGGAATACTGGGAGGAGGTGCGCACCACCGATGGGCGCATCATCCTGGACCCTGGCGCGTTTTACATTCTGGTCAGCCGCGAGGCCGTCCATATCCCGCCCATGTACGCTGCGGAAATGGCCCCGTATCTGGCCATGGTCGGTGAATTCCGCGTTCACTATGCCGGGTTCTTCGACCCCGGTTTCGGCCACGCCGAAGCCGGTGGTGCGGGCTCACGTGGTGTTCTCGAAGTCCGCTGCCACGAAGCCCCGTTTGTTCTGGAACACGGTCAGGTCGTCGGGCGGCTGGTTTATGAGAAGATGGCTGAAATGCCCACGCAGCTATATGGCGCAGGCATCGCGTCGAACTATCAGGGACAGGGGTTGAAACTGTCCAAGCATTTCAAGGCTGTCGGCTGACCAAACCTTGCCAGATCGGCGCATTGCGGATTGCCGGCTGAGCCTATTTCACGTCCTGAGACGGGTTTGGCGTCGTCTTCTGCCGTTTGTCACCGGGGTCTGGAAGATTCTGTCGCGATGACCCGCCCAATCGACCGGCCATATCAAACCCCTTGTTCACGCCCTTGTTGACAATGCGGCGCATCACCTGGCGCACGATCATGTCGATGATCCGATTGGCATTCATTGCTCAACTCCGTTTCCTGAGCCTCAACATATAGTTTTTCCGAGGCAACAAAAGGGCAGCCCGATCACTCTTCGTCGAAGAGTTCCGTCTGATCCTCATCACCTTCTTCTTCACGCCCCTGCCCAAGCGGGATTGCACCCGGCGGCGGACGGTTTTCCAGCAACCCGGCGGCCCGCAATTCCTTGAGACCCGGAAGGTCCCGCGCATTCTCAAGTCCGAAATGATCGAGGAATTGTGGGGTCACCACAAAGGTCACCGGTCGGCCCGGGGTCATGCGGCGGCGGCCTAAACGTATCCACTCCATCTCAAGCAACTGGTCGATGGTTCCGCGCGAGACCGAGACCCCTCGGATCTCTTCGATTTCAGCCCGGGTGCAAGGTTGGTGATAGGCCACAATGGCCAGCGTTTCGATCGCGGCCCGGCTGAGTTTACGGGTTTCCACCGTCTCTTTCTGCATCAGAAAACCCAGATCGGGGGCTGTGCGAATGGCCCAAGCCTCTCCGACCTGAACCACACGAACACCACGCCCTTCATAGCGTTTCTGAAGTAATTCAACCGCTTGCGCCGCATCGCTGCCATGGGGCATCCGGACCTCAAGGTCGGCTATGGTCACCGGTACGGCGCTGGCAAACAGCACGGCCTCGACCATCCGTTCCTGTTCGGCCAGGGGCGGCGCCTCAAACAGCGTGCCGGTTTCTTGAGGGGCGTCAGTCACGGGTTTCGGTCCTCTTGCGCAGTTGGATCGGCGCAAAGGTTTCGCTTTGCTTCATCTCCATATGTCCTTCTTTCACCAGCTCCAGCGAGGCCGCAAAGGTCGCCGCGGTGGCCGATCTGCGCCGCACCGGATCGCCACTCCAGCCGTCGGGCAGATAGGTTTCCATATCGGTCCATGACCCTGCAAAGCCAATCAGTGGCCGCATACGTTCCAATGCCTGCTCCATGGTGAAGACCGAGTCGCGGTCCATCACAAAGGGGCGGAACTCATCGCGGGTGCGAATCCGGGCGTAACCCTGCATCAGGTCCAAAAGTGTAGCGGAATAGGTCACCGTTCGGATACGAGTGACATCCTCGGCCTGTCCCCGTCTGAAGAAGTCGCGCCCCAGTTGGTCGCGCGCCATCAACCGCGCGGCGGCATCGCGCATGGCCTGCAGGCGCTCAAGCTGAAACGCCAGGTGGGCCGCGAGTTCCTCGCCCGATGGCCCCTCATCATCCGGGTCAGGCGGCAGCAGGAGGCGGGATTTGAGAAAGGCCAGCCAGGCTGCCATAACCAGATAGTCGGCGGCGAGTTCGATCCGCAGCGCGCGCGCTTTTTCGACAAAAGCCAGATATTGCTGCGCCAGCGCCAGAACCGAGATTTTCCGCAGGTCGACCTTTTGCGTTCGCGATAGGGTCAGCAGCACGTCCAACGGGCCCTCAAACCCGTCAACGTCAACGATCAGCGCTTCGGCTGCCAGCCGGTCGGCGACCGAAACCGGATCTTCGCTGAAAAGATTATCGTTCATATACCTGCCCGCCCATTAGGGCAGATAGTTCAGCCTCAGTGGCCTCGATGTCAAGTTCGGCGGGCTTTTTGCGCATGGCCAAGGCCCGATCTGCGCGGGCCTGCGCCGCCTCAGTCATCTGGCCTGCGGCCTGAAGCACATCCCGACGCTCGGCAAAGCTGCCGTTGCAGTGCAACACGACATCACAGCCTGCCTGCAAGGCCTGTCCAGCGCGCTCGGGCACAGACCCGCTGAGCGCCTTCATGGTGATGTCATCGGTCATGACCAGCCCACCAAAGCCGATCACCTCGCGGATGACCTTCATCATCGGGGCCGAGATCGTGGCCGGAGTCGGATCGATCTGCTCGAACACCAAATGAGCGGTCATCGCCATTGGCAGGTCGTTCAGAGCCTTGAACGGGGCGAAATCGGTTTGTGTCAGCTCTTCGAGCGGCAGGTCGACGCGCGGCAGGTCGAAATGTGTGTCCAGCGTGGCCCGACCGTGACCGGGCATGTGCTTGACTACGGGCAAAACTCCGCCATCCAGATGCCCCTGTGCCACGGCGCGCCCCAATTGAGCGATGCTTTCTGCATCACTGCCGTAGCACCGGTTGCGCAAAAAGGCATGGGTTTCCGGGCGCGCGACATCCACCATCGGGGCGCAGTTGCTGTCGATCCCCAACTCAAACAGCTCATGCGCAATCAGGCGATAGCGCAAGTACATGGCGCGTTCGGCCTGTTCTCCGGCCCGTTCAGCATGATCGAGCGGCGGCATCCATTCGCGCGCCAGAGGGGCGCGCAGACGTTGAACGCGGCCTCCCTCCTGATCAATCGTTATGGGACAATTCCGCCCTACAGCCTCGCGAAAATCATCGCACAGCGCGCGAACCTGATCGGCGCTTTCGATATTGCGGGCGAACAGGATGAACCCAAACGGATTCATCTCACGGAACAGGGCCCTTTCGTCATCGGTTAGCCGCAGCGCTTCTGCGTCAGAAATCGCGGCTCCGAACGTCACCTGACGGCCACCGGGATACAGTCGGCCCCCTGGGCCACCAACGCCGCACAGAACTGGCGCGAGTCGCTCAGGTCATCAAAGCCAAGCACACGCAACCGGTAGAAGGTGCGGCCACCGCTTGAGGTTTTCTGGATAACGCGCTGTTTTCCATCCATATACTCACCGAACTGACCGTTTAGACGCGCCCATTCGGATTTGGCGACATCCGCGCTCTCAAAAGCGCCAAGCTGCGCCAGACGAGTGCCTTTGCTCAGCGTGTCAGGGTCTACATCCAACCCAACGGCGGATTTGACGGCCGCGTTGATTGCTGCCTCAGACGTATCGGTGACCACCGCGCGGCGGGCCGGGCGGGTCTGTGGGCGCAATGAGCGGCGCACGCCCGGAAGCTCGGCAATGGCCGGGTCTGGCAGGGCTGCGGCGAAATCCGCCGGGTCAATCGCAGGCTCTTCCTCGGGCGTCACCAGAGACGCCAGCTGCACGCCATCCTCGGTTTGTTCATCATTGGCACGAGCCGCCTCGCCCGCGAGTTCGGCTACCAGTGCGTCCACTGCGTTCTGCCGCAGCGCCGCGGCCTCTTCGTTCGAGATAGGCTCTTCGACGACATGAACAGCTTTGGTCGGCTTCAATTCACCGGCGGGCAGGTCCTCATCTGTCAGCGAGACCGGACGAGGAGCCAGGATCAGACGATCCGCAGGGGCGGCTGCCGAGCCTTCGGCAGCAACCGCATTCACGGCCAGACCCTGATGATCTGCGGGGCGCCCGCCCGGATTTTCGGGCTGAATGCGCATCGGACCTTCGGCGGCGCGCACAACCGGTACGCCGCTGACATCGCGCATCACCAGCTTGTAGCTCCAGATTCCGATCCCGACGACCAGCGCCAAAGACGCAACCGCCCCAAGCACATTCATCGCCTTGCCAACGCCAAAACCGCTGCGCGGCGCTGTATGGTCGGCCATTTCGTCTGGGTAGTCATACCCATCATCGGCGTGGGATTGATTCGGGTAATGCATCTGCCCGGGGCTTTGATGCCCCGAGTAATCGTAACTCGTCATGTCCGCCTCACCGCCCGATTGCGCCTGAAATTAAGGCGCGCGGGTCATTTCTTGTCTGCCTCAGACCGGCGGTTCGGGCGGTATTGGTTACCGCATCTCCTGCGCCGGAGTAACGCCAAGAATACCCAAGCCTGCTGAAATCACAACAGAAACGGCACGAGCCAAGGCGATTTTCGACTGGCTTGTGGCAACATCGCCATCCTGGATGAAACGCAACTGAGTTTCTTCGTTGCCCTTATTCCACAGAGCGTGAAAATCCCCTGCCAATTCATACAGATAGAAGGCGACGCGGTGTGGCTCGTTGGTGCGGGCCGCGATCTCAACCAAGCGTGGCCATTCGGCCAGTTTCTTGGCAACAGTCAGCTCAGATGCATGGTCGATCTTGCCCAGATCTGCGCCCACAAGGGTCGCATCGTCGGCAGCAATCTCGGCCTCGGCCGCGCGGCGCAGCACGCTCATGACGCGGGCATGGGCATATTGCACGTAGAACACCGGGTTTTCGCGGCTTTGTTCCAGCACCTTGTCAAAATCGAAATCCAAGGGTGCGTCGTTCTTGCGGGTCAGCATCACAAAACGGGTCACATCCGGGCCGACCTGATCAACCACATCGCGCAGGGTGACAAAGTTCCCGGCCCGTTTGGACATCTTGAAAGGCTCGCCGTTCTTCCACAGCTTCACCAGCTGGGTCAACTTTATGTCCAGCGACACTTTGCCGTCAGACAGCGCCGACACGGCTGCTTTCATGCGTTTGACA
Source organism: Ruegeria sp. AB5 (assembly GCF_056542645.1). Lineage (NCBI taxonomy): Bacteria > Pseudomonadati > Pseudomonadota > Alphaproteobacteria > Rhodobacterales > Roseobacteraceae > Ruegeria > Ruegeria sp. AB5. The sequence continues at coordinate 1,020,726 of NZ_JBQGAE010000001.1, forward strand.
TAGCCGCCATGGTCCGCGCCAAACACGTCGATCAGCGCGTCAAATCCGCGGCTCACCTTGTCATAGTGATAGGCGATATCCGGGGCGAAATAGGTCCAGGCCCCGTCCGATTTCTTGACCGGACGATCCACGTCATCGCCATGTTCTGTCGATTTGAACAGCGTCTGCTCGCGCGGTTCCCAATCTTCGGGCTTTTTGCCCTTTGGCGGCTCTAGCACGCCCTCATAGATCAAGCCCTTGTCGGTCAGCGACTGCAACGCCGCCTCGATCCGGCCGGTTCCATAGAGGGACTTTTCCGAGAAGAACACATCCATCTCGACACCCAGCGCCTTCAGGTCGGCGCGGATCAGGTCCATCATCGCGTCAGTCGAAAACTCGCGCAGATCCTCCAGCCAGTCGCTTTCCGGCTTGTCGATCAGGCTGTCGCCGTATTTCTCTTTCAGCGCCTCGCCGATCGGGATCAGATAGTCACCGGGATAGAGACCCTCGGCAATCTCGGGGCTCAGACCATTGGCTTCGCGGTAACGTTCATAGGCCGAGCGCGCCAGCACATCCACCTGCGCGCCACCATCGTTGATATAATACTCACGGGTCACGTCATGGCCCGAATAGGCCAATAGGCTTGCCAAAGCGTCCCCAAACACCGCGCCCCGTGTATGACCCACATGCAGCGGTCCGGTGGGGTTTGCCGAGACATATTCCACATTGACCTTCTGCCCGTGTCCCATGGTCGAGCGGCCGTAGTCGGTGCCCTTCTCCAACACGGCTGCAAGCACGCCCTGCCAGACAGACGGCGCCAACCGCAGGTTCAAAAAGCCCGGCCCAGCCACCTCGGCACTGGTGATCCGGTCATCCGCCGCCAGTTTTCCGGCCAGCACGTCCGCAATATCGCGCGGCTTCATCTTGGCGGGCTTGGCAAGCACCATGGCCGCGTTGGTCGCCATGTCGCCATGCGCCGCATCGCGCGGCGGTTCAACCGCGACGTTGTCAAAGCTCAGCCCCTCGGGCAGCGTGCCTTCGGACTGCATCTGCGCCAGTGCGTCCAGCACAAGGCCGCGGATCTCGGAGAACAGGTTCATTTCGGATGTCCTTTTGCTTGCTGCGCGGTTTACCACGCAAGGCGGCAAGGTCAATGGAAGCGCACAGTTTCCGCTTGGATTAGCAGCAAACAGGACTAAGGTCACAGGAAGTGCCAACACCGGAGAAAGCCTTATGCGCCTTGCCCTGCCCCTCGCCTTCACCCTTGCCACTGCGCTTCCGGTCTGGGCCGAGATGCCTGTCCTACAGGGCCATGTCCTGCTGACACTGGGCGGAGCGGTGACAGAAACCAACTTGCCCGCCCGCAGTGAAACGGACGGAGGATTGCTGGGGTATCTTGAAGTGACCCATGACGGCGCCGCCGGGTTTGACGCCGCCATTCTGGACGGGCTTGAACATACCCAGATCACCATCGCCTATGGCCCCCAAGACAATAAGCGTGACATCGCCTTCTCTGGCCCGCGTCTGTCGGATCTGATGCGCATGGCAGGGGCAGAAGGAAAGACCGCCAAGCCCATGGCGATGGACGGGTACCAGTCAGAAATTCCATGGACCAGCATCGAGACGCATCAACCGATCGTTGCAACACACGCCGATGGCAGCCCAATGGGGATTGGCGGCTATGGCCCGACCATGATCGTCTTTCCGCCCACCGACGATGTTGATCTGGCCCAGGAACAGGCCGGGCAGCAGGTTTGGGCGCTAGCCTATATCGGGATCGAGTAATGACCCACCGGTCAGCCGCTTGTGATCCTGCAACGCAAAACGGTCCGTCATACCGGCGATGTAGTCCGATACAATCCGCGCCAGAGCGGTTTCGTCGGTCGCTGCCTCGATATCGGCGTGCCAGCGCGCAGGCATCTGCTTGGGGTCGCTCAGGTAGATCGGAAACAGATCTTCCACCACCCTGGAGACTTCGGCACGCACTTTCATCACGCTTGGCGCACGGTACATCCGGGCAAACAGGAAACGGCGAATGTCCTTAAGCTGCGACCAAAGGTCAGCTGAAAACCGGATGACAGGATAGCCCAGATGGCGGATTTCCTCGACTGTCTGCGCTCGTGACGTGGTGATCAACCCGTGCGACGTGTCGATGACATCCGAGACCATGACACCAAAGACACGGCGCAACGCCTCGTGCCTGCGACGATATGGGTCCAGACCGGGATGGGCGCGGTCCACTTCTGCGTAACAGTCGCCCACAATCGGTAGCTGCTGAATTTCGTCATCCGTGAAAAGGTCAGCCCGCAACCCGTCCAGAAGATCGTGGTTGTTATAGGCTATATCATCGGACAGGGCCGCCACTTGCGCTTCGGCACTGGCATGGGTGTGCAATTCCAGATCAAAACCGCCATTGCACTCGGCCAGGGCCCAGGGCAATGTGCCCGTCACCGGCCCATTGTGTTTGGCGATCCCTTCCAGACATTCCCAGGTCAGGTTGCATCCATCAAATTCGGCATAGTGACGCTCAAGCCGGGTCACGATGCGGATGGCCTGTGCGTTGTGGTCGAAACCTCCGTAAGGTGCCATAAGTGCATGCAACGCATCTTCGCCAGTATGTCCAAACGGCGTATGGCCCAGATCATGCGCCAGGGCCACGGCCTCGGTCAATTCAGGGTTCAGGCCCAAGGCGCCTGCAATTGTACGCGCAACCTGTGCGACTTCGATGGAATGGGTCAGCCGGGTGCGATAGCTATCGCCTTCATGTTCCACAAAAACCTGCGTCTTGTGTTTGAGCCGCCGGAACGCGCTGGCATGGATGATCCGGTCCCGATCCCGTTGAAAGCATGACCGAAAACTGCTTTCCTCCTCCGGCACCAAGCGCCCGCGCGCGCGGTTGGGGTCCGAAGCAAAACCCGCTCTGTCCACAATTCTGGTCCTTGTCGCCTGTCTTTGGGTTTCATATATTGTAGTGTGGTTGGGAAATAAACCTTTGGAGTCTGGCATGAATCTGCCTCCGACAGTGACAGAACGGGCGTTTGAACGCCTCGCCGAGATCGGGGCCGCCGATCAGGGTCAGGCGTTGCGCGTAGCGGTTGAAGGCGGCGGATGCTCTGGTTTTCAATACGAAATCGCGCTGGATGCGCCTAAGGACGACGACTTGGTTCTGGAAGGCAAAGGCCAAAAGGTCATCGTGGACTCTGTCTCATTGCCGTTTCTCGAGAATGCCGTGATCGACTTTACCCAGGAACTGATCGGCGCGCGATTTGTGATCGAAAACCCCAACGCCACCTCTTCATGCGGCTGCGGCACGTCCTTTTCGATGTAGACGCCAGTGGGGCTTTGCCCCCACACCCCCAGGATATTTTTGGCCAGATGAAGGGGGATCGCCTATCTGGCCTTGACGGCGGAAAGCTTCACCTGACGCGATCATGGGCGTCCCCACATGTGCCGCCCACCGGAATTCATCCTGGCTGGCTATGGGTCCCTTTCTTCATCTGGCCAGAAACATCCCGAAGCGCGAGGCAGAGCCTCGCAAGCCCGCCCACCACCTTGCCGCTGGGGTCAATCTGGGCGATAGATTGCCAACAGCTTCGGAGGATCGCGCATGAAAATCGCCACGTTCAACATCAATGGCATAAAAGCGCGGGCTGAGGCCCTGCCCCGGTGGTTGGATGACGCGCAGCCGGATGTGGTGCTGTTGCAGGAAATCAAATCTGTTGACGAAAACTTCCCGCGCGAAATGCTTGAAGAGCGTGGGTACACTGTCGAAACCCATGGTCAGAAAAGTTTCAACGGCGTTGCCATTCTTTCCAAACTGCCTCTGGAAGACGTCACGCGCGGATTGCCGGGCGATGATGAGGACGAGCAGGCCCGTTGGATCGAGGCAACGATAGTGGGCAAAAAAGCGCTGCGTATCTGCGGGTTGTACCTGCCCAACGGAAACCCTGTTCCAGGACCAAAATACGACTATAAACTGGCGTGGATGGAGCGGCTCTATAGTCGGGCCTGCGACCTGTTGGCCAGTGAGGAACCGGCGCTCATGGCCGGAGACTACAACATCATTCCCCAATCCGAAGACGCAAAGCGACCCGATGCCTGGCGTGAGGACGCGTTGTTCCGACCTAAAAGCCGGGCAGCATTTCGAAAAATCCTGAACCTGGGCTTTACCGAGGCATTCCGGGCCCGTACTCAAGGACCGGGCCACTATTCATTCTGGGACTATCAGGCCGGGGCATGGAACAAGAATGACGGCATCCGGATCGACCACTTTCTGCTGACGCCTCAAGCCGCCGATCTTATGCGCGACTGTCAGATCGATGCCGAAACACGCGGGCAGGAAAAACCCTCGGACCATGTGCCGGTCTGGATCGATCTGGACCTCTGAGATCAAAGGGTCGGGTCGTAATCGTAGATCCAGTCGTATTTTCTGGTCAGACGCGGACCAATCGTGGCCAGTGCCATCTGAGCCGCCAGCCGCATCGGGCCGCGCAGATGGAAATTCCGCGCATTGGCAGACGCTGCTGCAACCACATTCTGGGCGCGCTTGCGGCGGCTGGTTTCGTAGGCCGCAAGGGCCTGCGCCACGCCGGACTGTTCATCAAAGGATCGCGCCAGAACCCAGGCATCCTCTAGCGCCAGACACGCCCCTTGCGCCATAAACGGAAGCGTCGGATGCGCCGCGTCACCCAGAAGTGCAAGCAGCCCGTTCTGCCAGCTCTGCGCCACGGGGCGTAGGAACAACGCCCAAATATGTGTCTCTTCGATGTTTGACAGGATCTGTCCGACGGGCCCGCCAAAATCCGCGAAGCGGGCACGCAGGTCTTCGGGGTCGCCGCGCAACCGCCAGCCTTCCTGCTGCCAGTCCGATCGTTCCTCGATCGCGACCACATTCATCAGTCGTTGGTCGCGCAAGGGATAGGTGACCACATGCCGTCCCGGCCCCATCGTCAGGAAAGCCTGTGGTGCCTCGACCCGATCCTGCCAGGGCAGCGTCGCGCGCCAGGCTACCTGACGGGTGAAGACGGGTGTCTCGACACCATTCAGGACGGGGCGAATCGTGCTGCGTCCGCCATCGGCGGTAATACCGCATACCGCGTGCAGCCGCTCGCCACTCTCCAGCACGATTTCGACTTCGGACGGGTGTTTTGTCACGTGTTCAACACGCGCATCAAGACGGATGTCGACGCCTGCGTCCTTGGCCGATTGATGCAACAGGTCCAGCAGGTCCGCACGGTGATAATAGTAGGTCGGCCCGGCTGACGGCGCGGGGATACGGCTGATGATCCGCCCCCGACGGTAGTCCCGCAAAATCGTGCCGTGTGATTTCTGCGCCGCCTCGGGCACCTCGCCCGCCACGCCCAAAGCGCGCAAAACGGCCATTCCGTTGGCGCTGATCTGAAGGCCTGCGCCAACCTCGGTCAGAGCCGCAGCCTGTTCCAGCACGGTAACTTGCGCGCCCCGCTGACGCAGAGCCAACGCCGCCGCAAGACCGCCAATGCCGCCGCCCACCACGCAGAAATTCAGTCCCTTGATGTTCATGACACCGGCTTAAAGCAAAAACGCCGGAGCAACAGGCCCCGGCGTTTGTGTTCTTAGTCTTTTCACAGCGATCAATCGTCGCGGTGAACTTTCTCGCGCCGCTCATGCCGTTCCTGAGCTTCCAACGTCATGGTCGCGATCGGACGCGCATCCAGACGTTTCAGCGAGATCGGATCGCCGGTCTTCTCGCAATACCCGTACTCACCCTCATCGATCCGGCGCAGGGCCGAGTCGATCTTGGCGACCAGCTTGCGCTGACGATCCCGGGTGCGCAGTTCCAGCGCGCGGTCGGTCTCTTCGCTTGCGCGGTCAGCAACATCTGGAATGTTTCGAGTGTTGTCCTGCAGCCCTTCGATCGTGTCGCGGCTGCCTGCGAGTAATTCTGTCTTCCAATCCAGCAGCTTGCGTCGAAAATACTCAAGCTGTCGATCGTTCATGAATGGCTCATCTTCGGCCGGGCGGTAATCTTCCGGCAGAAAAACTTCCTGCTTCATATTTGCTCCCTCGGTATGGCCCGAAACGTCGGTCGCGGTAGTTTCACCTGACATTTGGCACCCCCTTTAGCGCAGCATTTATCCGACAGACGCGGGAATGTCACTACACAAACGTAGGACCATGGTGCCGTCGCTAGCGGCCCGTGTAATTCAGAGAATTCAAACAACAAATCCTTGTTTTTCTGTGAAATTTAACAGGCTATTTCAAGGCGGCCTGCCCTCCAAAAACATCCGGATCGACCCGAATCAAGCAAAAGGGATTGGAGTCGCTGAGAAATTCGAGGCCGAGACGCAGCGGCCCTGCTTGTCAAATTCATCGCCGCTCTGTAACCCGGACACCACAATGTCGCGCGAAACCGCATGAGGGCCCGATGACCGCACGCTTCCAAGGCACAGCCGAATATGTCGCCACTGACGACCTGACCATCGCCGTGAACGCCGCGGTGACGTTGGAACGCCCCCTACTGGTCAAGGGTGAACCCGGCACCGGCAAGACGGAACTGGCCAGACAGGTGGCCGGGGCGTTGGGCCTGAAGATGATTGAATGGAACGTCAAATCGACCACGCGCGCGCAGCAGGGTCTGTATGAATATGACGCGGTTAGCCGGTTACGGGACAGCCAACTGGGCGAGGAACGCGTACACGACGTTTCGAACTACATTCGCAAGGGAAAACTGTGGCAGGCCTTCGAGGCTGATGAAAAGGTCGTTCTGCTGATCGATGAGATCGACAAGGCCGATATCGAGTTCCCAAACGACCTGCTGCAAGAACTCGATAAGATGGAGTTCCATGTCTATGAAACCGGCGCAACGATCCGGGCCAAGAACCGCCCGATAGTGATCATCACTTCGAACAACGAAAAGGAACTGCCCGATGCCTTCCTGCGGCGGTGTTTCTTTCACTACATCCGCTTTCCGGACGACGCCACCATGCGCCGCATCGTCGAGGTGCATCACCCGGGCATCAAAGACGCCCTGCTGACCACCGCTCTGACGCAGTTCTACGAAATCCGGGACACGCAGGGTTTGAAGAAAAAGCCATCCACCTCTGAGGTGCTGGACTGGTTGAAACTGCTTCTGGCCGAAGACCTGACCGCTGAAGACCTGAAGCGCGACGGGATCAACGCACTGCCTAAACTGCACGGTGCCTTGCTGAAGAACGAGCAGGATGTGCATCTGTTCGAACGACTGGCCTTCATGGCGCGCAGCAAGCGTTGAACAGGCCGTGAGTGCGGCTTGCCTTGGCGCAGGCTGGATGTCAGCATCAAACGACCTACACTGGGTCTAACAACAGGACGTATCGCTTGGCCATTGCACTGAACATCCGCCCGTTGACCGCCAAGGACAGGGACCCATGGGCCGAGATGTGGCGCGACTACCTTGCGTTCTATGAAACCACCCTGGCAGACACGGTGTATGACACGACGTTTTCCAGACTGTTGGGGGATGACCCACAGGATTATTCGTGCTTTGTCGCCGAACAGGATGGCAAACTGGTCGGCCTGACCCACTACCTGTTTCACCGTCACGCCTGGAAGATCGAGAAGGTGTGCTACCTTCAGGATCTTTTCGCCCGGCCCGAAGCGCGCGGAACCGGTGTCGGACGTGCCCTGATCCAGGCCGTCTATGACGAGGCTGACCGGCAAGGCGCGCCTTCTGTCTATTGGTTGACGCAGGATTTCAATCAGACCGCGCGTCAGCTCTATGAGAGGATCGGCACGCTGACACCTTTCATCAAGTATAACCGCTCATGATGCGCTGGGGCGCAGTTGTTGCGGCACTTGCGCTGTCTGCCTGCACGTCCATCGAACGGATCGAACTGCCGGACAACATCAAGGCCGTGGAACAGGCCCTGCCCCCGGCCAAATCCTTTACAACGGCGCGCCCGACGCCACCCGCGCGGTCAAACACCAATATCGCAGCCGACTTCGTTGACCTGCATTTCGCCCTGGAAAGCGGCGCGGCGCTGCCTGTCTTCACGCGGTTTGAAACACCCGTCACTGTGCGTCTGACAGGCTCTCCCACGGCCGGTATGCAGCGGGACCTGACCAGCCTGCTAAACCGTCTGCGGCGCGAGGCCAGAATCGACATCAGGCAAATCCCGGAAGGTCAGGCCAACATCACCATAGAAGCGGTCCGCCAGCGCGACATTCACCGCATCCTGCCCAATGCCGCCTGCTTCGTCGTGCCCAATTCATCAAGTCTGGAAGAATACCGCCGCGACCGCCGCAAGGCCAAAAGCAACTGGACAGAACTGCGTCAGCGCGAACGGTTGGGGATTTTCATTCCCTACGACGTGAGCCCGCAAGAGATCCGCGATTGCCTGCACGAGGAAATCGCACAAGCGTTGGGGCCGCTGAATGATCTCTATCATCTGCCGGATTCGGTGTTCAACGACGACAATATCCACACGGTTCTGACCGGGTTCGACATGCTGATCCTGCGTGCCGCCTACGCGCCCGAGCTGCGCACTGGCATGAGCCGTGAACAGGTCGAGGCCGTCATCCCCGGCGTCCTGAGTCGCCTGAACCCGCGTGGCGACCGGCTTCGGGTGCAACCGCTTACCGAAACGCCGCGCGAATGGGTGGACGCGATCAACAAATCACTGGGACCCGGTCCCGGTTCCCCCAGACAGATGCGAGCCGCTCAGAGGGCTGCCACCATCGGCCAGCAGATGGGTTGGACGGACCACCGCCGCGCCTACCCGCATTACCTGATGGGTCGCATGTTGCAGTTCCGCGACCCTGCGGCGGCGTTGCAGCAATATCAGATTGCGATGCAATTCCTGAATGCCACCCCCGGGACCGAGGTTCACCGTGCCCATGTCACGGCGCAAACGGCGACCTTTGCATTGGCGCAAGACAGGGGCCCCGCGGTTCTGCCCGACCTGAACCGGGCCATAGACGTGATGACCCGGGCCGAGAACGCCTCGCTTCTGGCAACCCTTCTTCTGTTGAAATCCGAAGCATTGAAACAGGCCGGGCAGCCCCAACAGGCCCGTGCGGTCAGGCTGGACAGTCTGGGGTGGGCGCGATACGGCTTTGGCTCGGATCTGGTGGCGCGGTCCCTTGCGGACAGTGGTATCGGCGGATCGTCGAACAACAGCACAGGCGGATGACAGACGAATGCTCGTAATACTGGGAATGGCGGCTTTGGGTGTGATTCTGGGCGTTTTGGCCGCGCGCAAACGCAACGGAAACCGTGCCGACATGGCGCAATATGCTGCCGGATATGGCATCGCCTTTGCGTTGATCGGGCTGATTCTGTCGCTGATCCTTGTTCGGTTCGTGGTGTAGCAAATGTTCCTGCCCTTTTTCGAAAACCTCAGACAAGCAGGTATTCCCGTCTCGTTGCGCGAATATCTGACCTTTCTGGAGGGCATGAAAAAGGGTTTGGCCACCTATGATGTCGAGGCCTTCTACTACCTCGCCCGCGTCTCGATGGTGAAGGATGAGCGCAACATCGACAAGTTCGACCGCGCCTTTGCCGCCAGTTTCGAAGGCCTGAATGAAATCAGCTTTGATCAGGTTCTGGAAGCCGTCGACATTCCCGGCGACTGGCTGGCCAAGATGGCCGAGAAACACCTGTCTGACGAGGAAAAGGCCGAGATCGAAGCCCTCGGCGGGTTTGACAAGTTGATGGAAACGCTGCGCGAGCGACTGGCTGAGCAACAGGGGCGCCATCAGGGCGGCAACAAATGGATCGGTACAGCCGGGACCTCTCCGTTCGGGGCCTACGGGTACAACCCTGAAGGTGTCCGTATCGGCCAGAAGGAAAGCCGCCATCAGCGCGCGGTGAAGGTGTGGGACAAGCGTGAATTCAGGAATTTGGACGACACAGTTGAACTGGGCACACGCAACATAAAAGTCGCGCTGAAACGCTTGCGTCGCTGGGCGCGCGAGGGTGCGGCCGAAGAACTGGATCTGGACGGCACCATCCGCGCCACCGCCGAGCATGGCTATCTGGACGTTAAAACCCGCCCCGAGCGGCACAATGCCGTCAAGGTTCTGTTGTTTCTGGACGTGGGCGGATCAATGGACCCGCATATCAAGGTGGTCGAAGAATTGTTTTCAGCCGCCCGGACCGAGTTCAAGCATCTGGAATATTACTACTTCCACAATTGCCTCTACGAAGGTGTCTGGCGCGACAACCGCCGCCGGTGGGATCAACAGTCTCCAACCCACGAAGTACTGCGCACCTATGGCGGCGACTACAAATGCATCTTCGTCGGCGACGCCTCAATGAGCCCCTACGAGATCGCCTACCCCGGCGGCGCCAATGAGCACTGGAATCAGGAGGCCGGCCAGGTCTGGCTGCAACGCGCCCGGGACCAATGGGCGTCGAACCTATGGATCAACCCAGTGCCCGAGAAGTATTGGGACTACACCCACTCCATCGGCATGATCCGCGAGATTTTCGAGGACCGCATGGTGCCGATGACGCTAGCGGGGCTCGAACAGGGCATGCGGGAATTGACGCGGTCGATAGGCCGCTAGCTTGAGGTCATTGCGGAACTTCCATAGTCCAAATATGGGTGTTTTTGTCTGGTTCAAATCTGAACCGTAATGATACAAAATCGCTGACAAAAACCCCTTAGTAGCTGGAGCATGTACTAGTCAGATGTTCGAATGTGCTTTTTGGTTGTTTCGCCTTCATTGGTCCAAGATTCTATTAGTGTCCACGACGTTATTTGCGGTCGACCTCTACATTGCAAGCCGCATCTCCACTGCCCTAGTTCCTTCGTTGCTTGGCTACGGGTATTTAGCTTACATTTTTCACACGTCATTGCTCAAAGACTTCCACCAAAAGATATGGGGCCTGATGCTACGATGCAGCAAGATTGGCACTTTTGGATTGCCTACCTATTCCCGTTCATTACACTGGTAGGCGCAGCTTCAGGCATTGCATTTTTGATCCACTCTATACTTCCTTCCGGCGAGTTGGCACTCGATGTCATATTGTCTTTTTCTCTATTTATTTCTTTAACACTTTCGTTGTTCGTGCTGTCCGGATTTGGAACCATGATACGTGCGGCAATCGCAAAGAAATCAGTCGGGTTCAAGGCCGCTTTGAAACGGTCGCACGGCAGTTATTGGTTCGTCTTCTGGAGACTCTTGGTTGGACCGGCTCTTTTGGGTTTTGTTTGGGTTTCTATGGTGACTTTTCTTTCACTAACTGAATTGGTTCCGCAAATCCCGGAGACCTTCTCTGGGGTCACAGTCACCAACACTTTTTGGTCCATCACAGTGGAGTTTCTGGGTTCCTTCTTAGGTGCACTGTGTGCCAGTATTTTCTCGCTAGCTTATCTTCGCGCCGAAGTCGGACCAGTTTCACTAGTCAGCGATGGGCTTAAAAAGGTGTAGGCTTCCAAGTTCGGCGGTATCTCAATGCAGGTTTCATCGGCTGAGGTTGATTTTTCAAGTGAGCCAAAGTTGATCCAACGGCAGCTTTGTCCCGCATTCCTGTCATAACCCAAGACTCCGATATGCTTCCGCAGCAAAGGACTGGAACGCGGGCTGCGTCGCAGCATCGGGTGGCGCCGCTGAAGGTCAGCCAAGGGCCTATTTTGTTGAAAAACTCATCCTTGATCGAGGGCTGAACTGCTGATTCAATTCCTGTAGTGGAGGGGAGGATCAGCCATGATGGGACCAAGGCAAGAGGCTCAGGGTGCTCTGTTCTATGAGTTTTCGCTGGAGGATCATGTCCCACAAGATCACCTGCTTCGGTCGATTGATCGTTTTGTTGATCTGGACAGCATCCGCTCGCACCTAACAGATTTCTACAGCCACACAGGACGCCCTTCGGTCGTCCCCGAACTGCTGATCCGCATGCTGCTGGTTGGGTATTGCTTTGGCATCCGGTCCGAGCGGCGGCTTTGTGAAGAGGTGCGCCTGAACCTCGCCTAACGTTGGTTCTGCCGTCTCGATCTGACCGACCGTATCCCGGATCATTCGACCTTCTCCAAGAACCGACACGGGCGATTCCGGGAGAGTGGGCTTCTGCGGCATCTGTTCGAGACGACAGTTGCACGGTGCATCGAAGAGAGTCTCGTCAGCGGCCAGTGCATGGCGATTGATGCCAGTCTTATTGAGGCAGTTGCGAACAAACAGAACTCAACGCCGAAGGAAGAGTGGGATGCGACGACCATTGATCCAGCCGAGGCGCCCCGCGCGGTCCGCGAGTATCTCGACACGCTGGACGAGGCCGCATTTGGCGCAGCAAGCGAGGTCCAACCCAAGTTCACATCCCATTCCGACCCGGCCAACCAATGGACGGCAGCACGGAAAGGCCCTGCTTTCTTTAGCTAATCCGACAATTACCCAATCGACACGGATCACGGGGTGATCGTCCCCTCTCATCGTTTGCTGAGCAAACGACTGCTGGGCAACGGATGTCGAGGGGACAAGGTCGATCCGGCAAGCTGAAGTTGGATCGACCAAGACCATGCTGAACCGCGTGAAGGCGAAGTTTGATTTGCACCCCGAATGCCTGATCGCGGACACCGCCTACGGAACCGGGCCGCTCCTGGGCTGGCTGGTTGATCGCAAGATTGCACCTCATATCCCGGTCTTTGATAAAGCTGGCTGACCCGACGCCACATGGTCCCGAGCTGACTTCGATTGGGACGCCAAGAACGATCAGTACATCTGCCCGGAAGGGCATGCACTCAAGCAGTTCCGCCGCAATTACTCCGACCCGAACCGAGGGCCGACCGGCAAAGGGGTCGCGCGATACCGCGCCCTAAAGCTGACCTGCCAAGCCTGCCCATACAAGGCCAACTGCTGCCCAAACGCAGACGTCCGCAAGATCACCCGGGAAGAACATGAAGACGCCCGTCAAGTCGCTCATGACATCGCAAAACCCCGCCAGTACGACATCTCGATGAAACTCAGGAAGAAGGTCGAGATGCTCTTCACCCACCTCAAACGCATCCTCGGGCTGGGACGCCTACGATTACGTGGCCCATGTGGTGCAAATGATGAATTCCTCCTCGCCGCAACCGCCCAAAACCTCCGGAAACTGGCCAAGATCTTTCCCGCACCGCAGCAAACGCGCAAAGCCTGATAGGAAAGGCCTCAGCGCCGCGTTCTGGAAGGCACTTTCCGCGCCTGCAACACGTTGTTTTTCAACAGAATGCGCCGTCCTTGAAGGCGACCCGAATTTGCTAGATTTCAATGGTCTCAGCGATCGCTAGCGGGTCCTCAAGCTCGACGCCTAGGTACCGGACTGTGTTGTCCATCTTGGTGTGCCCAAGCAGAAGTTGAACCGCCCGCAAGTTACCGGTCTTCCTGTTTATCTGGGTCACCCTTGTGCGCCTCATCGAATGCGTGCCGTATGTGCTCGCCTCTAGTCCGATCGGAGTGACCCAATCCCGGACGATCCGCCCATACTGGCGAGTTGAGATATGAAGACGCTCATGAAAGTGACCCGGCCAAAGGTACCCTGAGCTGACCATGAGTTCATTCTCCATCCACTGCTCGACAGAGGCTTGGTGACATCGGATATTTCAAAGCGCACCGGTTTTTGCGTTTTGCATTGGAATACGGAAGCCCGTTCCTTGATCTGTCCCGATGCCATAACGTCGACGACTTTCATCTTCACGAGGCCACAGCCGCGCAGCTTGCTGTCGATCGCCATGTTGAATAGCGCGAGGTCGCGATGGTTTTCTACCAATTCAAGGCGAACACGGATTGCCCAGACATACTTTGGCTTCAAAGGGCGCTTCTGTCCGACAATGCGGCCTTTGTTCCATGCAGGACGAAGTGCGCGAATAGCTGGTAGGTTTGGTGCTTCCATGACTGATCCTCCGATCCGCCATGCCCTCCACAACGACAACACGACGTTGACGACGCACCATATCAGGGTATTGCTGCGCCGCCTCCGAGGTCAACTGACAGCCCAATGTCTGAAACGCTGCACCTCGCATAAACGGCAGTAATGCGACGAATGCGGGAATCGGATTAACTGGGTCGCCTCAGAACGCGGCAACTAGACTAGAAGAGCGGAAACCCAGAGACTTCAGTCTCTTCTGTCCCGAAGGGAGCCAATTTAGGCATGGCTCTCAAATACTTCGGTTGAGCCATCGCGCAAAACCAGCAACGTGTCGTAGGCATCGCGTTGGTCGCCCATTTCCATGCCCGGCGAACCGATTGGCATGCCGGGCACCGTCAGGCCAAGCGCGTCCGGGCGCACCATCAGCAACCGCTGGACGTCTCCGGCAGGCACGTGGCCCTCCACGAAGTACCCGTTGATGAAGGCGGTATGGCATGAGCTCAGCGCGGGAGCAACGCCTGCGCGATCCTTGATCGCCCAAAGCGTTTCCTGATCGACGTCGCTGGCGGTGACATTGAACCCCGCGCCGGCCATGTGATCGACCCAGGCCGAGCAACAGCCGCATGTCGGTGTTTTGAAGACGTCCAGTTCGCCTGAATTTGCGAGCGCGGGTCGAGCGATAGACGCAGCGCTTAGGCCAGAGGCAAAGCTGATGACGATGAAGTTTCTGCGGTCCATGTGGTGTATCTCCCATCTCGGTTGTTCTTAGGGCCGTGCGTTATGAGACGCGCAGCCACGTCATCATCCCTCCGGCGGAATGCTCAAGCATATGGCAATGCAAAAGCCAGTCGCCGGGATTGTCCGCGACGAAGGCGATCTCGACCGTTTCGCCGCGGTTCATCAAAATCGTGTCACGTAATGGGCCTAAGGAACCATCCGCAGCGATCTGCCGGAAATGGTGTCCGTGCAAATGCATCCCGTGCGGCCAGGCGGTGTCATTGGTCATGCTGATCCGCACGGTCTCGCCAAGGTCGGCGTCGATCAACGGCGTATCACCCATTTCCGCCATGCCGTTAAAGGCCCAGACTTTACCTTGGGCGGCCAGTTCACGCATATTCAACATCCGACCGCCCATCATCGCACCAAGCATACCGCCCATCGCGCCGCCTTCCATGCGCATGTCCGCGTGTCGGGCGGCTTTAAGGTCTCCAAGTGCGGGCACTGGATTTGGTGGGAGAGCGTCCGGCGCGGCGCGGCGCGTCTGTCGAGCTGCACCACCAACCCGGAAGGCCGCGATGGCATAACCGCCGTCGCGTTCGAAGCTCACAAGGAATGCGTCCTCGCCTTCGTCGGCGACCACATCGACGATAAGGTCCGCCCGCTGCGCTGGCGCAAGGGTGAGTCGTCTCAATGGCTGCGGTGCCTCCAACGGCATGCCATCAAGCGCCACGACCCAGCCTTCCAGGCCCTGAGTTTCAAGCGAGAATATCCGCGCATTCGCCGTGTTGACCAAACGCAGGCGCATCCGCGAATACCGTGAAACCTCTCGCGACCAAGCCCCATCGCCATTCACCGTGATCCAATTGCCGATCCGTCCGCCATGGGACCAATCATGCATATTGCCAAAGCCGTCGGCGATCTGGGCTTCATCCGTCAGACGCCAGTCGTCGAGCAAGAGCACCTCGTCAAGATCGACCTCAGGCGCGCTGTTTGCCTCATCGACAATCAGTGCACCATAGAGTCCACGCGCCATCTGTTCGTAGGTGCGATTGTGTGGGTGGTACCAGTAGGTGCCTGCATCCGGCAACGTGAAGTCGTAGAGAAAATCCGCCCCTGGCTCGACAGCAGGCTGGGTCAGACCGGCAACGCCGTCCATGGCGTTTTCGATGCGGATCCCGTGCCAGTGCACAGACGAGGCTTGGGGCAAGTCGTTCTGGAATACCCGCGTCATCCGTTCGCCTTGACGTGCGCGAAGGAGCGGACCCGGGCTGAGCCCGTCATAGCCCCATATACGCGTCTCCGGATACTCGGGCGGTGCAAGCCGCGCGCTGCCCACCCGCGCGTTTAGGATTGGCGTGGCGTCTGCGCTCGCAAAGGTTGGCAGAGTTGCAGCGGCTGCAGACGCCAAGACTGATTGATGGAATTGCCTGCGGTTAAGACGTGTCATGAAGCGTCTCCAAACGTGTGGTGCGCCGACGCAGCCGGTCGCGTATCCAATGATGCCTGTTCGCTCACTCCGTCGCCGGGTGGCGATGTAACAGTGGTGAGCGCTGCCGTCGTGATAAGGATACCGGCCACGAGCGTTACTTCAAAACCAATTGATCGACGGAGCCGCCTGCGCGTGCCCGGCGTCGAAGCCGTAAGTGCAGGTGTCAGTTTCAGTTTGTTGACCGCGGCCAGAGACAGGACACCCACAAAGAGAACGAGCTTGATCGCAAACATCTGGCCGTAGGGACTGGACAGAGCGGATGGTGTCGCCGCACCCAGAAGAATAAGGGCCAGCCCACCCACGAGAGCGAGCAGGCCGACAACCCACAGCGCCTTGCGACCGAACTCATGTGCCAATGCTCCCGCGCTTGCGGGTGGGTCGCGCCGTGTCGCACGCAGGAGCGGCGCAAAGGCACCGATCCAGAAAGCGAGGCACAGTATGTGCAAGGTGATTAGCGCGCCAAGGATCACCTGCGGCTCGCCGAGCGCGTGACCGCGAAGCGCGAAGGAGGCGGACGCAAGAAATGCGCCCACAAGTGCGAGGATGTGGCCAGCCCGCGCGCGCCACAGGATACAGAAAATGAGCGCAAGCCCCGCAAGACGCACAGCCGCACTTGTCCCAAGCGGGCTCTCAGCCACCATTCCGAGGATCATGGGATCTACCGCACCGTCCCATGTGCCGCCCATGAGGAAGCTGGCCCGCACAGGAAGACGCAGCCCGGTAAAGACGGCTGCTGCAAGCGACGAAAAAACCGCCGTGCGACCTAGGGCTGCGCGTCCGTTCTCACTCACGCATCGCAAGGAGACGACCACCAACACACTGCCGACGGCAACAAGCGTTGCCGCATAGGCAAACGCCTTCACGATGATCGACAGCCATGTGACGGTGTCGGGAGTGGCGAGGATAGCCAGCACCGCGGGTCAGTTCGTCAACTCAAAGGAGAAGCTGCCTTGCATGGCATGACCGTCCGAGGCCAGCCCGCGCCACTCCACAGTATAATTTCCCGGTGCCAGTGGTTCTGGTTCGGCGTGGAACTCAAGTGTTGGCTCCAGCCCGGTTTCGCGCTCCATGGGCATCTCGGAGCCTTCAGCATCAACCAGTCGCACCATGGTGATGCGCATCGGGTCATCGAAGACCATGTGGATCATTTCTGGCGTTTCGGTCAATTGTGCGCCGTGCACCGGTGTCGTGCCCTGCTTTTCGGAATGCGCGACAACCGCCCCGCTCAGAGATAGGAGGATGGCAATGGTAGTGAATAAGCATCTCAATTTTGAAGCTTCCTTTTTAATTGGGCACCACAGCGCCGGTCGTATGTGCAGGCAGATCGCTGACGGGGAATTCGCCGAAATTCATGGTACAGAGACCTCTGGGATTTGGTTGTGCAGCCTCCGGTTACTGGAAGGTCAATAGCAAAATCCCGCTTGACCTTCCAGTAACCGGAGGCCGCATCACGAACGGTAGTCAGGATTCAAAACGTCATGGGGGCAAATACCGTGACCGCCGAGCCCGGATGTACAAAACCTTAAACACAGTGAGAGGTATCCGCTGAATGAGGAAATGGATCATGTTGTCTGGCGCTGTAGTGTCGCTGGCAGCACTCTCCGGAATACTTCTGATGGGTGGGCCGACACCGGTTGTTGTGAGCGATCAACCGAACCTTGCCCGCGGAGAAGCGATCTACGCCGAGGCTTGTGCCGCCTGCCATGGCGAAAATCTGCAAGGCGAGCCGAACTGGCGATCCCCCGGGCCGGATGGCAGGCTGCCAGCGCCACCGCATGATGCGTCGGGGCATACGTGGCACCACTCCGACCAGGTGCTTTTGGACATCACCTTGCGTGGCACAGCCGCGGTCATCGGCAGAGGCTATGAAAGCAACATGCCGGGCTTCGCAGACACCTATTCCGAGGATGAACTGCGCGACGTCCTAGAATGGATCAAGACGCAGTGGCCGGACCGGGAGCGCGCGCATCAGGCAGCCGTTACGGCGCAGGACGATGCGCAGCGCTAGCTGTTGCGGTTTTCGGACCGCTGCTCGCTGCGGCGTCGTGCGATTTCTCGATAGAGAGCCTCTGGCGCTACCGCCAGTTCTTGCGCCACGGTTTGCCAATGCCCCTTCGCGGGCAGTGCACCGTTGTGATCAATCCAGGCATCGAGACGTTGTTGGACTGTCTTCATACCTCTGATTTCAGCAAGGAGGCGGGTCGTCTGCACCATCCGTGCTAAATGTGCGGCCCAAGCCATGGACGTCTCTGGATCAGCCTCCAGCGTTTCCATCAGACGCTCAACGCTGAGCTTTTTCAGGCGCGCTGGTTCGACAACCTTGGCGTCGCAGTGATAGGCCGCAGCGTAGATTGACGCCTCTGCGAGGATGTCACCCGGACGCGCTCTTTGAAAACACATGACTTGGCCACTGATCTGCGTTCGTTCCAGATGAATGCGCCCTTTCTCAATGAGATGTACAAAGCGCACCGGGTCGGCCGCGTGAAACAGATAAGCGCCAGCTTCCGCTTCCATTGGTTCCGCACGGTCAAAAAGCGCTTTCAAAAAATCGTCCATGACATGATCATAATCATGTGTGAGCGGCGCGCGCCATGAGAAGTCCTATGAAAAAGGTATCTGATCATGAGAAGAAATGTTTTTATTGGGTTCGCGGCGTCAGTGTTGAGCATCCCCGTTCTTGCCGATGACAGCCACACACCTTACGCGGGGCTGGAATCCCGGGACATCGCCACCCTGTCAGAGAGTGATATTGCTGAGCTCGAAGCAGGTCGCGGATGGGGTTTTGCGTTGGCCGCCGAGTTGAACGGGCATCCGGGTCCTGCCCACGTTTTGGGGCTTGCCGAAGAACTGAGCTTGTCATCGGAGCAACGCGCACGCGTAGAGGACATCTTCTGGGCAATGCAAGCCGAAGCCATTGCCGCGGGAGCGGTTTTCATCTCAGCAGAACGCGCTTTGGATACAGCTTTCTCAAACCGAGGGGTTGATGCTGCCAAGTTGGAGACTTTGGTTAGTGCAGCCGGTCAAGCGCGTAGCAACCTTCGCTTCGTGCATTTGTCGCGTCATCTTGAGACGCTGGAAGTCCTGAGCGCCCAGCAAGTTGCACGATACAACGACCTGCGTGGCTACACCAATGATCCCTGCGCAAATATTCCTGAAGGTCATGACCTAGAGATGTGGCGACGTCACAATGGGTGTGACAGCTAACCGCGTAAAGAAATCCTTTACGCAGCAGATTTCGACTGCAGCAAAGTCCGCAGATCGTGAGTTTAACTGTTTAGGATTTTGCACCCGCAGCGAATGGCCGATCTGGTGCAGTGCCGCGGTGCGACACCAGTGACTGCGATGAATGACTTTTGTGGGCCGGCTCTACAGCAATTCGCAACGATCGACCTACTCGTGGGTACGAATTTTCTTTGGATCGTAGATTGGGCTTGCTGCGATGGTTGCTTGCGTGTTCATGCCCTCGCCTGCCACGGAGAGGGCCGTTCCAACGGCTAGCCCTGGAACAACATGCGCAAGGGCAAGGGATTTTTCCATCCGGCGTGAGTAGCAGGGGCTGTTTATCACGCCGACGGTTTTGCCATCCAACAAAAGCGTTTCACCGCCATCGACCATGTCGGTGTGGTCGATTTCCAGACAAACATTATTTACTTTTTCGGCCCCCTTTGCCGCCACGACGGCCGCTTTTCCGCGATAGTCGGCCTTGGTTGTGCTGACGGTGAAGTCGAGGCCGACCTCCCATGGGGTATTCGCCTCGGTCATGTCATAGCCGTAAAACAACAGCCCGGCTTCGATACGCACCTTGTCCAGAGCAGTAAAGGAACAGGGCATGACACCCTCCTGCACGAGATTGTCCCAGATATCCGTAATCACTGTCCCGTCTGCGAATATCTCGTAGCCGCGTTCGCCGGAATAACCCGTACGCGAGATGCGGCAGGGATGGCCAAAAAGTGTAGCCGGTACGTGATTGAAATAGGTCAGTTCGGCCAGGTCGATATCTGTATGGGCATTCAGGATTTCCAGCGAGGCAGGGCCCTGCACCGAAAGGTCATGCAGATCGTCAGTGAAGTCGATCTGAACGTCGCGACCCGCTGCCGAAGCCTCAAGAAGCGCCATGGTATCGCCGGACCCGTGCACGATCATCCATTCGTCGCCGCCATTGTTCGACACGATGGCATCGTCGGCGATACCACCTTCATCGGTCAGAACGCAGAGGTAGGCTGCCTTGCCTGGGCAGACTTTGGACAATTCCCGCGTGGTCAGGTAATCCAAAACCGCCTGGGCATCAACGCCCCGCACGAATACTTTCTTCAACGGCGACATGTCGAACATGCCCGCCCGTTCACGGATCGCATCATGTTCATCATTGGGGTCCGTGTTGTAGGTCCAGGCCGTGCCCATGCCGTTCCAGACCTCCAACCCAGAGCCAAGCGCGGTATGGCGCGATGCAAGAGCGGATGTGCGGCTGAGTTCTTCGGTCATTGGTCCCCCCTTCTAGTACCATTCATCCGGCATGCTTGCCTTGCGTTCAGACACGAAGTCTTCAAGCGCTGCTTTGGTGCCAGGGTTCATTTCGGGCTGTTGATAGTTGTCCATCACCTGGCGCCACCGCGCTGTGGCGCGTTGGTCTGACGTGAGCGCGCCGTTCTCTGTCCAGGTCTCGAAAGGACCGGCATCCGGGATTTGCGGTTCAAAATTCGCAGCTCTGTAGTGGCGCAGCGTGTGGCTGGTCGAGAGGAAATTCTCGCCCGGGCCGGTCTCGAGATAGGCATCTCGACCGAAAGCCTCGTCGTCGACGTCAAAACCCTGCAAAAGTTTCAGCATCGCGCCGCAATGATCGACGTCCATGATGAATTTCTCGTAGGACATGACCAACCCGCCTTCCAGCCAGCCCGCCGCATGCCAGACCTGATGTGCGCCGGACAAAAGGGTGGACCACATGGCCCCCGTACTGTCCTGCATCGCTTGTCCGTCCGGGGCGTTGGATGCGGTGATCTGTCCACCGCCAGAGCGCACCGGAACGCCAAGCCGGCGCCCCAGTTGCGACAGCGCCATGGTGACCATATTCGCTTCTGCCGATCCAAAGGTCAGTGCGCCCGTGCGCAGGTTCATGCTGGAATGAAACGACCCCATAACCACCGGGCACCCGGGGTGGACAAGCTGTGCCAGGGCGATGCCGACCATGGCTTCGGCCAGCGTTTGGGCCGCCACTGCCGCAGGCGAGAGCGGCCCCATGGCCCCAGCGAAAACTGCCGGAGAAACGCTAACGCACTGGTTTGCTTTGGCATAGATGCGGAGCACGGAGGACATGGTGTCATCGAACACCAGCGGAGAGTTGACGTTGATATTGGCCTGCATCACCGCGTTGCGCTCCATTTCATCGCACCCAAACACCAGTCGTGCCATATTGATGCTATCCTGCGCGCGGTCAGGTGCAGTGACCGACCCCATGAAGGGTTTGGTCGACAGGGTGAGGTGTGCCAACAACATGTCCAGATGCCGCTTGTTCACCGGCACATCCGTTGGTTCGACCACCGTGCCGCCGGAATGATGCAAGGCGGAGGTGCAGTAGGTAAGTTTTACGAAGTTCCGGAAATCTTCAAGCGTGGCGTATCGCCTGCCATTGGTCAGATCAGTGACAAAGGGCGACCCGTATCCCGGCATCAGAACAACGTTGTCACCGCCCAGGTTCACGGTTCTGGCCGGATCCCGGCCGTGCAATTTGAACTCCGACGGGGCCGTTGAGCAAAGCGCGCGCGCATGGCCCGGTTCAAAACGGACGCGCTCCCCGTCGACACGAGCGCCGGACGCGGCAAACAATTCGAGCGCTTCTTGATCCCCGCGGAATTCGACGCCTATCTTGCTTAGAATCCAGTCCGCCTGATCCTCGATCCCCGCCAAAGCCGCAACGTTCAGCATCGCGTACGCAGGAATTTTTCTCGTCGTGAATGGAGCGCCTGCGAACACTGTGTCACCACATGACGGTCGATCACGACGGGAGCGGCTGCGACGCACTGCCGGTTTCGAGATGTCCGTGGTGGTGTTCAAAGAACCCAAAGGCGTAACTCCGATTCATTTGTTCCCCGGCAGGATTGGCGTTTCCCGCGCAGTTGGGAACCGAAAATTTTTGGCCATTGCGTTCAAAAATTTTGTACAAAATTGATATGCGCCGACACTTTCGCCATCATGACCTTCTTAGGTTGTTCGCCGAGATCGCCCAGCATTCCAGTTTCTCGGACGCTGCCGCAGCGCTGAACATGACCAAGGGTGCGATTAGCTATCAGATCAAGACGCTTGAAGCTGATCTGGGGATGGCCCTGTTCCGCCGCACGACACGCGGCGTTGCCCTAACGGATGAAGGGTTGAAGCTTCTGGCGGCTTGCCGGACCCGTTATCAGGAAATCGAAGCTGATATTCTGGAGATGAAGGGGCGCGTATCACGATCCCTGACTGTTGGAGTGTCGACCTATTTCGCGGCGCGATGGCTATCCCCGCGTCTGATGACCTTTATGCAGCGCCACCCGGACGTGCAGCTGCGCATTCAGCCGATGATCCAGTTTTCTGAGCAGGAAATGCAGCATGTTGATCTGGCAATCAGGTGGGGGAATGGAGATTGGGGGGAAGGCGTGGTGACCCGCTTTATGTCCTTGCCGCCCTATCCCGTCGGAAACTCTTCTGTGGCGCAAAAAGTTGAGGCGTTGGGAATGGGCGTTGCGATATCACAGCTCACATTGCTCAGAGACCGGGACGACAGCAATGCCTGGTCCGATTGGCTGACCGCCGCAGGTCTGCCCCAGCAGACGCGTCAAGATGTGCTGATCGTTCCCGACCCCAATGTTCGCGTGCAGGCTGTCATCGACGGGCAAGGGATTGCTTTGATGGATGACCTTGTGTCGGCCGAACTGGAGGCGCAACTGCTATTCCGGTCGTCCGATATTGAACTGCCCGACTATGGGTATTTTCTGGTTCAGCCGAACGGTACCGTTGTAACGGACGCCGTGGCTGCATTCACGGCCTGGCTGAGAACCCAATCCTGACCACATTCGGTTTGAACGTCATGGGCACTATATTTTCGCTTTAAAAATACGATTCACGGAGGCACCGATATGACAACCGGACACATCATGATGGCCATGAGCCTCGATGGATTTGTTGCAAGACCCGATCACGCGCTTGACTGGCTGAATAAGCAAGCGACACAGAGCGAAGATCACGGCTTTGCCGCGTTTCAGGACCGCATGGATGTGATCATTATGGGATCGGGATCGCTTCGCACCGTTCTGGAGTTCGGGGAGTGGCCCTATACCATTCCCTGCATCGTGATGAGCCGCACAATGACTGACGCAGAAATTCCCGGGGATCTGCGCGACAAGGTCGAGGTTTCAACACTTGAGCCCAAGGCCCTGATGGATTCGTTGGAGAAGCGCGGTTTGAAACGGGCATATGTCGATGGCGGCGCGGTCATTCGGTCCTTCATTCAGGCAGGGCTTATCGAGGACATGAAAATATCCATCGTGCCGATCCTTCTTGGCGAAGGTATCCGGATATTTGGCTCCAATGACACGGACATCGATCTGGAGCTTGTGTCCTCGACCCCTTTCCCGTCCGGCTTGGTGGATCTTGAATACAAGGTGAAACTGTGACCAAGGTCGCACCCGTTGGACGGCCGACAAAGCCGTCGCAACACCTGTCAAAGCAAGTGATCCTGAGAGCGGCATTGCTGATCGTTCAGAAAGGCGGCGTTGACGGGCTGTCTTTTCGTGTGCTGGCTGAATAGCTGGGCGTTGCCCCAATGGCCGTTACCTATCACGCCGGCAATAAGAAACAGCTTTTGACCGATCTGGTGGAGCTTACCTTCAGAGAGGTCGTGGACGGCATCGAGGAGAAGTCCCCGGGCAAACGGGCCCGCAACATACTGGCGACCTACTACGGATATGTGTTGAAGAACGCCAATCTTTTGCGCGCGATTTTGAGTGATGTGACGCTCATGAGCGCGGACCTCGCCCGTGTGGCGGCGGACTTGAAGGCCAGCACGGACCAGCCGAAGAACAGCGACGGTGGCAATATCCTGGTTCACCACCTGATCGATTATGCTCATGGCTTCGTTCTTTCGGCCTCCAGTAGAGAAAACAATCCCCTGACAATCGACGACTTTCTGCGCGACGTTGACTGGATTCTGGATCAGGCGGCCGGAAGGAGCGAGGCGATCTGAGGTGAAGAATCTCCTAATCTGCGCTGCGTGTTAGAACAATCTCAGTTGAGACCTCCCGCAACAACTGATCGTGGTGTTCACGGGCGCGTCCGAGACAGGAAAGACGTCTTTAGTTGAGTTTAGCGTCAGAGTAGTTTTGCATCCGCGACGAATGTCTTTTGTGGATGTCTCCTGCATAGCAAGACATTTTTTGAGCTGAAATGAGCGTCTGTCAGATGCAGTCTTGTGTCCGGCCTGTTTGCGCAGCGCACGCGGCTGCTGGCCCTGATGGTTTCCGCTGACCAAGTCCCAAACGGCAATACGGACAACATGGTGTCCCAGA